>NZ_JBCIYT010000046.1:0-585 GCF_050455485.1 Neorhizobium sp. BT27B | reverse complement strand
TTCGGCCGATGGTCAGGCGATCAAGTTGTGGCGACATTTGCCCGAGCATCGCGCCCGACGCCGACCACGCCATGCCATGCCAGACGCAAGCATGGTCAACGGTTTAGCCCAGAACTCAACATTTTGCGCCGCCCCGACACTGTCGCTTCCCGGAAGCAGTTCGGGCACTGGGAATGCGATCTCATCCAGTTTCGAAAGAAGTTTGGGAAAGCCAATGTGACGTCGCTCGTCGAGCGCGTGAGTCGTTTCGCCATTTTCCTGCGCAACAATGATCGGCAATCCCGGCCGGTCATGGATGGCCTCGTTCAGGCGTTGCAGGCCCTGCCCCATCTTGCGCGTCGCTCCATCACCTTCGATCGCGGCACGGAGTTTACCGACTGGCCTTATCTGCAGGCCAGCATAGGCACACAGACATGGTTCTGCGACCCGCAATCGCCCTGGCAAAAAGGCACCGTCGAAAACACAAACCGACGAGCGCGAAAATGGCTTTCGAGAGAGGTCGATCCGCTGTCCGTGACCGACGCCGACCTGATTGAGATCTGCAACAGACTAAACGGAACGCCACGCAAATGCCTCGGCTATCGA
>NZ_JBCIYT010000045.1:0-730 GCF_050455485.1 Neorhizobium sp. BT27B | reverse complement strand
CCGCTCTCCCGCCTTGATGCGGGCGATGATGCGAGCCTCCTCGTCGATGCGGTCGTCTGGAACGAGAAGGGTGACAGACCTACCAACGATTTCCTCGGCGCAAAATCCATAGAGCTTTTCGGCGCCACTGTTCCAATCGGTAACCGTCATGGCTAGGTCAATACCGAGGATCGCATCTTCCGACGAGGCGATGATTGACGCCAGGCGTTTTAGCTTTGCCTCGTACCCAACCCGTTCCGTCGTTTCATTCACGATGCAGAGCACCGCGAGCACCTGGCCGCGTTCGTCGGAAACGGGCGAATAGGAAATGTCGAAGTAGACTGTTTCCGGCACGCCGTGCCGTTCGATATAGAAGGGCCTATCCTTGGCAACGATTGTTTCGCCGCCTTCCCTAACTTTCAGGAGAAGCGGCTCCAGGTCGTCCCAAAGTTCAGCCCAGTTTTCTTTCGCCGGCCTCCCTAAGGCCCTCGGGTGCTTGTTCCCGATTGATGGGGCATATGCGTCATTATAAATGGCGGTGAAGTCATCCCCGCAAAACATCACGATCTGCGCACCCGACGGAATTACGATGTCAATCGCACACTTCAATTGGGGCGGCCACGACGACATCGGTCCAAGGCTGGTGCTTACCCAGTCGTGGTTGCGAATAATCTCAGCCATCGAGCCGTGATCGGGGGTGGCCGGATCGTGATTATGCATTGAAAGCCCTCTCGCCCTCCATTTATTTGAG
>NZ_JBCIYT010000044.1:0-847 GCF_050455485.1 Neorhizobium sp. BT27B | reverse complement strand
CTAGGCAGTGTCCCCATAAACCGGGTTCATTTTATTGGCGGTGTGTGATTCAATCTCCTTGAAAGGAGATTGCCATGCGCCGTCACGAATTGAGCGACGAAGAATGGGCTATCATTGCGCCTCTTTTGCCGAACAATAGCCGTGGAATTGAACGCGTTGACGACCGCCGGGTGATCAACGGTATCCTGTGGCGTTTCAGGACTGGTTCGTCTTGGCGAGATGTGCCGGAGCGTTATGGTCCACGCACGACGCTTTACAATCGGTTCTCCCGCTGGCGCAAGGCGGGCGTCTGGGATCGTCTTCTGGACGCCGTTTCAAAGCGTTACGATGGAGACATCGTGATGATCGACAGTTCTTGTGTTCGCGTTCACCAGCATGGTGCCAACGCTAAAAAGGGGGCTCTGTCGATCCTTGCATGGGACGTTCGCGCGGCGGCCTGACGACAAAGATCCACGCTCTTGTCGATGCAGATGGCTTGCCGGTTCGGCTGGAACTCACCGCCGGCCAAGCCGCCGATGCACCGATGGCTGAGAAGCTGCTGAGCGACCTGCAGCCCGGCGCGACGATCCTTGCCGACAAGGCATACGACACCGATGCAATTCGTAACTTAGCCAAGCAACGCAAATGCTGGGCTAACATCCCTGCAAAGGCCAATCGAAAGCAGACATTCAGCTTCAGCCGCTGGGTCTACCGTCAGCGCAATCTCGTCGAACGGTTCTTCAACCGTATCAAACAGATGCGGGGCCTCGCGACGCGATACGACCGACGTGCCGACAACTATCTTGCCGCACTCAAGATTGCGGCGACGAGGATATGGATTGCCTCAGCTAATGAGTCCGCGCCCTAG
>NZ_JBCIYT010000043.1:0-931 GCF_050455485.1 Neorhizobium sp. BT27B | reverse complement strand
CCACTGCGTGGCGAATTCCTGTGCCTCCTCGATGCTTTCGATGATGTATTGGTCGAGCCATTCATGTCGGACGGTGCGGTTGTAGCGCTCGACATAGGCATTCTGTTGCGGCTTTCCGGGCTGGATGTGGCTCAAGGCAATTCCTTGCGTTTCGGCCCATTCCATCAGTTTGCCACTGACGTACTCAGGCCCATTATCCACACGAATGGCGAACGGTTTGCCGCGCCATTCGATGATCTGGTTCAGACTGCGGATGACGCGTTCAGCAGGCAGCGAAAAGTCTACCTCGATGCCCAGCCCCTCGCGGTTAAAGTCGTCCAGGACATTCAGCAGCCGGAATTGCCTACCGTCCTCCAAACGATCCGCCATGAAATCCATGGACCAAACCAGGTTCGGCGCATCCGGCACAGTCAAGGGATCGGGCTTGTCCCGCTTCAAACGCTTGCGTGGCTTGATCCTGAGGTTCAACTCCAGTTCGCGGTAGATGCGGTATACGCGCTTGTGGTTCCAGCGATGTCCCCGGACATTGCGCAGATAAAGAAAACACAGACCGAAGCCCCACGTCTTCTTTGCCCGCGTTAAGCCGATGAGCAGATCGGCGATCTGCTCGTTCTCGTCGTTCAACTTGGCGCTGTAACGATAGCAGGTCTCGCTGACCGCGAAGGTGCGGCAGGCAAGCGCAACACCAACCCCGCGCAATGCCACTGCTTTCACGGCCATCTCTCGGCGTTGAGACGGCCGTGTTATTTTTTTCCCAAAGCCTCCTTCAGAAGTTCGGCCTGCATGCTCATCTCGGCATACATCTTCTTCAGCCGACGGTTCTCATCCTCCAGAGCCTTCATCTGGCTGATCATCGACGCGTCCATGCCGCCGTATTTGGATCGCCATTTGTAAAAGGACGCCGTGCTCATTCCATGTTCCCGGCAAAGCT
>NZ_JBCIYT010000042.1:0-1284 GCF_050455485.1 Neorhizobium sp. BT27B | reverse complement strand
AGAGGTGGCTCGGTTTGTCTGAACGGCTTCGGGCGTTTCGTTAAGTGGATTTCCGCCTCGATTATGCCGCCACCATCATCGGTGCCAGCGCGTTGAAGTAAGCCTGATCCGGCGTCTGCCGGTCAAGAGACGAATGCGGACGTCGAGTATTGTAAAAGTTCAGATAACGACCGATCCCCGCGCGGGCCTCGGACACAGTCTTGTAGGCGTGGAGGTAGACCTCTTCGTATTTGATCGACCGCCAAAGCCGTTCGACGAAGACATTGTCCCGCCACGCGCCCTTGCCGTCCATCGAGATGGCAATCTCAGCTTTCTTCAGCACCGCCGTGAAGTCGATGGATGTGAACTGCGATCCCTGATCGGTGTTGAATATGTCCGGCTTTCCATAGCGAGCCAGCGCCTCCTCGACCGCTTCGATACAGAAGTCCGCCTCCATCGTGATCGATAATCGCCACGACAGAACTCGACGGCTGAACCAGTCCACGACGGCGCAGAGGTAGACAAAACCACGCGCCATGGGGATATAGGTCAGGTCCATCGCCCATACCTGATTGGGCCGGGTAACCGCCAGCTTGCGCAGGAGGTAGGGATAGATTTTGTGACCTGGCGCTGGTTTTGACGTGTTCGGGCGACGATAGATCGCCTCGATACCCATCTTCTTCATCAGCGTGGCGACGTGCAGCCGCCCAGCCTCCAGACCTTCTCCCTTCAAAAGCCATTGCAACATCCGACTTCCCGCGAACGGATATTCGAGATGCAGTTCGTCGATCCGGCGCATCAGGGCAAGATCGCCATCGGATACCGGACGCGGACAATAGTAGACGCTGCCACGGCTGAAGCCGAGGAGCCTGGCCTGCCTCACGACCGACAGCTTGTGCTCGCGGTCGATCATTTCTTTCCGCCCAGCAATCCCGCCTTGCCGAGCGCACCGGACAAAAAATCGTTCTCCAGCGTCAGTTCGCCGATCTTGGCGTGAAGCGTTTTCACATCGACGGTCGGACCCGCCGGTTCCGGTTTCACTTCATCGCCGAAAACGCCGGTCGCCCCCTCAAGCAACTGGTCTTTCCACTGCTTGATCTGGTTGGCGTGCACGTCGAACTGCTGGGACAATTCCACCAGCGTCTGCTCACCTCGGATCGCGGCAAGCGCCACTTTTGCCTTGAAAGCCGGGCTGTGGTTCCGGCGCGGTCGTCTCGTCATGGTATCTCCTGTTCCCGGCATCTAAGCCGAAGTCAGGCAGAAATTCCACTTATCCCCGCTGTGCAGATTTCCCGAGCCACCTCT
>NZ_JBCIYT010000041.1:0-1399 GCF_050455485.1 Neorhizobium sp. BT27B | reverse complement strand
GCGATGAGCACGTCCTCGACCAGGAAAGGGACAACCTTGGTCAGGCCAACGCCTTCTTCTTCGGTGTTGGTGAAGCCTGTGAGGTAGCGTCCCTGAGCAAACGGCGAGCCATCGGCATTCTTGACATGGCGCAGTACACCCGGAGCATGGCAGACAAGGGCGATGGTCTTGCCGGCGGCGATGAAGGATTCGATGAGCGCGATGGAATTCATGTCTTCAGCCAGATCCCACATCGGGCCATGGCCGCCGGGATAGAAGACCGTATCAAAATCCTTCTGGTCGATGCTGTCGAGGCGCACCGTCTGGGCGAGCTGTGCGTTAGCGTCGGCGTCTGCCTTGAAACGAGCCGTCAGTTCGGTCTGGAACATCGGCTCGTCGCTCTTCGGGTCGAGCGGCGGTTGGCCGCCCTTGGGCGAAGCAAGCGTGATCTCGGCGCCGGTGTCCTTGAAGACGTAATAGGGAGCTGCCAGCTCCTCAAGCCAGAACCCGGTCTTGCGGCCGGTGTCACCGAGCGTATCGTGCGAAGTCAGCACCATGAGAACTTTCATCGTCTTATCCTTTGATGGTCGCGGCCGGACCGGCCTGGATTGTCGATCAGCGCTGCTGGCCTTTCGATGAAGTGATCATGTCATCTGCATAGATATTTGAGAAATTTACTTGTTGGATTTCAGATATTCACGTGCGATTATATCTGTATGAAATACGATCTAAACCTTCTGCCCGTCTTCCTCGCTCTCATGGAGGAGCGAAGCGTCACCCGCGCTGCCGCTCGCCTCGGCATAACGCAGCCTGCGCTGTCGAATTCGCTCAATCGGCTTCGCGACATGCTCAAAGATCCGCTGTTTATCCGGGAGCGCTACGGCATCAGACCAACACAGCTTGCCGAGGAGATCGCGCCGACGATCGAAGCCGCATTGGCGCAGCTCGATGATCTCGTCGTCCACCAGCAGGATTTCGATCCGGCAAGCGGCGAGCGCCTTTTCCTGATCGCGCCAAACAGCTATGTCGAACTGGTGTTGATGCCAGCGCTGGTGGCAAGGCTGCGAGAGCAAGCTCCGGGGATCAAACTTCGCATGACGCCTTTCGGCAACGATCTCGCCGATACTGGGGTGATTTCGGGGACGACGGCGATGGTGCTGGGAAGGGTTATCGACCCACCGGACAACCTCGTCGTCCAACATCTGATGGACGACGGACTGGCCTGCATCGTACGTCGTGACCATCCGGATGTCGGTGCCAGCCTGACGCGGGATCTTTACGAGAGCCTGAAACACGTCAATGTCCTGCCACCCGGTCGCATTCGAGCGGGCGTATTCCAGGCGTTGGGGCAGCAGAACCTCAAGCGCGAGGTTGCTGTCTCCGTCACACACTTCCTATCGGTTCCCGAGATGGTCGCGGT
>NZ_JBCIYT010000040.1:0-1409 GCF_050455485.1 Neorhizobium sp. BT27B | reverse complement strand
GATCCCATATGTGGACGGCCCCCGACTCGCAAGATATTTCGAGACAATCTGACCAGATCGCTTGCGTCCATATGTCCGGCCTGTAGTTGCGCTCGCACATGAACGCTGGCCAAGATGGTTTCCGCAACACAGGTCCCAAACATCAAGGCGGCCTTGACGGGCCAATGGGATCCTCGGAGTATCCTGTGTCTCGGATCGATCGATCACACCATCTGCTATTATCTTGCAAGTTGTAGTATCACAAACACGTGGCGAAGATCAGGACGGCTTGAGTGCTTGCTTCCCCCTCTTCATGCAGCGTGTCCCGTTAAGGCCGGTCCTGATTTTGCGCTGAATGTCTCTCCCGAGACCATGAGCTTCCAGGCTATGCGCGCCATCTTATTGGCGAGTGCGACAGCTGCCAGTTTGGGCGGCTTGCGCGTGAGCAATTCCGCCAACCAACGAGAGGCCTTACCAGATCGCCTCGCGTGATGAATCACAGCGGTTGCTCCAGCCACCAGGACGGCCCGTAGAGCTTCGTCGCCGGCTCGCGTGATACCACCGAGCCGCAGCTTACCGCCGGTCGAGTGATCTTTTGGCGTCAATCCGATCCAGGCTGCAAACTGGCGGCCAGATTGAAAGAGCTCGGGAGCGGGTGTCTTCATGATCAAGAGAGCCGAACCGATTGGGCCAATACCGGGAATGGTGTTGAGGCGTATGCTGCGTTCGTCGTTACGCTGCCATGCCTTTACCTTGGCCTCCACATCCGCAATCTTCTTGTCCAGTTGAGCATATTCCTCGGCCTGGCTCATGAACAATTCCTGCGCGAGCTCTGGCACAGTTTTCTCAACTTTTATCCTTTCGAGCAGCATCGGAATATGTGCTAACCCCTTAGCTGCAGAAATGCCGAATTCATTGGCGTAGCCCCGGATTGCGTTGGCAAGCTGAGTGCGGTTGGCTATCAGACGGGTACGGACGCTGATCAGCATGAGTGCTGCTTGGTCATCAACTGTCTTGACCGGAACAAACCGCATCGTTGGGCGGGCCATCGCCTCGCACAGACCTTCGGCGTCGGCAGCGTCATTCTTGTTCCGCTTAACGTAAGGCTTGGCGAGTTGTGGTGCGATCATCTTCACCTCATGTCCAAATGAGGCGAGTAATCGCGCCCAATGATGGGAACCACCACAGGCCTCGATCGCAACCGAAGTTGGCGGGCAGGTCGTGAAGAAGTCGATCATCTCCTTGCGTCGCATTTTCTTACGCAAGACCGGCTTCTCTCCAGCATTCACGCCATGCAGCTGAAAGACATGCTTTGACGTATCCATGCCAATACGAATAATCTTATCCATGGGCGGCCCCTTCGATTGAGATCTCAACAGCTCATCATGGCACATTTCGATGCCGTTAAGGGGCCGTCCACTCCAACATCA
>NZ_JBCIYT010000039.1:0-1432 GCF_050455485.1 Neorhizobium sp. BT27B | reverse complement strand
CTTCCTGCATCAAATCTTTACATGCTTCAGGGGGCGCCGGGATCGGGCAAGACCACTGCCGCGTTGCAGTTTTTGCGCGCAGGTGTCGAGGCTGGGGAGAGCTGCATCTATGTGACGCTTTCTCAAACGGCTGCAGAGCTCGAGGCCATCGCAGTGTCGCACGGCTGGACGCTTGATGGTATCCGGGTCGAAGAGCTGTCAACCTCAGGCACGGTGAACGAGGCCGACGACCAGAGTATATTCCTGACCGCGGATCTGCGCCTGGACGAGACAAGAAAAGCGATCGAAGCGGCGATCGAGGAGCACAAGCCTCGTCGCCTTGTCTATGATTCACTCCTCGAAATCCGGCTGATTACAGGTGATAGTCCACGCTTTCGCCGAGAACTGATCGGCTTCAAATCTTTCCTTGCGAAGCGGAACGTCGTCGCGCTGTTGCTCGATACCCAGACCCCCGGCTATGACCGTAGCGGCGAGGAAGTCGAGGGGCTCGCCCACGGCGTTATCCGCTTTGACAAGTCGCTTGAGGAATATGGTGGCGTGCGTCGCCGAATAGAAGTCTCCAAGATGCGCGGCGTGCCGATCGCTGATGGTTATCACGATATGGCGATCCGCGAGGGGCAGGGGGTCGTCGTTTTTCCGCGTATCATGTCCGGCGCCGCCGTAGAAACGGCCAAGCCGCAGTTGATCAAGTCCGGTGTCGCCGAGCTCGACGAGATGTTCGGCGGTGGCCAGGAGGCCGGGACCACGACGCTGGTCATTGGACAGTCAGGTACTGGTAAATCGACCATGTCGTCCCTCTATGCCACTGCGGCTCTCGAACGGGGTGAGAGCGTGGCGCTCTTCCTGTTCGAGGAGCGGTTGGAAACCTTCTTCCGTCGTTCTGAAGGCTTGGGGATGGAACTCAGGCAATTCCACAAGGATGGCAAACTCGTCCTGCGGGACTTCAATCCCAACGAAATCTCCCCTGGCGAGTTCGGCCAGATTGTTCAGGACGCCGTCACGCAAAACAAGTCACGGGTCGTGGTCATCGACAGTCTGACAGGCTACCTGAACTCCTTGCCGCACCGCGAAAAGGCGGTTCGCGACATCCAGTCGCTGCTTAAGTACCTCGCCCGCTCGGGTGTCCTGACGATGCTGATTGTTGCTCAGCATGGATTGATCGGCCAAAATGTCGGCATCGATGTGGATGTGAGTTTCCTTGGTGATACCGTACTCCTGCTGCGCATCATGGAGCACGAAGGGCGCCTTCGCCGAAACATCACCGTGGTCAAGAAGCGTCACGGTCCCCACGATCTCAATATCCGTGAGCTGATCATAGAAAGCGGAGGCGTCAGCGTCGTCGCTTACAATCCTCTCCCGGACCCGAAATGAATGACGTCCCGGTCGATAGCGAGCTGGACTGGGTGCTCGTCCTTGCTCCGTTTCGCAAGGA
>NZ_JBCIYT010000038.1:0-1556 GCF_050455485.1 Neorhizobium sp. BT27B | reverse complement strand
TGTGGCGGCAACGTAGAAATGTCCGTCGGTTTGCAAAGTAGAAATGTCAGAGAGGCCGCTACACGGCACACCGACCAGCCCCGATCTGAGCGGCTGATCCAGCTTGCAAGATCAGATCGGGGCGGGTGCTTTGAGGCCATCCGAGCTTGAGGTCACTCCGCAGCTTGCTGCTTCAACAGTGCCTTTTTGCGCCGGGCAATCACCGCCGGATCGTTCATGAAATCCGTGCTCCGTCCCGGCTTTCGACCCGTTGGCCGGTAACCAATCTTCTCGCTGTTGGTCTTGACGACCGGCGGCACATGCTGGTCCTGACGCTCCTTGACGTAAGCCAGAATATCACCGAGCCGCTTGTTCTCGGTAATGGCCGCATGCGTCACCCGCTGGTCCTTGTCGAACACCGTATAGGGCAGGGAATATCCTTTCCAGCGCACATCGAGGCGCCCGTCCGCATAGGCATAGGTCTCGACATAATGGCCAACCAGACCACGCGTCACGTCGGTCTCCTTCAGCATGATCCGCTTGCGTTCAAATGAAAATGTCAGCTGTGTTCCGACGTAACGCTGCTCGCGTTTACATAGGATCTCGGTCAATCGATCCGGCGCCAGATTCAGCGGCCGGTGCAAATCATCGGAACGGGCAGGGACGATGGAAAATCGAGCATTATACCGGCTCATGAAACTCGCCAGAAACGCGTTGCCAGCCTCCATGTTATCGATCCTGGCCAGTCGCAGTGCCTTGACCAGGCGATCCTGCAATGTTCGGTTCATCCGTTCGACACGACCCTTGGCTTGGCTCGAATTTGCGCAGAGAATCTCGATGTTTAGCTCGCAAAGCGCACGCCCGAACTGGGTCATCGCCTGACCGCCCCTGGCATCCTTCTTTGCCACTCGGAACACCGAATGTTTGTCTGAATAGAACGCAATCGGCGCGCCATGTTCGCGAAGATACAGCGCCAGTGCTTCAAAGTACGAAAACGCACTTTCCGATCGCACAAACCGCAATTGCATCAACTTGCCGGTCGCATCGTCGATGAAAACCAATAACGAACAGGGATCGCCACGGTCTTCGAACCAGCGATGGTCAGAGCCATCAATCTGCACCAGTTCGCCATAAGCCTCGCGACGCAATCTTGGCTGATGAAACGTCCGACGTTGCTTGCGCGACAACCAGATGCCGGCATCGATCATCCAGCGTCGCAGCGTCTCGCGCGACACACACAATCCATCCCGCTCCGCCAGCATCTCGGAGGCCAGGGTCGGACCGAAGTCCGCATAAGATTCCCGAACCAGCGTCACCGCGTAATCTCGAACGCCGTCGCTGATGCGGTTGTTTGACGGCCGGCCGATCGCCTTGTGCCGGATCGATGCCGCACCACCAGTGCCCATCCGATTCAACAGCCGGCGCACCTGGCGCGTGCTCAAGTCGAGCACATGTGCCGCCGAAACCATCGTCATACGCTCAGCCGCTACCTTCGACAAAACTTCGATCCGCTGCAGATCCCGCTCGCTCATCGCTATCAATCCCATCTGCTCGTCTCCGCGTTATCAAACGCGGGG
>NZ_JBCIYT010000037.1:0-1731 GCF_050455485.1 Neorhizobium sp. BT27B | reverse complement strand
TCGACGGATTTGTCGACGACAAAGAGCTTGTTGCTCGCATCAAAGCAAAATCTCCGCGGTAACAACCGGGCGGTTACGACGGACATCACCTGGGCAAATCGGAGAAGCAGCGATCTCAGCCGGAAGCTTCCCTCGACGGCGTGGGATAGTCGGATACTGCGAACTCTGTAACCACGCCCAGAGATCTGCATAAACGTTGAGTACGGGGTTGTCGGCGCTTCCATGATCATTGATGTCGGTGACATCCCCTCATTACCAAAAATACCGATCTCTGCTTTTCTACCTCCCTTAACCTCAGCGACAACGGATCCGAGCCCGCACTCCAGAAAGTAGCAGTAGTCGGTGACCATGCCTGGCGCCGACATCTGATAAAGCCGAGGCAGGTCCAATTCTTCGAGATGAGGGGAAAGGCTTGCGAAATCATTCGGGCTCAAGGCACGAATAATAAGGTTCCGAATAGCTGTTTGCGAAGGAATGCCCATTCTCTCAACCTCAGTGAGGGCAAGAGCAATGATTTTCTCCTAGCCGTACGCGCCATGAAGTTGCGAACGATGTCTCATTGTCAGCTTCTGTCGTGGCTTATCTATGGTCAGGTCAACGACCTCGTACAAGTGACGCGGAGCACATGTCCGAAATGCGACATTCAGTGAAGCCACACCATTGGGGGCACAACATGCAAGACTCACCAAGAGGACCGCAACTCTTGGACGAACTCGCAGCGCCTGTAGTCACTGGCGTAGTGCTGTTCTGGTCTGTTCGTCAGCTGTTCTCAAAAAATTCTGAACCGCAGAATTCATATTAGGCAATCCTCATGTTTCTCACCCTCGTATCGGGTTGAAAGGAGTTGCTAGCCTGGTTTCCGGCAGCCTCTGTCCGTTATCAGACATTCAATCACGTAGGCCAAAATCGGGAAAAGAACCCTTCGACGCGACAAGGAAATTGTTATGATTCGATTCATAGATCAACCGATGGCTGGGCAAGGTACCCGGATCAAAGGGAAATGAGTTAAGAACCAAAATTTCTTCTCATACATCAATACAAGAAATTACCCCTCTAGTTGTCCAGCATCGGGTCGCCGAAAGCCCTTGGACATTGCTCCGTAGCCGCTGTGCACGATCATCCCTTGTAATCCAGTATTTTTGCACGACGTAAGATCGTAGTGACGGCTCGTCTCCAGGGCGCTGTCATCAAGGGCGCAAAACCTTGCCCCAACAAAGGAGGACGCAATGTCTTCCAATCCAGCAGCATCGAATATTGACCCTGTCGGCTTCAAGCTGGTCAGGGACGTCCTGAGATCCTCTGAGTCCATCGCGAGCTCCGATACGAAACGTGACGCTTTGCTCTTCCTCTCTGCCGAGTTCCGTAGCGGTGTGCCGAACAGAACCGCTCTCCGGGGTTCTTTGGCGAACCGTAAATGGTCCTCAGCCATGGCAAACCTTGAACTACATCCGAGGGGCAGTGCTGTTGATCGTTGGCAGGATGAGGGTGGGCGTTAGTGGGAATATCGTTTCCAAACAGCGCCCGTAGTTTTGACGACAGAAGCCGCTGTGTCCGTTTCACCGGATATGACGGGATGTTCGAGATCAAATTCTATCTGGCAACGGAAGTTTTGGCCTGCGAGGAATCGCACAGAAATGCCAGCGCGTCAGACTACTGAGAGCGGCGGTGCAAAAGTCTGCCACGGTAACGGCGCGATAATCACGCCGTAGGGGCGGAGTAAAATCCGGCCAC
>NZ_JBCIYT010000036.1:0-2473 GCF_050455485.1 Neorhizobium sp. BT27B | reverse complement strand
CGGTTTTCTGGATTGGAGAACCAGTTTGTGCCGGGTCGCCATGTAACCGATCATCAGATGAGACTCTTCATGAAGTACCGACAAGCGCATTCCGTAGAGGTCGCCGCGTCAAAAGCGTCGATCAGCCGAGCCACTGCATACCGCCTCGACAAGGAGGTGCAATTGCCATCGCAGGGCAAAGTGCCGCGAGGACGCCGCCGCCCTGACCCCTTGGAGCTGATATTCGAGACTGAAGTCGTCCCGCTGCTGAAGGCTGCTCCCGGCATCCGTGCCGTCGCCGTCTACAACGAGATGCTGCGCCGACATCCAGAACTGTCTGAAGGTATCCGCCGTACGCTTGAACGACGCATCCGGTCTTGGCGTGCTGTCAATGGCGAAGCGCAGGAGGTCATCTTCCGCCAAACGCATGAGCCGGGCCGATTGGGCCTGTCGGATTTTACCGACGCTAGCGGCCTTGGCGTGACAATTGCCGGCCGGCCGCTTGATCACCTGTTTTATCACTTCCGGCTTGTCTGGTCCGGCTTCGAACATGCCCACGTCATTCTCGGCGGCGAGAGCTTTGTCGCGCTGGCCGAAGGGCTTCAAAATGCCCTGTGGTCCGTGGGCGGCACGCCGCTTTATCATAGGAGTGACAGTCTGTCGGCGGCATTCCGCAACCTTGACGCCGATGCCAAGGTCGATCTCACCCACCGATACGACCAGCTTTGCTCCCATTATCGAATGACGCCGACGCGCAACAACAAAGGCGTCGCACATGAGAACGGCTCGATCGAAAGCTCTCATGGCCATCTCAAGAGCGCTGTTCATGATGCCCTGCTGATGCGGGGGACCAAGGAATTCGACGACCTCGGCTCTTATCGCGCCTTTGTCGATGAGATCGTCAGCCGTCGCAATGCTGCCCATGGCAAGCGCATTGATGCAGAACGATCCCATCTGCAGGCGCTGCCCGAGCGCCGGACCACGGACTTCGAAGAGATTGTCGTCACGGTGTCCCGGACCGGCGGCTTCACCTTGCGCAAGGTCTTCTACACCGTGCCATCCCGCCTGATCGGCCACAGGTTACGAGTTCGCCTGTTCGACGATCGGCTGGATGTCTTCGTCGGCGGTACGCATCTGATGACGTTGCGCCGCGGACGC
This sequence comes from Neorhizobium sp. BT27B, assembly GCF_050455485.1. Lineage (NCBI taxonomy): Bacteria > Pseudomonadati > Pseudomonadota > Alphaproteobacteria > Hyphomicrobiales > Rhizobiaceae > Neorhizobium > Neorhizobium sp. BT27B. The sequence goes on along the minus strand of NZ_JBCIYT010000036.1, from coordinate 1,336 downwards.
GGCCACCCCGACGGGCGGCACGATCAGGTCGTCAACTACCACCACGTCATCCATTCCCTGCGCAAAAAGCCGATGGCGCTCCGCGGCCTCGTATATCGCGACAAGCTCTTCCCGCGTCAGGAATACCGCAAGGCCTTCGAAGCCCTCATCGAGCATCTTCCCGACAAACAGGCTTGCAAGATCACCGTTGAGCTTCTGGCATTGGCTCATGACCGCGGTTGCGAGCGCGAACTTGCCGAAGAATTGGCCAGGACCCTGGACGCCGGCGATTTACCGGACCTGGTCGCCATGCGAACACTCTTCGGCCCGGATCCAGCCAAGCTGCCGACAGTCCATGTGCAGCTCGCATCGCTCAACGGTTATGAGGCCCTGATCGGGACGGGAGAAGCCGCATGATCAACACCCACGTGATCGACGAAGCACGGCTCGGCATCATGCTCAACGAACTTCGGCTACCGACCATCAAAATGCTGTGGCCGCAATTTGCCGAACAGGCAGACCGGGAAGGATGGCCAGCAGCTCGCTTCCTGTCGGCTATTGCCGAGCACGAGCTGGCAGAGCGTGCCAATCGCAGGATAGAACGGCATCTCGCCGAAGCGCACCTGCCGCCCGGAAAGACCTTGGACAGCTTCGCCTTTGACGCCGTACCCATGATCTCGAAGGCGCAGGTCATGGCAATTACCGCCGGCGATAGTTGGCTCGCCAAGGGAGCTAACATCCTCATGTTCGGTCCGCCCGGCGGAGGAAAGAGCCATCTCGCTGCTGCTATCGGCCTTGCGCTGATCGAGAACGGATGGCGGGTCCTCTACACCCGGACCACCGATCTCGTCCAGAAGCTGCAGGTCGCTCGTCGGGAACTGCAGCTTGAGTCTGCTATCGACAAACTCAACAAGTACGACTTGCTCATCCTCGATGATCTCGCCTACGTCACCAAAGATCAGGCGGAAACAAGCGTGCTCTTCGAGCTGATCTCGGCACGATACGAGCACAGGTCTATCTTGATCACCGCCAACCAGCCGTTTGGGGAGTGGAACCGGGTCTTTCCCGATCCTGCCATGACACTCGCAGCAGTTGACCGGCTTGTGCACCATGCCACGATCTTCGAGATGAACGTCGAAAGCTATCGCCGCAGAACAGCGCTCGAGGAAAAGCGCCAACGGGGCCGACCAGCCTCTTTCGCGACAATCAGGACCTCAGCCTTGCCTGTCGCGGAGCGGCAATCAGAAAATGACGAAGAACTTGTCAGCGGCAATCAGCGTGATAACTTGATCCCGACCGCGACCTAAGAATCTCATCCAGATTGTCGCCCGCGTCTCATCCTGATTGCCGCGCAATA
>NZ_JBCIYT010000035.1:0-2510 GCF_050455485.1 Neorhizobium sp. BT27B | reverse complement strand
CTGTCAACGCCGGAGCAAATTAAGGCCAGGCGGCGGAGTAAAACCAGGCCACTTTTGTTGCACGCATGAGACCTCCGGGAGGGCGTAGCCCGAGCGGGGGTCTCATGCGTGCGTGGCGATTTTCAAGGAGGGTTTAGCCGGCCTTTCTGGCGCGGCTTTGGGCGAGACGATAGCTGTCGCCGTTCATTTCGAGAATGTTGACATGGTGGGTGATGCGATCGAGCAGTGCACCAGTCAGTCGTTCCGATCCCAGTGTCTCTGTCCATTCGTCAAACGGAAGATTGCTGGTGATCAGGGTCGCGCCGCGTTCATAGCGTTGTGAGATCAGCTCGAACAGCAATTCCGCACCAGTCTTGGACAGCGGCACAAAGCCCAACTCATCGATGATGAGAAGCTGGTAGGCAGCCATTTGCTTCTGGAAGCGGAGCAGACGCCGTTCGTCACGTGCCTCCATCATCTCGCTGACCAGAGCGGCGGCCGTAGTGAAGCCTACGGACAGGCCTTTCTGGCATGCGGCCAAGCCGAGACCGAGTGCGACATGCGTCTTGCCCGTGCCGCTTGGCCCGAGTGCGATGACGTTCTCCCGGCGCTCGATCCATTCGCATCGCGCCAGTTCCAGCACCTGCATCTTGTTGAGTTTGGGGATGGCTACGAAGTCGAAGCTGTCGAGGCTTTTGACGACGGGGAATTTGGCCGCCTTGATACGGCGCTCGACCTTGCGGCGGTCCCGTTCGATCATCTCTCTTTCGGAAAGCCGGAACAGGTATTCGACATGATCGACGCCCTCGGTGGCACATAGCCGGGCCAGCTTCTGGTACTCGCGCTGGAAGGTCGGGAGCTTGAGGGTTTTGAGATAATGGGAGAGCAGGATCTCGGGCACTTCGTCACTCATGCCGCTTCCTCCCCATGCGCGGAAAGCAGTCGCATATAGGCCTTCGCCGACGTCGTCTCGACCGTCGCCCTCGGCAAATACGGGTAGATGGACAGGTCCAGTCGTGGCGGCCGGCGCTCCACTCGGCACAGGATCAGATGCTTGACGGCGTCGAAGCCGATCGCGCCGAGTTGGAGCGCCTGCTTTACCGCCGCGTGCAGGTCGGCGAGCTCGAAGCTTTCCAGCAGGCGCAAGACCTGCACATATTCTCGCCGGCCATGCTTGGCCATGCGGCCTTCCATCAAACGGCGCAGCGTGGCGAATTCCTCTGGCAAATCCCAGCCCTGGAGAGGTGCTGCCTGATCCAGCGAATTGATCTTCTGCTCGATCAGCGGCAGGTAATGCACAGGATCGAAGACGACGTCCTCGCGGTCCCAGCTCCGGGGATGACGGGCGATGATCTCGCCGCGGCAGCCGATCACCACTTCGTCGACATAACCCCTGACCCAGACATCCTGATGGCCGTAGGCGACCGGGACGGAATAGTCATTGGTCTTGTAACGCGCCAACGACTGGGCCGTTACCTTGACGCCGGCCTGATCGCACGCATCGAATGGAGATGCCGGTAACATGCGCATGGCAGCCAGATCCCGCTGCAGCCGTTCGCCGATCGTCTCGCTCTCGCCCCGCAGTTTGTCGCGCTGGCGCTTGCGGCATTGCTCCTCCAGCCAGACGTTGAACGCCTCCCATGTTGGAAACTGCGGTATCGGCACCATGAAGTTGCGTCTGGCATAGCCAACAAGCCCCTCGACGTTTCCCTTATCGTTGCCCTTGCCCGGCCGCCCGTAACGATCCCGGATCAGGTAGTGGGACAAAAAACCGCTGAACAGCGCCGCACGCTTGCGGGTCCCATCAGGCAGGATCTTTGCGACCAGGCAACGATCATTGTCGTAGACGATCGATTGCGGCACGGCCCCGAAGAACGCAAACGCATGGATGTGGCCGTCGACCCAGGCCTCCGATACGGCCGCTGGATAGGCCCGCACATAACAGCCGTCGCTGTGCGGCAGATCCAAAACGAAGAAGTGCGCCTTCCGCTCGACACCGCCGATCACCACCAGAGCCTCACCGAAGTCGGCCTGCCCATGGCCCGGCGGATGAGCCAGCGGCACGAACACCTCCTGGCGGCGCTGATCCCGCTCGCGCATGTAATCCTTGATGATCGTGTAGCCACCGGTGAAGCCGCGCTCGTCCCGGAGCCGGTCGAACACCCGCTTGGCCGTGTGGCGCTGCTTGCGCGGCACCTTCACGTCCTCATCGAGCCAATGATCAATTGTCGAGACGAACGCATCCAGCTTCGGCCGCCGGATCGGCAACTGACGCTGATAGCCCGGCGGCGTCGAATACGACAACATCTTAGCAACGCTGTCGCGAGATATGTTGAAATGCTTTGCAGCCTGACGCCGGGTCATCCCCTCCGACACGGCCAAGCGAACCTTGAGATACAATTCCACGGTGTAGATCCCCTTGTCCCTCCTGCTTCCAATGCAGAAGGAAGATAGGTGGCCGGATTTTACTCCGCCCCTACGGCGTGATTATCGCGCCGTTACCGTGGCAGACTTTTGCACCGCCGCTCTCA
>NZ_JBCIYT010000034.1:0-2537 GCF_050455485.1 Neorhizobium sp. BT27B | reverse complement strand
TGTGGTGTCCACTTAAAAAGAGGTGGACACCAAGTTATGGATGAAGGTCAAAAGCTCGCGGTACGGCTGGTCGGTCGGAATGGAAGACGCCGCTTCGATCAAGGGTCGAAGGATCGCCTTGTTGCTGCCTGCCTTGAGCCCGGCGCATCGGTATCGAAACTAGCGCGAGAACATGGGGTCAATGCGAACCTCGTTTGGAAATGGATCAGGAAGCACACCCAGACCTATCCATTATCGCCGTCTTCGATATCTGCGTTTGTCCCCGTTCAGGTCGCCGCTTCCAGCAGGGAGTTCGACATTGAGATGCCTGCGGTGGATCGCGAAAAGCGATTGCCGAGAACCGACAGGAACGGTCCTCTTTCCTCTCCAGCGAAGGTGAGCGCGTCACTGCCCAATGGTGTGAGACTGACGCTGGAGTGCAATGATCTCAAAGGATTGACGGCGATAATCGGAGCGTTGGGTCATGTTCAGACTGGGCGCTGATCTGAAGGTCTACCTGCATCGGGAACCGATCGACTTCCGGGCCGGCATCAACAGCCTTGCGGTTCTGGTCCAGGAGACGATGGCATTGGACCCGTTTGCCCCTGCGGTGTTTGCCTTCTGCAATCGCCGACGTGACCGGATGAAGCTGCTGTTCTTCGATCGGTCAGGCTTTGTGCTCGTGCTGAAGCGGTTGACGGAGGATAAGTTTAGATGGCCGCGCCGAGAGGTGGCGGTGGTTACACTGACGACCGAGCAACTGCACTGGATTCTCGACGGGATCGATATCGATGCGATGATCCGCCATCCCGTGCGGCAATATCAGATCGCCGGCTGAGGTGGCGCATTGATCTGTTGACGCGGCTACGCGGTTCAGATTCAAAACCGGGATGACCCGAGCCGGCGAACCTGATGTAGCAGAGCTGATGGCGCAGTTGGCGGCAAATGCCGCCGAAATCGCTGCGCTCAAGGCCGAGAAGGAAGTGCTCTCGCGACGGGTCGTCAAGCTGGAAGAAGAACTGGCGCTCGCAAGGCTGCATCGATTTGCACCCCGCAGCGAAAAGCACGTCGATCGCCTCTTCAACGAAGCCGAAGAGGCCGCAGACGCGGATGATCCTGACGATGGCGACGACGTCGCCGACCTCCCGGATACAGGCCTGCCAGCAGTCGAGAGTGTCGCGGTTAAAAAGCGAGGCCGCAGACCTCTGCCGGAAGACTTGCCGCGCGAGCGTGTCGAATACGACCTTCCTGACGATCAGAAAGCTTGCCCTTGTTGCAATGGCCAAATGCATCGTATGGGCGAGGCCGTGACCGAGCAGCTCCATATCGAGGTCAAGGCTAAGGTTCTGCAGAATGTGCGGTTCAAATACGCCTGCCGCCATTGCGACCGCACCGGGATCAACACGCCTGTGGTAATCGCACCGATGCCGCCGCAACCCTTGCCGGGTAGCATCGCCACCGCCTCGACGCTGGCCTTCGCGCTCGTCCACAAATACGTCGACGGCACACCGCTCTACCGCGTGGCGCAAACGTTCAAACGGGCCGGCGTTCCGATCAGCCGGGGTGCTCTCGCGCACTGGGTGATCGGTTCAAGCGAGAGGCATCTGCATCGCATCTACGATGTGCTGAGGCTGAAGCTTCAGTCGCAGCCTCTCATTCATGGCGATGAGACGACAGTTCAGGTGCTGAAGGAAAAGAACAAGGAAGCCACCAGCACCTCCTACATGTGGGCATACCGCAGCAGCGAGGCCAGCGCCGAGCCGATCGTGCTTCTCGATTATCAACCGGGCCGCGGTCAGGTCCACCCGAAGACCTTTCTCGGCGACTACCGCGGCATATTGGTGAGCGACGGCTACACAGCCTGGCGCACATTGCATGGCGCAACCCATGTCGGATGCATGGCTCATTCACGGCGACGCTTCGTCGAGGCTCTCAAAACCCGGAAAAATGGAGGCGGACCACCGGAACAGGCGCTCCGGTTCTTCGAGCAGCTCTACAGGATCGAAAAGCAGGCGCGAGAGAGCAAGCCCAACGCCGGTGAAACGCAGGCCGATTGCATTCGCCGTTTCCGACAACAGCACAGCTTGCCTGTCCTGAACGCACTCAAGTCATGGCTCGACAATATCGCGCCGAAGGTCGTGCCAGATACCAAGCTCGGTGATGCCGTCTCCTACACCCTGAACCAATGGGATTACCTGACGCGCTACATCAGCGACGGCAGGATGCCGATCGATAACAACATTCTGGAACGCGACATCAGAGTTTTTGCGACCGGAAGAAAATCGTGGCTGTTCAGCGACACCGCTGACGGAGCAAAGGCCAGCGCCGTGATCTACAGTCTGATGCTGACCTGCCGCGCCTGTGGCGTCGACCCACTCATCTGGCTGCGCCATGTGCTCACTGAGTTGCCGCAGCGCGACGAGAATGCCGACATCGGCGACCTAATGCCCTTCAACTTCTCCAAGGCCTCCGCTGCCTGACAGACCAGGATATCGCTTCGAAAAGGCGCTGGTTCAGAGATGCCGCCTACGGCAAGGTGCATGGAAAATCGCGCTTAC
>NZ_JBCIYT010000033.1:0-2698 GCF_050455485.1 Neorhizobium sp. BT27B | reverse complement strand
ATTCTTGGGCAGGAACGTCGGCGCCGATGGCGCGACGATGAGAAGCTGGCCATTATCATGTCGGTTGGGGATGGTGGAGCGACAATCACAGAGGTTGCCCATCGGCACGATATCACGCGCCAGCAGATTTACGCCTGGCGTAGCGAGCTGAAGAAGAAGGGGCTTCTCTCGGTGTCTTCGAATGCATTGTTCATTCCCATCGACGTGAATGCCGTGCAGACTGATGTTCAGGACGGCAGGGAAAGCCGCGCCGGGATGATCGAGCTGCGATTGAGCTGCGGTCGCACCCTTCGCTTTGGCAGTGCGGTCGATACCGCCGCCCTGACCCAGCTTATTCGGGCGGTGGAAGCAGCATGATCGGGCCTGGGACCGGTGTCCGGGTCTATCTTGCTTGCGGGATCACGGACATGCGTAAAGGAATAGAAGGCCTGGCAGCCCTTGCACAGGATGTCCTGCGCCAGAAGCCAACGGGCGGCGCGGTATTTGCCTTTCGGGGCAAACGAGGCGATCGATTGAAGCTGCTGTATTTTGATGGCCAAGGCTTCTGCCTGTACTACAAGATCTTGCAGAAAGGTCGGTTCCCATGGCCGTCTGCGTCCGACGGGACGGCGCGACTGACGTCGGCCCAACTGGCGATGTTGTGGGAAGGGATCGATTGGCGTCGTCCGGATTGGGGAGCGCCACCGGCTCGTGTCGGGTGATTTTATCCCTCTGAAACCACTCGTTTTTATGGCAATTTCTCCTGACTTATGGTAGTCAGGATCATGTCAGACGCAACGGCAAATCTTCCGGACGATCCAGCCTTTCTCAAAGCCATGATTGCCGCTTTGCGGGCGGATAATGCGAAGATGTCGGCGACGTTGCAGGCGCACGACCAGTTAATCCAAACGCTGCGGCTACGCATCGCCAAGCTGAAGAAACAGGTCTTCGGCAAGTCGTCTGAAAAGATCGAGCGTGAAATCGAGCAGTTGGAACTGGCGCTTGAGGATCTATTGATCGCCGCCGCTGAGAGCAATACGGCCCCGATTGATGAAGCCGATGAGACGGCGTCTGTTGTGCCCCTAGCGGATGCGTCGGAAAAGATCATGCGCCGACGCCCACGCGTGTCCGACAAGGCGGTTCGCGAGCGCCGAGAACTCGATCCTGGCTCCTGCTGCCCGGAATGCGGAGGTGAGTTGCGTCTTGTCAGTGAGGACGCCAGCGAAATCCTCGACATGATTGCGGCTCAGATGAAGGTGATCGAGGTCGCCCGATTGAAAAAGTCCTGCCGCTGCTGCGAGAAAATGGTGCAGGTGCCTGCGCCCAGCCGCCCGATCCCTGGCAGCATGGCGGGCGCTGGCCTCCTGGCGTACATTCTGGTCTCGAAGTTCGATGACCATTTGCCGCTATATCGCCTGAACGAGATCTTCGCCCGTATGGGTGTCGACATTCCCGACAGCACGATGGTCGATTGGTGTGGTCGCGCCATGCAGGTGCTCCAGCCTCTCATCGAGCGGATCGAAGCCGCAATCATGGCAAGCGACCTTCTTCATGCGGACGATACCCCGATCCGGGTGCTGGATCGCTCACTCCGAGACAAAGGGCTGGGTAAAGGCGTGAAGAAGGGCAGAATCTGGACGTATGTTCGCGATCAACGTCCCTGGGCTGGAGCCTCCCCGCCGGGTGCAGTTTACTATTTTGCGCCTGACTGGAAAGAAGAGCACGTTCATCGTCACCTCGGGCAATCAAGCGGCATCCTTCAGGCTGACGGCTATAAAGGATATGGCAAGCTGTACTCGTTTGGAGCGGATGGGCGTCCTCGCTTCAAAGAAGCAGCCTGCTGGGCGCATTGGCGACGTGACTTCCACGATATCTGGACATCCAATAAATCCGAGATCGCGCGGGAAGCCCTCGATCGTATCGGTGCGCTCTACGATATCGAACGAAGCATTAATGGTCAGCCTCCCGATATCCGTCTTCTTGCTCGTCAAAAGCAGAGCAAGCCCAAGGCTGAAGCATTCCGTCTCTGGGCAGAAGCCCAACTGAACCGCATTCCGGGTAAAGGCGATCTGGCTACAGCTTTCCGTTATGGTTTGAGCCGATGGTCCTCGCTCTGCCTGTTCCTCGAAGACGGCCGTGTCGCAATCGACAACAATGCCGCCGAGCGGGCTCTGCGTCCGATTGGCGTTGGAAGACGGAATTGGCTGTTCGCAGGAGCCGACACGGGAGCGGAAACCTTGGCACGCGCCATGACGATCATTGAGACGGCAAAGATGAATGGTCTTGATCCGCAGGCTTATCTGGCTGACGTGCTCGACCGCATCCACGATCACAAGATCAATCGGTTAGACGAATTGCTTCCGTGGAACTGGTCGCCGCTTGTCACAATCTCTGCCGAGGCAGCCTGATGGCGACAATCACCTTCGTCCGCACAATCAAATATGTCGCCGAAATTCTCGAAGAGGACCCGGAGCTTCTTCAGGCAATCGTCTCCAACGATGATAATCTGAGCTACGGCAGCATCATCTCCGTTTACACAGGGGACGACGAATCCATGACCGCGCTGACAGACGACGGCATGGAAGAATTGGAGCAGATGCTCAAACACGCCCGCCGCTCACCCGACGAATGGAGCGACTTCCTCGACGGATTTGTCGACGACAAAGAGCTTGTTGCTCGCATCAAAGCAAAATCTCCGCGGTAACAACCGGGCGGTTAC
>NZ_JBCIYT010000032.1:0-5299 GCF_050455485.1 Neorhizobium sp. BT27B | reverse complement strand
AACCGTAGGGTGCGTCGCAATAGGCTTCGTACGGGTAATCCTTCAGCGGTCGCATGCTCTTGTAAGGATCGTACGCTTTCATTCTAACCGCCACGTCATACCAACTGCGACGTCGCACGCAAATCCAGTGCTGCAGACCGTCGCGGCTCTTCCGCACCGCTCCGTGATGAGGTTCCGCTATCTCTCGTAGCCGGCGCCGTCGATGACGTCCATCATAACGGTGAAGGCGTTGCGAGGTTGGCGCGCGGTTCCGGCAGGGCTACCGACGTCCAGAGATCGAGTGCGGCCGTCAGTCGGCCTCTTGAAATCGACCACGTCTGGAACGAACTTGCCACTAATACTACGTCGGCACCCTATATCTCAAATAGGTTAGCTTCGGTTGAAGTCATTTAGGCCGAGTTTTGGTCGTGGACTCGAGCCGCAAATCTTGTGGAATATGCGACCTAATCCCGCAGTTTTGCAATCCGCGTGCTCGCTTATTGAACGGTTGTAATGATACTTTCACGCAAACATGGGTAAGCAGTGAACTATCGAAGTCAGGGAAGTGTGATGGCGATCAAGAAAACCATTTTCGTCGCGTTTGCAATCGAAGACGAGCGAATTCGCGACATGATCAAAGGGCAGTCACTCAATATTGCGACGCCGTTTGAATATATCGATATGTCCGTAAAAGAGGCATACGAAAGTAACTGGAAAGAAAAAGTCAAAACCAGGATCCTGCGCTCTGACGGTGTCCTTGCCATCGTTACAAAGAACTCAACGACCTCGACAGGTCAGAAGTGGGAGATCGCTTGCGCCCAGGAACAGGGTGTGCCCGTACGCGGGATTTGGGCCTATAAAGACGACACAACGTCAATTGCTGGCGTGAAAACTATGCAGTGGACATGGGCCAATATCGGCGACTGGATCAACAGCTTGTAAGGCGTTTTAAATGCGTAAGGCACTCATCGTAGGCATCGACCATTACAAGCATATCTCACCTCTCGCCGGCTGCGTTAATGATGCGCATTCTGTCCGGGCTGCGCTCGAGCGAAATGCCGACGGCACCACCAACTTTAAAACACCAAGGTTGATCACAGGCACAGGCCCTACGGACATCGTGGAGCGCGTTGAATTGAAGGATGCGGTGCGCGCGTTGTTCGCGGACGAGTCGGAAATCGCTCTCTTCTATTTTGCAGGCCATGGTTACATTGAAGACACCGGAGGATTCCTGTGTGCAGGCGACTGCAAAACGGGCGACGATGGGCTTTCTCTCAATGAGGTCATGAGTATTGCTGCTGCATCGCCGGCAACGAACAAGGTCATCATTCTCGATAGCTGCCACAGCGGCATTGCGGGAGATCGGCCGACAATGAAGGGGTTCTCCGAAATCGTTAAGGGAATGACCATTCTAACTGCATCGACCGCCGAGCAATACGCGCTCGAAACGGGCGGCCCTGCCCCTGGAGGAGTTTTCACCAGCCTTTTGATCGACGCTTTGGGGGGGGCTGCGGCTAATCTTGTTGGTGACGTCACGCCTGGCAGCGTCTACGCTCATATCGACCAGTCACTAGGACCTTGGGCTGGGCAGCGCCCTTTGTTTAAAACCAATGTAAAGACATTTGTTTCGCTCAAAAAGGCAGATGCTCCCATTCCGCTTGCGGATTTGCAGCAGCTAGCCACGCTTTTTCCTTCTCAGGATTACGAGTTTCCTCTGGATCCTGCTTATGAACCAGAGCGAAACGAGGAGCAAAAAAATGATCCCTCCATCCCGCCTCCAGATCCTGCCAAGAATGCTGTGTTTGCGGTGCTGCAGAGATATGTGAAGGTCAATCTGGTCCGACCTGTAAACGCGCCGCATATGTGGCATGCAGCCATGCAAAACAAGAGTTGTGAGTTGACAGTATTAGGCGAGCATTATCGTAAGTTAGTGGAAGCAGGGATGATTTAATGCAAACAGATCAGGTTCTAGATGGTCTCGTTGAGACTCTAGCGGCGCTTGAACATGAGCGATGGGCTCATTGGCAAAGCTATCTCCACGGCAAGGCCATCAAACAGGAAGACGGGTCATTGATGATCCCCTCCGAACTGGTGAAAAAATGGGAGAAACAGATCGCAACGCCCTTCGCAAACCTGTCTAATGAAGAGAAAGAAAGCGATCGAGAGCAGGTGCAAAGATACCTTCCAACCATTAAGGACGCCTTGCGCCGCTGAATTTTTGTCTTTCGCATATTGTGCTGAACGCCTGGCAAAGGCGTTCGAATCGGAGACATAAGCCGATTGGCGTGCCTATAAGTACACATGCCGCTTCTAGCGTACGCATGCCTTTGCGGTAATGTTCGTCAGGGTCACCATGTTTTTCGGTGCTAGCCACAGCGTGGCTCTTTTCCGCATTGCTCAAGCGGCCGAGGGTTTATACACCCGCCGCTTACAAATCGCGCATTCCAATTTTGGTCTAAACCCTGCAAGCAGCACGTTGATCAGCTCACACATGCTGACAGGCTTAGCAATCGTTCACACCCTCTAAATTCACTCGCCTACATCGTGCGAAAGCCTAGTTCGATGGTTCATTCGCGCTACGAATCACTGTCAGCGTTGAGGCATGCTAGTTGAGGTGGATCCAGTTTAGACCCGGGGGATACTATTTGATTTCTATAAGGTGGCGCCTTATATCGTCAGGAAGCAAAAAACGCTCCTATTCGGTGCAAAAATGCCGCCTCACGCACCTTTAAAGCGAGCAAATTTTAAAATTAGCCGTTTAGGCTTGTTTTTTGCGGCTCGGAAGTGAGAGTTAGTGAATAGGTACGCCTCAGAAAGCATCGTGATGAAATCTCCGTTAAGAGCCTTGGTCGGCGCTGAAAAATTTGACAGGTTGCTGAGTTCGGTGACTCAGGAGCAGCTTGACCGAGGGGTCGCTATCAAGGCGCTCGGAACAATGCGGCAAGAACCGGACAATTCGGGAATGGATATCGAGCGAGGCCGTGAGGCTTTGCGCGAGGCGGTCAACCGATCCTATACCTTACCAGCCCCTCCGCGACGCTAAGCTCCCCGCCTATGTATGATGTCAAACAACAGCAGTCAGGTGCTGACCTGAAAGACTTGCTCGAAAAAACGATGGTGGAACACTGCGGCTGTATCGGCGTCGTGTCTCTAGCAACCTGTATAGACGTTGTGCGGCATCATGAAAGAGACGTACAGCGATTGTTCGCGATGCATGAGGACGGGGTACATGCTTCAAAGCACATCGGCTACCTGGTATTTTGGGTAAGAAAACTTAAACCTATTTCGTCGGCCTACACTCTCAAATATATGGAAACGGATCCATCTGATCTGGACCACAGTGAAGAGATCGTCGACATAAACGAATTCGCGTCGATATATCTGGCTCAGCATTTAATGTTGTCGTACATCGACAGCGGAGATTTAACTGTAGAGAGCGTTCACGATTCCCAAATACTACTCAGGCGCGCTGAGAAAGTGCTTGGCCTAGTCTTCAACCAACCGAGCGATGTGGGACACGGGTACGGAACGGTCTTTCGTTCGATACTGTATGATATGCGATATCGCACCTTCGGTCCGCACCACGTCGTACATTTTATAAACCACGTAGTCTACGCAGCCGCGAACTCGCTTGAAGGAAATACAAGTGACCATCCGTAAGTTGCGGATATTTCTTTCGCATCCCGCAGACATGGCTTTTTACGCCAATGAAGCATCGCGGATGGTCGCTGTTTCTAATCCAAGATGGGAGCGTGACCACAAGGCAAATGTTTCAGTCGAGACATTCCGCGACATTGCGTCGAATTTCGATGCGTCCGGTGTGCAGAACGCGACTAACAGATACTTCAAAGACCGCTACGATATCTATCTCGGCCTTATGGGTAGCAAGTTAGGCACTCCGACTTCGCAATTTGCTTCTGGAACCGTAGAAGAGTATCGAATTGCCGTGCAATCCATGCAAAATGGAGGAAAGGTCTCGGCCCTTTTGTTTGGATTTTGCGAAGTTCCAATAAACCCCTATCTGATCGACGCCGACGAACTCAAAAAGGCGAAGGAATTCCGCGACGAGATGTCACGAAATCAGCTGAGCTTCACTTGGAGTAAAAGTGAGGATTTCTTCGGGACCGTCTCCGATCAAATAGACAAGGTCGTCGCAGAAGTTTCGAAAGACCCGAAATGGATGGTAAAGGGTGGAATTCGTTACAAGTAATCGAGGATGGAATTCCAAGAGTGACCTTACAGCCGTGGCCGTCGTGCAAATAAGTATGCGCACCAAACCTCCACACTAAGTCACTCGCTCCAATTTGCAAAGCGTTCAGGGTGAATAGCGTTATGATCAAAGTCTTTGTTTCACATCAAAAGGCAGACGCGGCTCTCGCCGCTCAAGTTGCTGCTAGGCTTAAAGTAAACCACCAAATCGACTCCTACCTCGACGTAATCGATCAGGGAGTGAGAAAAGGCGAGGATCTCGCTGATCATCTCCGAGCGGAAATGGGTAAGTGCACGCAATTGCTTGCCGTAGTCTCCATGTCAACGGCCACATCGCAATGGGTGCCGTGGGAAATCGGCGTCGCCACCGAAAAGGACTATCCGCTCGCAACGTTCTCTGGGAGTGATGCATTGCCCCCCGAGTTTCTTCGCAAGTGGCCATATCTCCGATCACTGGCTGACTTGGACAGATACGCGGAAGCGTCTAAGACCGCTGAGAATACTTTTGTACGCCGCAAAACGGCCTTTCACGAATCCGTCGAACTTGCTCAGGCGACATCGACACGGCAGTTTTTCGATACATTGCGTCGTAGCCTTGGTCAGTGACATTGTATAAGGATTGACTAGAGCCCATTGGGCTCTAGGTGCGTGCCATTCGGTATCGCACGCATCCGCCTCTGCAAGTTGGACGAGGGCTTCCGACGGCACCTCGGATCTCCGCCATATATCATCTACGGGCTCGAACGGGCGCTCGATGCGAGCGACGGCAATCTTGCCGCTTCGGCGGGCGCCAGTCCGGCCACCTGCCGCATGCGAGCCGGACAGCGTGTCCGTTCGAGCCGGGGATTTCCTCGAGCGTACAAGTCCCAACGCGAGTGGGCGACGGAAACCGGACGGACTTCGACACCGTGCTTTTACAGAACCGCAACCACTGAAGAGACGGCGGTGGGATTTAAGCCATGACAGATTTGGAAGACGTGATGGCAATTAGGTCTTCCTCCTGCTCAGAAATCTGAGACCGGCTTAATATTATTCGTAAGCGCGAATTTCTCCGCACCTTCTGCAATTGATTGAGCTTTGGCATGTGGTGTCCACTTAAAAAGAGGTGGAC
>NZ_JBCIYT010000030.1:0-8632 GCF_050455485.1 Neorhizobium sp. BT27B | reverse complement strand
ATGGCAATCTCCTTTCAAGGAGATTGAATCACACACCGCCAATAAAATGAACCCGGTTTATGGGGACACTGCCTAGCAGCTTGTCGAGGCCTGGAGCGGTAAAGCCCAGATTGAGACCGCGCAGGTCGAGCCGCGTACCGGAACCCGAGGCCTTCTCTGCTTTGATGTCTTGCTCTCGGTCCATTACCGACTTGGTGGAGGTCACGAGTGCTGCCAGCATTGGAAGCCGAGCTTTGAAAGCTGGCACGTCCGTGATCGTAAAGAATAGGAATTTTTCGGCGTCTTTCTGAAGTCCGACCAGAATATCGCCCTGAATGTTAGAGATATTTAGCAGCGTAGCCGCAGCATGCGTAAAGCTTTGAACAGACATCACCCGCCCCCCACTGTTTTACACCTATAAGTGGAGCGTATTTTCTACCAATTAGCAAGTATTACTTGCACGCCGCTGGTTAGGTCATTTTCACACATCGAAATTTTGTTGCGAGCCATCGCTTGGGCAGCTCGGCCAACCAGACGATCATCATCCCGACAGCGGGTGCGGCCCACGGTCCTCGGGGAGCTGAGACCGATGACTATTTTGGTAGGCCACCTGGAAACGTGCCCAGCGCAACAATATTCGACAACGGGCACACTTTCCAAGCCGGCGCGAAATCATCCGATTTGGAGGCCGCGTCTGGGCGATTGACAGAGAAACCGTGGGCGCTGGCGCTTAATTTTTTTTCAGGCGGTTCATGAGTCTCCAGCACAGGTCGGCCGTTCGTATCGTTTCATGAGCTTTTCAATTCCAGGCGCTTATCTATCCGCAGAAAGCCGCATCCACTGTCACCTTCCTAACCATTTGGATCACTTGCGGTAGCGCCCGGACGACGGCACCCTTGTTGGTCCCGATGAAGACGTCCTGTTTTGGCAGGCGTGATTGGGTTTTCAGGATCTGCAGCGTTTTATTCTTCACCTGCTCCTGCACCATGCGGGCAGGGAGAATGCTCAGCCCGGTCCCAGCCTCGACAAGCGTGAGGATAGCGCTAATGCTGTTGCACAGGTTCAGCCTGAGGCCAAAGCTGCTATTGCCGCCCAATGCATTCGTCGTCAGCGAGTGAATGTTCGACGGTGCGGGGGTTGAGAAGATCCTCAAATTAAGAAGGTCGCTGTCGGAAACAAATTCGTTGGTGCCGATGAGTTTTGGACTGGCGACCCATTCCACCGTTTGTCGGCCCAGCAGTTCGAGGGCTACATTCTCATGAGAAGGCGGGGTGGAGAGAACTGCTACATCTAGGATACCCTCGGAAAGCTGGCGCGCGAGGTTGTGGCTATTGTCTATGGTGGCGGCGACGCGCGTTCCGGAAAACCGGCTGTCGAGTTCATCGAGCAATGCCGGAAGGCAGGTCGCCGCAAAGCTGTCCATCACGCCAACTCTCAAGGTAGGCAGCCGGGTGTTTCTGGTCTTGATGTTGGATTCTATGTCGCGCGCGATGCCGATCATCGCCTCGGCGTAATGCTTGAGAGCCTCGCCTTCGCTAGTCAAAAGCAGCTGACGTTTCTGTCGCACGAAGAGAGCCACGCCCAGCTGCTCCTCCAGTTCCTTGATGCGGTAGGAAACGGTTGGCTGCGTGACATTGAGTTTGTCTGCCGCGGCATTGAAACTTCGAAGTTGCGAAACCCAGTAGAAGGACTCTACCGCCGAAAAACTGAGTGCCATGGGAACCTGCATAGAAAAATTCTATCGATAGCACGGATTATCCTGATTGGATTTTGAGGGCAATCGTCAATAAGCTCACTTTATAAGCATTAATTGTCGGTGTTGAAAAAATGTACAAATCCATCTCGCGTGAGCACATCCTTGAAGACCTGCCGGAAATCGCGGACATTCAGTCGGCTGAACTGCGCGAGAAGGTCATCGACGCATGGGTGTTTGCGCTGGAGCGCTCCTCATTCGATCGCGTGACGGACATTTCCGGTGAAGGCAGCCCGAACATCTTTTCTCTGAAGCGTGGCACGCAGGACGCTCACCTGCGCGGCGTGACGCGGCTGGCGCTTGCGATCTACGAGGAATTCAAGGCCACCTATCCGGAAGCGAAGGTCGACCGCGATATCATTCTTGCAGGCGGCCTCTGCCATGACATCGGCAAGACCTGGGAATTCGATCCCGAGAAACTGAAGCGTTCCGAGGAACGCGGGGACCGGTATGGCGACCCGACATTCCGTCATTCCGCTTACGGTGCGCATGTCTGCCTGTCCGTTGGATTGCCAGACGAAGTCGGACATATCTGCATGGGCCACGCGATGGAATTCAGCCATATCGGCCACAGCACCGAATGCTTCATCATCCGTCAGGCCGACCATACATGGTGGCATGTCGCGGCAGCGCTCGATCTTTGCCATGCGGACACCATCGCTTTTGCCGGCAAAAACATCCGGGTTCGACCGCTAGGCCTCGAATAAGCGACGGAACTGGAGTGAGAACGCCGAGGTTGCCATGAACTATACTTTCCAATTCGGTCCGCTGGTTGCCTATCTGCCGCAGCTCCTGAACGGGTTGTGGCTGACCCTGGTGCTGTCGTTCCTGGGCATCTTCGGCGGCTTCATGATCGGTGTGGCGTGTGCCGTCGCATCGACCTTGCCCTCGCGGCTGCCGCGCTTTCTGGTACGCTGCTATGTCGAGGTGATGCGCAACACGCCGCTTCTGGTGCAGATCTTCGTGATCTTCTTCGGTCTGCCGAATATCGGCATCCGCATGTCGCCGATGAATTCCGTTCTCATTGCGCTGATGCTCAATAACGGCGGCTACATTGCCGAGATCGTCCGGGGCGGCATCCAGTCGACCCACCGCAGCCAGTTCGAGGCGGCCGAAAGTCTCGGTCTCAGCTATTTCCAGACGCTGCGCTTCGTCATCCTGCCGCCGGCGCTCGAAAAAGTGTTCAGCCCCGTCGTGTCGCAATGCGTCTTGCTGATGCTGTCGACGAGCCTCGTTTCGGCCATCGGCGTGGAAGACCTGACAGGGGCCGCGATGATCGCGAGTTCCGAAACCTTCCGCACGATGGAAGTCTATCTGGTCATCGCTGCGATCTATGTCTCGCTGAACTTCGTATTCCGCGCCCTGCTGAATGCCGCTGGACTGATCATCTTCACCCGTTCCCGCCGCACGCTTCTCCGGAGGACCTGACATGCGCACCTTCGGTACCAACGAGTTCCTCTTCATCGTTTATGCGCTGCAGTGGACGATCACGCTGACGGCAATCGCATTCGTCGGTGGCGGTGTGGTCGGCATTTGCCTTGCGCTGCTGCGGATATCGTCAAGACGGCTGTTGCGGGTGATTACTTCGGGTTACATGCAGTTCGTCCAGGGACTGCCGCTCCTGATCCTCATGTTCGTCTGTTACTACGCGCCCTCACTGTTCGGGCTGGAAGTCAGCGCGATCGCCGCCGCCGCCATAGCGTTGACCATCAACTCCAGCGCATTCCTCGGCGCCATCTGGGAAAGTGCCCTGCGTGCAATCCCGAAAGCGCAGTGGGAAAGCGCCGACGCACTGGCGATGACGCCCTACAAGACGCTGCGTTTCGTCATTGCGCCGCAGGCAATCAGGTTGGCGCTGCCCTCGACGGTTGGCTTCCTTGTCCAGGTCATCAAGCAAACCTCGATCGCTTCGATCATCGGCTTTGTGGAAATCACCCGTGCCGGACAGCTCGTCAGCAATGCCACATTCGAGCCGCTGAAGACCTTTCTCGCCGTCGCGGCACTGTATTTCGCGCTCTGCTTCCCGCTCACGCAAATCAGCCTGTGGCTCGAGCGCCGTGCTGCCCGTCGTGGATCGCGCGCCTGAAAAATCACCAGCGACACGCAGAAGGTCGTTCAACCAACCGGAACATGAAAACTGAGAGGATCAACATGACTTTCAAATCCCTGCTGATGCCGCTGGTCGGCCTGGCAATCGCTTTCGGATCGAGCACGGTCGCCTCGGCCGCCTCGCTCGATGATATCATCGCCAAAAAGAAGGTGACGATCGGTGTCGATCTGTCCGTACCGCCTTTCGGCATCACCAACGAACAGATGCAGCCCGACGGTCTCGATGTGGACGTCGCCAAGCTTCTGGCCAAGGATCTCGGCGTGGAACTGGAACTTGTTCCGGTCACCGGGCAGAGCCGTATTCCGTCGCTTCAGACCGGCAAGGTCGATTTTGTCGTCGCCAGCTTCGGCATCTACACCGAGCGTGCTCTTTCCGTGGCATTCTCCAATCCCTATGGCGGGCACAAGTCGGTCATCATTGCGCCTGAAGGCACCGAGATCAAATCGCTTGAAGACCTGAAGGGAAAGCGCGTCGGCGTTCCGCGCGGCACGGCACATGAGAAAATCCTTTCGGCTGCCAAGATCGACGGGATGGAACTCGTCCGTTTCGACGATGACAGCACGACGCTCAATGCGCTGGTTGCCGGTCAGGTCGATGCGATCGGCACCGTCAACTACATCGCCGCCCAGCTTCAGCAGCGTTATCCTGACAGCAAGTTCGAGGAAAAGGTCACCTATCTCCAGAGCTTCTACGGCGTTGGCATGCGACGCGGAGACCCGGATCTGCTGCACTGGCTGAACACGGTTCTGTTCGTACACAATCAGAGCGGCGAACTCGGCAAGATCTACGAAAAGTGGATGAAAGCGCCCATGCCCGCACTGCCCTCGTTCTAATCTTTACTACCCGCGGGGCGGCTCCTCCGTCCCGCGTCCTTGCCGAGAGGTTGAGATGTCTGTCGTAGTTGCAAACAATATCCGAAAAAGCTTTGGTCCGCTTGAGGTCCTCAAGGGGGTCTCCCTCGATGTTCGCGGTGGCGAAGTTGTTGCCCTGATCGGCCGGAGCGGCTCCGGCAAGAGCACGTTTCTGCGTTGCCTGAACGGACTTGAGACAGTCGATGGTGGCGACATCAGCGTCGCCGGACATGCCATGTCACGGAACCCGGCAGCCCTGCGCAAGCTGCGGCGCGATGTTGGCATCGTCTTCCAGAGCTACAATCTCTTTCCGCATCTGACCGCCGGCGAAAACATCATGCTCGCGCCCGTCCAGGTGAAGGGAGAGAGCAAGGCGGCAGCTCGCGAGGAAGCGTTGCGCTGCCTCACGATGGTCGGGCTTGGGGACCGTTTCGATACCTATCCGGACATGCTTTCAGGCGGTCAGCAACAGCGCATCGCCATTGCCCGGTCGCTTGCCATGCAGCCGAAGGTGCTGCTTTTCGATGAAGTCACGTCCGCACTGGATCCGGAACTCACGGGCGAAGTGCTCGCCGTCATCGAAAACCTCGCCAGGCAGGGCATGACGATGCTGCTCGTCACTCACGAGATGGGTTTTGCCCGGCGTGTGGCCAACCGCACCATCTTCATGAAAGACGGCATCATTCACGAAGAAGGCCCGTCAGCCGAATTTTTCGCAAATCCGAAGACGCCGGAACTGGCCGCCTTCCTTCGCTCCGAAATCGGCTGAACCCAACCAAATTGACCTGGACTTTTTTGACCGTCATTCGACGGGGAGGATATTATTGTGTCGAAACAACAGACGATCGCACTGATCGGATGCGGCGTGATGGGAACCGCTATCGCAACCCGCCTGCTGGAGACCGGCAACGATCTGGTCGCCTACGATCTTGATCCGGCAAAATTGGCGGCACTTGTCGCCAAGGGGGCGACCGGCGCGTCTTCCGCCGCGGAGGCGGTGCGCGCGGCCGGATCCGTGATCCTCAGCCTGAACTCCGCTGCGATCGTTCGAGAGGCGGTCTTCGGCACTGGCGGAGTGGCACAGGGCGCCGCCCGCGGTACCGTCATTATCGACATGTCGTCCATCGATCCGATCGCAACCCGGAAGCTGTGTGCCGATGCCGGTTATCTCGGTTTGCGGTGGGTGGATGCACCTTTGTCCGGCGGGGCGCCGAAAGCGCTTGTCGGCAAGCTGACGGTGATGGCGGGCGGCGATCCGCAGGATTTCGCCGCCGCCAGTATCGTGCTCGATCAACTGTGCGAAAACCTGACCCTGATGGGGCCAAGCGGCGCAGGCCAGACCACCAAGTTGATCAATCAGGTTCTCTGCGGACTGCATTTCGTGGCCGTGGCCGAAGCCACCAAGCTTGCCATTGATGCAGGCGTCGATGCGCAACGCATTCCGGCAGCGCTCAGCGGAGGACGTGCCGACAGCGCCATCCTGCAGGAGTTCATGGCCAAGATGGCGCGCAACGATTATTCGCCAACCGGCCGGATCGACAACATGGTCAAGGATCTCGATGCCGTT
This sequence comes from Neorhizobium sp. BT27B, assembly GCF_050455485.1. NCBI lineage: Bacteria > Pseudomonadati > Pseudomonadota > Alphaproteobacteria > Hyphomicrobiales > Rhizobiaceae > Neorhizobium > Neorhizobium sp. BT27B. The sequence continues at coordinate 2,372 of NZ_JBCIYT010000030.1, read as the reverse complement.
CAATCGCTTGCACGCCATACCGGAACGGTCATGCCGATGACCGCGCTCTGCATGGAAATCCACCGGTTTCTGGTCGCGGCCGGACATGGTGCGGCGGACAACGCGGCCCTCATGCGATTTTACGATGGCCCGAGAGGCTGAAAGGAAAAAAATGCTGATCAGATATGCCGAATTCGTCGGTGCAATCCACCAAGGCCGGGAAGAGGAATTCTTCGCTTTCGTTGCCGATGTGCTGACGCCGCTTTGGACAAAGTTCGACGGCGCGGTTCGCGTCACCGTCTCGCGTGAGCTCGAACGGGATGAGGGGGCACCGGAAATGCCTTTGCTCCTGTCCATTACATACCCCGATCGGGCGGCGCTGGAGCGGGCAATGGCATGTGATGCGCGATTTCATTCGCGCGAAGAAACCAAGCGCCTTCTCGAAATGTTTGAGGGCTCTGTCTATCACCGCATCACGGAAGTGACGGCGCACGACCTGGGCTGATGGGCCCTCGTGCCTCCGCCGGTGGATCTCCTGCTTGGATCATCTGGCGGAGGCACAATCAGATTTCCATGCCGCTGCCATTATCGCGCGGCTCTCACGATAGGATATCCATGTCGGACATGTCTTCAGCCGAGGCTGGTTCGCCTGCGGTGCCGGTGTCACATGTCCGCAAGGGTGTGCTGCTTATGCTGTTGGCCGTGATGCTCATCGCATTGATCGACCCTGCGGCCAAATATGCGGGCCGGCACCTGCCGGTGCTTCAGGTGGTCTGGGCACGTTACGCGTTTGGCTGCCTGACGGCATTCGCACTTTTTCGGCCAAGCGTCGATCCGCGCCGCTGGGGTATCCATCAGCCCGGGCTTCAGGCCCTGCGTGCCGCCTGCCTGCTCGGATCCACCGCCTTCAACTTTCTCGCCTTGCGCAATCTCGGGCTGGTCGAAAACCAGGCCATCATCATGTTGGGACCGGTGGTCATCACCGCGCTGTCGATCGTGCTGTTTCGTGAGCGTTTTCGCCCGATCGTCGGAATTGGACTTGGTCTGGGGCTTTTCGGAGCGATGCTTGTCATCCAGCCCGGTGGCGACGTGTTCAAGTTTTCTGCCCTCTACGCCGTCGGAAACGTCATGACCTATGCGGTCTATGTCCTTCTTACAAAGCGCCTGCTGCTGACGGATTCGATGCTCAGCCTGAACATCGTTTCCGTTGCCTTGCCGGCCATCGTGCTCAGCTTTGCCATTGTCGGCGTGTGGCAATGGCCAGAAGATATCGGTGGCTGGATAGCGATGGTCCTCGTCGGCATCATCGGCGGGCTTGGTCATTTTCTGCTCGTGACCGCTCACCGTTATGCGCCCGCCAGTACGCTGGCGCCGCTTGGCTATACGCAGCTTTGCTGGGCGCTCGTCGCAGGCTTTGTCATGTTCGCGGAACTGCCCGACCTTCATACGATCATAGGAGCGATCGTCATTTTGGCGTCGGGGGCTGTCATCATGGTTTCTGGAAGGCGTTAGTTTGTAGCCGAGGCTGGTCAACGAAACCACAGGTTCGGATGCTTCAAAATGATTGGACATTCTTGCGCGCACGAGACCGCTGAGAGTGACCTAGCCTCCAAGTGATGTTTCGGGGCTGACCGCGACAAACTTCTTCTGAAGTCAGCGGATTTGGACCTACCTTTCGTGGGGTACAATCCTGAAATGCTTTCGATACTGACACCGGCGCTCACCGCCGCGTTGGCAGAAATAGAGATGCGTGGCAGTGTAACCGAACACATCAAAGGTATTTTAAAGCGGCGCTTATCCAGCGGTTGCCCAGATATCGCCGATGTCGCTAAGGAGCTCGGGCTGAGCGAAAGGACCTTACAACGACGTATCAGCGACGAGGGGACAACTTTTCGGGCGCTGCTCGACGAAGCAAGGAAGGAACTGGGGAGGACACTCCTGCTGGACGTGTCGATTTCCGTCGAAGAGGTGGCATTTATGCTCGGTTTCGACGATGCGAGCTCTTTCTACCGCTCATTCAAGAGTTGGGAGAAAATGAGCCCCCGTAAGTGGCGAAACAGCCATGGGCATCTGCAGTAGTCTCATTCGCGTGATGGACGAATGTCTCGCCCCGGGAGAACTCCTACCAAGTCTTTTGCGAGGTTGCTCACGACACCTCTGAGCCATCGATGAGCTGGATCGTGACGATATCGCACATGCCAAGCCATTTCGACCGGGAATGTTCCAAGATCGACAGGTGCTTCGACGACGTTTAGCCGCGGGTCGCGTTCGAGGCTGCGGCAGATCATGCGCGGCAATGTTGCGCAATAATCGGTGACCGCGACCATCTCGGGAACCGATAGGAAGTGTGTGACGGAGACAGCAACCTCGCGCTTGAGGTTCTGCTGCCCCAA
>NZ_JBCIYT010000029.1:0-9393 GCF_050455485.1 Neorhizobium sp. BT27B | reverse complement strand
CAGGGTTATGGTACGCGCTATGTGCGCTCCGCGCTGGGATCGTTATTCGGCACGGTTCCGGAAATCATCTTCGCTCCGGGTGGCTTTCGCTTGGCAGTGAGCGGGTCGCTGTCTCGCATTATAGCACAACAATAGTTTGTTAGATTTTCGTCAATCATGGATTGAAATGGCCCTTCCTGTAACACCTTGAAAGATAAAACAGTTCTCTTTGGATCAATCTGTCTTCCTGCGCGTTCATCCGGTTCGCTTATTAAAAAAAAGACACATGCGCGAGCGTCAATTGCAAAGAGTGTGAAGGATGACTCAAAAGGGGACCACGGTCATTGTTGTCGAGGACGAGACCCTCGTGCGACTGGATATCGTTATGTCGCTCGAGGACGAGGGGTTCATTGTGCTCGAGGCCTCAAATGCCGACAACGCCATCGACCTCCTCAACGCCCATCCGGAGATTCGATTGATGTTCACCGATATCGACATGCCGGGCAGCATGGACGGCCTGAAGCTGGCTGCTGCAGTTCGCGACAGGTGGCCGCCTGTCAAGATCATCGTGGCTTCTGGCCACCGTCAATTGAGCGACGAGCTTTTACCGGTTGAGGGCAAGTTTTTTAGCAAACCGTACGACCACGGCCGCGTCATCGCGACCATGAGGGAAATGCTAGCCGCAGTCTAAGCGTTCACCCGAGTGAGAGCTGGCCTTCCCGAGGCTCGTACAGATGAATGCCTGCCCGCCGGATCCTCGTTTCTATGAACAGATGAATGCAATTGCGTGGCCGTAGGTTCGAAACCTTTCAAGGCGTGATGCATCATGGTCGCCGTCTTTATGGAATGAGACGCAGGTGTCAGGTATCCCGGACGCTCCGCTCGTTTTGACAAGGTAGCTAGCACAATCTGTGCACCAGCATCAGTGACATTATGGCCCCAAGTTATCCGCCAGAAAGTGCCCAAGGGACTGGGCTTCTGCCGATAGCGTTGCGCGTCCTTTTATCAGTGCGATTTCAGATGCCGGTTGATTATCGAAGCCATCTGCGGGCCCGAGTTGCCGGTGTTCGGAAAGCACCGCATCGGAAGGCAACAGACTGATCCCGAGACCGGAAGCGACCGCTGCCTGCACACCCATCAGGCCCTGACTGGTATAGGCGATCCGCCAACGACGACCACTGCGCTCGATCGCGCGGATGGCACGATCCCGGTAGATGCAGCCGACGGGAAACACCGCAAGTGGGACCGGATCCGTCTCAACTGGACGGGTGGTGCTTTCCACCCAGATCAGCTCCTCCTTCCAACTCGCTAGACATGCCCCATCGCCAGGCTCGCGCTTGATCAGCGCCAGATCGATCTCGCCCGCGTCCAACAAGCGGCGAAGCTCGGTGCTCCAACCGCTGACCGTATCGAGCCTGATATGTGGAGAGGCTGCAGAAAAGCCCGACAGCAGATCGATCAAACGCCGCCCGGCAAAATCTTCCGGTACTCCAAGGCGGACCGTGCGCGGAGCCGAAGGCTTTCGCATGACCTCTGCGGCCTCATCGGCCATGGCGAGTATTTTGCGCGCATAGCTCAGCAGCAACTCGCCGGCTTCCGTCGTTTCTACAATTCCGGTCGATTTGTCTCGCCGCAACAGTGAGGTGCCCAAATTGACCTCCAGCTTCTTGATCTGCTGGCTGACCGTCGATTGTGTCAGGTGTACCCGTTCGGCCGCCTTGGTAAAGCCGTTGCAATCGACGACTGCAGCAAAGGTTTTCAGAAGATCCAGATCGAAGCCGAAGCTCATTTGATTTCCCGATGGTGATGATGAGAAGATTTAATTTCTCAATCCATGCAGGTTTTGTCAAGCTCGGGAAAATCAAGGAGAAGACACATGACCCTGACAGGACCCAAGCCGACCTGGCTCACTTTTGATTGCTACGGAACCCTGATTCAATGGGACGAGGGGCTGCTTGCAGCAATGGACAGAATACTGTCCGCAAAAGGTGGCGATATCGACCAGAAGGCCTTTATCGCGGTCTACGACAGCCATGAACATGCGCTGGAGGACGAGCGCCCGCACCGCACGTTTGCCGAGGTCAGCGCGCTTGCGCTGGAGCGGTCGATGGCTGAATTCGGACTTCCGTTTGAGGTTGCGGATGCCGAAATCCTGACCTCGTCGATCGGCAAGATGCCGCCGTTTCCGGAGGTCGTGGCATCCCTTGGAAAGTTGAAAGATGCAGGTTTCCGCCTGGCGATCATCTCCAATACTGATGATGCCATCATTGCTGGAAACGTGGCCCAACTTGGTGGCCACATCGACCGCGTCATCACGGCGGAACAGGCCGGTGCCTACAAGCCATCCAGCCAGATCTTCCATCATGCCTGGAAAAGCCTCGGCCTCAGCATGGAGGATCTGGTGCATATCTGCGCCAGCCCGCATCTTGATCTTGCCGCAGCGCGTGAGCTTGGCTTTCGTACTGTCTGGATCGATCGTGGCACGGGCCGCAAACCACTCGCTGACTATCACCCGAATGAAATCGTCCCGACGCTCGACAAGGTACCAGCCCTCCTTGCCGCAGCAGGCTGGATGGAGCGATAAGGAGACCAACATGGCGCATGAACTGAATGTTTCGAAGACAAATCCTGCACTTCGGAACAATCTCTCGATGGATACCGACGAGATATGGCAGGCGCGTGTCGATCTTGCCGCTTGCCTTCGTATGGCAGCGCGGCTTGGCCTCGAAGAGGGGATCTGCAATCATTTCTCGGCCGTCGTGCCCGGTCATCCCGACCTTTTCATCGTCAACCGCCTCGGCTGGGCGTTTCAGGAGGCGACTGCCTCGTCATTGCTGATCTGCGATTTCGAGGGCAATGTGGTTGCCGGGGATGGCGTGCCGGAAGCAACCGCCTTCTATATCCATGCGCGGTTGCACAAGATGGCGCCGCGGGTGGGGGCCGCCTTTCACACTCATATGCCGAACGCTACCGCCCTCAGCATGGTGGAAGGCGAGCCATTGGTCTGGGCAGGCCAGACGGCACTCAAGTTCTACGGCCGCGTGGCGGTCGACGAGAACTACAACGGCCTTGCTCTGGACGAAAGCGAAGGCGACAGGATCGCCGCCGTCCTTGGCGACAAGGATATCCTGTTCATGAAAAACCATGGTGTGATGGTCTGCGCGCCGAACATCGCCGAAGCCTGGGATGATCTCTACTATCTTGAACGTGCTGCCGAAGTTCAGTTGAAGGCGATGGGCTCGGGCCGCAAACTGCTGCCGGTCGTGCCCGCTGTCGCGGCTGAAGCGGCGCGGCAGATGCGCGAAGGGGACCCCGAAAGTGCCAGGATGCATCTGGAGAGCATCCGGCGGGTGCTCGACCGGCAGGCACCAGACTATCGCGATTGATGGAACAGCAAAGGCGACGCGTTGGCATTCGCCTTTCCCATATTCCGTCCGGGTCAGGACGTCCCTTTCAGTTGCGGTGAATCACCCAGTGTCACGACCATATGTTCGATGAAGGCACGGACACGGTGAGGCAGGGGACCTCCGCCGACATAGACGGCATGCACCAGTTCAAGATCGCCTGGATTGAAGTCTTCGAGCAATGGAAGCAACCGCCCTGCTGCGATGTCGTCGGCCACATGGAACAGGCCGACGCGGGCAACGCCGGCGCCGGCCAGCACCATCTGCTTCATCGTCTCGCCGTTGTTGACGACGATGCTGCCTTTGACGGGTTGAGCGATATCCCGGTCATGGTTACGAAACGGCCAGGACGGTGTTGCTCGCCGGAAATTAAAGGTCAGGCAGTCGTGCTGCGCGAGGTCCACGGGCGTTTCCGGCGAACCCCGGCGCGCCAGATAGTCAGGTTGTCGTTTGGCATTTAACCGTAAGAATGCGCCCGTTCCGGCAGGTTATGGCACTTAATTGGGTCTTCCTCACTTTGTGTGGTTAACAAATCGTTAGTAGTCACGGCGCTATGGGCGAGGATGCGAACGAGATCGAATTGGTCACCCGGTCCGGGTATTAAAGTGCAGAGTGTCGTATCCAGCGACGACGGTGAATGGGTTGTGTCTGCTTGTGGGCCATCCTCTGGCACCTGCCCAGATTGCCAACACCAAAGCAAAAGTCGGCATGGCTGGTCGTACCGCAGTCTTCAGGACCTGCCGGTCCAAGGCAAAGCAGTGACGATAAGGGTTCAGTTGACCCGCTGGCGTTGCGCATATCGGCAGTGCAAACGGCAAACATTCACCGATCTGTTCCCGGCGATTGCCGCACCCTACGCCCGCAGAACAAGAAGGGTCGCCGAAATAATTGGGCTGCTGGGGCACAGCACCGGCGGGCGGCCCGGAGAACGCTTGATGAGACAGCTTGGCATGCCGGTCAGCGACGACACCATCCTTCGGCACTTGAAACGCAAAGCTTTACGGGTCGACGGCCAACAGTCAGCTCGTATCGTCGGTATCGATGACTGGAGTTGGAGGAAATCTTGGCGGTACGGCACGATCGTCGTCGATCTTGAACGCCGGGAGGTCATGGACATTCTCGAAGACCGAAGTGTGGCAAGCGTTGCCCGATGGTTGAAACGGCACCCTTCCATTGAGGTCGTCAGCCGGGATCGATGTGGACTTTACGCACAAGGCGCCCGTGAGGGTGCGCCGCAAGCCTCTCAGGTGGCAGATCGTTTTCATCTCATCCAGAATTTGCGGCTCGCTATCGAAGAACAGATGAGCCTATCCGGCCGCGCAACAGGCAGGGCACTACTGCCTGACGAGGACATCGCGTTTGATCATAGCACTCGAAACTTGCCGGAGCCGTCCCCCGAAACACCGGGGCGCAATCAACTTCGCCGGGCACATCGGCAGTCCCGGACGGATATGTTCGAGACAGTACACGCCTTGAGCAAAGAAGGCCTGACCTGCTCGGACATTGCACGTCGCACAGGATACGGCCGACGAAGCATCACGAAATGGCTGAAATTCGAAACCCCACCCGATCGACGGAGGGGCGCGCTACAGCCGACATCTCCCCTCTACTTCGAAGCGTTCCTCACCCAGTGCTGGAAGGATGGCAACCGCCGTGGGCGTCATTTGTTTCATGACATAAAGCACCGAGGATACACAGGGAGCTTTTCTAATCTCGAACGCCTCCTGGCAACATGGCGCCGCGCCGAGAGACCGGAAACAGATGAGGTTAAGGGTGATATGGCGCCTGCTCGGATTGGACTCTCCGACAGAGAACCTAACAGTTTGCCCGTCCGTGATCCGCAAACCGGTCATTTGATCTCCCCCATTGTCGCCGCTACTCTTTGTATAAAGCCGCGCGGCGCACTCACCATCAATCAGGCGCGGAAAGTCGATGCACTTAAGCAGGGTTCACGAACATTCGCCGTCATGCGTAGCTTCGCGATGCGATTTCGCGGCATATTTCGTGGCCGAGATTCGGCGAAACTCGAGCAATGGATCGACGATGCCATTCATTCTGGCCTCGCCTTCCTAGCCCGTTTCGCCCGTGTACTTCGCCGGGATATCGACGCTGTATGTAACGCCATCGATCTGCCCTGGAGCAACGGTCAGGTAGAAGGCCAGATCAATCGACTGAAGACGATCAAGCGGGCAATGTATGGAAGGGCAGGGCCAGAGCTTCTCAGAGCGCGGATGATGCCGGTCAAATTGGTCGAGCTCCACACAAAGTGAGGAAGACCCTGGTTAAATGCAAAACGACAAGAAGAGCATAGCTTTGCCGTGAAGGAGATTATCGGGAGCGTCCCTTTTAGGATCACCCCCGGCCGACTGGGGTCACGCCGACCTCCAAGGAGATAGAAGGTCGAACCGCCCCGCGCGATCAAAACGGAACGTCCGTTTTGATGACCTTGCAGCGCCGGGTTCCCTGTGTGACGATCCTGCTATCTGGAGGATACTCATGCATCGCGGCGAAGAATTTGCGCATATCGTTTACACGCTTCTCGTCGTGGAAAAGCAGACGTCGGTTGAAGAAGCCGCCGCCGCTTTGGGGATGAGCTATGCCTCCCTTCATTCGCGATTGATCGCCCGGAGCCCTTTCTCCGCCGACGAGATCCAGGCACTGATCAGGATGTTACCGGACCCGAGACTGGCGTCCTATCTGCTCGACGGAAGCGCTTTCGTAGCAGCAGAGCGTGTAATCCATCCCGTTGACCGCCGCCTTGCTAACGAAGCGGTGCAAAGAGGCGCGACCAGGGTCGTAGTCGAGGCTGCCGATATCCTTGAGCTAGTGGACGCTGTCCTGGCCGGCGGAGGCCTCGACCACCGTCACAAGCGGTTGTTGATGAAGGATATTGTCGAGGCAGAACGGGCACTCGCTACGCTTCGCCTGCAGATTTCGGAGGACTGACGGACAACGCTTTGCTTACCGCCAATCGGGTGGAGCGCGCTCGCGGGCGAAATACGGAAAACGTCCGACATGCAGTCTCTCCGCGTCAATCTCCCTCGATAGTTGAGCGGATGCGGATTTCTCGTGATGTGTCAGCTTCGAGGGCGCATCCTGCCTGTGGTCGCCGGAAGCTTCGCGGATAGGGTCGCAAAAGCAATGGTTTAAGGATGCCGTTGGCGGGGTTATTCCGTGTCACCAGTTCGTAATAGTTCAAGGCGATCACTGCGGGCAGTCGTTCGATCGTGATAGAACATAGCCTCAAGCTATAACATGCGCGCGCGCTCCGCCGGACTGTTCCCTGAGCTTTTTCGGCGCAGACAATGTTACCGCATTCTTCTCCCGTTTTATGTCGTTTGCGCGGGTGCCCGCAAGGGACGCCACTGCACGTCCCTTATGAAGCCCCAGCGCTATTATTAAAAGGAGATCAACAACATGCCGAAACGTTTCTCTGCTCACATCGTTGGTCGGCGGTGACCATATTTTCCATACCTGCGGGTCTCGCTTCACCGCGTGTGTGTCATCCCAAGAACAGCATCACCAGATAGATACGACCGTACCTAACAACCCACACTCGCCTCAGCCAAACGTCTCCTCGACGTGCATAAGGTCGGTATACTCCCTCACGCTCGCGACCTTTCCGTCGCGGATCTTGAACAGAAAAAAGTATTCGTTCTCGTAGACCTTGCCGGACTTTGTGAGTGCCTGCGAACGCGCCTCAGCGGCGACGCTATCGCCTTCGCCAATCATGTTCAGGACTTTCATCTCAAGACCGTTCGAATAAGCCGCAAACATGTTGCGGAACATGTTCGCAGCTTCCGCTTTCGTCTTCATCCCGGCGGACGGAAACAGGTGCGGCTTTCCGTTGACCCACCAGGTTGCATCTTCCGTCATACCATCAATTAGACCATCAGCATTCGATGTTCTAAAGTGATCACAGAACTCGCGCACGATGCGCTTGTTGTCTTCAATACTCATATCGTCTCACTATTGTTGTTGGGTCTGGACGCAGATCAAATACTGGGCAGATCCGCGTAGTGCGGGACACCAGCCTGTGATGTTTGAAGTCGACAACCGCGTTACCATCTTGCGGTAGTTGTTGTCCCGACAGACTTGTTCAAAGGCCGAACTGCTTCTTGTCCCCGCGCCAGTCGGTCGACTTCAAGAACTGCTCCCAGGAAAGTGTGTTTGGATCCAAGCGGCGGCTCCATTCCAGATCGTGTTCCTCGTCGAAGTAGCCGTACTCGACCGCATACTCGACCATGCCGATCAGTTCATCGACAAGAAGGTCGTTGGCGCCAAATCCCGGAAAGTATTTCAACAGTTCGTCGCGCTTAAACGCGCTGCGGTATTCTGCCTTGACGCCAGTCACGCGTTGGAACGTTTCGACCATCTCGCGCGGGGAAATGATGTCGCCGACGATCGGAAGTGTCTTTCCATTGAAGGTCGCAGGGTCGGACAGCACAGACAGGACGGCCGGTCCTGTTGCTGTCGTCGGATCCACGAACGGTGCGCGGAAGTCCTCAGGGAGGTAGATTGGCATGAGGAGCGTGTCGCCTTCCATCTGCGGTACGTAATATTCCAGCAGGTTCGTATAAAAGAAAGCGAGAGAGACGAACGAGTGCGTAACCGGCAGTGTGCGGATGTAATCGGCAACGAGCGCCTTGTCGGTGAAATGAGGCGTGAACTTCTTCCCACCCGAGATCTTTTCGACATTTTCTAATGTCGAGAAGACGATGTGACCGACGCCCGCTTCAACCGCTGCATCGGCCAGTTGTTTGCCGAGCGCGAATTCGGCGTTGTCTTGGGGCAAAAGCTGCGGCGTCATCAGGTATGCACCATCCGCCCCAGCAAAAGCTGCAGCAAGTTCGTTCTGATGGTCAGGTCCTAGCGGCGCGACCACAACTTCTGCACCGAGAGCTGCGAGGCTACGAGCCTCTTTGGAATCCTGATTCCGGGTCAATGCTCGGACCCTGTATTGACCGCTCTTGAGGAGTGTCGTGGCCACGCTGCGGCCTTGCTTGCTGGTTGCGCCAACCACTGAAATAAGCGGCATTTGCTTCATAGACATTGTGAGGCTCTTCTCCTTATTGCGATTACTGGCTGGATCAGACACTCCGGTGCCAGCGCGTCTTCTTTGCTCAACCGCGAAAATAAGGGTATAGTGCTTCTAAATGAAGTACGTACAAAATGAGCATGTAGTATCATGGATGATAGTGTTAAATCTAGGCGCAAGCGCCGTATAGCCAACAGGACTGGATGCGCGGTGGAAGCGACAATTTCGGTCATCGGGGGTCTGTGGAAGCCGGTGATCCTGTTTCATCTGCTCGATGGCAAACTGCGGTTTAACGCGATCTGCCGCCTGACTCCCGCGGCAACGCCGCGAATGATCACGCTTCAACTCAGGGAGCTGGAAGCAGACGGCATTATCAACCGCATAATTTATCCAGAGATCCCGCCTAAGGTGGAGTACGAGCTAACGGAGCTGGGAAGATCACTGGAACCTCTGCTTGTCAGTATGTGTAATTGGGGTACGCGGCTGCAGGAGCTAAGCGGCCTGCCTGTCGATTCCGGTAGCTGCAGAAGCACTTTACGGCAGCAAGAGCTGATCGATGGGCTTACGGCCTAAACTCTTTGGCACGGCCATGAGGAACAACTCTCTGACCAAGGCCGAGACCGGCAGACCTGTCGCGGCCTACCGGGTATTCGACCGCTGCATTTCTGCTGACACTCGTGGGTTCGTCAACGCAGACTTTGCTTAACTGAAGAGTTAACGCCGAATCGGCTTGTTGCGGCAGCAAACTGATTAATACCGCAGTTGGCTTCCCCGACGTCTAGCTTTGAAGCGGTCTGTCCTCTGACGGTCCCAGATCGGTCATTCTACTCTGCCCAAGTTCATGTGCGAACTGGCGAAATTTCTACGGGTGGAAGTCGCAATAACAACGTCGTTAGGTAATCCCCCCGGCAATTAACGGACTTCAAAAGTAGAATTTTCTCGGGCTTTATGATCGAGGAGATTTTGATGAAG
>NZ_JBCIYT010000028.1:0-14545 GCF_050455485.1 Neorhizobium sp. BT27B | reverse complement strand
CCGACAACTATCTTGCCGCACTCAAGATTGCGGCGACGAGGATATGGATTGCCTCAGCTAATGAGTCCGCGCCCTAGTTGGGGGAGACACTCATGAAAGCTCTTTGTTGGCACGGAAAAGGCGATATTCGATGTGATAGCGTTCCCGATCCTCAGATTGAAGACGGCCGCGATGTCATCATCAAGATGACTGCCTGCGCGATCTGCGGCTCGGATTTACATCTGATGGACGGCTACATTCCCTTTATGGAAAAGGGCGACATTCTTGGCCACGAGTTCATGGGCGAAGTAGTCGAGGTCGGCCGCGACAACAAGAAGCTGAAGGTCGGTGACAGGGTCGTCGTTCCCTTCACCATCTGCTGCGGCGAGTGCCAGCAATGCCTCAAGGGCAACTGGTCGGTGTGTGAACGAACGAACCGTAATGCCGACAATGCGACCAAGGCGTTCGGTTATCCGACGGCCGGCCTGTTCGGTTATTCGCATCTCACCGGTGCTTATGCTGGCGGCCAGGCGGAATATGTTCGGGTGCCCTACGCCGATGTCTCGCCCATCATCATCCCGAACGGTATGAGCGACGAGCAGGCGCTCTTCCTGGGCGATATCTTCCCGACGGGCTGGATGGCCGCAGCGAACTGCGAGATCGAACCGACAGATATCGTCGCGGTCTGGGGCTGCGGTCCCGTCGGTCAGTTCTGCATCAAGAGCGCCCTGATGCAGGGAGCAGCGCGTGTGATTGCGATCGACAACGTGCCGGAGCGCCTTGCGCTGGCACAGCAGGCCGGTGCGGAAATGATCAACTTTGATGACGAGGACGCGACCATTCCCGATCGGATCAAAGAGATGACCGGCGGACACGGCGCGGACAAGTGCATCGACGCCGTCGGCGCCGAGTCCCATGCGACGGCATCGTTCGACGCGGTCATTGACAAGGTCAAGGCAGCGACACTCCTCGGGACAGATCGGCCGCATGCGCTTCGAGCCGCTATCATGGCCTGCCGTCCCGGAGGCATCGTGTCGGTTCCTGGCGTCTATGGCGGGTTCCTCGACAAGATCCCCTTCGGTGCTGCCATGAACAAGGGCCTGACCATCCGCACCGGACAGACCCACGTCAACCGCTACTCGCTCGACCTGCTGCGTCGCATCGAGGAAGGCGAGATCGATCCGAGCTTCATCATTACACACCGGGCGAAGCTCGAGGACGGCCCTACCCTCTACGAGGCCTTCCGGGACAAAAAAGATAACTGCATCAAAGTTGTCCTGACGGCCTGACCGCCTAACGAAATAACTAAACGAGGAGACAGATATGACCGATGAAACGAGAGACATCTTTGTTACGGGCTTGAGAAATGCTCATGCAATGGAAAACCAGGCCCTGTCAATTATGAAGCCACAGCTGTCACGGATCGAGAACTATCCCGAAGTCGCAGCGAAACTTGAACAGCATATCCGCGAAACGGAAGGTCAGATCGTCCGTATCGAAGATGTCCTGGCAGGGCTTGACGAAGACCACTCGTCGTTGAAGGACATGGCGCTTTCGTTCACTGGAGCCATGGCTGCAATGGGTCATACCATGGCGGGCGACGAAATCTTGAAGAACTCCTTTGCCAATTTCGCCTTCGAGAATTTTGAGATGGCCGCCTACAAGTCTCTTTTGACCGTCGCGGAGGCAGGCGGATACGCCGCTGCCACGTCAGCGCTGCTGGCCAACCTTGCCGAGGAGAAGGCCATGGCGCAGTGGCTCGATGATAACCTTGTTTCGGTCACGGCAAAATTTCTGTCGCTTCGGGAAGCAGGCGAAAAGGCGAAAGTCTAGAGCCGCCATCGTGACGCTTGGGATGTCCCGTTTCCAAAGCCATACTCCCGCCCCGAAAGACGGCGAGGGGAGTGACGTTGGGAACATTTTCGTGAACGCGGCGTTGAATTGCGTGAACAGATTCCCGCCGAAGGAGGATATAATGGCCGAGAAGACGTTGGACGACCTGTTCCTTGACACGCTCAAGGATATTTATTTCGCCGAAAAGCAGATCCTGAAGGCACTGCCGAAGATGGCCCGTGCTGCGCAATCGGAAGAAGGCAAAGCCGGCTTCCTGCAGCATCGCGATGAAACGCAGGGCCAAATCGAGCGTCTCGAACAGGTCTTCGAACTTGTAGGCAAGGCCGCCAGGGGCAAGACCTGCGAAGCCATCCAGGGCATCATCGCCGAAGGCGAAGAGATCATGGAAGAATACAAGGGCTCCGTTGCCCTCGACGCGGGCCTGATTTCCTCGGCGCAGGCCGTCGAGCATTACGAAATCGCCCGTTATGGGACGCTGATCGCCTGGGCCAAGCAGCTTGGGCTCAAGGAGGCGATCCCTCTCCTCCAGGCAAACCTCGCAGAAGAAGAGGCGACCGACCAGAAGCTGACGAAGCTCGCTGATGACTCGGCAAATCCGAAAGGCAAAAAAGCCGCCTGATCATTCCGCTGTGTCCTGAAAGGCCGCCCCACCCGGGCGGCCTTTTCTCTATGAAACATCACAATCAAGAGGAACGACAGATGGTCAAGAAGTCGACACCGCCGAAAGCAGCGGGAACTTCGCCCAAGACGCCGGTGGCCAAGACCCCGAAGCAGTCGATAGCCAACACCGTCACGATCCATGACCAGCAGCTCCATCGCGGAGAAGGCGGCGAACTCCACCAGTTTGCTGAGGATGGGCATGATGTTTTAACGACAGCCCAGGGCGGTCCAGTGGCTGACGACCAGAACACGTTGCGTATCGGCGCTCGCGGTCCACTCCTCATGGACGACTTCCATTACCGCGAAAAGATGTTCCACTTCGACCATGAGCGCATCCCCGAGCGAGTGGTGCACGCGCGCGGCTATGGCGCACACGGCTTCTTCGAAACCTATGAATCGCTTGCGGCCTACACGCGGGCCGACCTGTTTCAGCGGCCAGGCGAAAAGACACCGGCGTTTGTCCGGTTCTCCACGGTTGCCGGCAATAAGGGCTCAGCCGATCTGGCCCGTGACGTCCGTGGTTTCGCCGTCAAGCTCTACACGCAAGAGGGCAACTGGGACCTGGTCGGCAACAACATTCCGGTGTTCTTCATTCAGGACGCCATCAAGTTTCCCGATGTCGTCCATGCCGCAAAGCAGGAACCAGACCGCGCCTTCCCACAGGCGCAGACTGCCCATGACAATTTCTGGGACTTCATCTCGCTCACGCCAGAGAGCATGCACATGGTCATGTGGATCATGTCGGATCGCACCATTCCGCGCTCCTTCCGCTTTATGGAGGGGTTTGGCGTGCACACTTTCAGGTTCGTCAATGCCAAGGATGAGTCCACATTCGTCAAGTTTCACTGGAAACCGAAGCTCGGCCTGCAATCGGTCGCGTGGAACGAGGCGGTGAAGATCAACGGCGCCGATCCTGATTTCCATCGCCGCGATCTCTGGCAGTCGATCCAGTCCGGCAATTTTCCGGAATGGGAACTGTGCGTTCAGCTGTTCGATCAGGAGTTTGCCGACAACTTCGACTTCGACATTCTGGACCCGACGAAGATCATACCGGAGGAAATCTTACCGGTTCAGCCGATCGGCCGCCTTGTTCTGGATCGCATGCCCGACAACTTCTTTGCCGAAACAGAGCAAGTTGCGTTCATGACCCAGAACGTGCCGCCAGGCATCGATTTCAGCAATGACCCACTGCTGCAGGGGCGCAATTTCTCCTATTTGGACACGCAGCTGAAGCGTCTCGGTGGACCGAACTTCACCCATCTTCCGATCAACGCGCCGAAGTGTCCGTTCCACAATTTCCAGCAGGACGGCCACATGGCGATGCGCAATCCGGTCGGTCGAACGAACTATCAGCCCAATTCCCGCAATGAGGGACCGCGCGAGTCGCCAATAAAAGGCTTCCGGCATTTCCCTTCGGAAGAACAGGGGCAGAAGGTTCGGCTCCGTCCGGAAAGCTTCGCCGATCACTACAGCCAAGCTCGACAGTTCTATATCAGCCAAACCCCGCCCGAGCAGCGCCACATCGCCATGGCGCTGACCTTTGAGCTCAGCAAGGTGGAGGCGCCGGTCATTCGCGAA
This sequence comes from Neorhizobium sp. BT27B, assembly GCF_050455485.1. Classification (NCBI taxonomy): domain Bacteria; kingdom Pseudomonadati; phylum Pseudomonadota; class Alphaproteobacteria; order Hyphomicrobiales; family Rhizobiaceae; genus Neorhizobium; species Neorhizobium sp. BT27B. The sequence continues at coordinate 10,474 of NZ_JBCIYT010000028.1, read as the reverse complement.
CGCATGGTGTCGCATCTGATGAACATCGATGAAACGCTGGCGACGACCGTTGCACAGAAGCTCGGCTTCCAGTCCATGCCTAAGCCGGCCGATGCGGCGATGCCGACGCGCCAGGACCTGGAGCCATCGCCCGCACTCAGCATCGTCGAACGCGGGCCCAAGCGTTTCGAAGGTCGCAAGCTCGGGATCCTGATCACTGATGGGGTCGACATCAAATTGCTGAAGGGCCTGACCACGGCAATCACCAAAGAAAAAGCCGTATTCGAGTTGATCGCTCCAAAGGTCGGGGGCGTGACCGCATCCGACGGTTCGTGGATCGAGGCGCATCACATGATCGACGGCGGGCCATCTGTCCTCTTCGATGCCGTGGCCATTCTCACATCTACCGCTGCGATTGACGATCTGGTCAAAGAGGCGACTGCGCGGGACTTCGTCGCCGACGCTTTCCAGCACTGCAAGTTCATCGGTTATGATCAATCGGCCCTGCCGCTGCTGGAAAAAGCCGGGATTGCTGGTGACCTCGACGAGGGTGTTCTCGCATTACCAGGAGAGGACGGCATGTCCGCCTTCGTTTCGGAACTCGGCAAGCTCCGTGTCTGGGGGCGCGAGCCGTCGGTGAAGCTTGGCAAGGCGTCTCCGCCGATCAAGTAGTTGCTTGGGGCGCGGATCTCCGCACCCCAACTCATTCACAACGCTTGGATCGTTATCAAGCGATATTCGTAGAAGCGGATTGGCGCGGCGGGTCGCGATCAATCAGTTTTCGCTTATAGAAGCCATCTTAGGACGGAGTGGGCGTCACTTAGCGCACCAACGTTTCGATTTCACAGAGGTCGTTTCGAATAGCTGTCGCAGCGACCCCTGCCTGCCCCATTGCGTGGCTGATTTGATCGAGACCAATCACAACGTCGCCAGCAGCGTAAAGACCTGGAACGCTGGTTCTTTGATGAGCATCGACGTCGATACAGCCCTCCCCCGAAACACGGGCTCCGAGCTCTGCTGCCAAGCCTGAACGAATGTCTGAGCCAAGGGCCGGATAGAGGGAAGCGAACGCGTAGGCTCTAGTGGCTGTTGTAACGGTAATCATATCGGCATCTGGTTCGACTGACACCACTGGTCCTGCCTCGACCTTGATGCCAAGATCTTCCAGGTCTCTTTGCTCCTCGTCAGAAAGGTCATGCTCGCCATCAGGCGCAACCAGCGTCAGATCCCGGGTGAAGCTTCTCAGGAACTTCGCTTCCTTGAAGCCCTTCGTGCCTGTTCCCAGGACGCCCACCGGCTTGTCCGAGACCTCGAAACCGTCGCAAACCGGGCAGTATCGGAGGAGCCCGCGAGCGACAGCGTCATCGTGCTTATCGGGCGAGATCGGTGGCCGACGGTTGACAACCCCAGTTGCCATAAGGACGGTGCGGGAAAGCACCACGCCGCTGTCGAACCGGAGCATGAAATGGTCATGCTCCCTTTCGAGGGTCATAACCTTGCTGGCTTGAACCAAAGCGCCGTACCGCTGAGCTTGCGCACGCATTCTTGACAACAATTCCGCGCCATTGATCCCGTCTGGAAACCCTGCATGGTTATGCGATATCGGGATCATCGCCGCCCGGCTGGTCCGATCATCAAATATCGTCACCGAGAGATGATAGCGAGCCAAATAAATTGCCGCCGTTAGGCCGGCCGGACCGCCTCCGATGACCGCACAGTCCCATACCCTCTTTTCCAACTCGGCAGTCATGATCGTCCTCCATCTGAATGCGGCCGTGTCCACGAAATCCCGAGGCCCTAACCAGTCAATTGGGCGGCGCACGCCGACCCGCCGGTACTGAGCTCGACCCACAGCAGGGACCAGCCTTCTCCTTTCGTCGGTTCCTTGTAGTATCCCTGACCCTCGAATTGCATCAATCGTGTACGCTCAACGATTGGTTTCGCCAGGCTAGCGCCCGGAAGGCCTGATCCAGCTAGATATGCATCCAGTTCATCCAGCGTCCCGATGTTCTCGTGGGGCGGCCTCCCGGGTGCCATGACTTTCCAGGCATAAAGCGACATTTGTTATCACGCTTTATATTGGGTTAGATTTTTGGCGAAACTCGTGTGCCGGCGGGCCGACAGCTGCTATCACTTTTCGTCGCCGGCTGGTGTATACTTGCTAACGAATGTGCTTGCCGGGCCCTTGGAGACGACCACTTCACCGTGGACACCGTCGCGGCCATATCAACATCGTCGAGATCAAGATTCCGGTCGGGGATTGTCCTTGGCGATCGCCGGCGTTGAAAACGAGGCGGTCTTGGGATCATCATGGGTCATTCTTACATCCTCCTATCAGTGCCGCGCTAACCGGGTTGCCATCTGCAAGTTCCGCAGGACGGAACATAAACCTTGCCAGTTGGTTACCTTCCGCTAAGGCAGGAGACACGAATGGCCGTTCAGCTTTCGCTCGAGGACATTGACATTGCGCCCACAACCGAAACGGCTTCGGGCGTACTCGCCTTCGCACCTGACCTTGCCTATCTGCGCCTTTCGATCGTCAATGTTGTTTTCTACGGAGATCCAACGAGGGGTGACGGTTGGGTTCTGATTGACGCGGGCCTACCGACCTCCAAAGGCAGCATCATTGATGCCGCGGACCATCGCTTTGGCCGTAACACCAGGCCATCAGCCATTATCATGACACATGGCCATTTTGACCACGCCGGATCGCTTGAAGCATTGGCGCGGCATTGGGAGGTACCAGTTTACGCCCATCCTCTGGAATTTCCCTACCTAAACGGACGGGCCTCCTATCCACCGGCAGATCCTCTGGTCGGCGGTGGCCTGATGGCGTTGCTCTCTCCCCTGTTTCCGCGTTCGCCCGTCAATGTCGAGGAGTCGCTGAAGATACTTCCGGCGGACCGCACATTGCCGGCGATGCCGGGATGGGTATGGCTTCATACGCCTGGGCATGCGCCTGGCCACATCTCGTTATGGCGCGAGAGTGACCGCACTCTGATTTCTGGTGATGCAATCGTAACAACAGGCCAGGAGTCGGTTTACGAAGCGATTATGCAGACCCCCGAGATGCACGGACCGCCACGTTACTTCACACCCGACTGGGACGAGGCCGAACAATCGGTCAAACGCCTCGCCGCATTGGAACCCGAGTTGATCATCAGTGGCCATGGCCAGCCAGTCAGAGGGCCGAGCGTGAGGAGACGGCTGCACGAGCTGGCAACGAATTTTCGAGATATTGCTGTCCCTGAAGGGCGGAGATATGCCAATGACCCCGCTAAGCCGGGCAAAAGCGGAAACGACACCTATCGATAGAGGTCAAGACTGCCGCGACGGTCGTTAAAAACTCCGAGGCCGCGCGTTAGTCGGAACATCAGGCACTGCGGAAACCTCACAACGATCTTTGCCAGCTATCTTTGCTTGGTACAGCAAGCGATCTGCTTGAGAGATGAAATAGTCGAGATCGTCCTTCCTCGCAGACCACACGCCGCCGACGGTCGCACGAACGTTTGCAAAGGCGTCGCCGATTGCGATTGGAATGCGCATGGCCTCCACTGCGCGCCGCGCGATGGCGCTGCCGGATGCCAGATCTCCTGCCACCACGATTACGAACTCGTCCCCGCCGGTCCGGGACACGAGGTCGGTGTCGCGGACAACGCTCCGCAATCGCGTTCCCGTCTCAACGAGAACCTTGTCGCCCGCGGGATGGCCATGCGCATCGTTCACCGTCTTAAACCCATCGAGATCGAGAGCCAAAAGCGACCAGCCGTTCGCCGACGGCATCTGCTGGAAGCGGGTCGCCAAACCCCGCCGGTTCAGGAGGCCGGTCAGCAGATCAGTCTGCGAATTGCGTTCCGACGCCTCTAGTCGCCTATGCTCTTCCGTAAAATCGATGGCGACGCCGACGATCCTGCGCGGCGTGCCATCCGGGTTTCGGAGCAGCCGCCGATCGCAGCGGATCCACTTCTCCCCCTCGACCGTATCAAGGCGATATTGAGCAACAGACTGATCGACGCGCCCGGCTAGCAGGGCGTCAAATCCGCAGCCTCAGCGTCTTCAGGATTTACCTTGTCCAGGTAGCGCTTAAGATCGAACGCAGCGGCGTCCGGGCCGCCGATGAATTGAGCAAGACGGTGAGACGTCTCGAACTTTCCAGCCGCCACGTCCATATGCCAGAAACCTCCAGGAACCGCTTCCATGGCAAGCTCGAGTTGGGCGGCTTTCTCCGCGAGCTGACGCTCGTGTTCCTTGTGTATAGTCACGTCCTCGATCTGCGAAAGGAAACGGACTTTGCCTGACGCATCGCGTATCGCGGCTACATGTATGAGAACGTCCACGACTACGCCGTCTGGCCGCACGTAGCGCTTCTCGATCGTGTAGCCGTCCCTCATCCCCGCCAGCACCTCACGGAAAAGCAAAAGGTCCGCCTGCAGATCTTCAGGGTGAGTGAAATCTGCGAAAGGGGTTCCTGGGAGTGGTTGGAGAGGGATCCCGACAAGCTTTGAGAAAGCGTCATTGCCGCGCAAAATGCGTCCCTCGACGTCCACGATTGCGATCCCAATCGGCGCGTGGTCGAAGGCGAAGTCGAACAAAGCAAGGCGAACTTCTGCGCTGTCGCTGGCGAAATCTCCTGTCTTCATAGCCGACCTCGTATCTGCTGTGCCCGTTGGCGGCTTCTCCCTGCTAAGATAGGTGCATCACGAAACAGAACAAGCAAGCGTCTTTGGAGCTCGGAACGGCTTCATATCGCAGCCACAGTTGGTAGCAGCCATGGTCAAAGCTTTCAGACCAGCCGAAAATGTATTGAGGGAGCATCTCATAGATGAATCGGTCCCGACGTCTCCGGCGATAGTCACCAAAAGACAAGGCACAATGCCTACGCTGGAAGTCCCGACGACCCGGCATTGGCGATAGCCAGACGCTGAGCGGGCCGAATATCCAGGGCGGCAAAGCAACTCTCGAGAGAGATTATAGGCCCAGCGACGGAATTCGTGCCCACCCGCAGCATCAAATTGCCCTCTCGCGAGTTTTGTATTAACCCATCAGGATACAATCATACGCACAGATCAATGGCTTTCTCTTCTCATTATCGCACTGATGATGGGCGCGTTCCTATGGGGGCGATATCGGTACGATGTCGTGGCTGTCGGATCCCTTCTGGCGGCGATCGCTGTGGGTATTGTACCGGCGCATGATGCGTTCTCGGGGTTTTCAGATGACATCGTCATTATCGTCGGTAGCGCGCTGGTCGTCAGCGCGGCCATTTCAAGATCAGGACTAATGGATGTTGCGTTGCGGCGCTTGTCGCCCGAGCGGCGCGGCCCGCGGACGCAGCTGATCATTCTGGTGATCATAGTCGCCGTCCTGTCCGCATTCATCAAGAATATCGGCGCCCTCGCAATCATGATCCCGGTTGCCATGCAGATGGCCCGGAAATCGAGCGTGTCGCCGTCTATGTTTTTGATGCCGATGTCGTTTGCGTCTCTCCTCGGCGGACTGATGACGCAGATCGGGACATCGCCGAACATCATCGTATCCCGGGTTCGCGAAGAGATCACCGGTCAACCTTTCACCATGTTCGACTACACCCCGGTCGGGCTGGCACTCACGGTGGCGGGCGTCCTTTTTCTCGGCCTCTGTTACAAACTGCTTCCAGAACGAGCGCGGCAGGAAGCCTCGATGAATGAGGCGGTAAAAATCAAAAACTACACGACCGAGGCCCGCGTAACCTCCTTGTCTAGTGCCATCGGCCAGTCCCTGAGCTGGCTGCAAAAACCAGGTGGTGGCGATGCGATGGTCACGGCGATCATCGGTGACGGGGGTCAAAAGCGAACCCCGCTTCCTGATACCATCCTGAAAGACGGCGACCTTCTGATAATTGAGGGTGAGCAAAGTGCGCTCGACAAGATCGTCAGCGAGGCGAAGCTCCAGTTGTCGGATCGCGTCGTGGGGCCGGATGAGGCCAAGGACATGACGTCTGTCGAAGCGATCGTCGGCGAGCATTCACGCCTTATCGGCCTGAGCGCGAAAGACGTTTCGCTCTTTGACAATACCGGTCTCAACCTTCTCGCCGTCAGTCCTTGCGGCGGCGATGGGCGCAACGGCGTTCGGGGGTGTGCCCGTTGCGGCTGGATTTTTCGCGGCCGCATTCTTCATGGTCGTAAGCGGCTCTCTGCCGCTACGCGAGGTTTATCGCCACCTCGACGCGCCTATCCTGATCATGCTTGCAGCCCTGATTCCGATCAGCGACTCGTTGAAAACCACCAGGACGACGGACATCATTGCCAATCTGCTTTCGCGGACGGCGGAAATGCTGCCGCCCTACGGGGCGCTGGCGCTGATTATGGTCGCGGCCATGGCCGTCACGCCGTTTCTCAACAACGCGGCTACCGTTCTGGTTATGGCTCCGATCGCTGCAACCTTTGCGTCGAAGCTCGGGTTTCAGCCGGACGCATTTCTGATGGCAGTCGCAATCGGCGCCGGTTGTGATTTTCTAACGCCTATCGGACACCAGTGTAACACGCTGGTAATGGGTCCGGGGGGATATCGGTTCGGTGACTACGCCCGATTAGGACTGCCTCTGTCCTTCATCGTTCTCGCCGTCAGCGTTCCAATGCTGCTGCTTGTCTGGCCGATATAGCCCGCGACGACGCGGTTTTAAGAAAACATTCTGCTTTGGAGGACTCGCCATGGAAACGTTGATCGGCGCAACCCGGGAACCGAAACGGGTATCGGAGAACGTCCCGGTCCGCCCCTGCCATTGACTTCATCGGAGAAGGTCAATGCGGTCATCCATTACTATCGTGGGGAGATGGGCAGGATGACGAGCTGGCGGGATCGGATTGACCGCACTTCCAACCGAGCAATCGCAGTCGTCGCAGCATTGTTGTCGATCTCTCTGTCGACACCGACATCGCATCATGGTGTCATCCTTTTCGGCATGCTGATCGTCTCGCTGCTCCTGCTGATCGAAGCCCGTCGATACCGGTTCTTCGATGTTTATCGCAGTCGTGTCAGGCAGCTCGAACGGTATTATTTCGCGCAGGTGATGAGCCCGCAGGCGGAGCTGACGGCAGACTGGGCAAGCGCGATCGCCCAAAGTCTCAGGAAACCGACGTTCTTCATCACTTATCGCGAAGCTGTCTTTCGGCGCATTCGGCGCAATTACACCTGGATGTTACTGAAGGCGATACACCTAAAGCCATCCCATTTCGGCTCGTACTGCCAGCCATCCCCGGGCGGCAGAGCTTTAGCCGATTTGGCTTCCATCGGCTCCGTCTCGATGGAAAGGCCATATGATGCTGCAGGTGAGTGATCGGCCGCGCTGGACATCGACAATGTTACCAGAGCCTTCTTGAGTTGGCGTCTCGTGTGGCAACATGTACCAGAACCGCAGTCGACAGAAGGATGGTGGAGACCAGAGCCGCTATTGATAGCAATCCGCCATTGGTAATTCGAGCGCCTGCCTTCAAACCGGCGGTCTCGGTGAATGCTAACGAAACCTTCGCACGCTGACGTTGATTTAAAAAGCCCCCATCACGAGAGCCGTCCGGCAGGGGAACCTCTCGATGGCTCATCGTTTCTTCTCCAGATCGGCCTCGACTTTTGTACGGCTGTTGCCGACGGCCTTGACGGCACTTTTTACGGCATCCGTTGTAACGCCCTCTTTTTTCGCTTCGTAGCGAACCTCGTGGTCCTGACCGCCTGCGACGCGTGTCCGGTCTTGTGCTCTGCCTCTTTTGGTGCTCGACACGTAATCTTCTCCTATTTTGAACGAGTGAACTTCCCACCAGTTTGGAAGTTCCACGCTGGCAATTCCGCGGGTCAGTCAGCCCTTGGAAAGCTCAAGAAGTTCCATGAGACGCCTGGCGTTTTTGATCGAATGGCCATCGCGATCGTTGTTGAAATAGGCCCACACGGTCTTGGCACCACTTCGCCTGATGCGCTCCACCCATACGATGAGTTCATCGTCTGTGTAGTCATGCCGATACCACTGCGTTGTCCCATGGAACCGGACGTAGATATCGTCGGCAGTCCGGACCAGTTCGTCGGGCAACCGCGGACCACTGCAAGAACAAAAAATCGCCCCTGCTTCCCTGAAGGCGTCAAAGACCTCGTCATTCCACCAGCTCTTGTGGCGAAATTCAACGACATTCCTGCGAGAAGGATCGAGCTGCGACAGGATCGAATCCAGCATGGCTGGCGTATAGCGCACGCTTGGCGGCAGCTGAAACAGGAAGCAGCCCATTTGCGGGCCGAGGAGGTCAGCGATATAGCCAAAATCCTCAATCAGGGTTCTTGTGTCCTCAAACCGCTTGAGATGGGTAATGAGCTCGCAAACCTTGATGGTATAAACAAAACCTGGCTCGGCCTGTCGAATCCAGGTCTTAACGGCTCCAATCGTTGGCCAGGAATAAAATGGAGCATTCAGCTCGACCGTTTTGAAATGGTCCTGGTAGATCGCAAAATACTGGCCCGACGGGACATCGGCAGGATAGAATTTGCCCTTCCAATGCCAGTAGTACCAGCCGGAGCATCCGATATGGACACCACCGGCCATCCGATCCTCTTTCGGATCAGCAGCCGGCTCGGAATTGGCAAGCCGCAACTGGTGCATTTTAGCGGCTCGATCGATATTCGCATCGCGTTGCTTCTGGCGACGCTCGGCGCGCCTTGCCCGTCGCGCCGCAACGTCTTCGGCGGTGCGCTCGGCCATTCTAACCCTCCCCCTGGCATGATGAGCGGATAGCATGAGTAGGCGAGCTCACGAATGATCGCATCACGAGTCCTGAGAGATTTCCTCGAGCACTTCAGTCGCCAGATCGCCCTGATGCTCGATCGCAATGTCGCCAAGCGAGATGATGCCGGAAAGCTTGCCATCGCCGTCGAATACGACCAGCCGGCGCATCTGAAGCTCGGCCATCCGTCTTGCGGCCTCGGCAATGTCGTCGTCTTCCAGGCAGCTTTCGACCCCTTCGGTCATGGCGTCGCAAACCGGCGTGAAGCCGTCCTTGCGCTCGGCCATGACGCGTACGACGATGTCCCGATCGGTGATCATTCCGACGACGACATTATCCTCGATAACCGGAATGGCGCCGCTGTCGATCTCGGACATCATTCGCGCCACGTCTTCCACTGTATCGGTCGGCTTGGCTGATATCACCTGAACCGTCATGAATTCTCTTACCTTCACACGTACCCTCCCATGGACTTTATTTGACCAGTTTACCCGGTAGCTTCTGGCCGCAGCCTCATGCCTCAACGACAACTGATAACCTCCGGAACTGCGGACGGTTCCCTTCTTGCAAACCGTAACCAGACTGTTGCCGCTGCGCACTCGACAAAGGTGCTTCGCAATGTTTCTATCGCCGAAAGAAAAGGGGTTGCGCTTATTTTAGTCGAAGACGAGCCGCTCGTTCTGATGAGCACGACCTATGTTGGAAACCATGGGCCACGAGGTTCTTGAAGCACCGAGCGCTGAAGCGGCGCTTTGTTCGAAAATGAGGACATCGATGACCTTATGACGGACCATGGCCTGCCCGGCATGTCGGGAGCTGAACTTGCAGTGGCGTGCAGGCGCCAGAGGCCTGATGTGGGTGTTATCTTTGTTCAGGCGCGGTGGAAGTGCCCAACGAAACGGCGCTGGAAACCGCGATCGAACAGGTTCGAAAGCGTCTCTGCCTGAGAATAACAAGTCAGGCTATTCCATGCCGGAACCCGTTGTTAGCGGGCAGCAACGACTAAAGTTGTTGGCACGCCACGGCTCAACGAATTCGCCACCGTGCAGACCGCCCAGGCCCGGTCGATTAAGGTCTGCGCGTCGAAGCCGTCGAGTGTCGTGCATCTCACGGACAGGACGGCACTGGTGGCTACCAACGGCGCACCGTCGAGTTCGAGTTTCACAGTCACTTCTATCTCGCCAATGGCGACACCAAGATCGTGTGCGACATAGCGGAGATCGTTGCAGTAGCAACCGCCGACGGCCAAGGCCAGCAACTGCCCGCCATTGAAGCCGAGGCCCATGCCACCAGCCTTGCCGTCTGGTCTGTCGACCACGACTGTGTGGCCGCCGGCCCACCCGACTGCCGCCTCGGTGCCCGGCACGTTCCGCAATTCCACGACCGACTGGACCATTTCAGCGTCCTTATGAATTCGGCGCCAGCTTCTGCCGACTGCAAAGTATGTCAACCGAGAAACGCGGCCCGGCCGACAAAAACCGGCCGAGGCGCTCAGCTCCTGCACCGATACTCCCAACTCGCCCACCCCTTCTGTCGCTCGATAGCGACACGGTCGCCGCGATTAGAAAAAGCTCGTTCGAGACGCGGCCATCTTCCGAAACGCGCACCGTTTCGGAGGCGAGTGGCTTCGCGTGGGTTCTGGCTTTGTACGAGAGGCAATTCTCGGTCTCTCGATGCTCTTGATGTTGGAGTGGACGGCCCCTTAACGGCATCGAAATGTGCCATGATGAGCTGTTGAGATCTCAATCGAAGGGGCC
>NZ_JBCIYT010000027.1:0-16893 GCF_050455485.1 Neorhizobium sp. BT27B | reverse complement strand
GCCGAAGCTCTGCTCACCGCCCTGCGCCAGACCCGTATCCGGGCAGCCTGATCATTCAGCATCGTGGACGGCCGCCAACAGACGGCGGTCGGCCACCCGAAAATCGGATACCGAAATGATCAGCCTCATACCAACACTCCCGGCTGTGCACGCCCGGGAGATGATCGAGACATCGAAGTCCAAGGCGACCGCCTTGAATGTCCCATGCTCGATCGCAGTGAACCGCGCCGGGTTTGCCGGAGGCTCAAACTTCTGAGAGAGTGGAGCCGATAATGGCAAGAGATTAACAGATTAATCGTTTACGGCACAACAAAGGGCGTGGTCGTAAATGTAACGGTAGTGAAATGACAAATTCTCCAGCCCCATTTCAGGCTTGCAGTATTTATAAGACAAGAAAATTTCATTGTGTGATCACTAATTCTGGATACAGGACTAGAGTACATGACTATCAGAGCGGATGTGTATGTTTAGATGGAAGTGTTTCCGGTGCATTTTTGACTGAGGCGGTTTTGTCTTCGGCTGAAAGAAGTAAATTTTGCATCCTTTGGAAGATGAGGAATTTTTCAAGAAAGAGAACATAAATAAAAGATACGAAAATTGGTTGGAAACAATGATGGAAACCTATTCCTACAAAACGCGGACATCAATGTTTAAAGGGATGCTTTTCTGTAGCTTCGAAATGTCCCCGGACATCATCACAATATCGCCTTCGCGTAGGATAAGAGGAGAGGGGTTTGAGCCGACTTTGCGTGGAGGCTTGGGTGACGTGGTTCTCGAAAAACGAAGGAATATGGAGGATATAGGCGCAGCGTTACAGCTCGCTCTAAGTCGGTGTATTGGATAAGTTGCTTTCTTATCATTGTTAATATTGAGAGGTGGCGGTATATTATTTTGTGTGCGAGAGCTTTTTTACTTTACGTAGGCAGTCATTAATCCGCTTGTAGGCGTTGGGTATCGACAGCAATTACAGTTCCAAAGCCAGCCTATGGCCAGCATGTCGACCCTCTAAATGCAACGCATTATCTGATGTTTAGCAGAAATGGGCCATTGGTCGAAGGTTCAATTCCCTTCAAGAGCGATCGATGATTTTAGAGTGCCTTACTCATCGGCCAAGAGGTGCGTTCCGCGATGAATTCCGCGAACGGTTTGACGTTCATGTGGACGCTCGCCTGTTCAAGGCCAGCCAAATAAGTTGACCGATCCTCAACCCTAACCACTGCCCATGGAAACCCACCCGAGGCGAACATGGCGTTCATCAGGAAGCGCGCCATCCGTCCGTTGCCGTCAGGATAGGGATGAACATAGCCTATCAACCAGTGGCCAAGGACTGCCCTAACCGCTGGCTCGCTTTCCTTCTCCAGTAGATCGAACAGGGTCTCCATTCCATCCGGAACTGCTTCGGAGCGCGGTGGTACATGCCATGATCCGCGGAGATATACAGGGTGGTTTCGATAGCCCGCGAGGGCGCTGGGTTTCAGAATACCTGCGGCGACCGAGGGGCCGAACAGTTCGCGGTACCAATCCCTATGTTGCTTTCGGACAACGGCTCCCGCTGGTGCTCTGCGGAGAATCTCTGCAACAGATTCCTTCACGCTTTGAAACGCCTGCCAGTAACCGCGTGCTGCCAAAGCGTCGCGGTTTTTTCCATCCTGCTGATCTACGTCCGGATCCCACGTACCAGTGCGCACGCGATCAATGAGTTCCGGAGTAACGCTGTACCCCTCGATCGAAAGCGAGTGGTATGCGTCGTTTTTGTATATGTCCTCGACCGATTTCATGAATTCGGTGGTGTCCGAGGGAAGCCCGGGGGCAGCAGGAAAAACATCGAGGACCGCCTGACGCTGGCTTTCCCATATAGCATTGAGACGCGCCACAATGGGAGATCCACCGACAGCTAATGTGGAGACTTGCTGGTTTTGATCGAACGGGTCTGTCTCTCTAACGTCGTACATCGCGCCTTTCATCGTTTTCAATATATCGTCGGCGAACTCGCCTTTTCCTATGCGCCGAAATGCGCCGGCCAGACGGCCTGCCACGGCCGAATGTCCTCCGTCGAGTAATCGACCGAGGACAGCCGACACATCGCGCATGGATTTCAGCACGATCTGGGCTTCGATAGGTGATCTTTGGAAAAACGCTTCAGCAACTTTTACCAGGGCGGCGTCCGCAGTATAGAATCTCAATCCGTTTTTCTCGACGAGATCCTCGCGCGTTGGCATTTGCTTGGTCTTGAGATCGTAGATGGATGTGCCAAAAAGCAGTGATAAATTGTTGCCCGCTCCCTTTGGACTGTTGACAATCACCTGGGGCGGAATCGCAGTTGCTTCTGCGTGGAGTAGCATCGATTGTTCCGGTGACAGATGCCATTCCCGTCCAAAGCGGTCGTTGCAGTAGAGGGAGCAGAACTCCCAGAATGAAGCGTACCAAAGGGTTGTGTCGCCGTCTTGGGACTGGGGTCCCGTTGACATTTGCCAGCCGCGGATGACTTCTTGGAGAAATCCGCTCCGTGTAAGGCGCTCTCGGTGTAGTCGGCTGAACTCGTCGGACTTAAATATTCGAAGCCCGCCATCCTGCAATGTTTTGAGGGCTTGCAGGGCGTCAGCCAACTTTTCATTTGGTGTAGCCATTTTGGTTCTCACGACTTCGTTGTTCTTGCGCGAACTCACAATCCCACGTCTCATAAATCAATACCTGGATAATTACGCGTCTTTGTTGTCTTTCATATGCGCGTTTTTAATGTTGAGTCAATACGCGTTAAAGATGATGAATCATGACGCGTCTTTGATGTCGTAAGTGTTGATTTGCACTGAGAACTGGCTCTGACTCAAATTTGTTGCTGTCGTGAATGAGGTTTCTGCTGTTTCACCGGAGGATCAGCAATGGGCCACAGATTGCCGCATGCGAGTCTCAAGCCGTTCGGCTTTGTAGTAGAGGCAGTGAAGATCGTTGGGTTATGTGTTCAAGTTCGACTTCGATCGCGCGATCTATCAGCAGCTTGTCCAGCCTGCGGGCGAGCAAGCCGACGAATTCAAAGCCGATATGAGCGGCGACCTGCTGACTTACCTCTCAGTGGCCGGCGGGTAGAGTTGACAGTCCTGACGCGCCGGTTCTGGTGCGATGCCGTGCTGTGTGGCCGACATATCCTCTGCGAACAATTCGTTGACAACGTGCTGGCTCGCTATGGTCGACGCACCCAGAGGCTGGAGACGATTGTTCACCACCTCGGTCTGGCGCTTGGCGGTAGACCTGCCGCAGCATTTACCGATCGCCTGATGGTGCCGGTGAGCAACGACACGTTATTGCGGGTGGTTCGCCGCCGTACGGTTGATCAGCATGGCGATCCCAATGTCATCGGCATTGATGACTTTGCCTTCAGGCGCGGTCAAACCTGCGGAACAATCGTTTGCGACTTGGAGCTGCGCAGGCCTGTGACTCTCTTGCCGGATAGAAAATTGCCTATGCACCGTAATATCTTGCAATGTGATGACACACACGTAACCGCACTGATTGCTACGTTAAAATCCGAATAGTCCGCATCTGTCGCGGATCAAGCGGAAGGTCGTTTCATGGGTGGAACATCCCTATCAGGTTTGCTGGCACGTACACTCGTCGGTGCGCTGTCATCGTGTTTTTTGTTTTCGGACATATCCTTTGCGGAAGAGCAGATCCCGGTCACCGTTATTATCGCTCGAAACGCTGCGGTCACGGAAACGATCCCGGTCGTCGGATCGTTCGTCGCGCGTGAGGAAGTCCAAGTGCACACGCTTAATCAGGGCAAAGCGATCGAGCTTATTCTCGTGGAAGTCGGGCAGTTCGTGGCGCAGGGGCAACCGCTTGCGATGCTGGATGCGACTGAAGCCCTCATGCTTCTCGATAAAAATTCGGTCTCCATCCGACGTGCCAAGGCGGCCTTCGAGGTAGAGGCAAGCAGGTTGGAGCTCGCCGGAGTCAGCGAAGCTCAATCACGAAAAGTTCTGGAACGCAGCCGGGCGCTGCAGCCAAAGGGTGCGGTCTCCCAGCAGCTTCTCGATGAACACGAAAACGCCCATGCGCGCGCACTGGCCGAACTGGGACTTGCCCGGCAATCGCTTGCCCTGGCAGAAGCCGATGCGGCGCTGATTGCCCGCGAGCGACGTGAAATCGAGTTGACGATCGAGCGTAGCACGGTGCGGGCGCCGAAGGCGGGTCTGGTGTTGCGAAGGGCGGCCCGTCTGGGCGCCATGACGAGTGATACCGGCGGCCCGTTATTTGTGATCGCCAGGGACGGCTCCGTCGAATTCGTCGCCCAGGTCACGGAGACCAGTTTCATGCGGCTTGGCGAAGGCATGCCGGCGGGCATCACGCTGGCGGGGCATGGTGGCACGATCGCCGGTGTTTTGAGGCTGAATGCGGCCGAACTCGATCCGGTGACGCGCAGCGGTGAAGTGCGCATCGAACTCGAAAATGCTGAAGGATTGAAGCCCGGTGCCTTTGCCCGCGGCAGCATCAATATCGCGGCACGGCGCAATATCCTTCTGCCCGGCAGTGCGGTGAAAACCATGAGCGGCGCAAGCACTGTCCTTGTCGTCACCGATGGGGTGGTGCGATCGAGACCCGTAACGGTAGGCGCGCGGCAGGACGGGTTTGCCGAGATCGTTGGCGGCATCGCCGATGGTGAGATGGTCGTGCTGAAATCCGGCGGGTTCCTCAAGGCCGATGAGAAGGTTCGCCCCGTCATCGCCGCATCCGAACGTCCTTCGGCGGATCATCTCGCCGCAGCCACGGTCATCGAAAGCTATGAGGTCGCACGATGAACGGCAATATTTCCGCCTGGGCGATCCGCAATCCGCTGCCCTCCATTCTGCTTTTTGTCGTGCTGACGATCATCGGTCTCTACAGTTTTGCAAAACTGCCGATCACCTATTTTCCGACGATCATCACGCCGGCGGTCAAGGTCACCGTCGAGCAGTCCGGCGCAACGCCCGTCGAACTCGAAACGGAGGTGACGCGGCTGGTCGAAAACGCCATCGCCTCGCTGCCGGCCATCAAGGAATTGTCCTCCACGATCGGCGAAGGGCGTTCGGTCACAACTGTCGAATTCGAACTCGGGGTGATCTCGCCGGATCGGGCCATGGCCGACGTTCGCGATGCCATTGCCCGCATTCGCGGCGATCTTCCGGGCACGATCGATGAACCGGTGATCGAGCGGATCGAGGAGGAAGCGCAATCCGTTGTCACCTATGCGGTCTCCAGCCGGGACATGACGGAAGGCGAAATCTCGTGGTTCGTCGATGACACGGTCACGCGTGATCTGCAGGGGCTATCCGGCGTGGGGCGGGTTGAGCGCATTGGAGGTGCTGATCGCGAAATCCGTGTCGAACTCGATGCCGATCGTTTGCAGGCGCTGTCGCTGTCCGCCAGCGCGGTCAACGCGGCCATCGCGCAAAACCAGTTCGATCGCTCCGGTGGACGCAGCGACATGGAAGGCGGCGAGCAGGTTCTGACGACGGCGGCTGCGGCCGCAACGATGGAGCAACTCGCGCAAAAACGTCTTTCGCTGTCGGGCGAAAAGTCGGTGCGTCTGGCGGATGTCGCGCATGTCAGTGATGCCGTGGCCGAACCGCGGGCATTTGCCAGCCTGAACGCGGCCGATATCGTCGGTTTTGCCATCTACCGTTCTCAGGGCGCGAGCGATGTCGCCGTGGCGGAGGCGGTCGCTGTCAAGATCGAGCAACTGGCGGCGGCGCGACCGGATCTTCGTTTTAACCTTGTCGATGACACCGTCTCCTACACGCAAGGCAATTACCGCTCGGCGATGAATACGTTGCTGGAAGGTGCCGCACTTTCCATTGTCGTCGTTTTCCTTTTCCTGCGCGACTGGCGTGCGACGCTGGTGGCGGCAGTCGCCCTGCCGCTGTCGGTCATCCCGACCTTTTTCGCGCTCGATATGCTCGGCTTTTCCCTCAACATCCTCAGCCTTCTGGCAATCACGCTGGTCACCGGTATTCTGGTCGATGACGCGATCGTCGAGATCGAGAATGTCGTGCGCCACCGCAACATGGGCAAATCCGCCTACCGTGCGGCGTTGGATGCCTCCGACGAAATCGGGCTTGCCGTCATCGCTATTTCGGCAACCATCATTGCCGTGTTCGCACCGGTGGGGCTGATGAGCGGCGTGGTCGGTCTCTATTTTCGCGAATTCGGCCTGACGGTCGCCATCGCCGTGTTCTTCTCCCTGCTGGTGGCGCGACTGATCACGCCGATCATGGCCGCCTATATGATGACCGGCGCACCCGCCGCGCAGGAGCGCAAGGGATGGCTTTCCATCGCCTACGAAACCATGCTGCGCAAAACGCTACGCTGGAAATGGATGACGGTCGCATCGGCGCTTGGGCTGTTCGCAGTCGCCATCGTTTCGCTGATGTCCATGCCGACCACGTTCCTGCCGGAAGAGGATACCGGCCGGCTGACGCTGACTGTCGAATTGCCGCCAGGCGCAACGCTGGAGGATACCCGCCGGGTCACCAACGGCATTTCTGCAATCGTTGCAAAACTGGACGATGTCGAGGGCGCACTGGTGCGGGCCGGTGCCAGCATGAGCGGCCAGCAGGACGTGCGTTATGCGGTGATTTCGGTTGATCTGAAGCACAAGACGGCGCGTCAGCGGTCGTCCTTCGCCATCGAGGCGGAGCTTACGGCAAGGCTCGCGGACATTCCCGATGTTCGCCTGCGTTTTCTGAACGATCGCGGTGGCCGCGACATATCCTTTTCCGTACTCGGCAGCGATGGCGAGGCCGTTCGCCGCGCGGCGGACGATATTCTCAAGGAGATGGCAACCGAGGGAAGTTTCATCGGGCCGGCCAGCGACAATGTCGCCATGCGCCCCGAACTCAGAATGGTCGTCGATACCGACAGGGCAACAACGCTCGATGTATCGACCGACGCGATCGCCAGCACGATGCGCATCTCGACGATCGGTGATGTCGACAGCCGACTTGCCAATTTTGTTGAAGGGTCGCGGCAGATCCCGATCCGCGTCGTTCTTGACCGCGCGGCGCGTGGACGGCTGCCGGTTTTCGAGACACTCGGCGTGCCCGCCGCCGACGGAAAACTGGTGCCGCTTTCCGCAGTCGCGGAGATCAGCTTCGACCAGACGGTTGCCGCGATCGACCGGTTCGACCGCCAGCGCCGCATCGAGATCGGTGCGGACATGGCAGACGGACTGACCTCGGGGCAGGGACTGGAACGCCTGCTGCAGCTCGAAAGTGTTAAGAACCTGCCCGATGGTGTGCGTGTCCAAGCAACCGGCGATTCCGATACCGAAGGCGAGGTGTTCGAAAGTTTCGCCGTCGCCATGGGAGCGGGGATCATGCTGGTGCTGATCGTGTTGATCCTGCTGTTCAGAAGCATTCTGTCGCCTTTCACCATCCTCGCATCGCTGCCGCTGTCGATCGGTGGCGTCGTGGTCGCGTTGGTGCTGACCGGTTACGCGATCTCGCTGCCGGTGGTGATCGGCATCCTCATGCTGATGGGCATCGTCACCAAAAATGCGATCATGCTGGTGGATTTCGCCATCGAGCGGGAGGCACATGGTCTCTCCCGCCGCGAGGCGATCATCGAGGCCTGCCTGGAACGGGTGCGGCCGATCGTCATGACCACGCTTGCCATGGCAGGCGGCATGTTGCCCTCGGCCTTCGCGATCGGTGATGGCGGCGAATTTCGTGCGCCGATGGCGATCGCGGTGATCGGCGGTTTGCTGGTTTCCACCGTCCTGTCGCTGATCGTCATCCCCGCGCTGCATCTTATCGTGTCGGGTTTCGGTGACCGTCTCGGCAACCTGGTTCGGCCTTTCCTCCAGTCGGCCGAACCGGATTTCGACGCGAACCGGCAATAGCGCGCTGATGCCCTGATGGCGCGTCACGAAGGGGCCAGCTGGTAACCGCTGGCCCCTTCACATGTCTTTGCCCCTCTTAACATTGGGCAACATATCGTTAAGCCAGAACCTCTTCGCGCATGGGAAACCGGGTGAGTTTCCTTATCCGCGAGGCTTGAAAAGCACCATGAACGATATCCGATCTCCCTTCATCCAGATCTACCGCATCAACGCCCTGCGGATTTCGGGCGGCATTGCGTTTTGCATGCTGGCCATCACCTCGGCGCCACCGCCGCTCCCGCTGGTGAGCGTCATGCTCGAACTTCTCGGAACACTGGCGATTTTCGTGGCAATTGCCGGGCGCGGCTGGTCGCTTCTGTATATCGGTGGCCGCAAGAATTCCGAACTGGTGACAACGGGACCCTATTCGGTCACCCGCAATCCGCTATATTTTTTCAGTCTGGTCGGCATTGCCGGTATCGGCGCACAAACGGGCAGCCTCCTGTCCATGGCGATGCTGGTGCTGGCCGCCTGGTTTGCCTTCGACATGGCGATGCGCGGCGAAGATGCCTATCTCGGCAGCCGTTACGGCGGCAGTTTCGATAATTACAGGGCATGCGTCCCGAGGCTCGTGCCCAATCTGTCGCTCTGGCGCGAGTGCGAGGATGTGCCGCTTCGCTCGGCCAAGGCGATCGGCAGTCTCCGCGATGGCATCGTTTTCCTCGGCGCCTGGATTGCCATCGAGCTGATCAGGGCCGGACAGGCGGGTGACCTTCTGCCGGTCGTCTGGACCCTGCCGGTTTGACAGCCGCCGTTTGCCAAGCCTCGCAACAAAACTTAATAAAGCGAAACATCTGCGAACCCGGCTGCATGCGAGATGCCTGCTGTCGGGGCAGCGAGGAAATCGGCGGTGCAGCCAAATTCGAACAATGCGAAAATCCTGATCGTCGAGGACGATCCCGAAATCGGTAAGCTGCTGGCGCTTGCCGTGCAGGAAAACGGCATGCTGCCGACAGTCGCAGAAGACGGTCACGTCATGAACGCGTTGTTGCGCAGCAACGAATTCGACTTGATCATTCTCGATGTCATGCTGCCCGGTGAGGATGGCCTCAGCATCTGCCGGCGGATCCGCTCGGAAAAGACGACGCCGATCATTCTTCTGACCGCGCTTGGCGAAGAGGTGGACCGCATCGTCGGGCTGGAAGTCGGCGCCGATGATTATGTCACCAAGCCGTTCAGCCCGCGTGAAGTCGTCGCCCGCATCCGCAGCCTGCTGCGCCGTGCCTCTTATGGTCTCGCGCATACCACCGTTCAGCGGACGCTGCGTTTCGAAGGCTGGCAGATCGATCCACTCCGTCGCCAGTTGCACGACCCAAGCAATGCGCGTGTGGCGGTGACGACTACCGAATTCGATCTCCTGCTGGCCTTCTGCCGCAATCCCGGGCGGGTCATCACCCGCGAGGAGCTTCTTTCGCTCACCCATACGGGGCTTGCCGGGCCGATCGAGCGCAGCGTCGATGTGCATATCAGCCGTCTGCGCCAGAAGATCGAAGCCGATCCGAAAACGCCCATCTTTCTGCAGACCGTCAGACTTGGCGGTTACGTGTTCACCGCAAGGGTCGAACAGGGCTGACATTGGCCACGAAAAGGCCGGACCCACAAAAAAGCCGGGCGATGACCCGGCTTTTCCATCTTCATGTCTGCCCGTTCAGAATTTATAGCCGACAAACAGCGACGCCGAAGGCTGAACTTTCTCTTCGACGATCGGGCTGTCAGCCGCATCGCCGGTCAGGACGCCGACGCCGGCTTCGCCGCGCACCAGCCAGTTCTCGCTGAGCATGTAGATCGCCGATGCCGAGACGTTGACGCGCTTCAGGCCCGCCTCCGCCTTATATTCGGGAAGACCTGAACTGGCGGCCTGCGCCGCGTTGACGCCAAAATAGCTTTCCATGTGCCTGTCGTTAGCGACGACCGCCTCGACACCGGCACCGAGAATGAGCCGTTCCGTCACCGGCGCCTGATATTCGGCGCCAAACGTGCCGATCAGACTTTCGCTTCCATCGATCGTCTGATCGACGGCGGCGTAGAATTCGAAACCGTTCCATTCATAGGATGCCTTGGCGCCAACGGTCGCGGCAAAATCGATATCACCCAGCCCGCGCAGGCGATCGGCATCATCCTGGTCGCGGCCGCTCTCGTAGCCGACCTTGGCGGAAAGCTTGAAGCCATCATGCTGGATGGCTGTGACTGTGACGCCTCTTGGATCGATCTCCAGCCAGTCGCCGTAATTGAAGACGATGAAGGGAACGGGCGAAACCTCGAGCTTGTCGCTGCCTTCGTATTCCGGCTCGTAAATCCCACCGGCGCCGACGATCAGGCTCCAGTTGCGTTGTGGTTTCTCGCTGTTGAACCGTTCCTGATCGAAAGCAGGCTCCGGTGGCTGGTCGGACAGGCTTGCGTCGGCGGCAAGCGTTTTCGAGCCGGTGCCGATCAGCACGAGCGAGACGTAGAGGGCGCTTGTCAGAAGTCGCCGGTCGGTCCGTTGGATAAAAGACATGGGTGCTCCAGTGATTTGACACGGGCGTCGCCAGTCAAGACGAGCCGTGTGTGCAACACATCCGTCCTGTCACGAAGGCGTCCGGCGCAGCATGTCTTTGTGTTACGCTTTGTTGCTGCCGGTGGAATCGCCGGGGTTCCGGGGCGACCGACACAAAACTTAATGTCCAATTTCCCTCAAGCTCACTATTCTACGCCGAGGTTGCTGCGATTGTTGGCGTGCGACCATACTGTCATGCAACGGGGTGCGTTCCCGAGGAGGCATTTTGAGGTTTCGGGTCTCCCGGTTGATTTCGACCATTCATGGCCAGATCACGGCCGTTATCTTTGCCTGCCTGGTGATTGCCTTTCTGATCGGCTCGACGCTGGAGCGATGGGTCAGAGACGAATACGACACGCCCGATCTCGAGGGGATGTCGGCGCGCGTGACCTCGATCGCATTGGTTCTTGCGAAAGCGGAGCCTGGCGAGAGAGGTGCAGTCCTTGCTGCCGCAAATCGTGGTGACCTGCGTCTCGAGTTGCAGCCGATCTCGTATTTCGATAACGTTGCCGCCTCGTCACCGGATGAGCCGTTTATCCAGATCGTCATAGACCGCCTTCTTCCCCCCGAAGATCTGCCCGTTCCTTATGGTGGCTGGAGAACATTCGTCGATGGCAAGCGTATCCTCGCTGCGAAGGTCGATGACGCGACGCTGCTGGTCATGGAACTGCGGCCGGAAAGTTTTCTGCGCAATGATGCACTGAGGTTCGGCTCGAACTATCTGGTGGCGACGCTCACCTTGATCATCCTGTTTTCGGTTTTCGCGGTTTGGGCGATCACCAGCCCGCTGCGCCGCATCGCAGCCTCGGCCATGAAGGCCGATATTTCTGTCGGGCCGGCGCTTTTCGAGGAACGTGGCAGTGTCGAGATCGTGGCGCTCGCGCGTGCGCTGAACGGCATGCAAAGCCGCATCTCGACAATGGTGGAAGCGCGCACCCGGATGCTGCGCGGCATCAGTCATGACCTGCGAACGCCGTTGACGCGGCTGCGGCTTCGGGCCGAGCGTGTCGGTGAGGAAGATGTTCGCGATGCGCTGCTGACCGATATCGAACACATCGATAGACTGCTGAAGGAAAGTCTCGGTTATCTGCGCGACAACCACCAGTATGAGGCATCACAACGCGTCGATCTGGCCTCGGTTCTGCAGACGGTCTGCAACGAGTTTTCGGATATGGGGCATGACGTGCGCTATTTTGGCCCGGCGCGTGCCGTTGCCAACTTCAAGCCGTTGGCGCTGACCCGCGCTGTCACCAATCTATGTGAAAACGGCGTAAAATTCGGCACCAGCGTGGAGGTTCATCTGCGTATGGAAAACGGCAGAACCGTCATCGATATCGTGGATGACGGACCTGGCATTCCAGAAGCCCACAGAAGCCGCGTGCTGGAGCCGTTTTTCAAGATGGACACCGCGCGGGGCGGGACAGATACGGGCTTCGGTCTCGGCCTTTCCATCGTAGCGGAAATTGTACAGGCGCATCACGGAAAATTGGAATTTTACGACCATCAGTCTACAGGGTTGTGCGTTAGGCTGGTATTGCCCCTTTGATTGCATTGGAGTGAACCCCTCGGGCTAGACCAAAGGGGATCTTTCGCCTCGACTGCCTTGGCGAAGTCTCTTATGGCCTGCTATAATTCCAAGAGCGCGTTATCGGAAATATGTTGTGCAGCCAGGGCCGCGATCTCTGGTTCGATTACAAGCCGTGTCTCGTAAATCTGCAAAGCGTCATCCCAAGCGAGTTCAGCGACGAAGCAGCCTCTGTTGGGTATGAAGTAACGAGATGTTCGCTTTCCAAATGCCTGAGCGCTTCTCGAAGCGATGGTCTGGAGACTTCTAGGGCCGCGCATAGATCAGACTCGACAAGGCGAGGTCCGGGCAAAAACTCACCGCTAATGATAGCTCGCCGGATTGCTCGCACAACCTGAGAGCGAATATTCTCTTTTTCGATCCTGACTTCCAGAACGTTCGGATTGGCTCGGGCCGCACTCATAATCAGTTCCTCGTATGGATCATCGTAGCCAATGAAGTGCAGGAATATTTTGGGCTTCCATCCGCCGCGTTGGTCGAGAAGGACTGGTTTGTCGTTCAAGCCTTGGCAGCGATCCACGACGTCGAGGTCGATGGGCTCACTCTGGCGTTTGGCGGTGGGACCGCGCTCGGTCGCGCCTACCGCCTGCTTGAGCGCATGTCGGAAGACATCGACCTTCGCATCATCGGCGAAAAATCCACCTCGCGAAGCGTTCTCAAGCGCTTTCGAAGCGAGGTGAACGACTGACTGACCGCAGCAGGTTTTGCTGTCGACGGTCATTATGAGGTCAAGCAGAACGACAGATATGTCCGATACGACCTGCCGTACGATCCGATCGCAAAAGGCGAAGGTGTTTTACGCCCGGAGATCAAGATCGAACTCTCGTCTTTCCCGGTCGCGACAGCACCTGAAACTCGCTCGGTGTCGTCGTTCGTGGCGGAAGCGAAAGGTGAAAAGCCCGAAGCTATCGATGTTAAGTGCGTGCGGCTGGTGGAAACTGCAGCAGACAAGTTCGTCGCCCTGGCGCGTCGGGCGGGCTTTGCCTTTTCGGGCCTTGGCGCCCTCGACCACACGCTCGTTCGGCACGTCTACGATCTGTCGCGCATGAACGGTCTGTATGATCTGGACGCCGCCGTCGCGATCGCGCTCGATACGATGACGGCGGAAGCCGCAACACGCGCGGGCGACTATCCCGCCTACAAGGAAGATCCCAAAGCCGAGACGCTCCGGGTCTACGAAGTCATGGCCAAAGACAAGACGTTTGCAGAAAGTTATTCGAAACTGCTTGGCGATCTCGTCTACGGCGACAAGCCCGAGTTAGGGAAGGCCTTCGAAGCGACACAGCAGTTCGCCGAACGACTTCACAAGACTTAAGTCGGCGATTCCAGCGACGACCGCTTCATCAAAAAGAGCATGTCGACGCGGCTTTGTCGTCAGCGGCGTGTTTTGAAGCTGCAGTCGATTGCGACCTTCACAATGATCTCATCTCGGCATTGTAAATACTGCGGCAAGACGGGCACCGTGTCAGGCCTCGTCGCTCGAAACCGCAACCCGATGAGGAGACGAGAATGCGGCGTTCGCGAACAACCCAGGCCTTCTTACTTCTGCTTGCTCCCGCCCAGGCTTTTGCCTGGGGTGAGGCTGGACATTCTGTCGTCTCTGAGATCGCCCAGCACCGTCTGACCGGACATGCCTTCGTGACGGTGCAGAAGCTTCTGAAGAGCGAACTCGACCCCGCGCCGGCGGCCCGGTCTCGCTGGCATCGATCGCAAGCTGGGCCGACGATTATCGCAGCAGCCACACGGAAACGACAAACTGGCACTTTGTCGACATTCCGATCGACGTCAAGGGCATCGACCCAAAGGACGTCCGCTACGATGCCGCCCGCGATTGCCCGCCCGAGACGAGCAGCTCGGGAACGTGCCTCATAAAGGCGGTTGCGACGCAGCTCGCAATCCTGTCGGTGCCCGCCGATTTCAACAATCCTGCGGATGTCGCCAAGCACGCGATGGCGCTTAAATTTATCGTGCACCTTTACGGAGACATGGCGCAGCCGCTGCACTGCGCGGAGCGGGAAGGCGATGGTGGTGGCAATGGCCTGCAGGTCTTCTACTCAGGCCCGAAACAGAACAGCGTCGAGACGCGAACGAACTTCCACAAGGTCTGGGATAGTCTCATTATCGGCGACGTGCAGTGGAACTGGAACGCCTACGTCCACGATCTCGAACAGAAATGGCTGAAAGGCAAAGACGAGACCAAGCTCGCCTCTGGATCGGTCATTGACTGGGTCAACCAGTGCCACCTCAAAGCCGTTGAGGCCTATGGCCTCGTCTCGCGCGACCTGACGCTCGGTCAGCAACAACTTTCGCAGGAAAAGGCAATCGCTGACGAGCAACTGGCAACAGCAGGCGTGCGGCTCTCAAAGGCTTTGAATGAAGCATTTTCGGCCTATCCTTGAAGGCATCGGCAGCAATCATAGGTAGATTGTCGTCGCTGCCTTTGCTATCGTATCGGACGGAAAAAGGGGGAAGTATGGCGCTGGCATCAGAGGAATCCATCAAGGCGCGCATGCGCGCCAATCGCGGCGAAATCGTCCGATCAATTCAAGTCGCGCGGGACGGCAACCCCTACGCGGCTGAGCCGAGTGCCGAGCGACGTGTCGCCCGCTTGCAAACGAAGGCCAACGTCAGTCAGCGCGAAGCCGAAGTTATCGACACGACGATCCGCACCATGGCCGCGGCCGTCACCGCCGCACCGGATGGGGCGGAGCTCTCCCGTGCGCGCCCGGCGGCGGCGGCCCCGCGTGGTGCTGAGAAGGTCTGGGGTGACACCGTCGACTTCGTCAGCGTGAGCTTTCTGGAAAAAGGCGCGCGCATCGCCCGCGCGGTCGGCCGCGTCTCCTATCAGAACCAGACGCGGCTTGGGACTGGGTTCCTGATTGGCAACGGCCTGTTCCTCACCAACCACCATGTCATTCCTTCGGCGGACTTTTCCCGTCAGCTGGTGATCGATTTCGATTATGAGCTCGATCTCGTCGGCAACCGCCGATCCGTCACGCGGTTCCGTTTCGATCCGACCGTTTTCGTCACCGATCCGGATGGCCAAGACGGCCTCGACTTTACGATCATCGGGGTCGGCGACCGCTTCCAGGGGACACTGCCGCTCGAGACATTCGGATGGAGCGGCCTGTCGGCGGCGAGCGACAAGCACATGCTCGGTGAATTTGCCAATATCGTCCAGCATCCGAACGGACGCTATAAGGAGGTCGTGTTGCGAGAAAATCGGCTCGTCGGCCGCTTCGACAATGCGCTCCATTATGTTGCCGATACCGAGCCTGGCGCTTCCGGAAGTCCGGTCTTCAACAGCGAGTGGCGCGTGATCGCGCTTCACCATTGGGGTACTGCGTGGCGCGAAGTCTTTGGCGAAGATGGGATGCCGGCGCGCGTCCAAGGTGCCTCGCAGCCTCTAGCTCCTTGTGTTCTCCAAATTGCTTGAACAGCTATTCCAGCTCAGGGATTTCGCCACTATGGAAAATGATGGTCGGCGGACCGTACTCACCTATCGATGGATCTGCCTCACGGCTCCAGGCGACAACACCGGCATAATGATCCGCGATTAGCTGCGCATCACGCTTTGCCCGATCTTCGCTGTCCACCTGCCGCGGATCGAACGCTGGCACCAACTCTCCATCGTCGTTCTTTACGAAGGCTGCCAGAACGATCAGCTTACCTTTGTTCGACATAGTCTTTTGCCTTCTGTTGCTCAGACATCGACGTGACAGCAACCTGTTAAGCTCGGGCTGGCGGTCGAGCGCGACGTGTCAGTCGAGTGCCTCACTGTAATCGAACGTGATCAAGATGCTTTGTCCAGAGGCATCGTAGACCCCCACAATCTCGATACCCTGAACGCGAAGTTGCTGCGCTCGCTCTTGAAACTCAATGGAGTTCAGTTGCTGCCCGGACTGTGGAATGGCACCGTTGAAGGTCATATTGAGTTTTTCGCCGGACATCTGCGATGCGCCTGCGCTGCCAGTACGGATGAGTTCGACCCCGTGCTTGGTTACCTTGATCGTCCCAGTCTGCAACTCACCCAAACCGGCATGCTGTCCGATGATGCGATTGAGGGCATCGTCGCTCAGAAGTGCCAGCAGTGCCGCGATGGCCTTCTGCTGAACTTCCAAGCGCTCGGCAGCCACCCGATCAGCAGCTTCCTGGATTTCAAGGCCTCTCTGGGCTCTGGCAGCCTTGACGGTGCTTGAGATTCGCTCTCGTAGCTCGAAACCAAGCCGATCAACTGGAGTAAGCGTCAGCCCCTGCGGTGAGGGTTCCAGGGCCATCGCGGAACTGTTAGAGTCCA
Organism: Neorhizobium sp. BT27B; assembly: GCF_050455485.1. Taxonomy (NCBI): domain Bacteria; kingdom Pseudomonadati; phylum Pseudomonadota; class Alphaproteobacteria; order Hyphomicrobiales; family Rhizobiaceae; genus Neorhizobium; species Neorhizobium sp. BT27B. Next base: position 563 of record NZ_JBCIYT010000027.1, on the reverse strand, counting down.
GGACCTGTCCTTCCGCTGCTTGTGACGTCATAGCTTTCTGGCCTTTTCATTCGGTAACTTGAAGTCTGGCGAGACAAGCTTCGCCTCCGCAAGAAAATCTTCCTCGGTCGCCACCATGCCAATCTTCAAATAAATCCGCTCGGCTTCCTCTTTCCCAAGTCCGTGCTTTTTGGCAAACGCGTTGACCGCAGCGCGAGGGTCGCTGAACGCCGGCTTTTTGGTTTCGTATTCGATCATCGGGAAGTTTCCTTCGTTTATGGAGAACAGTTGCAATGGACCTTGACGCGCTAGTCGAGGGTAGCGATTGGGCGGCACCTTTTAATCTTAACATCGTCACGGAACTGCGACCTGATCCGAAGCTTTGCGAAATTGCTCAAGGGGCGATCGACGGCGCCAGAGTTTTGTCGAATTCTTCTCTGGATACCGGCCACGCTTCGGTGCGGCCGTTGGAACCCAGCAGCAAGGTCATCGTCGTATGATACGCCTCTGTCAACGCCGGAGCAAATTAAGGCCAGGCGGCGGAGTAAAACCAGGCCACTTTTGTTGCACGCATGAGACCTCCG
>NZ_JBCIYT010000026.1:0-19730 GCF_050455485.1 Neorhizobium sp. BT27B | reverse complement strand
GATGGTGGCGGCATAATCGAGGCGGAAATCCACTTAACGAAACGCCCGAAGCCGTTCAGACAAACCGAGCCACCTCTGTTGGCGCGAGGCATCCGATGCCGTCTGGTTGGCGGCGGTAAGTTGGATCCCTGCATTGCGGAGGCTAATCGCCCCGACAATGACGATGGCAATTGCAATCAAGCCGATGAGATAATATTTTCCGTCGCTGTTCACTACGGCGCTCCTATTGAAATCTCGGTAGAGGAGGCGCATCATGCGCCGGTTGAGTCAACGCGTCTGTTTCTCGGATTCGGGCGTGCGCTGCAGCCCGAGATGGATGACCCGCACCCCTTTAACCCTCAGGCTAAGGCAATGAAGTCATTATTCTTCCTCTGCGGGAGTTTGCCTCAGAGAAAAGAATATAAGACCGACGCCTGCCGCCGTTAACACTGCGGCAATCGAAACAGCCAACAAATTGACCAGCATCGTGATGTATCCTGTGCGACGTGAGGTAGGGGAACTCGGCTCACAAACTCACGTTCCACATGGCTCCTCAGCATGCTTAGTCAGTCCTTAAACAGGCTGGGGAAAATGGTTCATAATGCTGGAAGGTGATCGGTCAATAGTGGAGACTATGGCGTCCACCCTTTGGACAGGGCGCAACCCGCACGTCCCGCGGCGTTGATGAAGTATCTGCTGGCGGCTTGTACTTTATTGCGAAGGAAACCTGCACTTCGCCGCCCGATTTCTCGGAATCCTATATGCCTGCCCCAAAAATGGTTCGCTTCGCGACGTGCCGCAAGTCTGGTTGAGATAGATGGTTACGTCCATGATCAGATTTTCTGCGCAATGTTATTTGCACGACCGCCCGCCCTCGTACCCTGACAAGGGTCATCTTGCAAAACGTCCAGGGTGCCGCCGAGCATTTACCGATGAGTTCGCTGCCACTATGCTACGCATCGGGATTAGGAAGGTGGCGGCCTTCGGTAAGGTGACGACGCGAACGCTTTTTCGTAAGTCCTATTCAACCATGGCGCAGGATTATTTTTAGGCAATGGATCACTCTCGCCCTCAATCCGAACCCGCAAAGCGGACCGCGTATTTGATCCGAGCGAAGCAAGCCCTTCTATCGAAACACGCAAATCGAAAGTCAATTCCGCGGGAGGACCGCCCGCTACTCGAAGAGCTTGATCGGCTTATTGCTGGACAGGGCAGCGCACGCACGTCGCTTGATTTCGATGGGGGAGCTGAAAGACTGACGGTGTTCCAGAGGCTGCAGCTTGGTCTGGCAGCGATAATGCGTTCTCCCTTCTGTCTTGTTGTCGTCGGCTGGAGCCCAGCGGTTGGCTGAAAGACCTTAGGTTCCGCCGTCCGGAGAGCCATCGTTCGCTTGCTGTGCACGAGACCTCTCCGCGACAGCTCACTAAATATCATTGGCTGGGCCGAGTGCCAACACTGTGCGCGCTGTGATGGAAGGAGCGCCGTCATAATTCCGTCATCGGGCCAGTTGTAGAGCCAGTACATCCGAATTGTAAGTGACGGGTTGAGACGCAATGGCAATGCAAGGTCCGGCAGCATCGCGACCCGATGGGCACGCATCGGAGGTCTTCTGGGCTTTTCTAAAACTCGGCCTGACATCGTTCGGGGGGCCTGTCGCCCATCTTGGCTATTTCCGAGACGAACTCGTCGTTCGCCGAAAGTGGCTTAATGAAAAGGCTTACGGCGATATTGTCGCGCTGTGTCAGTTCCTTCCGGGGCCGGCCTCGAGCCAAGTCGGGTTCGCGCTCGGTCTTATGCGAGGTGGCCCTCTCGGCGCGCTCGCCGCGTGGACTGCCTTCACTCTCCCGTCAGCAATCATCCTTGTTTTGTTCGCGATGGCCGCGACCGCGCTCGACAATCCGTTCGGCCAAGCCTTGCTACACGGACTCAAACTGGTCGCAGTGGCAGTCGTCGGCCAAGCCGTCTGGGGGATGGCAAAGTCTCTGACACCTGATCACACACGAGCAGGCATAGCCCTAACTGCAGTCATTGCCGTAACCTTTGCCGGCGTCTTCGGACAGCTCATAGCTATCATTGTCGGCTTGATGGCGGGCCTTGTCCTCTGTCGTGAGCCAGACAGCAAGACCATGGGGGAACTGTCCTTCCGTGTCTCAAAGACAACGGGTGTTGTTTGCCTGGTGGCCTTCACTGCGCTTCTCTTTTTGTTGCCCGTGATCGCGACCAGCAGCGGCTTGCAATCGCTGAACCTGTTCGACGCATTTTACCGGTCTGGCTCGCTGGTGTTCGGCGGTGGACACGTTGTTCTGCCGCTGTTGCAAACGGAAGTTGTTCATCCGGGCTGGGTACCCGAAAACTCCTTCCTTGCCGGCTATGGAGTAGCTCAAGCGGTTCCTGGCCCACTGTTCACGTTCGCCGCCTATCTAGGCGCCGTCATGGGGCCAGCCCCTAGCGGGCTCATCGGGGCCTCAATCTGCTTGGTGGCGATCTTTCTACCCGGGTTCCTGCTCCTTATTGGCGTTCTTCCTTTCTGGGGTGCGTTGAACCGTCTACCGATGGCGCAAGCTGCCATGCGCGGTGCGAATGCTGCAGTCGTCGGTGTGTTGGGCGCTGCCCTGTACAATCCCGTATGGACGAGTTCGGTTTTAACCCCGGCTGATTTCGCTTTAGCTCTCGCTGGCTTCCTGCTCCTGGTGGTCTGGAAAGCTTCCCCATGGATCGTTGTGGTGCTGATGGCCGGTGGCGCGGTCTTACTTCAGTTCACTTGATGCCAAAGTGTTCTTCGACTTTAGTGCAACCGGTCTCCGGCCATCCGGCCTGCGACTCCCGTTGCGAAAGCTCTGTTTGGGCGCTGCTCCCATTGGGATAAGTGACCGGTATACGGCGTTGCCATCGTCATTGGCACTTCCTATCGTTTCGCGATAACAGGCCGCACTTCATTCCCTACAGGCTCTAAGGGCGCATCTCCGGTCTGTCGTACTAGTGCGCCGCTCTTTGAGGTAAACATGACAATCGTTGCTTCTTTTCTCTATCGCGATGGAAACCGGGCGGAGCAGATCGCTTTGTCGGAAACGCCTCTTCGTAATCCGGACGATGAATTCATCTGGATTGGGGTTTCGGAACCGACCGCGGAGGAGATGGCTCGGTTGCAGGCAATGTTTGGACTTCATCCGCTAGCCGTGGAGGATGCCTTAAACGGCAAGCAAGTGCCAAAAATCGACATCTACGGCGATCAGCTGTTTGTCGTCGTCAAAACTGCACATCTTGAAGGCGATAAGATTGCTTATGGTGAGACCTGCATATTCGTCGGCAAGCAACACCTCATTACGGTGCGACACGGTTCCGCCAGGTCGCATCAGCAATTACGGCAACAACTTGAGCAGTCCCCACAGCTTCTCGCGCACGGTCCCGACTACGTGTTGCATGCCATCATTGACTTTGTGGTCGACGGCTACCTACCGATTGTGGAAACGATTGAAGACCGCGTTCTTGGCCTTGAAAAGCATGTTTTGATCTCCTTCCTGGAGCCGGAACAGATCAGGCGCATCTTTCATATGCGCCGTCAGGTCATCAAATTTCAGCGCGTCCTGGGACCAATGGCGGAGGTTGTCGGGAAGCTGACGCACCTCGATCTTCCTTGCCTCGATCAAAACTCGAAACCATTTTTCAAGGACGTTTACGACCATGTAAGGCGAGTTGAAGGATCCGTGTCGGGCCTGAGATAAATCATCACATCCGTCTTCGAGGCATCTAATCTCCTCGAACAACAACGCCAAGGCGCGATCACGCGACAGCTGGCAGCTTGGGCAGCAATCCTGGCTGTTCCGACCGCTATTGCAGGCATCTACGGCATGAACTTCAAAAATATGCCGGAGTTGGAAACCAGATACGGCTACTACGTTTGATCGCCGTCATCCTGGCCCTTTGTTCGCTCCTGTTTTTCCGGTTCAAGAAAGCGCGCTGGCTATAGCAAAAACGAAACCGCACGCTATGTCCTCAGCAGTTTCATTTTGGTCAGCTTCGCGCAAGCTACCCGTGAGAGCAGTCCTCCATCTCATGAAGAGACGTAAGGGTAGCAATGACATGGATATCGAGATTGTTCTCGACTGGCAGCAGCGCGGCATGAATGCCCGTATCCTAGGGCTAACCCGGCATGACTGCCCGCAACGCCGCGCACTCGATCAAAAACGTGATCCGCACGCCCTTTTCAAAGCTGATGCATGGAGTTTCGGCTGGGCAATCGAGGACGCCAGCCGAAGGGCTGCCTAGCCACATCGGCCGAGAAGACACTCACGCGCATCAGATCTGAGCTGGAACATTTTCAAAATTCCGACGTTCTCGGCGCGCGCAGTTTCGCGCACGGAGGAGATCAAAATGCTTTCGAGGCGTCTTATGATATTGAGCATTGGTCTTGCGGTCGCAGGATCCGTTTCCGCTCAGGAGTCCACGGTCAATGGTGCTGCCGGTGGCGCTGTGACCGGCGCAATTGTCGGCGGCCCAGTCGGCGCTGCCGTTGGTGGGGTCGCGGGAGCAATCGTCGGTACTGCTATAGACCCACCGCCGCAGAAGGTTGTGACATACGTTCGAGAAGCCCCAATGCCTACCGAGCGTGTTGTTGTTCAAGAACGCGTGGTGGTCGGCGAAGCCCTTCCTTCTACTGTGGTCGTTCAGCAGATTCCCGAAAACCCGAACTACGCTTACGCAGTCGTCAACGAACGACGCGTCATCGTCGAACCGTCCAGCCGTCGGGTTGTTCAGGTAATAGAATAATATTTTTGAGGAATCTGCGGCGATGCTCTTTCACAAAAAGGAGCGTCGCCGTGATCAAGCTAAGCGACTTGACGAGCCGAAATGATCGTGAAGGTCTTCGCCGGTTCTGCTGATTTTAGGGCGCTGATTGATCCTTGATCGAGCAAGTGTTGGCAGTGCGGCCGCCAAAGCTCGTGGCTTTCGTTTAGACCGCCGAATGCGCTCGGTCTTAACCAGGTCGCCCATGCTCACCGACTAATCGAGGTGGAGCAAACGTTTATTGCCTATACTGCCGGTCTCCTCGGCGTTCGCCGGGTCACGCGCTACCGCGCTTTGAGCCAGCCTTCTTGAGTACCCATTTGGTTTCAGCTGATTACCTGAGCCTGAATGTTTGAACGGCGATCATATTTGCTAGCGCAACAGAGCGATTCAAACTGGCCTGTCGCTCGCTTTTTTTCACCTTGGACTGAAACTCAAACGATTACCGAGTCGTCACGCATAGCAATCGTGGGGCGTGACGCTGCGCATGCCAGGAAATGAACAAGAGCTGTGCGCATGGTCGCGGCGCCTTAAGTTCAGTCATTCAGACTAGAACGCGAGTTGAGGGGTTGTGCATCCCGGCATGAGCTTGTCGATGGGCTCGCAGGGTCAGGTTACCAATGGGATCGGGAGGTGGGGGTGAATTCTGAACGTTGGATCTTTTCCGTTGAAGTGAACGAAAAGGCTTCGGCTGAGATCGGTTTTTTCACATGGGATATCACAGACAATACGCTGTACGCGGACGCAGCGCTCGCCGAGTTATTTGGGCTCGAGGCCGACGACACGAGTAATGGGCTGCCGATTGAAGCCTACCTCAAACGGGTGCATCCTGAAGATCGGCCGAGGCTGGCTAAAACCATCCGAGACAGCATCGTGGCTGATCGGCCGCAGCAAGAAACGTACAGAGTATGTAACAAGCTCGGACGTTACACATTGGTCACGGGATACGGCCGAGGCTTTAGGAAACGTAATGGGGATACGGTGAAATATGTCGGAGTCGTCGTGCCCGCACAAACGATAGGCCCTGTGCCAAACTTTCACTGACCAGGCGCTAGCAGTATGCTTCCTGTTGCCCTAGAACCGGCGGTACAAACCTTCGAGGGCCTCTAACATTCGGCAGACTCCGACGCGACAGCGCTGACTTGAGCGCGGGGTCATTCTTTGTGTTCGCATGCCGATTGATGATGCCGAAACAGTCTGCGCTGCGGGAACAAGGGAGTATGAGGCAGACCAAGCAGAGGGAAAACAAGCTCTTTAGCTGTGGACATCATCGCCTCCGGGGATCGTTTATCGCAATCGCTGCTGACAGTTCGCCCAAAGTGGAGAAATGCTAGTGTCTTGCAACTAAGCGAGGACTGCTATGACGACAACAAACGAAATCGCCGAGAGGATCGCATCCGACAACAGCCTGACCAAAGCTCAGGGCAAAGCGATTGTCGAGGCGGTGTTCGCCGCAATCACGTCAGCTGCGGTGTCGGGCCGTGAGACGTCCATCCCTGGATTTGGCAAATTCAAGGTTAAAGACACTCCGGAGCGTGACGCTCGCAATCCAGCGACCGGAGCAACAATCAAAGTTGCTGCTGCAAAGAAATTGGCCTTCTCGCCAGCGAAAGCGCTCAAGGATACGCTCAACAAATAACATGAGCGGCGGCCATCGACTAGTGCTGAAGCTGCCGTTCCTTTTCTGCTTCGGTTCGATACCAAGCGGAAAAGGGCGGCAGGCGTTTTATATCAGCTCAAGAGCTCGGCTCGGGGTTCACTTTGATCCGAACCTGTCGCTGCCAATGCTTCCCTAAGCTCCTCGATCTTGAACGGCTTTGTCAATCTTGGCAGACCCGGTACGATACCCTCAACGTCCGCATATCCCGAAATAATCAGACACGGTAGTTCCGGCCGGATGAGCTTGACACGGCGCGCCAGTTCTACCCCATCCATGCCTGGCATCAGATGGTCTGTGACGAGCATTTTCAGGTCCGCCATACGGTCGAGCGCAGCTAGCGCGGCCTCTCCGCTTGAGGCTTCCACAACATCAAAACCTAGCTCGTCTAGCATATGGGCTGCGCTGGAGCGAACGACATCTTCGTCGTCGACGAGTAATACTGTTCCGCGATGGGTGAGGGATGCCGTGGCCCCATCCACAAGCTTCGGAAGAGGAACAGGTGCGTCGTTGGCCTCGGGCAACCAGAGCTCGACGTTCGTGCCTTCCCCCAGCCGGCTGAAGATGCGGATACCGCCACCCAGTTGCTGAGCGAGACCGTGTACCATCGAAAGGCCGAGGCCGGTCCCTTGCCCCATGCCCTTCGTCGAGAAGAAGGGCTCGATTGCGCGGGCCATGGTTTCTGCGCTCATGCCCTCACCGGTGTCGGCGACTGAGATTGTCACGTAGCGGCCGGGCTTTAGATCGCTCTGCGCCCCAGTAGAAACTTCGCGGGAACTAGCGCTAATGCGCAATGTGCCGCCTGTGGGCATCGCGTCCCGAGCGTTGACGCTGAGGTTCAGGAGCGCCATCTCCACCTGATTATAATCAGCCCGTGCAGCCGGCAGAATTTCTGGGGCGTCGATAACCACCTGGACCTGCGGGCCCGTCGTGCTACTGACCAACTCACCCATGCCGGTTACCAACGTTTTCACGTCGATCGCGGTGGGCTGAAGCGGCTGTCGCCGAGCGAAAGCGAGAAGGCGCTGGACGAGAATTCTGGCGCGCTCAGCCGACTGTAGCGCGCCACCGATCAGTTTGCGCTCCCGATCGTTGCCAATCTGTCTGCGCACGAGCATGTCGAGCGAGCCTAGGATGGGGGTCAGCAAGTTGTTGAAGTCATGCGCGACACCACCGGTCAGTTGACCGAGTGCTTCCACCTTCTGCGATTGCCGCAGCTGTTCCTCTGCATCCGAAAGACGTCGTTGCTCTGCCAGGCGTTCGGTGACGTCGTATGCGATCTGGTAAGCGCCGATCTGACGCCCCGCAGCATCTCGCAGGACATTGAAGTTCAGCTCGAACCAGCGCTTCGACAGTTTGCCGTCTCCGAACTCGTCAAGCAGTGTAAATTCCTCACCCGCAAGTGCGCGGGACCAGGTGCGACGCACATGCTCGCGATGCTCAGGCAGATGATCAAGCACGTCGAGCATGGACGCCCCGATCACCGGGCGCACGCCGTAGAGCTGTTCGAAAGCTTTGGTCCCCGCCTTGTTCGTTGCCAGCCATCGGTATTGATGGTCCGCCACAAAGATGATGGCCGTCGTGTTTTCAACGACATCAGCCAGGAGTTTGCTTTCCGCCACACCCTCAGCGACGCGCGCTTCCAAGGTCTCGTTTAGTTCGCGTAAGGCAAATTCTGTCTTTTTGCGTCCAGTAATGTCGATCGCGGTTCCGATCAACCGCAGGCAGCGGCCGCCCTCGAATACGCCACGTCCCTTCGCCGCGACCCAGCGGACAATACCGTCATCCTTGCCGATCGTCCGATACTCGACGTCGTAAACGGCGCGAACGTCCGGGTTCGCTGCAGCCGCGTAGGCGATTGAAGTCTGTTCAAGGTCGTCTGGATGAAGTCCGCTATAGTAGTCCTGCATGGAGACAGGCACGTCTGGCAAAATCCCGAACATTGCCCTGACGCGCGGCGGCCAGAACAGAGTGCCCGCAACCGCGTCCACGTCCCAAAGGCCAATTTCGGCCGCATCGATGGCGAGCCGCAGTTGCTCTTCGCTTGCGCGAAGGTTTGCTTCCGCCCCGACGCGCTCAACATGCGCCCACGATCTTTCCGTGACTTCGCGAATAAGATTCAGTTCATAGCTGGACCATTTATGCGGCTTCCTGTCATGAATGGCCATCAAAGCGGCTAACCGGCCGTCTTTTACCAGCGGCATGCAGATCGTCGCAGTGATGCCGATATTCTGAAAAGTCTTCGCCTCTTCGGGCGCAATCTCTTTGAGATTGTCGTTGATGATCAGGGGTCGGCCTGCCGACAATTCCTGAACCGCAAGCTTGCCAAAATCAGCAAGGCTATAATGTCCGACGATCGACGGCGATTCAGGCGCGTGCCAGTTGCCGCGGATCGTAAAACCGTCCTGATCGGGATCCATATCTGCGTAAGCGCAGTTGGAGAGGCCCAAATGGGCGGCGACCATGCGTGTCGTCACGGCAAGAAGTTCATCTGCATCATGTAGACCGGCGATAGTCTGACCAAGATCGTCGAGGAACCGGTACAGTTCTTCGCTTTGCGCCAGCCGGCGCTCAGCGAGTACGCGCTGGGTGATGTCGAAGACCATCGCAAGCGAGCCGATCGGCTGGCCCTTGCCATTGCGTATCGGCAGATACTCCAGGTCCATCCAGACCTGTTCCGCCCTGCCATGCCTCCAGAGCTCCAGCTCCTGAGCATGGAAGCTCAGGGATTCACCACGCAATCCTGCGGCAATCACGCGTGCATTGAAGTCGGCGGCTTCAGGCCAGACTTCCAGCAGCTTGCCGCCAAGTGCGGTCGGGTGGCGCGGTCCGCAAATCGCCGCATAGCCATCGTTATAGATGAGGATGCCTTCAGGCCCCCAGAGAACCGCCATCGGCACGGGTGACGCCAGCATTGTCTGGACGTTTGCTCTCAACTCCGCGGGCCATGAACCAATTGGCCCAAGCGGTGTCGACCCCCAGTCCATCTGCCTGATGGCATCCCCGGCTCGGCCGCCGCCAACGAGCGCTGAGCCATCGAGGCACTGTTTCGCATCATCCATCGTTCGAAGCCTGCGTCCTATTGGTTGACCAGAGTGCTTACAACTGATCTCGAGTTCAAAAACGACGGAGCGGAGCGATCTTGCGGATGCGCCTGGGTACCGTCTGTCATGGAACATTTATGGCGGCAATAGCTTCAAGTGTAGAGCAAGAAAAAGAATGCCCTCGCGTGCGAGCCTGTTTGAGTGAAGGTCTGGGACGGCGATACCATCAGGATAGAGAACCATGGCGTTGAGCGCGTCCGATTTCCAACATCGATGCTCCCGAAATCGAGGGGCAATGCCGATACGAAAGCAACCTGGCTCAGGTTTCCAAAAACCGGCTCGCTGCGCTTCTCGATTGTCAGCGCGTCGAAATCCCCCGCGAAGGTGAAGACCGATATCGTCGAACACTGGCGACCCTTCGGGTAAAAGGTCGCGATGTTGGTGATCAGCTCGTAAGCGAAGGGTTGGCACGAATCCCGAACAGCAGCAAATGTGAGTCAGAGCCAAAATTGGACGCCTATCACCCCGCCAGAGGGGTCAATATTCCACGCCGAAACACACAGCCCTTTCACGCGGCCTCACGTCAGCTGCAACGTGGAAACCAGACCCGAGCAGCATTATGAGAGAGAAGCTGTTGGGACGGCGTGTTACTATTGCTATGCGCAGTCTTGGGTTGGTATGGAGGCCGCGCCAGCAGTCGACCTCCATAGGCGCCGTCGGTGTTCAGAATTCTTCCCAGTTATCTGTCGCTGCCGCGGTCGCCGAACTGCCTCGGCCGGTGAAAGCTCTGGCAATCTTGCCGGCCATGCCGCGAGCCGGGGACGCTGCCGGTACTGAGCGGGATGAGGCGGCCATGACCGCCGCCGTCTGACGCAGGGCAGACGATGGCTTAGCCATGCCTTGGCCCTGACCGAGCTGGAACTGACTAATCAGCTCGCGTAGGCGGCCTGCTTCGTTAGCAAGTGTAGCTCCGGCGGCATTGGCTTCTTCCACCATTGCAGCATTCTGCTGGGTCACCTGGTCCATCTGGTTGACGGCGGTATTGACCTCGGAAAGGCCGACCGACTGTTCACGCGAGGAGGTGGCGATCGAATCCATATGCTGGTTGATCGTGACGATATGAGCCTCGATGGCGTGCAGCGCTTCGCCTGTCTCGCGCACCAGCTTGACACCAGTGCCAACCTCGATCGAGGACTTGCCGATCAGATCCTTGATCTCTTTCGCAGCCTTGGCCGAACGCTGGGCGAGTTCACGCACTTCCTGCGCAACGACGGCGAACCCTTTGCCAGCTTCACCGGCGCGAGCCGCTTCAACACCGGCATTGAGCGCCAAAAGGTTGGTCTGGAAGGCGATGTCGTCAATTACACCGATGATGTTGGAAATCTGCCCGGACGATTCTTCGATACGGCCCATCGCTTGTACGGCATCGGCAACGACTGCGCCGGACTGGCGGGCGCTTTCGTTGGCCTGGATGGCAACGGTGCGGGCCTCTTCGGCGCGTTTGGAGGAGTTGGTCACGTTGACGGTGATCTGGTCGAGGGCGGCTGCCGTCTCTTCCAGCGAAGCAGCTTGCTGCTCAGTACGCTTCGCCAGGTCATCGGCGCTATTGCTTACCTCACGAGATCCGCTGTCGATCGAGCTGGTTGCCTGCGCGACCGAGCCCAACGTATCGCGCAGCTGCTCCACGGTGGAGTTGAAATCGGCGCGCAGGCTTTCGAAGTCCGGTGCGAACGGGCGATCGAGCTGGAATGTCAGGTTGCCGGAAGACAGATGTTTCAGTCCGGTTGCGAGACCGTTGGTGGCTTCCGCCATCTGTTCGGCGCGAATGCGCGCTTCCTCGGCATTTTGGCGGCGCTGTTCTTCGGTCATGCTGCGCTGCTCGTCGGCTTGGCGCTCAAGTTCCTTGGTCTTCAGCGCATTGTCCTTGAATACCTGCACCGCACGCGCCATGGCGCCAGTTTCGTCGGGACGGTTCTCACCTTCGACGTTGGCGGTGAGGTCACCGGATGCCAGGCGTCCCATCGTCGACGTCAGGCGGCCGATGGTATTACCGAGCGACTTGGCGAACAGGAAGAACGCTGTCAGGGCAAGCAGCGAAATGACGAGAGTGACGCCAAGCATGGTCCAAAGCGAGGCTCGGGCACCAGCAAGGATTTCAGTCGCGTCAGTCCCCACTTCGATGACGCCGATCTTCTCACCAGCGAACGAGCTGAACGGAACAGCTTTGATAAACATGTCGCGGCCTTCGAGCACGTCCTGTTCAAAGACCCGCTTGCCATCGAGTGCGTCTTGCAAAGACGCGATCTCCAGAAATGCTTGGTTCCCGTCAGTTGAGGACTGATTTACGATCTTGCCATTCTGAACCACATTAACCGAAATTTCGGCGCCGAGCCGTTCCGCCAGAGGTGTGAAATAGGGATTCGAGAGCTCTGTTCCGATATCGATCACGCCAACCACTTGGCCGTCAACAATGACTGGGGCGACAGCATAGATGCCGATCCCCGTTCTGCCGGGTTCGATACCAGCTGCAAGCTTGCCGGACGTGATGGCCGATGCGACCGTCTTGCGGCGACCCATATAGTTGTCACCGAATTTGTCAGGGGCGTGCATGCGAGCGACAACGTTGCCTTTACCATCGGCGATCGTGACGAGTTGCAACCCACCGGCTTGGGCCATGGCAGTAAGATTTTTCGACAGTTTGTTGATCAACCCTTGGCGATCATTGCTTGCAATCAGCGCTGGGGTGTCGGGCTCGCCGGCAATAACGAGGGCCAATGCTGAGGCAGATCTCTGGATAGCGTCCATGTCCGTCTGGATGACTTGCAGGTCGCTCGCTGCCTTGCTGTAGAGCGCCTTATCGTTCATCGTTCGCTGCTCATACCAAGCGAGACCGCCAATGGCAGCGCTGGTGAATAGGACCGCGGCACAGCCATAGAGGGTGATCTTGCGCGAAAGAGGTTTGGTGACGGTCAAGGTCGCAGTCATAATTCATACGCTCGCATTGCTTTGGCAATTAGCACTAAATGAGAATGCTGAATTTTAGCTAAATACGATCGGTGCAGTGAGCGCTGTTACCGAACCTTCGATCCTAGGATCAACATCCGCGCGCTTTTCCGATGAACGATGATGACAAGGGGTTGCTGCTAGACTCCGCAGTCGCTGAGACTACCGTAACCGTTATCCTTACAGGCTCAGGGGTTGGTTTAGCGTTCAGGCAATTGCAAAATGATATGTGTCATCAGCAAGGAGCCGTCTTGCAGCATCGGGACCAAGGGGACGGGAGAGCAGGAAGCCTTGCAGGTGATCGCAGCCAAGTTTCATAAGTAGGTCTCGCTGCTCGTGCGTCTCGACGCCCTCGGCTGTGATCATAAGTCCTTTCGCCTGTGCCATATTGATCATAGCAATCACCAGCGCACGGCTGTCATCCTTATGCATCTCGTTGATGAAAGAACGGTCGATCTTAATCCTATCTGCCTCGATTTTCTGGATCCGTGAGAATGACGAATAACCCGTTCCAAAATCGTCGATTGCGAACCGGATCCCGGCATTCCGCAACGTTGATACTGCCTGTGCTACTCGGCCGTTCTCATCCGCGGCAGCACTCTCTGTCAGTTCGATTTCCAGTCTGGATGGTTTGATCCCCGCCTTGGCTAGCGCTGACAGAACTCGAAGGGGGTAGCCCGGCGCGGCAAGTTCGCTCGGCGATGCGTTGATCGCGACTTCGATGTCTGGAAAGTCAGCCATCAAGGTGCATGCATCCTCAAGGACTATCGCTCCGATCTGATTGATTGCACCGCAGTCTTCAGCGACAGGTATAAAGATGTCTGGGCTTATGAAGCCAAGTTCTGGATGCTGCCAACGAACCAATGCTTCAAGGGAAACAACGGTATTCGTTTCTGCTGAAAAGACCGGCTGGTAGTGAACTTCAATACCGATCTTGTTCTCGACTGCCTCGCGAAGATCGTGCTCCAGGGCGCGCCGCTTCTTCAACAGTTCGTCCATATGGGCGCCGAAAACCGCGTACGTGTTTCTGCCGGCCGCCTTAGCATGATACAATGCTATATCCGCATGTCTTGTCAGCTCGTCACCATTGGCGGGGCCGACAGAGGTCGCTAACCCAACACTGGCTCCAACGCTCACGAACACCCCGTCGATCAGGAAGGGAGTTCGCAGAGCTGCTACCACAGCTTCAGCAGTTTCCTCGGCCTTACCGGATTCCTGATGCGCCAGATGGATCGTGAACTCATCACCGCCGATTCGGGCGATCAGTGCGGTCGGGAGAAGTTCACGAAGTCGTTGAGCGGAATCAGCAATCAGCCTGTCGCCCGCCGGATGACCTAGCGTGTCATTGACTTCCTTGAATTTGTCCAGATCGATGAACAGAACGCTGTGGGTCTCGTGTTGACGAGCATTTTTGAGATCTGTGTCGAGATGCTGGGTGAAGTACGCGCGGTTGGCAAGACCTGTAAGTGCGTCGTGAGTCGCCTGATGTCGAAGTTCGGCTTGGCTTTCCTCAAGGCGTGCAGATCGTCTCCAAAACATACCTCCCGCAAGTCTGGCTGCTGTGAATATTGCCACGAAGACAAAACCCAACATTGGCGTAGTCGCTTGCAACACGCTCTGGCCAGGCCGGAAAGGGATCCAATGAAAATAGCCCACAGTCCCGCCCGAACGTGCCGTTAGCGCAACATAGGAAAGTTGGTCGTCTTTAGGTTTCGAGACGCTAAACGAAAGGTTCTCAACGCCATAGTCTCTGGAAATCAAAGTCGGCAAATCACCGTCTAGGAAACGCACTGCGACGTGCAGATTTTCCGAGCCGGGGGCTTGCTCGATATCACCGGTGTCGGACACGATTGGCTTTACACTGACGACAGCCGGACGGAAACCGACAAACGCAAGGTCCGCTTCCGCAATCGACAGCGTTCTGTTGTTGATGCCAGCGCGATCCCCGGAGCTTAAGCGGCTTCGCAACTTCTCAGCTAATGGTCTGTAGGCCTTCTCCAACTGATTTGTTCTGGGCGCATTCGGTCGGTCAGCAATGAATTGGTAGATCGGCTTTAAATCTTGGCCAATGACCACTGCCGCATCGTGATCGAAGTAGCTGTGCATCCAGGCGCCGAGATTGGTATCCAGCCAATCCATATTCCTTGCCGAAGCGTTGCGCACCGCATCGTCCCAGACTGTTGCGCTTTCCTGGTCATGTGCAACGGAGGCCTCCAGCTTTGCGACCGTCAGCGTCACGAGGGCGCGCTGTCTTTGGGCGGCAACGTCATCAGTCGCGTTACCTGCCAACGTTAATGCCGCAAGCAAGGAAAGAGAAATGACAGCGGCGGCGGCTATAGGGACGGCAAACGTCAAGACCCATTTTGACTGAATACTGGTATGCACTGCCGAACCGCCCCCTTGTTTCGGAGACGATAAAACAGCACTCTTTAATACGTGAAGAACATCTATGGTAAATGGGTGCACATGCGGCAATCGTACGGTGGCGGACAGACGACTTTAATGCGTCAATATGTCATGTTCCTAAAAAAGCTTTCGTTGATTCGGAGTGCAGCATGCCATTTTCGAGGATCATGACGCCTGTGCAGCCGGCTGAGCTGGACATTTTGCAGCGAGTGTTTGACAAGATCTGCGCCGAGCATCACCTGCCTAAACTGGGCCCAGACGCCGAAGCTCTCGCGCTCATACTCGTCAGACAACTGCAAAATGGCATTAAGGATGAGCGCGAACTCGCAGCCTTGGGGAGTGGGTTAATGCATCACGCCTGAACTCGTTCGGCGCCTGCTCCGAATTCAATACGCGCCTTGCTGCAAATCACTTTCTTGTCTACCTGAATCTGAGATGCTTCCATTCGGTAGCATTGAACTCGAAATTTTCAGGAAACCCTGTGATACTGTCGGCTGCACCTTGCAAAGCGTGTAAGGATACTCATTTCGTGTGCGAGGCCCACCCGCATCGGGCGCGGACTGGAAGGAGGCCGTGTATCTGTAGCAGCGTAAGTATCCCTTGTCCCGCTTGCACCAGTGATGCCGAGTGGGATAGGCCCCCACAATCATTTACTCAGTTCGCTGCCTTCGCTGTTACACGGTGACATTTGACTGATGTCGACCGTGCCAGTTCGCAGAGCAACACTGTCAGTTTGGCAGTCAAGGCGGGAGTCACTCGATAACCCGAACTACGCATGATGTTGCCATCGCGTTTAAATAGCCTGCCATGTCGAGCCGCTCTGGCGGATCGTGGCGGCACCCCTTGCCATGTCGCTACCTCCTATCGGCGACGTGGCGATCCTGCGCAGCGCTTCCGTGGTTGGTTGAGCTCGGCGCTTTTGTTTTTAAACCGCGATGCGGCGCGCGGTTTTGTCGATCGGCTTACGGTCTGCACCGTACTGATCGATAACTTGGCCGCTTCCTCCACGGTGATCCTGAACTTCTTAAATAGAACCTTCTGTTCATAGGCTAACGTTGGCGCCGAGGGACTTCTCGTTCTGTCCTCCTTTACATGCGGCAGTGAAGGTATCGCCCCATACGGTGGTCGCCGCTCATGCCTAAATATCCGTATCCGAAGCAATTAGTCCAAATATTGCGGCGTAGAGCAGCAATTTGGCTTACTTGGCTCATAACCAAGAGTCACCGATTCAAGTCCGGCGCACGCAACCAAGTCCCTCTCGCGCCACCTCTAAGACACAGCCGGGTTGAAGCGCTTACGGAAAACCCAGCTTGCCGTGCAGCCCTTGGCGGCCTGCTCGTAATCCTGATCGCTTACCCTGTAATATTGTTTGCAAGCTATTGAACGTCGGACACCGAGCACCTCAATTATTTGCGGTCAATCATTCTCGCTGAGGCTCGGGGCGCCTTGGCGGAGACTGTGGTCACGGGTTAGTTAGCCATCTCCCGATATCTTCCATAATGACGCGCCGCCCATTTTCAGAGCGCAGCATTGTCATCGCGCTGCTCTCAACGAACCCCTTACTAGCATCAGAGGGCCAAAACCCAAGCGCGTGTTCGATGGCGATAGCGGCGCGCGTGGTGAGTCCATTAGGCACTGCTCTCCCCGCTCTGGTTTCCACCATCCAAGCGTTGCCCCGCGCGATATTGCCGGCGTGCTGGACAGATATGCCGAAGCGAGCCGCAGTGACGGCGATCGGCTCCCCTGCCAGCTTCAGCACGGCTATGAGGTAGTTTCGTTCTGATCTTTCGAATTTTTCCATGCCACGATCTAACCGGGGGGAAAGCTTCCATCAAGTCGTAGCGATCCATGCATCGATGTCGCAATCGATCATACAGGAGCCAATGCGCCCTGCCCAGCGTCGTTTCAAATCAGTCTAGGTATTGGGGCAAATGATGGGCGGCTGGACTTTGAGGGGGTCGCCATCCAGCGAAGGGTTCTGATATGGGACCGGGACCCAGCCAGCGGGTTTCCAGCGACACGCTGCGCCCAACGTCTCTATTTCATGATTCGGCTTGGCGGCATGCCCGCTTGAAGCAATTGTGCGCTTCCGTACAGATCGTACCGGTGTCTCAAGAATCGCTAGTGATCCTGCTGATATAGAAGCCAGGCTCCGATCTCGGCCATTATGGCCCGCTTGCCTTCAACTGAATTGAAAATACGGCTCGCATTCCGCTCCACAAAAAGCTTGTCGTCGTCTGTTGGCCAGATGCCAAATTCATCCTCTATTGCGATTGCTGCTTGGGTTGTGAGGCCAATCGGGAGAGGGCGGTTATCTCGGCGCTCGACCATCCAAGCGATCTGCCGGCTCATCTTACTGGCGGATGAGACCGAAACGCCCAAACGGCGCGCTATATCGATGACAGCCTCGCCCTCCGATCGAGCTTCTGCGATCTCATAATACATCTCGCTTTTGAGATACAGGGTATGAAGCTTGTCCCGAACTTCTTTGGGGGCCGACGTCATTAGTTGACACTCCCAGCGTCAACGCAGCGCTCAGGCGCAGGACGATCGTCATTAGCAATGTCTTCCGGTGCAAACAAAGGTGTCTCGGCCAGCGCCCGAAGCTCGTCAGCCAACTTCATCAGTTCGCGAGCGATGGGCCCGAGTTCGGCAGGTTTATTATCTTGATCTGTCATAGCTGAAAACGTGCTGTATTCGTGGGCACGGGTCAATCGTCATGAATTGCTGGCCGGCGCACGATCATTAGAAATGTTTGGAATCGAGGGGCGGAGTATTAGCGGTTCACTGACTATGGGAGTTATAGACATTATTGCCAACTCCATGACCCGTCGCCAACCTTGGCTGCGGGTCTTTTTTTGGCGCTGCAGCCCAGTCCGTCCACCGCGCGAAACTCATCGCTCTGAAGCGAACAATAGCGTCTCGGCCGCCTCCGGCTTCTTGTACACCCTCATGAAGACGTCGAGGTTCACTTTCGATGGTCCCGATCGATTGTAGATCCGCTCAGCTTCGTCTCGCTCGAGCGAATGTTTAGATTGAAACTCATCCAACGCGTAACTGTCTGCTCAGCCATCCGCTTCCTCCATTTGCGCGCAGAGAATGCGTTAATCGAAACTTGGTTCCGAATGCTCGTTGGCAGAGATCTTGTCGCCGTCAACCGGTGCATCATTCCGGCTCTGGCACATCGCCCGACTGGAAGATGACCACCGGCAGCCGTATTCGATCGCCGGATTCTCTTCTCGGCTCCCCGCAACGACGCCGGGTTATTGATCCGCGATAAGGCGTCCCTCCCGCTTTGCGCGGTCCTCTAAGTCAACCTGCCGTGGATCGAAGGTCGGAACCAGGTCGCCTTCGTCGCTTTTGTTGAATGCGGCCAACACAATCAGCCTTCCTTTGGTGCTCATCTCAGTTTTTCTATCTTGTCCGCGAGCTCTGCCATATCATTCTGAATCGAACCGCCCTTGTAAGGGTGATGCTCGTAGCACCACCACTTCGGTTCCGCGGTACCGACACGGAAGCTCCAGCCACCTCATTTTGCAGCAGCCTTCTACACTGCAGAAGTGCATGTATGGCCCAGCACCATCCAGCTGGGCGGTTTTGCCTTCGTCAGTGATTTTGCTGCCTCGATCAGAATGTTGGCTGCCAAAGCCTGGAAAGCGCGCCTCGTTCCTCGCTTGTCATCTCACAGGACCCCTCGCGTGAAACACCGAGGCCGGCTTTCGCCTGCATTGGCTAATGTCTCTTGCGACAGCGGGAACAGGATCCTTTTCGCAATGTTTTGTTTCGGTAATTACAAGGAGGTTGCATGCCCCGGTACTTCTTCAATGTCCGCACTGGCGGTGTTTTCGATGAGGACAAAGACGGGTCCGAATCTCTCAGCTACGAACTTGCCTATGATGAGGCCGTACGCTCCGCTCGCGAAATAGTCGGTGAGTTGGTCATCCACGGTGAAATTGTTGACGGTCGTACCTTCGAAATCACCAACGAGGCCGGTGCAATAGTCGGGTCCCTTCCCATGAAGTCGGTTGTTCGTTTCGAGTAGATTTGCGGTGCCTCCGGTGGCGCTTCCACGAAAGATCCACGAAAGCTCTGATCGCCTACAATGCGGTCCTCGCCATCGGCGACCCCCTCAATGGTGGCGTAGGAGGGCCGGCTACCATTAGTAGCTGGCCTTCCGTCTGAATAGCACCGAGTTCGTAGACGCCCACTCGGGCTAAGTTTTCTTGCCGCTTCTCAAATTCGACGGGCGACAGCATTCCGTTTCTTACGTGCTTGCGTTTCGGGCTGTAGAACATCTCGATGTAGTCGAACCCATCTTGGCGCGCTTCATCGCGTGAACGGTAGGCCTTGCGACGTATCCTCTCCCGCTTCAGGAGATTGAAGACGCTCTCTCGGCCACCGCGAACAGTATGGCGCCCAGTAAAAACTAGGTGGGCGGAGTCATCCCTTCCGCACCTCTTCCAAGGAGGCACATATAAGCTTTTTATCAAGCTTTCAGGTCTGGGCCGGCGCGGCATTGCTGTGCGTGGTTGCGGTGGGTTGGATGATTTGTCCGGATGTGAACGCAGCGGACCTGGGGCACCTGTCGACTTGCTCGTCGAACTTTAAAGCGGCCAATTCCTTTTGGTAGAGCAATGGGCGTGAAGGCGGCGGGAATGCCGGAGACGATAGAAACTGGTTCGGGGGAGTTAGCGGCCTTGGATATTCGATAGTCGTAAGCGCCTCTAAAGTCTGCAATTCCGCATACGAGCGTACGCAATTAAATGGGTCGAGAGATCTGATCCCATATGTGGACGGCCCCCGACTCGCAAGATATTTCGAGACAATCTGACCAGATCGCTTGCGTCCATATGTCC
>NZ_JBCIYT010000025.1:0-25987 GCF_050455485.1 Neorhizobium sp. BT27B | reverse complement strand
GATGGTGGCGGCATAATCGAGGCGGAAATCCACTTAACGAAACGCCCGAAGCCGTTCAGACAAACCGAGCCACCTCTATCGAACGAGATTGAGTTGCTGCATCAATACCAGATCATCACGAAGGTTTAGCCTCTATGGCCTCTTTCACGCTCGGGCCATGCACCCATCCCGCCGCAACCCATAAGTAGCCGACAAACGCAGCGTAAATTCTGCGGACCTTGCAAGGTCGTGCCAGGCACCACATCTTATATGACAGGTTTACCTTGGAAGCTTCAGATTGCGGCTCACCCAAAAGCCGAAGTTGGCTTAATCGCAGATCCGGAGCAGACTCTAAGGAAACTAATTCCTGCACAAGGTTTCCCAGTACGAACGAGGTATCTGTTGGCTGACTTTCTCACAACGACGCAAGGCTTTATGATCTTCGGTGCGGCGGTTGGGGCCGGGGTATAGCGCGACGATCAGGATGAGACGTCTCACCTTGATTGTCGCCGCGCACCGGGGGATACGCTCTTGGTGCAACCGGCTTCGTCGGACGCATTGTTCAAATCTTTTCTCGCCCGAGGAAAAAAGCGAGGGATGCTCGAAGCTTGGCAATGCTGTCAGTCCTCGCACTTGATGATTACGTCGGGTCTTGCTACGCCGCAGTTCACGATGTGCCGGAGTTTAATCCGGCTGATCAGGTTGAGTTCGCCTTTCACATTCCAGAGCCGGTCCTTTCGTTGCCAAAGGATGTCGACTGGCAGCTTCTCGGCGGAAACCTGGGTGATGAAATGTTGTGGTTCGAGAACAGAGTGATCAACCTCGAAAACGCATTAGACAGCCTGGATCTTTCAAAAAACGACCATGATGGGTTTTTCGAGCGAAGGATTGAAGGCTACGCCCGACTTGCCGCCCGAGCGATGCATTTGATTGAAAGTTTAAGCAAGCAATTCGACCTGACATTGCCTGAGAAGCCTGATTACTACCGGCAAGCCGAGGGACTTGCGAAAGTCCTCCGTAACGTTGAAGCAGTAGCGAGGCGTCGGGGCACTGGCTCGCCTTCTTCGGATGAAACGAACGTCACGCCGTTGTTTCCGAAAACATCCTGAGCATCAGCTCACTTCCTGAGAACCGAGGCCAGCCGCGGCCTTGGTTTCAAGATTGTAGATGTCTGCGTTGTCTTGGACCTCTCGCAGGCCTTTGTATGACGCATGACGTAAATTTCCGTCGTCAGTCCATCCGCGAAACTCGATTTCGGCGATCAGCGTGGGCTGAGCGAACACAAGGTTTTTGCCTTCGATAGGTACGACCGGTTTCTCGGTTTTCAGCTTGTCGAGCGTCGATCGAAGGGACATGGCGTCTTTCTCCTTGAACCCAGTTCCTACGGACCCAACATGGCGTAAGGCCGTACCGTCCCTGGCTGCAAGCAGGAGGCTTCCGATGCCGCCCCGGGCGACGGATGATCGCTCATATCCGATGATAACAAAGCTCTCGCTCTGAACGCATTTGATCTTGATCCAGTCGCCAGCGCGGCCGGAGCGATATCGGCTATCCCGGTTCTTGGCAACAATCCCTTCAAGGCCATGGGCGCATGCCGCCGCCAATAACTCGTCGCCGTCGCCATCCATCTCATCGGACAGACGTATCCTGCCGTCCCCATCGTCCAAAAAGTCGGTGAGCAAGTGACGGCGGACTGACAACTCGGCGTTCGTTAAAAGATGGCCGTCAAAATACAGGAGGTCGAAAGCGTAGAAGACCGCTTCTGCTGAGGCGCGTTTTCCACCCCGTCCGCCGAGCGATCGCTGAAGTGCGCCGAAATCTGAGCGGCCTTCGGCGTCCAACACCACTGCCTCACCGTCCAGTATGGCGGTTCCGAAGCCAAGCTTACGGGCCGCCTCGGCGATAGTTGGGAAACGGTCAGTCCAGTCGTGGCCTCCACGGGTCAAAATACGCACGCCTTTTGGCTCGATATGGATTGCAAGGCGGTAGCCGTCAATCTTAAGTTCGAAGAGCCACTGATCCCCCTGCGGTGCGCTTGGCTTCAGTAAAGCAAGGGCGGGCTCAATACGCTCCGGCATTTTGTCGAAGGGAAGTTGGGGTTGTGCCGGGTCTCTTTGTTTTCGTGGCTTCGATTTTGCCACGTGATCGTCGCGGAGAAGCGGTTTGGATCGGCTACGCATTACTAAACCCTCTAAGGAGGACGGCTGCCGAATGGCGTTGCCACTCGTTGAATAAATCGTCTCGTCGGAGAATCGTTCCGGGTGAGACCGATAACCATGGCCAGCCTAGCGAGTGGTCCGTGCTCGTTGAACATCTCGCCTGTAACCAAGGGGCTCACTTTCGGCACGGACTTTCAAGGACACCCTCGCGACATGGGGTCATGCGTCAAAATGAGGTTGCCGATCGTACAAGGCGAGTTTCATCCAGCTCGGCGCGATTTAAGCTCCTTCGCGACCGACTTCTTCAGGGCGTCCATGATATTGACGACGTTGCTATTCCCGGAATCGTCTTTTTTCGGTTTCGCCGCAGCCTTCTTCGGCGGCTTTTTCTCCTTCGTCTTCTGGTCGATGAGCTTCAAAAGACTTTCCTGGATAGGGTCTGACACCATCGCCGGAGACCAGTCCTTCAATCCCTTTGTTATGACCTTCTCCAGCGCTGAGACACTTTTGTCGTCAGAGTTCTTGTCGATGCCGGCGAAATACTCTTTCTCTGGTCTCACCTCATCGCCAAAGCGCAGGGCCCAAACTACGATGCCTTCGCCACGAGGCTCTAGTACGACTGCCCGCTCACGACGGCCAAGGACCACGCGGGAGATGCCGACTACGTCCTCCGCCTCCATAGCTTGTCTGATCACAGCGAACGCCTCGTCGCCGATCTTGTCGTTGGCAGTTAGGTAATAAGGGGTCTCAAGGTAAACCCATTCGATGCTACCGCGAGGCACGAACGTCTCGATGTCGATCGTTCGCACCGTTTCGAGTTCCACCGCTTCGAGATCGTCATCCGTCAGCAAGACGTAGTCGTTCTCGCCGCGTTCGTAGCCTTTTGCCTCGTGCTCATCTCTCACCGGCTTGCCGGTCACGCTGTCAATGTACTGGGATACAACTCGGTTGCCAGTATCTCTGTTCAGGGTGTGAAAACGTACCTTCTCCGAACCTGACGTCGCAGGTGTCATGGCGACTGGGCAGGTGACGAGCGATAGCTTCAGATAGCCTCTCCAATAAGGTCGACGCTGTGCCATCTACTAGCTCGCTTTCTTCTGCGCGGGTTTTGCCCGGCTTTTTGTGGATTTGGATTTGGTCGCCTTCTTTCCAGAATTGGCGTTCGCGGCCTTCGGCTTCTTGGCTCTTGATTTGTTCATGCCCACGCTCTCCTGCAAGGCTTTCAGAAGATCGTTCGGTTTGGATACCTTTATCGGCTTCGGTTTCGGCAGAGATTTGCCTTCTGCTTTGGCTTCCACCAGCGCAGCAAGGGCGGCTTCGTACCGATCATCGAACTTCGCCGGGTTGAACTCGCCTTTCTTTGTTCCAATAATGTGCTTTGCCAAATCGAGCATCTCCGCCTCGACCTTGATCTTCTTCACGTCCTTGAACGCTTCTTTTGAAGACCGGACCTCGTAGTCAAAATTGAGCGTCGTTGCGATGATGCCCTTTCCATGGGCCCTGATTAGGACAGTGCGCATACGGCGGAACAGGACTGTCCGAGCGATTGCCGTCGCGCTGGTCTTGCTCAAGGCGTCGCGCATACTCGTGAACGCGTCTTGATCTGCATCGTCCACGGGAACTAGATAGTACGGCTTGTCAAAGTAGACGTCATCGATCTTGCCGCACGGAATATAGGCCTCCGCCTCCAGCATTTTGTCAGAGTCGGGAATAACGGCTGCGACCTCCTCAGGGTCGATCATGATATAATCGCCGTTGCCAGTCTCAAAACCCTTCACTTGGCTGTCGCGCTCAACGACTTCTTCGGTCTCGCTATCGACGAATTCGCGTTTCAAACGGTTCCCGGTCTTCTCGTTGATCATGTGGAAGCTGATGCGATCAGAGGTCGATGCAGCAGTGTACAAACCAACGGCACAGCTCAGCTCCCCGATTTTAAGATGCCCTTTCCATTGCGCACGATGAGCAGCCACGTTCGTCCTCCAAAGTTTTGCAGTAAACTGGACAGGACGAATTCTGTTCCGGGGCGGAGCGTATTGGTTGCTAGATGAAACCTTCATAACATGCGAGCGGCAACAAGAAAGGGGGAGACCTCCCCAGCCGCGGAGGGTCTTGGTAAGGTTTCAAACTAGCTGGTCATCTGGTTACGGGCGGTTGCGTGAAAGGATCACTTTGGCCTCATCGGTCAGCACGAGGGCTGGTTCTCCGTTGAAAGCGAGCTCGCGAACAAGATTTTTGTGCTCCAGCTTCGCCACGGCCGCCGATGACAGCCGTCGGTCACCGACCACCCAAGAGTTTGCCAGCCGCCGCTGGTGACGAAAGTGGCTGATTGCCGCGAGAGCTTGCATTGAAGATTTCGAGATGTCCAACGTAGCCACAAACACCGCCTCAAGTTCCTTCTCTGTTCACTTGGGTACGTCACGCGCTTCATTCAAGCGTTCAACAGCGCTCAGCTCGTCAGTCCGGTTTCGCTCACATTTTGGCTCACCTGTTCCGTGCCCGAAAGGTGAGCTATGGATTGCCTAGTGAGAATTTCAATATTTGGGCCAGATGCAGAACCTGAAGATCACCAACCAGAGCATGGAATTCTTCCGTGCGAAACAGCTCGACATCGTGATCGCTCCGATTTTCGGAAAGTCCGAGATTTCCATGGCGAGGCTGTCATGCGCGACACCTGGCCACGGTGTTATCGATCCGCCCGCATTTGAAGATGCGTTTTTCCTGGCATTCAATCTTCGAGACTACGATGGCGATCTTTGGGTTGATGGGAAAAAGGTGAACACGAGGGTTTCGAGAGCCGGCAATTTCACAATTTACGATCACCGCAGGTTGTGGCTGGCCGACATGAGATCGCCGTTCGATGGGCTAGGGTTCCATATCCCCCGCACGGCGCTAGACGCGTACGAAGAGGATTTGGGGGGCAAGCATATCGACACACTTCATGCCGTACCAGGGCGCGATATCGAAGACGATGTCGTGCGACGGCTGGTGGGTGCATGTGTTCCCGTTTTAGAGAACCCCGTTAGAGCAACCCGTCTCTTCCAGGATCATATCGCGACTATCCTTACCTTTCACCTTTGCGCGACTTACGGTAGCACAAACCTGCGAAGGCCGCCCCAAGGCGCTCTTGCCCCGTGGCAAAAAAGACGAGCGATTGAGATGCTCGAAGAGAACCTCGCGACAGACCTTCCATTGTCCGCGGTTGCGTCAGCCTGCGGACTGTCCAGAGGCTATTTTACCAGAGCCTTCAAGCTATCGACCGGCTACCCTCCTTATCGCTGGGTTATTCTCAAGCGCGTGGAAAAGGCAAAGGAACTGCTTCGGCGGACGAACCTTACGATCGTCGAGGTCGCGTTCGTATGCGGGTTTTGTGATCAGTCACATCTT
The DNA here is from genome assembly GCF_050455485.1 of Neorhizobium sp. BT27B. Classification (NCBI taxonomy): domain Bacteria; kingdom Pseudomonadati; phylum Pseudomonadota; class Alphaproteobacteria; order Hyphomicrobiales; family Rhizobiaceae; genus Neorhizobium; species Neorhizobium sp. BT27B. Next base: position 20,465 of record NZ_JBCIYT010000025.1, on the reverse strand, counting down.
ACCCGGACGTTCACAGCCCACGTCGGGATGACGCCTGTCCAGTGGCGGCGCACGTCTAGTTAAAAAACAAATCTCCTTCGAAAGATCAAAATTTTCCAAGACGCGTGACTTTCGTCCAAGAAACTCTGGTGATCGATCGCGATAAGGGGCCGGCTCGAGACTTTGCAAAACGCAAAGTTTAAATCGCAGGACGCGAAATGACCCAGACTTTGCCCCCATTCACCCGCGGCGGCGCGCTGCTTTCCGGCGTGGCTGCCGCTGCGTACGCGACGCTTCCAACCGCGTTTGGTATGGTTGCCGACGCTGCGTCTCACACTGCTACCGAAGGAAACATGACGATGGCTACTGTTACCACCAAAGACGGCGTTGAAATTTTCTACAAAGATTGGGGTCCAAAAGACGCTCAGCCGATTGTATTCCACCATGGCTGGCCGCTGTCCTCTGACGACTGGGACGCTCAGATGCTATTCTTCGTCTCTAAGGGTTTTCGTGTTGTCGCCCATGATCGTCGTGGACATGGTCGCTCCGCTCAGGTGGCTGACGGTCACGACATGGACCATTATGCGGCCGATGCATTTGCGGTCGTTGAACACCTAAACCTGAAGAACGCGGTTCATATCGGCCACTCGACTGGTGGCGGCGAAGTCGCTCATTACGTTGCCAAGCATGGTCAGAAGGCCGGACGCGTCGCCAAGGCTGTGCTAGTTTCCGCGGTACCGCCGCTGATGGTGAAAACCGACAGCAATCCGGAGGGATTGCCGATGGAAGTCTTTGACGGCTTCCGTTCCGCACTTGCCGCCAACCGTGCGCAGTTCTTCCGCGACGTGCCCGCTGGCCCGTTCTACGGCTTCAACCGTGACGGTGCCAAAGTTCATGAAGGCGTGATCCAGAATTGGTGGCGCCAAGGTATGATGGGTGGTGCGAAGGCCCACTACGACGGCATCAAGGCCTTCTCAGAAACTGACCAGACGGAAGACTTGAAGGCCATCACCGTGCCGACACTCGTGCTGCACGGCGAAGACGACCAGATCGTCCCGATCGCGGAATCGGCACACAAGTCGGTCAAGCTCCTGAAGCATGGTACAATGAAGACCTATCCAGGCTTCTCGCATGGAATGCTGACCGTCAATGCAGACGTGCTGAACGCCGATCTACTGGCGTTCGTCCAGAGCTGAGGCGTGAGGGCTGCAGCCGCCCTGCAGCCCTCTTTCACGCGCGATCTTCACGGCGTAGACCGACATTTCAGGACGAGATGCGCCACGATTCAGTATTGACGTACCGCGGATACAGAACTCCTGAGACTTGCCACTCTATTTCCGGACGCTAACTCGAGTGGATGGGGGAGCGGTCAATGGAATCCGAGCATACAATTTTTTCAGCTGATGTGAAGGACGAGGCGCCGGCAGAGATCGGGTTCTTCACGTGGGATATTACCGATAACACCTTATACGGCGACGGGGCACTCGCTGAGCTGTTCGGGCTAGAAGCTGAAGACACAGCCAACGGATTGCCGATCGAGGTCTATCTCAAGAGAGTACATCCCGACGATCGCCCGCGGTTGGCAAAAACCATACGTGACAGCATTGTCGCTAATAGGCCGCAACAGGAAACTTACCGAGTTCGGAACAGTCTCGGGGAATACACTTTGGTCACTGGCTATGGTAGAGGATTTCGTAGGCGCAACGGTGACACGTTAAGATATGTTGGTGTCGTGGTGCCAGCTGAAACGACTGGCTCACGTTTCGATTTCCATTAGCGATGGGCAAGAGAAACCACGATAGGCTCCAAAATTACTCAACCTTCGGAATATATCGCTTCCAGGGTTTGCAGCATGCTGCAAATGCCGGGATGTTCAGTCGAGTAATAAATGTTTTGAGCTTGTCGCCTAGAGGTGACAAAGTCGTCCGCCTTGAGCTTTGCAAGATGTTGAGACAATGCAGACTGGCTCAGCCCGACCAGCTGCGCCAAGTCCCCCACGGCCGTTTCGTGACGGGCTACAATCCGCAAAATCTGGAGGCGCTTATCGTTGGCCATAGCAGACAGCAGCGTCGCGCGTTCCTGAAATACCCTGTCGTCCACGGCGATCATCCTTTTGGAGCGCGCTAATATAGATGTGGCTTATACGGTTTTTCCGGCGGAATAATAGTACTCTTATGGTGAGAATTAGGCTGCCTTATCTGAGCGAAGAGGGTAGATCGGCTCTGCGCGTACCGCCATCGAATAGTACGTGTTGGCTTTCGCTACTGCTGCAGGGCAGAGGATCGATTTTCAGTGCGATACCTCGAGAGAACCTCGCGGCACTGTTGCCGCTTACAATTTAGAAGAAGCCGCGGATCTGACGACCATATTCCGTCCCGACGTCTTAGCTCGGTACAACGCTTCATCTGCTTCCGCAAACAGCGATTGTGCGGGCTTTTCTGGCGCGAGGTCGGGTGAATAGACGGCAACCCCAATACTGACCGACGCATGGTTCATGGGCGCGTTATCCGCGTGGACGATACAGAGGTCCGCGAGGCGCTTCTGGATGTCGCTAGCGACGAGGAGGGCGCCATGCTCGTTGGTGTCGTTCAAAAGCACAGCAATTTCTTCCCCTCCATATCTTGCCGCAACATCACCCGTCCTTTGTACGCACGAGCGCACGACTTGCGCGATGCTCTTGAGGCAATCGTCTCCCGCAGCGTGGCCATATCGATCGTTAAACAGCTTAAACCGATCGGCATCGATCATCAGCAAGGCCATAGGTGATCCACTCGCGGCCGATCGCTTCATCATCTCGTCAAAACGAGTGCTGAAGACACGTCGGTTGGAAAGGCCGGTTAGCTCGTCGATCTTCGCGAGGGAATCTAGTTCATCGTGCATCTTTTTTTGCCTGGTGACGTCCCGCGTAACTCCGACAATCTGGGAACCTGGTATTCCGGCGCTCGGGGGCATCTTACTGAGCGCGGTTTCCAGCCATACTTCCTCGCCGCTCGGCTTGAGGTGCGGCGTCAGGACCGTCTCGTGTGTCGAGCCGGATTGTAAACGATCTGCCGCAGCTCGCACCATAGCGGCAGCCTCCGTCGAGAGACCAGCAAATACACTTTTGCCAACAATCTGTTCGGGCGGGTAGCCCAGGATAGTGGAAGCTGCAGGCGATACGTATTCTCGTACACCGTCCTCATCGAAACGAGAGATCACGTCACCCGATGCTTCTGCGAGCAAACGGAACTCGGCCTCGCGGGCCGAAATGATAGCGTCGCTACGCTGCCTTTGACTTTGTTGTCGCCACCAAAGGGTGCCGGCCACAATAATCACAGCGAGTAACACGCACGCATATACCCACCGACTTTGAGATTCCTTGATCCAGTCGTATAGGACGTCACGTTCTGCAGCAGATGCTAACACAACAATCCCCGTTCGGGGGCTTTGATAGTAGCCTCCCGCCCGATCCTCACCATCGACGGGCGAATTGTAATGATAGGCTCCGGCGGTTCTGCCAGCCAATTCTTTCGTGAATAATTCGTGTTGCGATACATTTGCACCGAACAGGCTTTCCTGTGCCGGTCCTCGCGCCAAGACGACACCGTCTCCCCGTATGATCAAGAACGCACCATCTGGTCCGACGTCGAATTTCCGGAAGAAATCAATGAAGTGATTGATCCGGATTGTCGCGACAACGACACCTGCGAATTCTCCATCTGGCCGTACGACCCGTTGCGTTATCGGGATCACCCAGACACCGGACAGTCTGCTTTTGACCGGCGCACCGACGACAGAAAGTTTGAACGTGCGTTGCTGGTGGAATTGGAAATAGGGCCGATCCGTATAACTCATGTTTTGCGGTGAAGGCGCTGAAGATGCCACCATCGCACCTGTGGCGTCTATGAAGGAGATCGTGTCGAGGGTAGGGGATGCCCGCATTTGTCGACGGATTACAGCCCTGATTCTATCGGGAACTTTGTTGTCATCTATCCCGTCACTGACTTCGGACATCATGCTGGCCAATGGCAAACGCGACATTTCGATCACGTCGTCAGTATGTTGTGCTATCGCCTCAGCCGTCTGCCTGAGCGTTGTTTCCATGCGTAGTTCCTGAGATCTCCAGTTGGAATACTCAGCCCATCCCAGCAGTACGGGAAACAGGAGTACAACGCTCAGGGTGATGAGGGCAGACGTGAACGAACGAAAAGCTTTCGCGATGAGCAACTTATACACCTTAGCAAGGCCTAAATCTCAGCGGCTATATATAGCAGTTGCTTTAAAAGTCAGGCGCTCGCTCCTCTGTATGTAAGTTCATGCAGAAGCGCGACTTGCGGGCTTGATCAAGCTAACCAGCATAGCGCATTTGGGCGAGCAGTTTCTTGCGAAAGACCTCTGCCGGCGTTCGATAGCCGAGGCATTTGCGTGGCGTTCCGTTTAGTCTGTTGCAGATCTCAATCAGGTTGGCGTCGGTCACGGACATTGGATCGACCTCTCTCGAAAGCCATTTTCGCGCTCGTCTGTTGGTGTTTTCGACGGTGCCTTTTTGCCAAGGCGATTGCGGGTCGCAGAACCAGGTCTGAGTGCCGATACTGGCCTGCAGATAAGGCCAGTCGGTGAACTCCGTGCCGCGATCGAAGGTGATGGAGCGACGCGCGAGATGGGGCAGGGCTTGCAGGGCCCGGACGAGGCCATCCATGACTGGCCGGGACTGCCTATCATTGTTACGCAGGAAGATGGCAAAGCGGCTCACGCGTTCGATGAGCGACGTCACATTGGCTTTTCCGAACTTCTTGCGGAACTGAATGAGATCGCATTCCCAATGCCCGAACTGCTTTCGGTCAGCGACAGTATCGGGGCGGTGCAGAATGTTGAGTTCCGGGCTAAACCTTTGACCATGCTTGCGTCTGGCATGACGCGGTCTGCGGCGGGCACGATGTTCAGGCAAATGTCGCCACAGCTTGATCGCCTGACCATCGGCAGAATACGCAAACTTGTAGATCGTCTCGTGGCTCACCGAGACAGGATGCCGTTCCAGCCGCATTCGGCCGGCGATCTGCTGCGGCGACCAACCATGGATGATCCGGTCGATGACGGACTGCCTGACATTGGAGAACCGCGCCAGCTTCCTCAACTTGGCGCGGCGCTCACATGCCATGTCATGTGCCGTGACGCAGTAGTAGCCGTTCAGGTCCACAAACTCGGCATCGGTGAAGGTGTTGCGGCTGATCTCACGAAATATTGTTGAGCGATGCCTGCCCAGCTTCTCAGCGATCAGCTCAACGCTCAGTCCGGCTGTTCTCCAACGCGCAATAACGCGACGTTCATCCATGTCGATATGGGAGTAGGTGCGTTTCATTGCAGCTTCCTTGCGAGTGACAACCCATTGGTATCATTCGCAAGTCGCACTTCATCCTTGAACCCACCCCCCTTACAATAACATATCGCATAAGGCTGGTTATGGAACTTTGTGCCTCAATGTTGTTGGAGCAGTCATAGGACTTGGCTTGTGCTTGGTGGAGGTGGCCTGATGGCGGTCTTCCTACTCGCCTACGCGATCATCATGCCCGCTCTCTACATGCCAATCATCCTGATGCTGATGAGATTCTGTCCGTTATCAGACCTTGAAACTACTTGCGATAATTTATCGTCGTCCTAATTCAGGTTGATCACATTGGGGTTGGCGATGGGTTTGGACCGGACTTTTTATGCTCAAGTGGACGAGGATGCGCCGGAAGAGGTCGGCTTTTTTACGTGGGACATAACCGATAACACGCTCTATGCCGACGGGGCCTTGGCGGCCCTGTTCGGGCTGGAAGCTGCCGATACAGCTAACGGCCTTCCGATCGAGGGCTACCTAAAGAGAGTTCATCCGGAAGATCGGCCGAGGCTGGCGAAGACAATAAGGGACAGTATCGTTGCCAACCGTCCGCAACAGGAAACATACCGGGTTCGCGATGTGAGAGGTAATTACACCTCGGTCACTGGCTATGGCAGAGGTTTTCCCCGCCTAAATGGCGATACAGTCCGGTATGTCGGGGTAGTCGTCCCTGCGGAACGCACCGAGGCGAAGCTCTTTCACTAGAGCACTCGCTAGGTCGCCGATCCGCTATTCGTGTCCGCCGCGCATGTCATCCAGTGTTTCGAGCATGCGGCACACACCCGGATGGCTTGTTGAATAATAGATGTTCTGAGCCTGGCGTGTCGTGGTTACAAAGGCATCCGACCTCAACCGTGCCAGATGTTGCGAGAGCGCCGACTGGCTGAGGCCCACCCGGTCCGCCAGATCGCCGACGGCGATTTCTTCACGAGAAATGATCTGCAGAATGTGCAGCCGCTTATCGTTGGCAAGAGCAGCCAGGAGCTTTGCGCCTTCATCAAAATTCAGGTCGTCCACGGAATGTCCCTCGATAATAAAGCGCTAAAACAGTGTTAGCTTATACGCATTTGCACAGCAATTGAAAGCGAATGTTTCAAAATAGGGCAAACCATTTGCGATCGTGAAATCATCGGGAGGCAATGCCGTGTGTTCGATGACGGTCGGCTTGGGCAGAAATGGCTGGAGAGGTCAAATTTCTCTTGAAACGGCCCAACCACCAACGCGCGAACCGGCAGCCGCTTAACAACTAAAAGGTGCCCTTCACGGTTTTGGAACTGCCTGCTGAGACTCCAATTACGCTCCTGCCTGCAAACTGATTTCAGGCTGCAGGCATCGTAAACATGATATACTCTTAGGAAGGTCGCCGGAGGAGCGATTAAGGGAGGAATGCCATGGAAAAGCAAAATCAATATATTCCTTTGCGTTGGCCACACCCAGTCATTGTGCGCATCGGGTTCGGAGCGTGCGAAAAGGTTGATGGACCCGACAAGGCCCTTGAGATGCTCCAGTATAGATGGCCGGCCGATCGGGGTCTTCACTACGCTCGCGCTTCGCAAGCCTGCGAAGGTGCAGCCGAAAGAAACAGCTCGCCTCTCGTTGCGCGTGAAGAATTCATCGGAGCTGCCCTGGAGGCAGCGGTTCTCGCCTCGTGATGCAACATGAGCCGACAGGGTCAGCGTAAATGTCTAATCGAGCCGATGAGTGTGATCTCGATACACTTCTAGAGTGGCAAAGGCGCGGCATGAGCGCACGAGTTTTAGGCTTGACCCAAAGGGCGTGTCCAATTGCCCGATTGCCCTGCACGCCAGTTCAGCCATACTATGGTATGAAAGCCGAGGCATGGTTGTTCGGTTAGCGTATCGAGGACGCCAGCCGCTCTTACGAAAGCCAGCCGCTGAATTTCAGGTGAGTTTTCCGACTAATTCGGCATAGTCGGAAAACGTAAAACGCTCACCGCGCTGTGCTGCTTGGTTCGCGAGATGTAGCACCCTAACAGGGAAGAGTTTTGCTGCCTGGTTCGCGTCGGAAAGGTTAGAAGGCTCGGCCGACTGGACATTATCCTCTGCCCGGGCCAACGCGGCAGATACTTCCTTGTGCGTGAACAGGTTCTTTTCGATCGCTAGTTCCGTAAGCTCGGCGACTGCCATGATCAGGCCTTCGAGCTGTAAATTCGCAGTGTTCAATTTCAGCTTTCTGCAGCATCGCGAGGAAACGCAAGGTCAGATCGATCGTTTGAAGCAGATATTCGAGATCCTTGGCAAGCCCGCTCGCGGCAAAACCTGTGAGGCGATCCAGGGGATTATCGCCGAGGGTGAATAGGTCATGGAGGAGTTCAAGGGTAGCCCTGCGCTTGATGCTGGCCTGATTGCAGCAGCACAAGCCGTGGAGCACTACGAGATTGCCCGCTACGGCACTTTGATCGCTTGGGCCGAACAGCTTGGTTTGACGGATGTCGTACCCCTTCTCAATGAAAACCTTGAGGAAGAAGAGGCTACCGATAAGAAACTTACCGCACTTGCGCTTGCTTCGTCTAATGTGAAGGGGAAAGCCGGCAAGGGTAAAGCCGCTTAAGCCGAGGACCCCTCTATTGCCAGCGGCCGCCTGAGGACGGCCGTTTCAGTTTAGGGTGTCAAGTGAGTGGTCTTGGTGGCGTTTGGAGGTGGGAACGAAGTCAGTTCGGAGGCAGTTGTCTGGTGCGCAATCGGCGCAGTGGAGGAAACGATGAACCGATTTTTCGTAATGGCCGGTATGGCCCTGGCAGTTAGCACGGCGTCAATGGTCGGGACTACTCCCGCGCAATCTCAGGATCATCAGCTTCGGGTAGGACCAGACGGCATCCGTCCGGAGATTCGCGATCGTGATCGCCGTGACCGTCGAGGCGGCTGCAGCGAGCGTGAAGCTCGCGCGGCAGCTAGAGACGAGGGACTGCGCGATCCACAAGTTGTCCGGGTTACGTCCCGTACCGTAGTCGTGGAAGGCAGGACCCGTCGCGGCCTCGACCGCATCACCTTTGCTAACGAGCGCGGATGCCCTGAACTGTAAAAGCTTGACATAATGCCGGCACGATCTGGTCGTGCCGGCAACTTTATCCAAGAGAACGCCTTTGAGCGCCCTTGCTGCTTTACCGGTCCAGAGTGGCGGAGAGGTGGTCGTCGCGGGTCACGTGGGTCGTACCGACCGCGCCGCCGATCCAGGCGGCAATTGCGCCGACAGCCAAAGCGATGAACGCGACGATGGCGCCGGTCGCAACCGCCGTTGCAGCAACCTGAGCAGCTTCGGTTGCCTGCTTCTTGGCCTCTTCCACCGACTGACGATACTGGGTCTCGTACTGCTGAACCTGCTGGCGAGCCTGCTCGACCGGGATGTTCTGAGCGCGAGCGAGGGCTTCGGCCGAACGGGTGCGAGCCTCCTCGAGCTGGGCCTGATCGCCCGTCAGCATAGCCTTCATCGAGGCGACAGCGGTATCGCGCAGGGCTGCAGGATCATTGCCACCGCTTGCGTCACGAATGCTCTGCTCAATGCCGGCCATGGGGTCAGCAGCCGTGGCAATCGAAGGTGCTGCAGTCGTAGCCGCGGTTGCAGCCGTCGAGCTCACGCTCGAAACGATCCCGCCGAGGCCGCTGAAAGCGCCACCAATGATCGCGCCGATCGAAGTCGTCAGCAAGTATACGACGACGAGCGTCGTAACGGCCCACGACGCGAGACCATGCAGGGATCCGGTCGAACGAAGCGGCCGTCCCGACAGGCGGCTTGCGACATAACCGCCGACGAAAGCCGCGATGATGCCGCTCGCGAGGAACCAGATCGCGCTTCCAATCGACAGAGTGCTTGCAGCAGGTGTGTCGTTGGAAGCCGGATCGATGACGGCCGCGCCAATGCCGACGCCCAGAAGATTGAGCAGGATATGGACAGTCAGCGCCAGAGCGACACCGGCGAAGATCGCGCCCCATGACGCCTTGCTGTATGCTGCATTGATGTAGGGATCTGCGCTGCGCGTATGCAGCTGTGCGACGGTGACTGGTTCGGTCATGGCTGTTTCCTCATTGCTCACAGCGTTGTGATTGCGGCAGAAACGTGGCGGAGGACATTAGGTTCCCGTCATGAACCGGACCATCTGCACTGTTGGCTCTGATCCTCAGATCGATGCGGCGTGCCGCACGTCGTCTCCCATAAGAGAGGCTAAATGGTCACGACCCCTGCTTACACGGCTTTTAATTGTGCCGAGGGCGCAGTTACAAGATTTTGCGGCATCCTCGTAGCTTGCGCCGTCGATAGCGACCAAACGCAAAGCCTCGTGGAGATGAGTGGGGAGACCATCAAATGCGACCTCGAAATCGCGGCCGCGCATGACCCATTCCTGCGATGGCGGTGCCTTGGGTAAATTTACGGACGCTTCATCAATCCCGACCACCACGCGCTTGCTGCGCTGGTACTGCGTCGAAAACTGATTCCTCATAATGGTGAAGAGCCAGGATTTGAGGTTCGTGCCTGGCTGGAACAGATGGATGGCCCCCAGCGCTTTCATCACAGTTTCCTGGGCCAGGTCCTCTGCATCGTTTTCGTTGCGGCAGAACCTATAGGCGAAACGCCGGAGTGCAGGCAGATAGGCGGCAATATCGTTTTGTATGGAGCTGTTCATCGAGGCCTCCCCGCTAAGATGAAGATGCTCAGGAATGCGCCGGATTATCGAAAGTTCCTAAATTAGAAAAGGCCGACGCAGAGCGCCGGCCTAGATCGATCGTTTGATAATAGATCAGTCCCGACGGAAGGACTGGCTCTGGCCAAAACCCGTCTGGCTCTGGCCGATCTTGCCGTCGCGATCGTCCTCGACCTCGACTTCAGTTTTGCGAACGGTGTCGTTGATGGTTTCGGTGCGCTCGGTAGCTTCCTTTCGAATACCGATCTCCTCGACCACGCGGGCATCCTTGGAGACCACAGCCTCCTCATGATGCTCCTCAGCCGAGATTGTGCGATCGCGGAAAGCATTATCGGCGTCGGTCAGGGGACGATCGACGGCATGGCGCTCGATGGTCACCGATTCATCGCGGAGCGAAACGTCTTCGCGGATCGGCTGCTCAACTGTATATGCCCGGACGCGGACGGAGCCAGAGTTTACGTCGCGCTTGCCGACGCGAAGGTTTTCTTCGACAACCGGAATGGTTTCCCGATCGCCGGCGTTAAAGGTGTCGTCACGCGAGGCGCGGTTCGCATCATAGGTGGATGTCGTCGCGGCCGTAGTCGACGACGAGCTGCTGTTACCGTAAGTGGCGGTCCAGCCTTCCGAGCGCCACTGGTCGGCGCGCTCATCGATGTCGATCGAGCCTTCGTCATCAAGAATATCGTGGCCGGCCTGATACTGACCTTCTGTCAGCCCAGCGACCGACACCAGATAACCGCCGCGGCTGAGGCCCTCTGCATAGGTTGCCCGGTCATCGTCAGGGAAGAAGAAGTTCTCGAGGCGTGCCCAGAAGCCGGAAGGTTCCTTGGTAGCGGTCGATACAGTGTCACCATCAGCCTCGTAGCCCGGCATGAACCGGATCGAGGACGAAGGTACGCCAGCTTCTTTCAAGCGTTCGACGGCCCGCTCCGCCTCGCTGCGGCTGTCGAAGAAAGCGGTCAGGTTGTTGTCGGAACCAGAGGCGTACGATGCGTTCGTGTCGTTGTAGATGTCGGCCATGATGTTTCTCTCCTTGGCGTTCATTCTTCTTCGTTACGTTCGATCGAGACGCGCTGTTTGCGCAGTTCGGTCGTGACGCTGTGGGATTGGACTCTGGAGCGTCTTGTCATCCTGATCTCCTCGACCAGAACGAGCTGCTTTGTCATGACGATGCGCTCTTCAAGGATCGGGACAATCGTAGTTTCCCCTTCCGTCCGGACGGCTGGCGGGGCATCGACGATTTGATCCAGCCGAATACGTTCGATTTCGACATCCTCGCGGACGAGGTCGAAATCCAGCGTACCCTTCTCAAGCTCGGTCCAGGTGCGGACCTCTACGTGACCATCGGAAACCTCCGTCTTTTCGACGGTGATCTCTTCTTCGATCACAGGAACGGTAAGCGTCTTGTCGTCCATAGGTTCTCCGTCGTCCGCCAGAGTAATCCGCAGGTGGAGAGATCGTTCCTAAATTAGGGATATCTCTCGACCGCAGCCATCTGGATGCAACCAAAAGCCACTTTGTCCATTTGTGACGAAAGGAGCAAAGCCATGAGATACAACGGAAAATCAGAATCTTCATCGGGTCTTGGCCTGGTGGTTACCCTGCTGTTGCTCTGTATGGGCGGGACCGTGGCCGCGATACATTCGCAGGCCCCGCAGCCGGTTTCGCGTGTTTACGTGGGGGAAAATTCGCAGCCGGTCCAATCCCCCGCGCCGATCGAGCAACGGGACTATCTGTCGGCCGGGCTTGATCGAGCATCGCGATGATACTGGCCTACCAATCCAGGATTACGGAGCAACCCATCAGAATGACGACGACGAGCGACAAAGCCCAGATTGTGGTGTCGACAACCGTGCGCCCGTAGTTCCGAATACACGAAATCGGTCGCTTCCGCTTCACGTAAGCGTCAGCACGGAGCGAAGCGGCAAAGTTTCCACGATGGTGCCGTCGCTTGTTGTGATCTCGAACACGTCACCGTCAACAATGTCGCCTTTGAGTACCTTTGCCGCAAGCAGTTCTCTTGCAGCGGACTTGGCTTCTTCCAACGCGCTTTCATCGTCTGGCAACTCGCTTCCATCCGGATCTTGTTCCAACAAGCCGCCTATCCGATAATTGAAATAATACCTTGTCATGGTTCCTCCATCATTCCGAAGCAAACCTGACAAGTTGTCCATGGTTCCCCTGCCAAAGAGGAATAGTAGCTCTGCCTAAAGCGCGATTGTCTTCTGTTAAGCCGAAGCATATCCGGACGCGGAGATTGACCCCCGTGATTCTCACGCAGTCTCAACCCTGCCCGTCGCTTTCAGCGGCGGGCTTTGCATCGGTCAGCGCATCTTCGCGCGCCAGGCGATGCATGGCGGTGTAGAGCGCCAACTCGGGGTAAGGGTCGTCGATGAAATCGATGTTGTCGAGGGCGGCCGCGATCGTGCGATCTGCAAGCTTGGTCTGTTTGACGGGATCGGGTGTGTAGCGGCTGGCTCGTTCCAGCAGGATATCTGACAATCCAGGCTGCATGCCAATTGATTGAAGCATGAGAGTGCTCCCCATTCTGGCTGGCGGGAGCGTGGTAACTCTCAGTCGCCACCGCCCACCGGCAATTGGGTGACGATGACGGACATTGAATTGCCTTGAGGACGGACCCGAGACCCTTTCCTTAGCTGGTCCACGGCATGCGGCCGGTGAATTAGGCGTCGGTCCTCCACGTGCCGGACACGCGCAGGCATTGTTAGGAACGCGACGTACTAAGGTTGGGTTGGAATAAGGTGCGAGCTCCGGTAACAAAGCTTCGGCCCGCGCACGGCATTCGCTTCGATGATGGTCTTGCCCGCGCGAGCTGGCACCGGCTATGATAAATTCGCCCCACCGGTCACTTCGAATCCTTGGTATCAATGAACGACACCCAGCCCAGAAACACCAGGGCTCGCGAACGCTTCCTGGACGCCATCCTGCAGAGTGCTATCGAGTACGCCATTATCTCGCTGGATCTCGACGGCCTGGTGACGAGCTGGAACGAAGGCGCTGTACGGGTGCTGGGCTGGACACCTGAGGAAGTCATCGGTGGGCCGGCCGCGATCATCTTCACCGACCAGGACAAGCAGGACGGGATCCCGCAACGGGAGATGACCGCCGCACTTGATCAAGGCAGCGGGGCCGACGAACGCTGGCATCTGAAGAAAGACGGCAGTCTCTTTTGGGCTTCGGGGCAGATGATGGCCCTGCGTTCGGAGGATGGCGCCGTGGAGGGCTATCTCAAGATCCTGCGCGATCGCACCGATCAGCGTGAAGCGGAGGAGAGACAGCGCGTGCTGATGCATGAGCTTAGCCACCGCATGAAGAACACGCTCTCGGTGGTACAGGCCATCACCACCAGACATTCCGCAATTCCTCCACCTTGGAAGGTGCAGCCGCGTCGATCTCGGCTAGGCTCACGGCATATTCAAAGGCCCACGACATCCTTCTGCAGCGTGACTGGCTGGCTTCGACAATGGCCGCCATTGTCGAAGCCACGGCGACGAACTTGGGCATCGATGCATCCAATCGGTTCCAGATGCACGGGCCTTTGGTCGAAGTCGGTCCACAGGCCACGCTGGCGTTTTCTCTGGTGCTGCACGAGCTCGCCACCAACGCTTCAAAATACGGTGCGTTGTCGGCTGAGGCGTGGACCGTCGACGTCGCTTGGTCGGTTGCGCGGCGCGATGGTATCGAAAGGATGGCCTTCTTTTGGGCTGAAAGTGGCGGACCGGAGATCGATCCGCCGAAGAGGAAGGGGTTTGGAAGCCGCCTCATCACGTCCACCCTTCAGGGCCTTGGGGAGGTTGCGCTGGAATACCGCCGCGAGGGCCTCATTGTCAGCTTCGAAGGCGATCTAAGGAAGCTGCAATACAAAACTTATGCTGACGCCGCCCAGGCGGATTAACTCTGTACACGAATGGCTGACGATAGCTTTAGTCGTGGCTCGGATGGCGCTAACGGCCCTTTAAGACCTGTGCGATTGCTGCCAACAGCTCTTCCATACCATGCGGCTTCCGCAAAAGAGCGGTCCGCGCATTATCATCCAACGCTGGACCGGCATTCATACCGGTCGCAAAGATGATTGCGATCTGAGGCCAACGCTTTCTGACCTCGTGGCACAATTCCTCACCGCTCATTCCGGGCAGTCCAAGATCGGTCAGGACGATATCAGCGGCCTCCTGTTCCAGAAGCACCAGCGCCTCCTCGGCGGATCCAGCTTCACGGGCCCGATAACCTGCTTCAGCAAGCATATCCATGGCCGACATCCGGATCAGCGGCTCATCCTCGACAAGAAGGATGGATATGGCCTTGGCATCTTGACGCTCGCTCGGCTTCGTCTCGTCGCTTGCTGGCGTCTGTGTCGCGAGGTGGCCAACGGCAAGATCCCTCTGTTGGCGGTTATTGAGGACATGGCGGATCTTGTGAGCGAGTTGCTCACGGCTGTAGGGCTTTGAGAGAAGTTGTACGCCCGGATCCAGCCGACCGCCGTGAACGATGGAGTTTTCCGTATAGCCGGAGGTGAACAACACGCCGATATGCGGCATGCGCTCCTTGGCCTTTCTGGCAAGGTCTGCGCTTTTGAGTGCCCCGGGCATGACGACGTCGGTGAACAGCAAGTCGATGGCGATGCCGCTTTCGATGATCGTCAGCGCGGACGCGGCATCCGGGGCCTTCAGGACGCGGTAACCCAGCTCTTGAAGGAGATCGACCACGGTCGCACGGACGCCCTCGTCGTCCTCGGCCACAAGGATAGTCTCCTGGCCGCCTTCTACAGGCATGTCCCACCGGACTACCTCCAGATCTTCCTCCTGGGTGGATCGCGGAAGATACATCTTGATCGTCGTGCCTAGACCGAGTTCGCTATAGATTTTCACATGGCCGCCGGTCTGCTTGACAAAGCCATAGACCATGGAAAGCCCAAGCCCGGTTCCCTTCCCCTCCGGCTTCGTAGAGAAAAAAGGTTCAAACACTTTTTGAATAACCTCGGGCGACATGCCGCTTCCGGTATCGGTGACGGAGATTACGACATACTGCCCGGGATCGACCTCCTGATGGAGGCGAGCATAGGTGTCGTCAAGGTAAGCGTTGCCGACCTCGATGGTGAGCTTGCCAAACCCTTCCATCGCATCACGGGCATTGATCGCAAGGTTCAACAAAGCATTCTCGATCTGCATCGGATCGACCAGCGTGTTCCAAAGACCGCCGGAGGCGATGGTCTCGACCTCGACGCCCTCGCCGATGGTGCGGCGAAGCATGTCGTCCATGCCGCGCACGAGGCGGCCGACATTGACGACGCGAGGATCAAGCGCCTGCCGGCGACCGAAGGCCAAAAGCTGAGACGCCAGCTTGGCGCCACGGTTGACCCCTTCGAGTGCGTTGGCGGCGCGACGCTGTGCTTTTTCGTTTCCGGCGAGATCCTTGCTGAGAAGTTGGAGGTTGCCGGCGACGACCTGCAGCAGGTTGTTGAAGTCATGTGCGACGCCGCCGGTCAAATTGCCGATCGCTTCCATTTTTTGCGACTGTTGGAGAGCAAGTTCGGTTCTCTTCAGCGCGGCAGCTGCTTCCTGCTCCTCGGTGATGTCGCGGCCGACGGCGTGAATAAAGCGATCGTCTGGGACAGCGGTCCATGAGATGACACGGTAACTTTCATCCTTGGCCTGGTAGCGATTGACGAACTTGAAGGTGGTGACGCCCTGCCCAAGCTTGCCGACTTCCTCCATCGTAGAGTCGAAATCGTCAGGATGGATCAAATCCATGAACGACTGACCGATGAGTTCATCTTCTCGCCAACCCAGGATGGATGTCCAGGCAGGGTTGATCGCACTGATGGTCGCCTCGAAGTCCGCAACGAGCATGATATCAGTCGACAGGCGCCACATGCGGTCCCGGTCAGCGGTTCGTTCGGCCACCCTGTGCTCCAAGGTCTGCGTCAACTCCTCAAGCTTCGTCCTCGCTGCCCGCTGGTCTTCGATATCGGTGTTCGTGCCGATCCAGCGCAGCACTGCGCCCTGATCGTCCTTGATTGGAACGGCGCGGCCTATGTGCCAGCGATAATGTCCGTCCTTGTTGCGCAGGCGGAACTCCGTCTCATAGGTTCCGCCAGCACCAAGCGCTTCCCCCCACTTTTCAGCCGTCGACGCAAGGTCGTCGGGATGGACCATCCGCGCCCAACCCTCGCCGTGCAGCTCGTCATGCGTCAGTCCCGAGTAGTCCTGGACGCGTTCGTTGAACCAGTCGAGCTGGCCGTCAGGGCGTGCCGTCCAGACATGATTGGGGAGAGCCTGCATCAGCGCACGGAAGCGGGCCTCGCTGTCGCGAAGCTCCTGCTGAGCCTTTCGGCGATCAGTGACATCCTGAACGACGCCGACAAAACGAACAGGATTTCCTTGATCATCGCGTTCGAATTCGCCTCGGCGAGCGATGATGCGAATGTCGCCCGTGTCGGCGCGGCGGATGTGGTATTCTACGTTAAGGGGAGAGGTGCCGTCCTTGCGTGTCTCCGGGTTGGAGGCAACCTCTTGATCTTCGGCAACCACCAATTCCTGGATCTTGGAGATCGGGATCGCTCCGACGTCTCCGAGCCCATAGATTTTGCAGAATTCAGGCGTCGGCGTGAGAACGTCGTCCTCGAGGTTGAGGGAAAAGACACCTACGCCCCCGGCCTGCTGTGCCCGTCGCAGCCTGGCTTCCGCTTCCTTCAAAGCCTCGCCGGCCAGATGCTCGACGGTGCGATCCCGGAGAACCTTGACAAGTCCGATCGCGTTCCCGGCCCCATCGCGGAGCGGCCGGATCTCGCCATTGGCCCAGAATTTCTCGCCAGACTTACGAAGATGCCATCGATCGTGATGCGCCTCACCGAACTCAAGCGCGGCGTCCATGGCTTCTTTCGGTTTGTCGGCTGCGCGATCTTCCGGCGTGAACAGCATTTCCCAGTAGAGACCGCCGACTTCGGCTTCTGTCCAGCCGAACGTCCGCCTGGCCCCGTCGTTCCAGCGAAGTATCCTTCCGTCAAGGTCGAGCGCGATGATCGCATAATCAATGGCACTATCGATAATCTGGCGGCTCTGTTGTTCGCTTGCCAGAAGCGCCTGCTCGGCCTCGACGCGATCCGTCACGTCCGAGCCCTGCGCGAAGACGCCGACAATCCGCCCGTCGGGATCACGGACCGGCTGGTAGATGAGGTCGATCGCCCGTTTTGCCTGCGGGCTGTTTTTGTGCGTCTGGAACGTGATCGGAACTGCTGATGCCACATAAGGGGTGCCGGTGGTGTAGACTTGATCGAGCAGTTCGAAGAAGCCTTGTCCTTCCAGATCGGGATACGCTTGGCGAGCGGGTTTACCGATCACGTCCCGGTTTCCGACGAGCCGCAGATAAGCCTGATTGACAAGCTCGAAGACGTGGTCGGGGCCACGCATCATCGCGATAAAGCCAGGCGCCTGCTCGAACATGTATCGCAAGCGGTCGCGCTCGCTGTCGCGCCAGCGGGCAGCCTGAACTTTTTCCGTCGTTTCGATCACGACCGCGAGAACGCCGATCGGTAATTCCCCCGATCCGACGATCGGTGAGTAGTCGAGGTCAAACCAGGCGAGAACCGGCTGGCCTTTGCGGTCCAAGGTCAGCTCCTGTCCCCGGTAGGCAAGATTATTTCCAGCCAGGACGACGCGCATGACATTGTCGTTGAAATCCGCAGCCTCTGGCCATCCGGTGCGGACCTCGCATCCCAGAAGACCCGGATGTTTCGCGCCAGCGAGTTCAGCATAGGCGTCGTTATAGATCATGACGCCTGGCTCTCCCCACATCGTCACCATGGGGACGTTGGAGCGCAGGATCAGCGAGACGGTGGCCTTAACCTCGGCAGGCCATCCAGATATTGGCCCCAAAGCCGTGCCGGCCCATGAAAAATCACGGAGGAGTTCAACAACAACGCCGCTGACATCTGAAAATGGGAAATTTGAAATCGCCGTCACCCGCACATGTTATCTTGTGCGAGATGTAGTTGATTTCGTGGAAAAGTACATCTTCAGCTACCAGTTTCCGAGTGAGGCGCCGCGACCGGTTTCGACTCCGGCGAGCCTTTGAAACGAAGAAAGATCGACAGGACGACCAGAACTGCCGTCGAGAGGAATTCCGACTGCCAATTCTGCAACGATTCGAACCAAAATTGCGCGCTGCCGAGATGGTCAAGCAACGAGACCGGCGTTTGCCCATGCATGACCGCTTCGGCATTGGCGTCCACTGCGCTATATCGCAGATGAAGCACGAAGCTCAAGACGAACAGCAGCGCCAGCCCTATCCCGAGGGAATACGAATAAGCCGAGCGCGCGAAACCTCCAATCCGTACCGGCAATGGCGCCTCGACATCGTGCTGCCTGTCTTTCGGGTCCTGATCCTGGGAGGCGGGTTCGTCCGGGTCCTTGGATTCAGCGGAACCGCGCTGAAAAAGAAACGCCGTCAGCATCACGTAGGCCGACATCTGGAGAAACTCGCTCTCCCAGTTTTCAAAGATCGCCGACAGGAAGTGGCCAGACAGGGCATAGCTCGCGAGGTCGATCTGTTGCGATCCGTGTTCCAACAGTTGTTCGTTATAGACGTTCCAGCCAGTCAGAAGCATGCCTGCGATCGTTGAAAGCGACAGCACCAGCAACACGATGGTAAGCCCGTTATCTCGAATGATACGCAAACGTTGGTCCTCCACAAATGAACGACATAACCCTCACGGCTGGGATCGCATCGCGCGTCCCACTCGATTCAGCGAGGGTAGCTCTATGACCAGCGAAAGACCATCGTCGCGCCAATGCCGGGTGATGTGGCCCCCGAGTTGCTTCTCCACCACGGCGCTGAGTAGTACGTTTCCGAAACCCCGAGCGGGCTCACCCCTAAGGTCGGTGCCCCCGACCTCGTGCCACATAAGCGTCAAGCCAGTATCGTTCGGCAACCAACTGATCTGCAATCTGCCCTGCCGCCGTGCGAGTGCTCCATGAACAGCTGCATTGGCGGCGAGCTCATGGATCGCCAGGCCGAGAGGTTGCGCGGCAGAAGCGGGAACCATGACGAGCGGCCCATTGATCTCAATGGCACTGCTGCCGAATACCTCGACTTGCGTGCGAACGATTTCGGACAGCTCAACCTCCTGCCAGCCCTTTTCAGCCAGCAGCATGTGGGTGCGCGACAAAGCTTGCACTCTCTGCTGCACAGAAGCTGCGTAACTTTCGGCATTGTCCGATTTCGAAAGACGCACGATGCTGTCGACGACTGCTAGAACATTTTTCTTCCGATGATCGACCTCGAGAAGCAGACGGTGTTCTGCTTCTTCTAATGTTTGTATCCGTCGATAGTCGGTGACGTCGACTTGTGAAGCGAAATAGTTGGCAAGTTCGCCGAGCTCATCGTGGATCGAGCTCGCGTGAAGCTGGTTCCAGAATGGCGTCCCGTCTTTTTTATAATTCAGGATTTCGATTGTTAGATCACGCTGCTGCGCAATAGCCGCACCGATCTGGGCGACTGCGGTTCTTGATGTCGCCTCTCCCTGCAAAATGCGGCAATTCTTGCCCAGGATGTCTTCGGCGGTGTAGCCGGTCAGGTTTAGGAACGTGTCATTTGCAAGGACGATCGGGTAGTCGTCTTGCCGGGCATCGGAAACGACCATAGGCATCCGTGTTCGCTGGAAAGCAAATGCCGACAGCTCCTTTCGGTCAAGCATTCCCTGTTTCGTTGCCGCAGCGGGAAGATCGGCTTCAATTTTGGACTGCACTGGACTGGACAACGTTCACCTCGGCTTCATGGCGAGATAAGAACGCAGTCTTTATGGAAATGTTTCCGCAGGCTCGTTGTATTTGACTGAGCACATTTCATCCCAAGACGGCGGCGTCTCGTCCAGCTCTTGCATGACGAAGATGTGCTTCCCGATCAGCGCCCAATCAGTCTAAAAAGCACGTCGTGGCGGGCTGCTTCTTTGGCTGTTCGGCGAGGCGGCCGGAACAAAGCTCTGCTTCTAGTGTTCAATCCTCAATTGTAGGCTGGAGGATGGGGTGCGCGTTATACCAACAACCGTTCATGGATTTGCTGATTACCTCGTCGGGGTATTCGTCTTCGCTCTCTCGTTTTTACTGGGAGAAGAAGGCGCTGTGCAAATCGCACTGATCGCGATGGGTGTGTTCGTTCTCATCTACAGCGCTATGACAGATTACGAACTCGGAGCCATACGCTTCTTGCGCATTCGCTTCCACCTGATGCTCGATGCATTGTTCGGGGTCGCGATGATCCTCCTGCCGCTGACGTTCGATATGACGGGGGCGGCCCGTTGGCCGTTTTACCTCCTTGGCATCCTGGCGTTGGCGCTCGCGCTCACCACTAAAATTCGTGCTGACGGCACGGCTGCACCCTAGGCAGTGTCCCCATAAACCGGGTTCATTTTATTGGCGGTGTGTGATTCAATCTCCTTGAAAGGAGATTGCCATG
>NZ_JBCIYT010000024.1:0-26940 GCF_050455485.1 Neorhizobium sp. BT27B | reverse complement strand
GATAACTTGATCCCGACCGCGACCTAAGAATCTCATCCAGATTGTCGCCCGCGTCTCATCCTGATTGCCGCGCAATACTGGAGAGTACGAGCGAGGCCGTGGCTGGTGGTATCCGACTCTGGAAGAGCTTCGGGAAGCTAGGCGAAATGCGAAATCCCCTAGGCGTGGCAAGGTTCGTGTCGAGTGAACTGCCGTCGATATCCCGGAATTCCTCTTTCCTAGATCGCTCTGTACGCTGTCGTACACAGCGGAACACACGTTCAGTACCGGTACTTTTCGAACTAAGATCCGCATGGTAGTGCATTGACGAATCGGGAATTTGATTTTGCCCCATCGTGGTTTTAGATGGCTCCAGCCACCGGGTTCGGACCGATGGTTCGGCCTTTTCGAGGGCGATAAACGCGCAGAAGTTTGGGCGGACGGCATCAACGGCAATTACGTCGCAAACTGGCGTTGGTCGGTACCGGACTTCAAGATCACAGGCTCGATATCCGGAACAGGTAATGACGATGCAGATCGCTATTCCGCACAGGTTATCGCCGCACACGCATACCTCGATGCTCGTGATGGACTTTGAGCCGCCGGTTGGTTTCAAACGCAAGATTCCCTAACGACCTCGCACCCGTGTTACTCATGAACTGAACTGGGCATGGTTTGTCTCCCTGCCAGTCGAGGATGATACGCGGGCAGGAGGCGACGAGAGAACACTCGCTTCCGTCACCCACACCTTGCCGTCGATGCCATCACCTCTACGGACCCCAGCGGCCGCCAGATCGCGGTAGTAATCCGCGTAACGAACAAGTCGGCGGAGCGACTTCTCGGGCGGCTGTGCCGTCGCCATCATCGCTTCGCATGTCACGATGACCAGCCAGACAGATGTGCCATACGTAACTGCGATTTGCCCGTCTCGTAGTACAGAAACGGTGCTGGTTCACATAGTTCGACTTCGATCTCGCCCCTGATCATCCGGCTTTCCTTGTTTTGAGTTTGTCAGCGACCGACTTGCGGAGAGCATCCATGATGTTCACGACATTCGAAGCTGGCGCGGCCACGTCTTTCGACTTCCCAGTCTTTTTCCTTGGCCTGAGCGCTTTCTTCTTCTCGGCGATCAGCGCCAGCAGGCTTTCCTGGATCGGATCGCTAACCATGTCCGGCGACCACCGCTTGGTCTTCGCCATGATCAGCTTCTGAACGAGCGGGATCAGATCCGGATCTGCTTTGTCATCGATATCCTCGAAGTAGTTTTCCTCCGGACGGACCTCGTCTCCGAACCGCAGTGACCAAAGGATGATGCCGTCGTCGCGAGGCTCGAGTACCACAGCCTTCTCGCGGCGGCCGATGACGAGTTTTGATATGCCCACGACCTTGTCCGCCTTCATCGCGTCGCGGATAACGGCGAAGGCCTCGTGTCCGACAGCATCGTCCGGCATCAGGTAATGCGGCTTCTCCAGGTAGACCCACTCGATCGATTCGGCCGGGGCGAATTTCTCGATATCGATCGTCTTCACCGTGTCGAGCGCCACGTTGTCGAGATCGTCGTCGGTCAGGATGACATAGTCGTTCTCGCCGCGAGCATATCCCTTGGCCTCGTTTTCATCACGGACGGGCTTCCGCGTCACGGAGTCGATGTACTGGGAAACGAGCCGGTTGCCCGTTTCCTTGTTGAGGGTGTGGAAACGAACCTTCTCAGATTCCGAGGTCGCCGGGGTCATGTTCACCGGACAAGTTACCAGCGACAGCTTGAGATATCCCTTCCAGTATGGACGAAGCGCCATCGTTTATCTCCTCAAGCTGACTTGCGCTGCGGGGCAGCCTTCGAAGCGGTGGACTTCGTTGCCGCCCCGCGCGCAGCGCGCTGCCTGCCTTTGCCAGCGTTGGCATTGGCTGCAGTGCGTTTCGGCTTGTCGTCATTTTCCTTTGCCATTCCGGCGCTCTCCCGAAGAGCAGCAAGCAGATCGTTGGGGTTCGATACCTCGACCTTCTTTCGCTTCGGCACCGACTTGCCTTCGATCTTCGCCTTCACGAGTTCCTCGAGCGCTGCTTCGTATCGGTCGTCGAACGATGCCGGGTCAAATTCGCCCTTCTTGGTACCGATGATATGTTTCGCAAGATCGAGCATCTCGCCCTGGATCTTGATCTTCGGCATCTCCTCGAAAGCCTTCTTCGATGAGCGGACCTCGTAGTCATAGTTCAGGGTGGTCGCGATCAAGCCCTTGCCATGAGGGCGGATGAGGACTGTCCGCATGCGGCGGAACAGGACCGTCCGCGCGATGGCGGCAACTTTGGACTTGCGCATGCCGTCACGCAGAGCGGCAAAGGCATCCGATCCCATCTTGTCCGGGGTCAGGTAATAAGGTTTGTCGAAATAGACGTCGTCCACGTCCAAGCAGGGAATGAACGCCTCCACCTCGAGGGTTTTGTTGCTCTCGGGGATCGCTGCCGCCACCTCGTCAGGGTCGATGATGATGTAATGGCCGTTCTCGATCTCGAAACCCTTGGTCTGCTGCTCCTTCTCGACGAGCTCTTCAGTCTCGCTGTCGATGAACACGCGATTGACCCGGTTTCCCGTCACCTTATTGATCGTGTTGAACGCGATTCGATCGGAGGTCGATGCCGCCGTATAGAGCGCGACACCCGCTGTCACTTCGCCGAACTTGATGAACCCTCTCCACTGTGCACGCTGGCCTGCCATCGAACTCTCCCACGCAACTGACGCAACTCGAGCGATTCAACCGAATCACTTGGCGAATCGTTCCGACGCGAAAAGCGACTCTTTTTCAGGGACTTGGGTCAGCTTTTCACTGCAACCGGAGGACAGGGATCAAGCGGCTGGAATCGATGCATCTTTTCGTCAGCTCGTGAGTTGTTCCTTTGCTACAACCGAAGGAGAGCACTATGAGCAAGCGTGAACTAATCGACATCGGATCCGACAAGCGCTACGTCCGCCGCGACGAACAAGGCCAGTTCAAAGAATCTGTCGATGTCGGCCGATCGCTGTCTGCGGACAAGCGTCACGAAGCCAAGCACGACGCGAAGCCTGGTGAAGGCGACAAGGGCGACCACAAGCGCAAGTGAAGGTCGCCACCTACAACGTCAACGGCGTGAACGGTCGCCTTGAGGTGCTGCTCCGGTGGCTGCACGAGGCGCACCCGGATATTGTCGTGCTTCAGGAACTGAAGGCGCCCGATGCCCGGTTTCCAATCAAAGAGATCGAGAACGCCGGATATGGCGCCGTCTGGCATGGCCAGAAATCTTGGAATGGTGTGGCAATACTCGCGCGCGATCAGGAGCCGCTCCTGACGCGGACGGGCCTCCCCGGCGAGCCGGATGACGAGCAGAGCCGTTACATCGAGGCGATTGTTGATGGCATCGTGGTCGGAGGCCTCTACCTTCCGAACGGAAATCCATATCCCGGCCCGAAGTTCGAATACAAGCTTCGGTGGTTACAGCGTCTGCACGATTATGCCGCTGAACTGCTCGAACTGGATGTACCCGTGATCCTCGCTGGCGACTACAACATCATCCCGACAGAACTCGATGTCTACAAACCGGAGCGGTGGAAGGACGACGCACTGTTCCGCGTCGAGGTGCGTGATGCATACCGCGCACTGGCCGGGCAGGGGTGGACGGATGCCGTTCGAGAGCTTCATCCAGGCGAGCGCATCTACACGTTCTGGGATTATTTCAGGAATGCCTATGGGCGCGATGCCGGGCTCCGCCTGGATCATTTTCTACTCAGTCCCGACCTCGCCAAGAGGCTTGCAAAGGCCGAGGTCGACAAGCATGTCCGAGGCTGGGAGCACACGAGCGATCATGCGCCTGTTTGGATCGAACTTTCTGAGAAAACAATCAAACGGAGGAAAAGATGACCAATGAATGGCAAGCGGATCTCAAGCTTAAGGTCGAGGATCTCGTGGACAAATTCGTCGTCCAAGGTATGGCGCACGAAGAGGTGCTTAAGGCTGTGAGTGACCAGCTCGACCGCCTCCGGAGCGCCCGTCAGAAGGATCCCGACCCCGCGGATGATGCAAGCGTCATCGATGAGCCTGCAAATGACTGGCACGCGGCCAACTGATCATTCGCATTTTATTAAACTTGTTCGCAAAGAATGTCGGCGAGGGGACGATCTGAATCTGGACAGCCGAGTTGTACTCGTGCTTGCAGCTAGGAGACGGCCATGTACCAGCGTACCGTACTTATCGTCGAAGACGAGCCATTGATCCGGATGATACTCGCCGACAGCCTTGAAGACGAGGGCTATGCGGTTGTCGAAGCCGCGACCGCGTTTGAAGCAATCGGGCTTCTGGGAACGCGCACCATCGACGTGGTGATAACCGATATTGACATGCCCGGTGGACTTAACGGCCTTGATGTCGCTCGCTATGTCGCGTCGTGCAGAAAGGACGTTCCCGTCATCGTGACGTCCGGCGGACATGTGATCGATAATGGCGAACTGGCGGGAAACACTCGTTTCATAGCTAAGCCGTATGATCTGAGATGCGTTCTGAACATGATGGTTGAATTGGGATCCTATAGCCACGGAAACCCGCTCCGTGAAGTTAGAGTGGCATAGTTCCAAACGCGCAAAATCATCGTCGCAACGACTTGCGCGGTCTTCTACTGCAATGGATCGCGCGCACAGAAAATCTGGCTGTCACCGAGTCAGAACGTTTTCCGGGAAATTCCATGCCTGCAAAGATCACCCCCGGCCGACCTGATCGTTGCGGTCAATCGGCTGGGCCGTCTCAGCGGCGACGAGGTGCGGGAGCATCTTTATCTAGGCTTCACCACTATCAGCGACATGCCCACTGCGGTCGGGATACCAGGCAGTGGCACCCAGAGCGACGCGATTATTGATCGCCCCCAAAAGGCAAATAAAGCCGATATGCTTCTCAAAGCCGAACTTCGATCGGCACATCTTGAGGCCGCGGAGAATGGTTGGAAAAGTCCGGCGCTCGATAATCGGTGGCGGCTCAAAGAATCCAAGAGCTTGCTTTTGAGAACATATGGGTCACCGGTTATGATCCCATCAAGGCGTTAGAACACATTAAATTCTAAGCGCAGCAACAAGGCTCGCAATGCTGGGGGCGACCGTCGCTGGCTTGAATGGTAGATATGGAACCCTGCGAACTTCGGGCACCAGACGACCTCGCCACGCAGGAATAATCATTTGGCGGCGATATTGTCCCAGCCGGAAAGCGCAATTTCCGCGACATCGTGCAACTCGGCGCGGTCCGCTCCATCCCGGGCACGGATCGCCCTGCCGCTTTGGACTGTCTGCACGAACCTCGCCAGTTTGGTCGTGTCCGCCGTGGCTTTTAGATCACCATCGTTCTTCGCTCGATCGAAGCGCGCTTTGAGCAGATCGAAACCGCCTGCACGAGTCGCTCGCATGAGTTCGCCCAGTTCGGAGTGCCCTTCGCTGCCCACGGTCGCGAGCGTTGACATGCACCTATGGGGTAGATCGAGATCTCCACCGGTCATGGCGATCGCCTCATCCTGGAGAAAGAGCAGCGCGGCCTGCCTCGCTGTCGAAGCAGCCCTGAAGCGGGTCCACACCCCTCGTAGGTCGCGTAATAGTATCGTAGGGCCTCGGCGTAGAGCGCATCCTTCGAACCGAAGGCCGCATAAAGGCTTTTGGTTCCGATCCCCATTGCCTCCGTCAGGTCGGCGATCGAGGTCGCCTCGTATCCCCTCATCCAGAAGAGCCGTGTCGCTGCGGCGAGCGCAGCCTGGCGATCAAACTTAGACGTGGCGCGGGCTCTCGGCTTATCATGGCGGGATTGGGATCAGCAGGCGCAGTAACGATCGATTATCTTCCTTCTGGCCTGCGGTGCACGGCGTCGGTGCAGCTAACGAGCTTCAAAACCAACAGCCGCTGCCTTGAGAGTGCAGCGCAACCGACACATGTACGCTTCCACAGCTTAGAGAGGAGGCCGTGTTGGGACTTCAAAATGCTTGGATCGGCAACCGGATCCTAATCGTTGAGGACGACTACCTCATCGCATCGCAAATGGCGACCAATCTGGCAAAAGAGGGCATCGTCGTTGTTGGTCCGTCCGCCAGTGTCGAGAGTGCATTGGCGCAGATTGCTGAAACGCCGACAATCGCCGGCGCTGTCCTGGACGTCAAACTCGGTGAGGAGCTAGTCTTTTCGGTTGCCGACGAGTTGGAGCGGCGGGACATTCCGTTCGTATTCGCCACTGGTCTTGAACCCGATATCATCCCGAAACGGCATGCAAGCAAAGTCGTTTTACGCAAACCCGTCGAGGAGAGATCCATCCTGAAGGTTCTTTCGGGACCCTGCCAAAAAAAGCCGGTTTCACATGCCGATGCGTGTCGTAATGGCGTTCTTTCAAGGTTGTCTCACGCAGGTCGAAATGCCTTGCTGCCAAAATTGCGTATGCAGACCCTTCCTCAAGGTGCGATAATGGAGGCCCCCCAACATACAGTGCGACACGTTTACTTTCCGCTCGATTGCGTTGGATCGGTCATCGTCATGGCCAAAGGAGGAAGTCGCATCGAGACGGGGCTGATCGGTAGAGAGGCGATGACGGGCAGCGGGCTGCTGTGTGGTGATGACCAGACGCTCTACGAACTCGTCACCCAGATTGAGGGAGACGTTTTGTCCATGTCGTCCGAAGACTTCGTTTCCGTTCTCGGGGTTGTTCCGGAATTGGGCCAACTCGCCGCGCGGTGTTCACGGACCCTGGGGCTGCAAGTGAGCCACACAGCTCTTGCCAACGGTCGCTACGAACTCCACCAGCGGCTGGCGAGGTGGCTTGCGATGGTCTACGACCGGGTACCGGGAAAAACTCTTCACCTCACGCACGACTACCTATCGGTAATGCTAGGTGTGCGGCGGCCTTCCGTAACGACGACCCTCCATGTCCTCGAAGGCCAGCACTTGATCAGGTCAACCCGTGGCAGCATCGAGGTGCGCGACTATCGCGGTCTTGTTGCAGCAGCAGGCGAAGCCTATGGGCTCCCCGAGGCTGAATATGATCGGATTATGGCTCTTCCTCTCACGAATATGACGCCATTCCCGCCTCTAAATGATCAATCTGGCCGCTGAGTTATTTCAGCAGTTCCGTCTGTAAAGTGGCACGAGAGCGTTCCAACGACCTGCAGCGATCAACATCGCATGTGAAATTTCGTTTCCATCTCGAACTGAGTTTCAGGGGAGATTTGCTTGGAGCTTTAACGCGATTTGTATGCGCCATTACATTGTCAGCCCGTAGAGGTGGTCGCGTCAGGCCTTAGGTAAGCTACCGTACGGGTTGCATGGCCCTTCTTGAATATATTTTACTGACTTCTAAAACTCTCACTGTGGTAACCTAGCAATGGGAATTCAATGCATCAGCCGAGTGAGTGTCTCTTCGCAACCGATATCGTCCATGGAGGACCTGACGCCTGTTTCTTTACGTGGGACGTGCCAGACAACCTGCTCTACGCAGATGGCGCGCTTGCCCGGCTGTTCGGAATGGCCGAGGCTTCGGCTGAGCAGGGGCTGCCGATCGAGGATTATCTAGCTCGCGTTCACCCAGAAGACCTGCCTCGCTTGGCTAAAGCCATTCGTGACAGCATCGTTGAACACACGGCTCAGCAGGAGAACTATCGGGTTCTTAATTCGGACGGCAGGTACGTGAGCGTCTCTTCGTTCGGCAAAGGTTTCCGAGACAAGACGGGTGCACCTGTCCGATATGTCGGCATCGTCGTTCCAGTCGAGCAGCCTGCGGAGACCGCACGCGTTTGTCATTGAGCCGGCGGACTACGCAACGATTTTCACCAGTGTGGCGTTCCTATGACGTGCGCGCCCTCCTGAGGTTTGCCGCGTATATATCAGCTGACAACCGACGTGCATCTTCATCTCTGCATTATGCAAACCGCCGCGCTTTATGCTGGCGGTCAGGAACAGGTCTGCGCTTGAAGTGTTTGCTTATCGCGCGTAGTGAATGGCAAGCCAATGGATCTCCGGGATCACGGCTAGGCCAATTTTGGACTGAAGCAAATCTGATGAGCCGATATTTCTTTCACCTTCGACGAGACAACGAGACCGTTTCAGACGTTGAAGGCGACGAATTCTCCGACCGCGAAGCTGCTCGTGCAAGCGCCACAAACGCTGTTCGGGAACTTGTTGCTGCGCGCATCAAGACCGGGCAAGTCGTCGCCGACGAATACATGGATGTGTCCGACGATAAGGGGCATATCGTCCTCAGCATCTCATTCCATGATGTCGTGCAAGATCACTTGAAAAAAACCGCTCACATCGCTCCTATGAGCCGGCGATATTCCTCCTCAGGGTCGCCGTAAGCAGCCCCTGCAAAATCTTCCAGACCTCTGCGGTCGCGAATCGTAACCCTCCCGCGCTCCGCAAGAACGAGTTTCAGTCCCTCGAGGATATGGAAAGCATTTGTGACGCTCGGACGGCGTACAGCAAGCATCAGCGAAACGAAATCGTGCGTGATCATGATTTCATCACCGTCAAGACGGTCGTGGCACATGAGTAGCCAGCGGGCGAGGCGCTGATCGACCTGATAATTTGCATTGCACAAAGCCGTGAACGAAATTTGAGCGGCGAAAGATTGGATGTATCTGGCTAGAAGATTGGAAAACACCGGGTTTGCCGGCAAGATGTCTGCCATATCGCCGAGCTGCATCGTGTAGGCTTGACCCGGCACCTGCATCAGCACCTCGTGGATACTAATTGTGCCGCCCACACCTGCAGATGTCGGACAGAAGCCTTCACGACCGACCATGCCCGCTTCTGCCCTTTGACCGTCCTTGGCGGCCGTGACAACAGATCCGATGCCGCTGCATAGGAAATAGACGCGATCGATCTCTTCGTTTGCCCGGGTGATTATCATTCCTTTGTGAAGATCAATCGGGTGCAATGCCTCAGCGATATTCTGAAACTCATTTGCCGGTAGCAAGGCAAGAAGACGGTTGCGTAGGCTAGGATGTTTCGTACCGTGCATGGCTCTCGATTGCGGGCATGGGCGGGCGCCCACAGCCGCCAAGCCCTAAGCTATTTCAAACGGTTGGCGATTCTATAGCATCGCGTATATCCGGATGTTTTTATGTACGCTGGCATACACTTCACTTGCTGGCGGGGCTGTTTCTCGGGCTTCGTGATATGCAAAAAAGGTGGTGCCATGCTCAAGTCGATGATTTTGCCGTTAAGGGAAATCGTTTATGCCGCGATCACCGAAAACTGGTTAGAAGAAATTTTGGGTTGCCGAAGTTTTCGCTGCTGCCGACCCGAGGGGGGCCGGACCAAGGCTCATATTCCAAGCAGTTGTCGCCAGCATTCCTGGTTGCTCCAGTGGCTTGGCGTTGTGCGAAACGTCGATGGAGCGGGAAAAATTGCAAGGGCTCTGTAAAGTCAGTCGCTCGCATGGTTGCATTTAGTTCAGTCCCACAGCTGGTTCGAGATTTCTCTCTCGGTTCACCCTGCTTTTTACTGTTCCGATAGGGTATCCGAACTCTCGCGCCGCATCCTCATAACTGACGCCCTGGAAGAATACGACATCGATGGCTTGTCGATATTGATCGGGAAGATTGGAGATGGCGAGTTCAAGCTCCTTGCCCCGGAGCGCCCACTCCTAATCTGGCAGGACCGTCGAGCGCTCGGAAAGCGCGTCGTCATTACCAATGTGTTCCCGTTTCGCAACTCCGAATTTTTTGTACAGAAACTGCGCATGATCGTGAACATCCAAAACTCGAGGTTGGTGCCGGGTTGAAATTTTCCCGAATTGGCGATCGTTTTCAACAGGGTGACCTGAACAAGATCATCGATGTCGTTGGGGTGCGAATAGAACCGACTGGCAAAATCTGTGGACCGCCGGAATCAGCGCGATCACCTCAGGTGGCAAGGCAGTCAATTCTTCGATGTACTTATGTCTGATCTTCGCCATTCTGCTTGCTCCCAGTGGGGCGGCCACCGCGTTTATCCTCCACCGGATCATTTTGAGACGTGCTCGCGGTTCGTGGCGGTCAGTTCTTTCAGCTGGAGCGTTTGCTTGTGGTGGATCTCGCGGAATGGATCGTACGGTCTCTTTGCGCACGAGGCGGCGGGAGACAAAAATCGGTTCAAGCGTGATCTCGCGACGACTGCATTCCACCATTGTCTCGCCCTCAACGATCGATGAAGGCGCCGCACCGGCATCATTTGGAGCCATCAGCCTGGTTTGACTATCTACGCCAGCGGCTTTACTACTCCTGCCACGTCGATTGAAAGAAGTCGCTATTTTCAGCTGAAAATCTCTTCTGGCCAACCTTGAGCGACTTCGCAGCCATCGATGGCCCAGTGTCCAGATGCGGGCGGCGATAGCCACTGCAGCTCATGATATGTCGCTTGACTAACCTGACACAAACATCAGTACTTATGTCGGATCTGGTTTGTCCGCGCGACGCACAAAGCCCCGCGCATGTTGGTACGCGGGGCAATGGCGCTGCCAGCTGACGCATCGTCAAGATCAACCGGCGCTACTTAAAGAACCACGATCATTGCGACATGTTCCAACGTTATTTAACTATGGCTTTGACGCGTCACTGCGTCATGCAATGGAACTGCTGCCTCTTCTCATGGGTGCCCATTTTCAGGGCCTGTGCCGGTAATCACACGGAGGTCGCATGCCCCGGTACTATTCAACATCCGCACAGCTGGTTCTTGAAGCGGACAACGATGGGTCCGAATTTTTCAGCCACGAACTCGCCCAGGAACAGGCCATTCGCTCCGTTTGCGAGATAGTCGGCGAGTTTATTGTCGCAGGTAGTATCTTGGGCAAGCCGAGCTTTCAGGATCACCAGCGAGGCCGGCCAAAGGTCGGCACTTTGCTCATGAGGTCCCATGTCCGCTTCGAATCGCGCCTGCCTATGTGTTTGCGGCCGTTCAATCTGGCGGTCGTCAATGTTGTGGCAACTCATCAAGGTGTCGCCGGTGAATGCAACGCTGTTTGACGTCACCGATGGGTGAGAGGAGTTGAAAAATACTCTCGCCCAACTGCGGCTATGCCCGCCTCATCGCCTGGCGGCACTTTTTGTAGCTGCTGAGTGACCGGTGCAACTTCGGCCGATCAGCGAAAACCGAAGAAGCTGAGCACGGCGAGAATGATGACGACGGCGCCTACGAGCCAAACGATGCTGTTCATATTGATATCCTCTCTGGAAGTGAGCTTGTGACGGATCAGAATGCATCACGGGACCGTGAGTTCCATAGTCAGATGAGAACATTACGCCAGCCGCCTCATATCAATCATCACGCGACTGCTTCAGTGTGAGCGCTGTTCCTGATACACCTTGGCCTCTGACTTCGAGAAAAATTCATATCGGCAGCACCGAACCGCCTTAAAATTATCGGTCCTGTTCGCGCAAAGGCTCATTTCCGATCCGATATTCGTAGGCAGATTGCGGCTTACAATCTGGAAGCGAGGAGTCGCTGACGCCTTCCACGAAACTTTGCCGTCTGATCGACCAGTGTGCTTTTGGTACTGGCGCTAGATGCTTGTCTTGGATCACCAAGACAAGATGCGATCTGACCCCGCCTTTTGGGAGAGAATAGAAACCTAACTCGTTCAGTGTTGTTACTTCAGATTCTTCTGTTGGTAGAACCAAGCACCATGGGTGGCCTTGCGCGAACGCCTCCGCGCTCAGGATTATGTCCCGGCTTTGGTTTAAGGTTAGAATTGAAAGTGTGGCGACTACCGCGTTGAAGGCTAGCAATGGCGGGCCAAATTTCCACCGGACCCGCGTCGCCGCCAGCACGGCGGCTCCGGTGGCGACGACCGCAATTCCGACATCAAGGAACTTGCCGCCGGGTAAACCGCCTAGCACCGTGGCCAATCCAATCACAAAGACCAAGCCCGCCGTGCCGCCAGCGAAAGTGAAAAGGGCTAGATCAACGAGCTTATGGTTTTTGGTGTCTTGATTATTTGTGATCGTGATATTCTTTTCCTGGCGACCAACACCTTCGAAAATGAACAAACGAGCGGCCAACACGACGGATAGGCAAACAATAAACATGAGCACCATCGCAAGACCGATGGCATGACCCGCATTTTTATCCGACCAGTGGGTGCCTCCTGCGATCAAGCGACCCGCAGTGAGAACCAGCGCTGATCCAATAAGTGATCTCCACAAAAGGCCGAGCGGAAGAAACGGGCTCACAACCGCTAGCGCAAATGAAGCCAAGTAAAGGCTGGCAGGTACGGTGTTCAGCATTGAGCAATCAGCTAGACGTTAAAGTGCAGGCTTGCTTATATCCCTGCCCAGTTAATTGTCTGTCTAGGGCAGTCGCTCAAAGAATTCTGCCCCGGCAGACGCGGCTTCACTGACTGCACCTTACCGTGCGTTTGGGCCCGAGCAGCAATACCACGGCAGGAGAGCTTCGATCTGGCTCTGTTTGTGGCCATTGACAATGGCCGTCAGCGTGCTGCTCAGGTAGGCGAACGGATCGACAGCGTTGAGCTTGCAGGTTTCGATGAGCGAGGCGATGGTCGCCCAGTTATCCGCTCCTGCATCGTGTCCGGCGAAGAGAGAGTTCTTTCGGTTCAAGGCAATCGGCCTGATTGTCCGCTCAACGGTATTGTTGTCGATCTCGATACGGCCGTCGATCAGGAAAATGCAAAGACCGTCCCAGTATTTGGCGATGTAGGCCAAGGCTTCGCCGAGCGGCGATTTGCCAGCGACGTGGGCGCGATGATGCGTCAGCCAAGTCTGCATGTCCGCAATCAATGGCGCTGATCGTTCCTGCCGTTGGGCAAGGCGTGCGTCGGCGGGAAGACCGCGCAGTTCCGCCTCTATCCGATAGAGTTCTCCAATCCGCCTCACACCCTCCTCGGCAATCGGTGCTGAGCCGCTGCGCGTGATCTCGACCAGCTTGCGTCTTGCGTGAGCCCAACAGTAAGCAAGCTGGATGTCGGGACCGACACGATCCGGTGCGATCAGCCGATTATATCCGGCATATCCATCTACTTGTAGGATGCCTGTGAACCCTTGCAATATCCGCTCGGCATGTATTCCGCCGCGACCGGGTGCGTAGGTGAAGGCGACGCCGGGCGGCGCACCTCCGTCCCACGGTCTGTCATCACGGGCCAATGCCCAGAAGTATCCTGTTTTGGTCTTGCGGGAGCCAGGATCAAGGACTGGCGCACGCGTCTCGTCCATGAACAGCTTCGTCGACCGCTTCAGGTTGGCGATGAGAGCGTCGAAGACCGGGCGGAGTTCGAATGCTGCCCGGCCAACCCAGTCGGCAAGAGTGGACCGATCAAGATCGATGCCCTGTCGGCTCATGATCTGAGCCTGCCGATAGAGCGGCAGGTGATCGGCATATTTGGACACCAATACATACGCGATGGTCGCCTCGGTCGGTAATCCGGAGTGGATCAATCGCGCTGGTGCTGGAGCCTGCGATACGCCGTCGGTGCATGCGCGGCAGGCATATTTGGGACGACGAGTGACGATGACGCGGAACTGCGCCGGGATGACATCCAGTCGCTCGGACACGTCCTCACCGATGCAATGCAATCCACCGCCACAGGTGCAGATCAAGCTTTCCGGCTCAACGACCTCTTCGACACGAGGAAGGTGGGCGGGAAGAGAGCCCCGATTGGCGGCGCGTGGTTTAGGTTGCGGCTTACCCGGAGCACTGTCGGCCTCGTCTTCGGCGTGGATCGTCGCAATCGCGGTTTCCAAGTCTTCCAGTGCAAGATCGAATTGCTCAGGATCAGCCTTCTCGGATTTACGACCAAAGGCTGCCTGTTTGAAAGCGGCGACCAGTTTCTCCAGTCGCTCGATCCGCTCGTCCTTGCGGGCTTCACGAAGCTCGGAGGCGATCAGCATCGCCTTCAGGGCATCAATATCGTCTGGAAGATCGACCACATCCAACATACTGGAAGTTTATCAAATTGGGCGGCGTCTCGCTGTCGGAATTCACGAACCGAGTCATCGTGACGCACCTACTCGATTGCTGACGGCGCTCTTGTCTCAACGGAGCGGACCCGCCACCAGTCGAGCCCCGCAAATAGCGCCTCGAACTGGGCATGGCCCAAAGTCATCAGACCGTCCCGGATGTCTGGCCAAGTGAACGTGTGCTCCTCCAGCCGTTTGTAGGCCATCACCAGACCGCTGCCATCCCAGTAGATCAGCTTCAATCGGTCCGCCTTGCGGGATCGGAAGACGAAGACCGTCCCTGTGAAAGGGTCCTTGTGCAGCTCGTTCTTGACCAGCGCCGCTAAGCCGTCATGACCCTTGCGGAAATCGACAGGCTTGGTCGCCACCATGATCTGAATCCGGTTCGAGGGAAAGATCATGCCGGAACCGCACAGGCACGTACGACTGCGGCGATCCGTGAGGCGGACGCGCTTTCTTCCAACCGGATCGTCACAGCGCCGACGATGATCTCGGGACGGCTGGCTCCCTTGATGGGCGGCTCCGCAACGGGTGGATCGACGACAACCGCCGCGAACTCCACCGCACCCTCGGGCGCTGGCAGAACCAGCTTGCCCTGCCGCGCCATCGTTCGCCAAGTCGATAGGTGGTTTGGCTTCAGGCCGTGGCGTTCTGCAACTTCATTCACCAACGCTCCGGGCCGAAGGCTCTCCGAAACGATCTGCGCCTTGATCTCATCCGGCCAATGCCGCTGAGGCTCACGCCCAGACTTCCTGGTCGTGAGAAACTCCAATGTACTCTCCATGGAGAAACTCCCGTTGCTCGTCCATGGAAGTCCGATCACAGATCACGGCGGCGAGGACAATGTGTGAGCGAAACACCGCTTACGCTTCAGTTCAAGCTTCAACACACAATGTTCCATGCTAGCCCGACAACGGGGAGTGCAGGCATTTTGAGCGATACCGAATGCGGACACTAGCGGACGAACACGCCGTGCCTTCATCATCAACCGCCAATTATTGAGTGGTGGCGGTACTGTAAACGGCCTAGCGTGCGCTGAGGGCCAAGGACGTTGGCGTGTCAGTTCCCACACAATAAGCACTTCCAACTTTTGAGCTCGCAAGCGCCGCAATATAAATCCGCCTGGCATTCGTCTCGCGATCACGTGATATTTCGTAAGAGGGCCCGATGCGCGAGCGAATTAACTTTGTTTCATCACGCATCGTTCAGTCCAGCCTGATAATTCCCGTTCCATCGAGGAGCGTTGAAGATGTTGATCCAGATGCCGGGAAGCCTAGCTTCTCACGACGACCGCACGAACGATCTCCTGCAGGCGGTTAAGACCCTTGGAAATTTGATCGACAAGCACGGAGCGGCCGAGCGGCTGACTTGGCTTGAAGCGATGATCAATCATGTGCCCGATTACATCTATGCAAAAGATACCGAAGGGCGGTTCCTGTTCGCGAACAACGCGGTGCTTTTCAATAACGGCTTCGAATCCATCGACAACATGCTGGGTTTGACGGATGCGGATATTCATGGTCCGGATCTGGCGGAAGCAATCAGCGAAGTTGAACGGCAAGTAATCACTACTGGCAGGCCGGACCTTGGATACGAAGAGCGAGCCATCCGGGGCGGTGGCCCTGACAAATGGCTCATGATGTCACGCGTGCCCTTGCGTGATCGCAGCGGGCAAATCATCGGGGTCGTCGGTGCATCAAGAGACATATCGGATCGGAAGACAGTCGAGCGCGTAACCAAGGCTCACGCAGCGCTGCTGGAACGCGTTCTCGAGCGAGTACCAACGGCTCGCCTTCTTGCGCAACTTCCGGAGCTGATTGAATCCTTGTCGGGAGGTTTGGAGGCTGCGGTGCTCAACGCATCAGACCGTTCTCTCTATTTGTCTAAAGGCGAAGCGTCGTCGTGGAGTGCTTTGACTTCGTTAGCGAGTGAGCAGGGTTGCTTTGACGGGCAGATAGTCAAAACTCTCGTTGAGGAATATCAGGGACTGAATATCGTGGATGTCCGGACGGATAATGGCGAGATTCACGCTTTGGTGGCCGTAAAGAGCACGCTAGACATAGAGCATGCAGAGATGAAAGAATTCTGCAGGACCGCTGCGCGTCTGGTCGGCATAGCGATTGATCGTGAAAAATCCGAGCAGCGAATGCGGGCGCTCGCCACAACGGATGCGCTTACGGGCTTGCCAAATAGAAGCGCGATAATCGGATATCTCAACGGTCTAATTGACGACGGGGCCCCTAAGGTCGGCGTCGCCTTTATCGATCTCGATGATTTCAAGTACGTGAATGACAGCCTTGGTCATAGCTACGGTGATGAGCTCCTGCAGGCGGTAGCAGAACGCTTTTCGCAAGCCGTGGGCGCGTCTGGACGGGTCTCGCGATTGGGTGGGGACGAGTTCGTCATCGTTTCAAGCCAACCAGACAGTTTTGAAAGCGACTTGAAGAAGCTTATTTTGGAAGCGGCAGAACCGATTGATCTTGGCGGCAAAATATCCCGCGTCACCTTCAGTGTGGGACTGGCGATCTATCCCTATGACGGACAGAGCGCTGCTGAGCTTTTTTCAAATGCAGATATGGCAATGTACAGGGCCAAAGCGTCCGGAAAGAATGCGGTCTGTATCTATTCATCCGAGTTTGCCCGGGAATTGCGCTTGAAGATCGAGAAGACCGATCAGTTGCGAAGCGCGCTCGAAAACGACGAGTTCATTCTCCACTATCAGCCACAATACAGCACGATTACTGGAGCGATGGTAGGTGTAGAGGCTTTGGTCCGATGGCAGCATCCTGTCGAGGGCCTGCTGTATCCGGCCGATTTTATTAGCCTCGCTGAAGAAACTGGTTTCATCGTCGCACTTGGCCAGCTTGTTCTCGAGAAGGCGTGTCGCCAAGCTGCATCTTGGAATAGTCAAGGTGTCACGCCCCTTCGTATGGGCGTGAACGTTTCGGCGCGACAATTCGAGGATCCCAATTTGCTTCAATCCGTCAAACAGGCGCTGGCAAGAGCAGACCTCGTGCCTGATTTGCTTGAGATTGAAATCACCGAAAGCATGATCATGCGAGACGGAGAGAATTCTATCGCAACCCTGAAAGAGTTGGCATCGCTCGGCGTTTCGATCGCGCTTGATGATTTCGGCACGGGTTATTCTAGTCTGAGCGTCTTAAAAAGGCTGCCTGTTAAGCGTTTGAAGATCGACCGCTCATTTATAACCGATACTCCGCTTGACCAAGACAGTGTTGCTATAACGTCTGCGATAGTGTCTCTCGGCTCGCAACTGGGTATGGAAATCATCGCTGAGGGTGTCGAGAGCGAGGAGCAGGCGAGCTTCCTGAAATCGATTGGCTGCAATGAGGCTCAAGGCTACTATTACGGCAGACCGATCCCGGCCGAACACTTTTGCACCGCTAACGCACGGTAAATGCGCTGACGCTTCCCAGCGCTCAGGGCTTGCGAAAGTCCGCTGCGCTGCGCTAGATGCTTCTATCGAACACTGGCGGCCCAACCCGCTGATCGGACCGGGTCCTAACCGCGACTGATTGCGAGTTTAACTCGATCTCGACCTGCATTTTTTGCTTCATAGAGTGCCATATCCGCGCGCCGGAAAGCATCTTGCAAATCGGGCCCGGAAGCAAACGCTGCAACTCCAAAGCTGGCAGTTGGTCGCACGGGAAGATCCTCCATGGTTGTTGCCGCCTGCCGAAAAGTCTGTGCAAGCGAGAGCGCGACATCCACGGGTGTGTTCGGTAGGAAGACAGCGAATTCCTCACCTCCGGTACGGCCTGTGGCTGATATAGCCGGCGCATAATTGCGAAGCACCTTCCCAAATCCCTGGATGACCAAATCGCCGACGTGATGGCCGTAGGTGTCGTTGACGCTTTTGAAGTGATCGAGGTCGCAGACGATGACCGCATGGGGTCCTTCGGGCGACGCGGCCATCAGGGATTGAACACGCCGTTCAAAACCGCGGCGATTGGGAAGATCCGATAATGCGTCCTGTTCGGACTCGTGTTGCTGGTCCGCCATTATTTCCAGTACGAGAACGGCGAGAAGCGTCAGTCCTACCGCGACCATCAGGATAGCCGTAGAGCTCTGGGATATAAGCGCGTAGTTTGTGCTGATATAGTCTTTTGCCGTGGAACCGGTCCCGACGAGCACTGTCAGTCCGGCTTTTGCAAAGAATTGGAGACCGGTTACAAGCATGAGGCCGCCGAGGAACTTGTCGACCGCAAGTCGCCTGCGCGACGACAGGACTGCAAATGCGCTCGAAAGGACGGCGAGGGCAAAAGGCGTCTGGTATAATATGGCGTGAAGGGCCGAGCTCCGCGGCAGATCATAGATGAGATCGCTTCCGATCGCCGTTACGAGAACGAATGCGACCCCGACCCTTTTGTCGAGAGTTTTTCCGTAGAGTTCACCCACACCGACGCGAAGCAGTGCCATTCCCGCAACCACCGAAGCAAACGCACCGAGCGCGGAGACTCTCGGGAAATCAGTGTAAGCGATCAATAGTTCGAAAACGGCCGACAGCGATGCGATACCGAAGCCAGACGCTAGCCAGAGCGCGGCCGTACGTGAACGTGAGCGGGTGGAAACGACCGCAAACAACGCACTGAAGCACAACCCTACAACCCAATTCACCGCGAGGAAAAACAAAACGCCGTTCATCGAAAAGACCTTATATTTCCAGTTGGTATAATTACGGATCTGTTATCATTGTTTTTTTGAAGAAATGCTGAAGCGGTCGCATGACGCCATGGCCTCGGATTCCGAAGACGAGTTGATGCGATTGGGCGGGTCCGCGAGGGTTCCCACCAGGCGAACCGATCGGATTGGCTTGGTCTCGAACTAGGTTCTACGCTTCAATCAGTCGTCGTTCGAACCCATCGAGGGCATAACCATTACCTTCTTTTAGGCTTCTGGTTAAAGCTGGCGAAAATCCGCTCGAAAAATGATAGCTGCTCGTCAGCACTCCCGGGCGCAACTTCAAAGATGATCCTATCGTCGCGTCGAACGCCGCCGCCGCTCTTGAGTAGCGTAGCAGTTACACGCGCTGGTGTCGCGCTCGTGACTGTAACCGCAACAGCTTTCGGTCCAGCTTCAACCTTCGTAATACCAAGCCGGCCTGCAGTGAGCTGCAAACGTTGCCGCCGCAGGAGGCGCGTAGCATCATGCGGTGGATTTCCAAACCGATCTTCAAATTCTTCTTCCAGATCATTAATCTCCTGCAAAGTGGAAGCTCTTAACAGCCTGGCGTAGAGGTTGAGCCGTACAGAAGGGTCAGCGACATAATCCGCGGGTATCACGCCCGCTATACCAAGGTGAAAAACGGGGCGATGAAACGCCTTGTGAGACTGTTTGCGAAGTTTCGCGACCGCACCCGCAAGCATTGTCTGATATAATCCAGTGCCTATGACCCTCATATGACCAGCTTGGTCGTCGCCGGTGAGATCGCCTCCACCTCGCAAGTCGAAATCTCGAAGGCTAATGGCAAAACCTGCGCCTAGCCGGTCGTTATCAACGAGCGTCGCCAGCCGCCGTTGGGTGTCTTCAGCCTGTTCCTTGGTTTCGTCCATAAGGAGATAAGCCATGCCCTGCGCGACCGCGCGCCCGACCCTTCCGCGCAACTGGTGGAGCTGTGCCAGGCCAAACCGTTCCGCGTGCAATATGAATATCGAATTTGCTCGCGGCACGTCGATGCCGGTCTCGATGATGTTCGTCGCCAGCAGAATGTCACCATGGCCTTCCGCAAAGTCCACGATCGTTTCATCGATGGCCGCGGCTTGCATCTTGCCATGAGCTACTTTGATCGAAAGTTCCGGAACAATCGAGCGCAACATCGCCTCGATACCCTCGATGTCTTCAATACGCGGTACGACGACGAAGCTTTGTCCTCCGCGTCGATATTCGCGCATCAACCCGGTGCGCATGGATGCGCGGTCAACCGTGGAAAGAGAGGTTCGAACCGGCCGGCGTTTGAGAGGCGGCGTAGTAAGAAGACTGACTTCTTGAATACCCACCATGGCTGACTGCAACGTTCTTGGGATAGGTGTCGCTGACATCGCCAGAGTATGAAGCGAGGGCGCGAGACTAGCCATCGCGCGTTTTTCCTTCAGGCCGAAGCGGTGCTCTTCGTCAACGACCAACAGTGAGAGACGGGAAAAGCGAACGTCGTTAGAGAGGATTGCCTGAGTAGCAATGATGATATCTATATCGCCCTCGGCCAACGTCGCCTTAACGCGTTTCGTCTCGCTCGGTTTGAGCAGGCGGGACAGTATGGCGACCTTGATACCCGTTCCTGCAAATCGACGCTCAAAGGTGGCAAAATGCTGCCGCGCCAGGACGGTCGTAGGAGCGACTACGGCGACCTGTCCACCAGAGAGTGATACTGCGGCTGCGGCACGCAGCGCGATCTCGGTCTTCCCGAAGCCGACATCGCCGCAGATGAGCCGGTTCATAACCTTTCCCGACGCCAGATCTGCCAATACAGACACTATTGCTTCTGACTGATCAGCGGTTTCGGCGTATGGAAAGCGCCGAACGAAGGCGGAAAATTTGGCACGTGGGGGGACAAATTTCTCGGCTTGAGAGCTCTGCCTTTGCCGGGCAATTTTCAAAAGGTGACGCGCTGTGGAATGGATGTCTGAAGCGATCTGTTCACGCTTTTTTTGCCAGGCGTCGGTGTGCAGACGATCGAGCGTCACAGCCTCCGGCTCAGAGCCATAACGCCATAACTTATCGAATTCTTCCATTGGCACGAGTACGGAGCTTTCATCGCGATATTCCAAGCGGGCTGCGTCATTGGGTATGCCGTCAACGACTATGGTCTCTAGATTTTTGAGAACGCCCACGCCGTAGTTCTCGTGGACAACGACATCGCCAATCCGGAGCTCCGGTTCGGCCAGGAGTGTAATCGGCTCGCTACTTATCTCAGTTCGGTCCGAGACAGCGATCAACGCTACCTTTGCCGCGTCATCGATAAAGCTTTCCTCCAGCTCGCAATGCAATCTCAGCAGAGATCCAGGGGCGGCCTCCTTTCCCGCTTCCCACCTTTCAATCAAAAGAGGCGTGATCCCGCTTCGCTTTACAACTCGCCGAGTTAGCGCTTCAGGTCCCTTGCCGTTTCCGGATATGACGACCGTCTGCCCTTGCTGCAGCTCGTTGTGGATGAAATTGACCAAAGCTTCTTGTCGGTGGACCTGCGCCATTTCGGCGGGTAGATGACGACTACCTTGAAGATCGATCGCATCGGCGGAGCGTTTGCCGATGTATTGCTGCCACTCTTCGTGAGAGAGATGAAGTGACCGGGCAGGCATAGGGTTGGTGCCGCTATATCCATGGCGGAATTGGCGAGCATCATCTACGATTTCCAGGTATCGCGTGACCCGCTCTTGCGCCCCAGCAGCCAGATGGAGGGCAGTATCGCCAATAAAGTCGAACACGGTGGGCATATCTTGATAAAGCCGTTGAAGCAAGCGCTCCATAGTATCGGCTCCTGGCGCGGTATTCTCCGTCGCTGTTTGCGGTGACACAGCTTCGGACGCGGGACCGAAAATCACGCGTTCGAGATAACTTTCCGTTCGTTGCGACACTCGGTCAAAGCCTCTTAATTCTTCGACCAAACCCTCTTCCGAAATGACGATCCGCATCGGACCGGGTGCCCCGGCTGGATAGATGTCTATAACGCCTTCGCGAACTGCGACCTCGCCTGGATCATCAGCGACGGATTCCTCGAGATAACCAGTTTGCCGAATGAACGCGAAAAATGCGTCCTGATCAAATTGCGTGCCCACCACGAGCTCGAGCTGGCTTTTTGCGATGACCGACGAGGGTGGAATACGCTGCAGAGTAACTTCGACAGAGGTCAGCAGCAGTTTTGCCGAGTTCTGGATCGTGCACCAAAGCCGCAACGCGTCCATTCGCCTGCCCATGCAGTGCGCAGAAGGTGGTACGCGATCATAGGGGAGACAATCCCAAGGGGGCAGAATGACAAGTTCGATGTCCGGGAAAAGAGCAACCATAGCGCCGGCAAGCTCATCCAGACGTCGTTCGCTAAGAGCAACATAGCAAAGCGGCTTATTGGTCTTTTGCAGCTTGGCAGCGAGCCTGCTTGCCACAAAACCGGCAGGTAAATCGGTCCCTTCAGCGTTTTCGTAGGGCTTGAGAGGTTTGGCTTTTACGTCGATCCCCATGAGGCTTGTCTGCTCCTGTCGTCTCGCGTCCTATGACGATGGCACTTTGTCACCGTCGAAACACATGAGGACAAAGCTCGGTTGCACCGGTGAACCCTCAGTACGACAGCGGACAGACTTCCGTTTTTGTTGACGTTATCGTTTTCCTTAGCACTCCATTAGCTGGGCATCCCACAGTTTGCGCAAAAGCGAGGTGTCGATATGCGTAATGGTTGTGAAGGTTGCCGGCAGGGCGAGGCGTTCAAGCTGCCGTTTTCGATGGCGTTTCAGCCGATTGTCGACATCCGCAAGGGTCACGTCTTTGCTTTCGAGGCTTTGGTGCGAGGCGTTAACGGCGAGGGCGCCTCAACCGTGCTGAGCCAAGTCGATCCGGCCAACCGCTACGCGTTCGATCAGCAGTGCCGCGTCAAGGCAATCGAACTGGCAGCCTCGTTGCTCAGGCACGATGACACAGCCAAACTGTCGATAAATTTTATGCCAAACGCAGTTTACGAGCCGCGAGCCTGTATCAGGCTCACTTTGGCCACAGCGGAACGCGTCGGCTTTCCCCTCGATCGGATCATCTTCGAGTTTACCGAGAACGAACAGCTCGATACGCAGCATGTCTTGAAAATCCTTGAGACGTATCGGCAAATCGGGTTCAAGACAGCCATTGATGATTTCGGCGCCGGGCATGCCGGCTTGGGCCTCCTGACCAAATTTCAGCCGGACTTGGTCAAACTTGACATGGATCTTATCCGGGACATCGACACCGACCGGGTAAAGCGTGTCGTCGTAGAGCACACGCTGCGAATGCTCGCCGACCTTGACATAACGC
The DNA here is from genome assembly GCF_050455485.1 of Neorhizobium sp. BT27B. NCBI lineage: Bacteria > Pseudomonadati > Pseudomonadota > Alphaproteobacteria > Hyphomicrobiales > Rhizobiaceae > Neorhizobium > Neorhizobium sp. BT27B. The sequence goes on along the minus strand of NZ_JBCIYT010000024.1, from coordinate 4,023 downwards.
CCTTGTGCGAAGGCGTCGAAACGGATGGGGAGCTAGCGGTATTGAGGGATTTGGGCGTCGCCCTTGTTCAGGGTTACCATATCGCAAAACCGAGCTTCGAAGCTGCGACCGCCCCCGATGGGTATCGAAGAGCAGCATAATCGCAACATTAATACATCGAGAGCAGTAGAGTGCCCCAAATGTAGGCTCCTTATTTGCCGAATTTACGCTCAAGCCACGATATGGCGCGTAGCGTCGGCCGCTGCAGCCATTTGCTGTCCTGTGCCAGTGTGACCGGACCCAGTGGTACCATCCGGAACCCGAGGATTGTGAGAACGCCGACGAAACCGAAAGGAGCGAGCAAGATATCCGCAGGGCATAGCCACCTCAACTCAGCCATCTCAAGTTGATGAAATAACCCAGTGGGCGCGGCAGCTTGTGCCTATCGGTCTAAACAATAGCGTCAAGCTTTTCCGCGTCTGTGCGTTCTTCTATATCGTCTTTTTTCCGCGGCGCGCTGGACTGAAAAGGGGATGTTGCCCACTCCGGCGAAACCGTCCGTCGCCTCGAGTTCATTGCGTCCGATACGGATTCTAACAGAGGAAGCACTAAGAGGCTTTCGAGAGGGACGAAAAGTTTCGGCGGCCAGTCGTGATAGCCTCTCCGTGTCCCCCATAAGTTGTCGGCCCCTTCTCATCGGTCAAATCCGAGGGACGGACGGCGGCAAGCATACTGGGCGTTCCGGCTAAGAAGCGATAACCCAGAATGGTCAGGTCAGTTAAATCGGATTGCGAGAGTGCATCTGCTGCGATATCCGCAGCGCCACTTGTGCGGGCCAGCTGCCGGCTTTCCTTTTGACGATCGGCGACGTGCTTTTTGTCAGATCCTGCGAAACAATATCGTGCTCGCAGCGCTGGTCGATATCGAAACCCTGCGTTCAACCCGCCATTGGCGATATGCAGCAACATCTGCCGGATCCATCAACTTCGTTATTGAGCATGATAAACAGACAGCGAACGATTGCAGAGGCTGAATTACGTGCTTTGCTCTAGCCGGCAACCGAGCCGACGCTCGAGAAGCCTGGAGCAGTCATACGAGTATGGCAGTTTTTGAGGAACAATCGGATTTCCCTTGTGTTGAGTAGGCTTCATCAACGAGCCAAACCTTGGGAGAGTCTCATGATCAGTCCTGGAGAAAATGGATCTGGATCGACAACCTCAGATCTAAAGCAGAAAATCAGTGAGGATATTCAATCGGCATCTGATTACGCGGGCCAAGCGGCAACAAAGATATCAGACGACGCAAAAGTTGCTGCAACCGAACAAAAGAACGTGCTGGCTAACAAACTCGGCGGGGTCGCCGATGCTTTGGAAAAGGTCGCCTCTGAACTTGAGAGCGGAGACCAACGCGATATCGGCAAACTTACGCGCAATCTTGGAACAAATCTGCGCGGCGCATCCCGAAGCATTGAGGACCGCAGCTTGAGCGAGATCGCTGGTATGGCCGAGGACTTTGGCCGCAAGCAGCCCCTGGCATTCCTCAGCATAGCTGCCATTGCTGGTCTCGCCGCCAGCCGCTTCCTGACGTCTTCGGCTCCAAAATCAGGCGCGTCGATACGTGATGGCGCTGTCTCCGGCCAACTGCCTGTGTCGAGGGCTCCATCGACGTCTGTCGCACCCACCAGCCTGACCAACATGGAGGGTCGCGCCTATGACTAACTCAGCAGATAACCGTACCCTTCCGGAGCTAGTCACCGGCCTAGTTGGCGACATCTCCGGCCTTTTCCGCAAAGAAGTTGAGCTTGCTAAGACCGAAGCCTCCGAGAAAGTGTCTCATGCCTTGACGGGCCTTGAGGCCTTCGCCGCAGGCATCGTTCTAGCAATTTGTGCGGTTGGCGTCTTGTTGGCCGCGCTGGTCAACGGGATCACTGCGCTGCTTGTCTCTCAGGGCATGACGGAACCGAACGCTGATGCGCTGTCATCGGTTGTTGTTGGGGTCGCCGTCGCACTTATTGCCTGGGGCCTCGCTTCGCGCGGACTGAAAGTCCTCAAGGGCGAAAATCTCAAGCTCGAGCGCACGTCCGCCTCGCTGCAGCGCGACGCCCAGATCGTAAAGGATAGAACCTAATGGCCTACACGTCAGACAACTCGCGATCTGCAGAGATCGAACAGGAAATCGCACAGGACCGCCAGCGCATCGAGGAGCGACTCGACGCAATTCAGCAACGAATGTCGCCGGGTCAACTTGTGGATGAAGGGCTCGCTTACCTTAAGTCGAGCGGCGGCGGCGAATATGCATCAAACTTCGGAGCTGCTATTAAAAACAACCCGATCCCGCTGGCCCTCATGGGTGTAAGCCTGGCGTGGCTGATGGCGGGACCGAAGACCAGCGTGGCTTCTTATGCTCAAAGCTCAAAGGAGACTTACCCTCTCGCCACCACCACCGGCAATCTGCGTCGCATCGGTCCGCCGGAAGCAGAAGGCGATGCCCATTATAGCCACTTTAGCGACGAAGGCGGAAGCCGCTTCAAAGCCCTGACTGACAAGACGGGCCGTCGCGCGGGACACTTCATTGATGCCAGCGGAAAAACCTACCGCGGCTTTGCAGATGCGACCGGTCGCCAGATCCATGATATCCGTGACGAGGCCGGGAACCTTTTCGATGATGCTTCGGGGTGGGTATCCGGTACCTGGCAATCAATCACCGACACCGCCGACAAAGCCAGACAGCAACTGTCCAATGCAGGCAGCAGCGCGACCGACATGGGCTCGCAGCTCAATGAAGCCGTGCTGAAGCACTTCAAGGATCAGCCGCTCGTCGGCGGCGCGCTCGCTTTTGCGCTCGGCGCAGCTATCGGAGCCGCTCTGCCTCACACGCAAGCGGAAGACGATGCCCTCGGTGAGACCTCTGATCGTCTGAAAGACACAGTTTCAGCTGAAGTCTCGAAAACAGTCGACAGAGTCGGAGAGGCGGCGGCGGACGTCTATCAGAAAGCTGTAAACGTGGCATCCGATGTTCACGATGCCGCCCGAGATCGAGTCGCTCAGGAAACCAGTTCGGCTGACGCGGTAGACCGTCCGAAAACGCTCTGACCTAAGTTTGAAATCCACCCGCCCGATGATTCGATCGGGCGGGTGTTTGGCCACTTCACCGTGCTGCAGTGGCATGCGTTAATGCCGACGGAAATTTTTTGCTTCAATTTAGTTGGTAGAATCGAATATGCCGCCAAGAAGTCCCAAAAAGGCTCACGCATTGACGTCGGCATACTTTGGCCGCTCTTCTCATGCCCCTTATTGGATCTATCCGCATCTGGATTGCACGACGCTGGCAATCTGGCCGGGCCCACGTCCCGGTTCAGCCGCCAGAATCCACGACCCAGCAGGAGCTCAACCGCGAGCCGGTGCAGAGCTTTAAACTCGGGTTCGTGACGAGCTATCTAACCGCTGTATTTGTCTCGTTCCATCCCAAGCTTGATGCGCAAGGGGCCAAGCCTGTTGATTTCATCTAGCAGATAGGATTCCAAGTCGCCCCGCACGCAGCCTTGATGTCTTCGTTAGTGTAGCCTGCAGCGATCCCGGTTTGCCAGATCCGCCTTGCCTGATCCTCCAAATCGGACTTAGAGCCACCCTGCTGGCCTTGCGAGACCACATCGGCCACTTCGCTACGCAGCCAGTCTTGGATGTTTTGCATATCGATCTCCGTTTCAGCTGTGAACCCACTGAATGGAAAGCCAGTTGTCTGATGAGAGGCGCGCTGGCTTATGTGCCATCGGCCGCTCGGTCCCTTATCAATCTTTGGGTGTCGCCGTAGCCGGCAGGGCATTTTCTCGTGATGGGGCAGCGGGTCCGTCAAAATGGGTGCCTTGTTGATCCGCCGGACGGGATGGCACGGTGGGTGCTTGGCTCACTAACATGCTGATCGCTATACCTGCCCCTATGACAACTGCGAGACCAACCAGAGGCAGAACCGGTAATCCCCCCGTTTTTAACGGGGCTCCGCAGTAGAATTCACGCGGCCATTTTCAGTTTCTGTGCGGGCGTTATG
>NZ_JBCIYT010000023.1:0-28132 GCF_050455485.1 Neorhizobium sp. BT27B | reverse complement strand
GTGGCCGGATTTTACTCCGCCCCTACGGCGTGATTATCGCGCCGTTACCGTGGCAGACTTTTGCACCGCCGCTCTCATATTAGCGGAAGCTCACTTTGAGTAGGAGCGTATTTACCTAACTTCCTCTGAAATAACGGAAGTTAAGGATGTGTTCGGTTACGAGCATTACATCTCGTGAGATATGCCTCGTGTGCCATCGACGTGTTCAGCGTCGCTGACGTCTCACGCCTGGATTTCAGATTGAGAGCTGTATGTATCGCGTTTTGAACTGCCTGGCCTTCGAACACGACCCATGGCTTGTCGGATTGGCAGGTCTTCTGTGCTTTTTGTCCTGTTTTGCCGCTATGACTCTGCTGCAGAGAGCCCGACACGCTTCTCGATGGCAGAGGTCACTTGGTTCTTTATCGCGGGCATTGCCGGCGGATTTGGCATTTGGGCAACTCACTTCTCGGCGATGATAGCATATGACACCGGTGTTGTTGTCGGGTATGGGCTGTGGCTGACCATCATCTCCTTGATCATCGCCATCGTAACAACGGTCGCAGCCGCCGGATCAGCGACATACTTGACCGGTACGGTGGGGGTGCTCGCCGCTGCGATCTTGTTCGGAACCGGCGTATCCAGCATGCACTTTGTCGGGATGAACGCGGTTGAGTTTCCAGGGCATTTCATCTGGGACGAGGGAATGGTTTTGATGGCCGTCATCTTAGCCACCGTATTTTCCATCCCGGCATTCTACCTTCTTGAGACGATTGGAAAACGGCACCTTCCGGTTTTGACCGCTGCCCTCTTCCTGAGCTTTGCGATCGTTTCGATGCATTTCACCGGGATGGCTGCAATCACTGTCGTGCCAGACCCCACGGCAATGGACGTTGTAAACCTGCTTTCGCCTACAGTCATGATCCTTATGATTGTAACGGTGGCCAGCGCCTTGCTGATTTGTGGAATTACCGCGGCCTATTTTGCGGCCCGCGCGGAAAGTATGGTTTCAGCGAGCGACAAGAATTTCAAATTTTTGGTTCAAGGTGTGACTGACTATGCGATCTACATGCTCGATACTGAAGGACGGGTCGCGAACTGGAACGCAGGCGCTGAGCGCGCCAAAGGTTACAAGGCTTCAGAAATCGTTGGAGAGAATTTCTCGCGGTTTTATTCTCAAGCGGATCAGCAGCAAGGGCTACCCCTGAGGGCGCTTGAAGAGGCGCGGACGAAGGGAACATTTGAGTCCGAAGGATGGAGAGTGCGAAAGGATGGCAGCCGGTTTTGGGCGCACGTTGTTATAGATCCGATTTCGGACGACAACGGTATCCTGATCGGCTTTGCAAAAATCACGCGAGATTGTACTGAGCGAAAAGCCCATGAAGAGCGCCTGGAAGAGCTGTCCAGAAACCTCTCTATGGCAATGGATAATATGGCCAACGCCTTGTGCCTCTTCGACGGTTCGGAAAAGCTCGTCCTGAACAATCAGCGGATCCGCGAGATCTTCGATATTCCGGAAGACACGGTACTGATCGGGCGAACATTCAAGGATCTATGTGACGAGCACTATCAGCGGGGTATCGAGCTCGATGACGATGCAGAAGGCTTCTATCAAAGCCATCGTCACATTATCACGAATGGTGTTGGCGGCGAAATAATCCGCACGATAGCCAGCGGCAAGGTTATCCGGACACAGCATTGCCCCACGGCCGATGGCTCATGGGTAACGACAATTGAAGACATTACCGCACGCGTCCAATCCGAAAATCAGATAGCCCATCTTGCGCGTCATGATCCCCTCACTGGACTTTCCAACAGGCGCCAGTTCATAGAGCTTCTTGAGAATGCGCTTCATGATGCGGATACGCGCACCGATAAGGTGGCGGTGGTTTGCATTGATCTCGATGGGTTCAAGGACATCAACGACACGTTCGGGCATGGTGCCGGTGATGAAGTGCTCTGCACCCTCGCGGGACGCTTGATGGAAACAAGTCGAACTGATGAAATGATAGGCCGCTTCGGTGGTGATGAATTCGTTGCGGCGAAGAAATTTTCACACGATGACGAACTGCAAGACTTCGTGGCTCGTTTGAACAGGGCACTGACAAAGCCTATCAACCTTCAGCATGGCGATCTCCACCCGGGTGCAAGTCTCGGTGTCGCAGTATGGCCAAACGACGCGGCCGACCGCGAAAAGCTTATCAGCAATGCCGATATGGCGATGTACCGGTCAAAGGACAGCCTTGACGAGAAGATCTCCTACTACGAGGCGAGTATGGACGAGACGGCGCGCGATCGTCGCGCCATGGCCCGGGACATATGGACGGCATTGGACGAAAATCAGTTCTTTCTCAATTACCAAGTCCAGCGATCGGCCAAGGATCAAACGATCACAGGTTACGAGGTGCTTCTGCGCTGGAAGCATCCCGTTCAAGGCTTGATATCACCTGTCGTGTTCATCCCCATTGCCGAGGAGTGCGGTGCAATTATCGCGTTGGGTGACTGGGTTCTCGAGCAGGCGTGCCGACAGGCCGTGGAAAGGGGGCTTGAACACAAGATCGCGGTGAACCTCTCGCCCCTGCAGTTGATGAATGTTGCATTGGTCGACCGAGTACGTACGGTGTTGTCGGAAACCGGCCTGCATCCTTCAAGGCTTGAGCTCGAAGTGACGGAAAGCGCCATTATTGGAGACAAGGCAAGAGCGCTCCATATCCTGAGACAGATCAAGGATATGGGAGTGACCATCGCCATCGACGATTTCGGTACGGGCTATTCCTCGCTAGAAACATTGCGTTCGTTCCCCTTCGACAAAATCAAACTTGATCGAAGCTTCATCAACGAGTTGGATGGCCGGCAGTCTAAAGCGTTCGTGCGTGCAATAGTTGCGCTGGGCAAGAGCCTTGACGTATCGATCTTGGCTGAGGGGGTCGAAACCGACCACCAACTTGAAGTCCTGCTTTCTGAGGGATGCGATGAAGTTCAAGGCTTCTTGTTTGGACGACCATGCCCTCTCGACCAAATCTCGAGTCAAAATTGCATTGCCGATCGAACGCATAGTGCTGAAGCAGCTTGATCTCATGCATCCTCATTTGTTCGCGCTGATAACAGAAAGAGCTGAAAATCGCATTGGTAATGATGCCGATCAACAAAAACAGCGATCGTCGCGTGGCAGATAGTATTAACGGGGCCGGAGGTTCGTATCCGCTCAAGAGCTTAGATATGTGTGGTTTCTATCCGTGCCATATTTCGCAATACCTCATAATTACTTTTCGATAGCGGAATGCCGTCCTTGTCTGCCTTAGCGCGGGTGATATGCCGTCGATCGCCCGGCAGGCGTTCCTGACCCGCTTCCAGCACCAGATTGCAGATGCCCGCGACACGTTCTGAAAACTGTTCATTGCCGCCGCGGGCCGGGTCTATGGCGACAAAGAATTGGCCGGTGAATGGCGTCTGCGCTCCCTTGTGGCCACTCCAGTCGAACTCGCCGGAAAAATGCCCACCGGTCAGTGCGGCGCTGAGAATTTCCACCATCAGGGCAATCGAGTTGCCCTTGTGGCCGCCAAACGGCAGCAAGGCGCCGCCATCAAGAATCGCTTTCGGATCGTTGGTGGGTAAACCGTCGCGATTGACGCCCATGCCGGGTTTCAGTTCGTGGCCGGCGCTCGCGGCGATCTGCACATCGCCATGGGCGATAGCGGACGAGGCCTGATCGAAGACGAAAGGAGCCTTGCCCGCTCTCGGTGAGGCGAACGCCACCGGATTGGTGCCGAACACCGCCTTTTTGCCGCCATGCGGCACAACGCAGGCCATGCTGTTGACGACGCTGAGCGCCACCAGCCCTTCGTCGGCAAAGGGCTCGACATCCGGCCAGAGCGCGCTGAAATGGTGAGAACGGCGAATGGCGAGTACGGCGACACCGTTTGCCTTGACCTTCTCGATCAGAAGCGGACGCGCGGCAAACATGGCGGGCTGCGTAAAGCCACCCTTCGCATCGACGCACGAAGGCCGGACCGACGTCTTCCACTTCCGGCACCGCCTTGCCATCCACCCAGCCGCTGTTGAGCGACGAGACGTAACCGGCCATGCGAAAGATGCCATGGCTGAGAGACCCGTCGCGTTCACAGCCCGCGCAGTTTTCCGCAAGAATCCAGGCATTGCGGTCGGAAACGCCATTCTTCTCGAAGATGCTTTGGAGAAGAGCAACGAGATCGGCATAAGACAGGTGGATTTTTGCCGTGTCGGTTATCGTCACTCTCCTGTCGTCCCGTTCAGGCGTTGGTCGACCAGCGACAGCCAATAACGCACACCGTGCACGATGGCGTTGTCGTTGAAATCATAGGCGGGATTGTGCAGGTCGGCGCTGTCGCCATTGCCGAGCCAGATCATCGCACCGGGGCGCTTTTCCAGCATGTAGGAAAAATCTTCTGAACCCATCGTGGCCGGCCAGTCGGTGTTGACCCGGCCTGCCCCGGCAACAACGGATGCGGCCTGTGCGGCAACCTTGGTCTTTTTGGGATCATTGACAGTGACCGGATAACCGGGACGCCAGTCAATCATGGCCTCGCAGCCAAGTGGTTTTGCGGTGCTGGTCACGACATCGCAAAACCGTGCCTCGACCATTTTGCGAGTGTCGGCATTCATGGTGCGGATGGTGCCACCAAGGCGGATGCTGGCCGGGATGACGTTGAGCGCGCCGGCATTGCCGCCCTCCAGATAGGTGACGGACAGACGGGGTCGAACGGATTGGTGAAGCGCGAAGCGATTGCCTGAAGTGCCACGATCATCTGTGCGCCGGCCAGAACCGGATCATGGGCCAGATGTGGATAGGCGGCGTGCCCGCCCTTGCCGTTGATGGTGATCACGAACCGGTCGCCACCTGCCATCATCGCGCCGCTGCGGATCGCGAACGATCCGACGGCGAGGCCCGGCTGGTTGTGCATGCCGTAGACTTCCTCGATGCCGAAACGCTCAAGCACACCTTCTTCGATCATCACGCGCGCGCCGGCGCCGCCTTCTTCGGCCGGCTGGAAGATCAACACGACCTTGCCGGCGAAATCCCGGGTTTCGGCAAGCTGTTTTGCCGTGGCCAGCAGCATGGCGGTATGCCCATCATGCCCGCAGGCATGCATCATGTTTTCCACCTTCGAGGCATAGGGAAGGTTGGTCTGCTCGGCCATCGGCAGGGCATCCATGTCGGAACGCAGGGCAATCGTGCTGCCCGGCCCCCTATTGCCATTGATGACGGCGACGACGCCCGTCTTGGCGATCCCGCCGACCACTTCGTTGCAGCCGAATGCCTTGAGATTTTCCGTTACCAGAGCTGCCGTCTTCGGCAGGTCGAACAGCAGTTCGGGATGCTGGTGGATGGTTCGACGCCATTCTTTTGCTTGGTCCGCGAGAGCGCCGAGGGAAGGGGCGTCGAAGGTCATGTTTGCTCCAGGGCGTTATGCGGACGCGGCATTCCGGAAGGGCGAACGATCCGGATCGGGATCGGGCATCGCATCCAGCAGCATGCGCGTATATTCGTTTGTCGGTCGCTCGAAGATATCTTCAACCGGGCCGCTTTCAACCAGCTTTCCACGATAGATCACAGCGACTTCATCGCAAATATAGCGGATGACGCCGAGATCGTGGCTGATGAAGAAATAGGTGAGGCCGAGTTCTTCCTGCAGCCGGTGCAGGAGGTTCAGAACATCGGCCTGAACCGACACATCGAGCGCCGAGGTCGGTTCGTCGAGGATGAGGAATTCCGGCTTGGCGGCAAGCGCCCGCGCAATGCCGATACGCTGGCGCTGGCCACCGGAAAATTCGTGCGGATAACGGAAGAGATGTTCTTCCCGCAACCCGACCTGCAGCAGCAATTCCAGCACGCGCTCCGTACGCTGTCGCGCCGTCATCAGCACGATGTCGCGATGGATGACCAGCGGTTCGGCAACGATGTCATGAATCGTCATGCGCGGATCAAGCGAGGCGTAGGGGTCCTGAAAGACGATCTGCAGCCGTGCCCTCAGGCGCCGCATTTCGGTCGGCGTCAGTTTGCCGATATCGGCGCCGTCATAAAGAATATTGCCTGACGTCAGCGTTTCCAGTCGCAGGATACAGCGTGTCAGCGTCGTCTTGCCGGAACCGCTTTCACCGACAAGGCCAAAGCTCTTGCCCTTGCGCACCCGTAGGCTGACATCGTCGAGCGCACGAAAACCTTCGGTCTGGCCGAACAGACCCTTGCGCTGGCCGGGAAAGATTTTCGAGACGTTGTTGATCTCAAGCATTACTGGGCCTCCGGCATGACGCCGCCAAGGCCGCGGAGTTCGCCGCGCTTGGTATGGGCTGTCGGAATGGAATTGAGGAGCGCCTGTGTATAGACATGGGCAGGCTTTTTCAGAACGTCCGTGACCGGTCCGCGCTCCAGAATACGGCCGCGATACATGACCGCGACATGAGAGCAGATCTGCGCCACGACGCCGAGATTGTGGGTGATCATCAACACGCCGATGTTTCTCTCTGCCACCAGATCATGGATCAGTTTCAGGATCTGCGCCTGAACCGAAACGTCGAGTGCGGTCGTCGGTTCGTCGGCGATCAGCAGGTCCGGCTTGCCGATCATCGCCATGGCGATCAGTACGCGTTGTTTCATGCCGCCGGAAAACTGGTGCGGATAATCGTGGATGCGTTCCGCTGCCTTCGGAATGCCGACCTTGTCGAGCATGTCGATGGAAACACGCTTGGCCGCCTTTTTCAGGTCGCGAGAGGACGCGCCGGGTTCGAGGCCCAGCACGGTCGGGTCGGCATGGCCGGTATGCAGCGCCACATCGACCAGCTGCGTGCCGATACGGAAGACCGGGTTGAGGTTGGTCGTCGGGTCCTGAAAGATCATGCCGATCTTGCGGCCGCGCAGCGTGCGCATCTCCTTCTCGTTCACCTTCAGCACGTCGCGGCCTTCGAATTCAATCGAGCCGGCGAGATAACGGCCGGTTGCCGGCGGAATGAGGCGCGAGACGGAGAGGCCGGTGAGCGACTTGCCGGAGCCGGTCTCGCCGACCATGCCCCAGATCTGGCCGCGCTCGACCTTGAGGTCGATGCCGTGCAGGATCTGCGTTTCGCCCTCGAAGCTGCGCATGGAGAGGTTGAGGTTCTTGATATTGAGGAGTGTCATGTCGTCACCTCACCGCCGTGCCTTGGGGTCCATGACGTCGCGCAAACCGTCGCCAAGGAGGTTGAAGGCAAGAACTGCCAGAAAAATGGCGCAGCCCGGAAAGACCGCCGTCCACCAGTAATCCGGCATGTCGGCGCGGGCGACGGAGAGAAGCGTGCCCCATTCCGGCGTCGGCGCCTTCACGCCGATGCCGACAAAGCCGAGCGAGGCGACGGTCAGCACCGCAAAGCCCATGTCCAGCGATGCCTTGACGATGATCGGCGACATGATGTTGGGCAGGATATGGCGACCGAGAATGCGTGGCCAGCCGGCACCGAGCGCTTTTGCGGCGGTGATGAACTGCTCTTCCTTCTTGCCGATCACCTCGCCGCGCACGAGCCGCGCATAGGCCGGCCACCATGTGATGGCGATGGCGATGATCATGTTGGTGACGCCGGTGCCAAGCGCCGCCGCGACCGCCATGGCAAGGATAAGACTCGGGATGGTGAGCAGAAGGTCGGTGATGCGCATCAGCACTTCATCGATCCAGCCGCCGAAATACCCTGCGATCGCACCGATAATGCCGCCGACGACAATGGCGATGATGACGACGGCAAGGCCGGAAAACAGGGAGACCTGCGAGCCGACGAGGACCAGCGAAAACACGTCCTGTCCCAGCGCGTTGGTGCCGAACCAGTAGTCTGCTCCGGGCCTCATGAAGCGGGCAGCCGTATTGGTGCCGCCTGCCACATGTTCGGGATGGGGCACGATGAAGGGTGCAAACAGAGCTACGAAGACGAGCGCCACGACGATGGCAAGGCCGATGACGGAAAGCCAGCTCTGGCGAAAACGGTAGAAAGCGCGGGACCAGTTTTCCAGCCGTGCCGACTGGTCGCGCTTCGGGAGGGTTACGGGTGTTGTGGTCATGTGTAACGAACCCTCGGGTTAAAGACGCCGTAGAGCAGGTCGACGATCAGCATGGTGACAAGATAGATCATGGCAATGACCAGCGTGACGCCGATGACCGGCATGAAGTCCTGGCTGAGGATCGCCTGCGTGGCGTAGAGGCCGAGACCCGGCCAGTCGAACACCGTCTCGACCAGAACCGTGCCCCCGAGAAGCCAGGACACGTAGAGACCGATGACGGTCAGCGTCGCGGTCATGGCATTCTTCAGCACGTATTTGAACAGGATTTTGGTGTTCGAGATGCCGAGCGCCCGTTCGGTCATGACGAAATCCTGTTGCAGCACCTCGATCGTCGACGCACGCATCATGCGCATGATGGTCGCCAAAGGGGAAAGCGACATGGCAAAGGCGGGGAGAGCGAGGTGCTGCAAGGCGATCGGCAGCGAATACCAGTCGCCGGCGAGAATGGAATCGATCGTATAGAAACCGGTCGGGCCTTCCGGCGGGATCTCGATCAGCGGAAAACGGCCGGAAAGCGGCAGGATGTCGAGCCAGGAAACGAACATCAACTGCAACAGCAGGCCGAGGAAAAAGCGCGGCATGGCGATACCGCCGAGCGCCACCGTGCGGGTCAGGTAATCGACGAGGCCATTGCGATAAACGGCGGCGGCAAGGCCGAGCGGAATGCCGAGCACGATGGCGATCAGCATGGCAGCTGCCACCAGTTCCAGCGTTGCCGGCAGGAAGGTCATGATGTCTTCGAAGACCGGCCGGCGCGTGAAGATGGACACGCCCCAGTCACCCTGAACCAGTCCCGTCACGTATGCCCAGTATTGCAGGGGCAGCGATTTATCGAGGCCGAATTCCTGGCGCACGCTTTCGATCACATCGGGCGTGGCATTGGGGCCGGCGGCAAGCGCCACAGGATCACCGGGAAGAAGGCGGGCGATGGCGAAAACGATCATCGTCAGCCCGATCAGCATCGGGATCAAAAGGACGAGGCGTCGCAAGGTGTAAAGGATCATGGGCGCTTCCGGTGGTCAGGTGAGGCGCTGGAATAGGATCATCCAGCGCCCCTGATGTCATCAATCAAGCGACAGCGGCAGAAGCTCGATGGCGTTGGCGGCAACCGGGGTGAAGACGAAGTTCTTCACGTTTGCGCCAAAGCCGAGCTTGCGCTTTTCGAGCACGCCAAAGATATCCGGCGCATCGTCGACCACAAGCTCCTGGAACTGCTTGTAAAGATCCGCACGCTTGGTCTGGTCGGTCTCGATACGTGCGGCCTCGATCAGCTTGTCGACTGCCTCGTTCCTGTAGACCGGGTTCTGCCACTGGCCGTTGCGCGACGAGTGATAGGCGGCGAAGGCGACATTGTCCGGATCGGCGTAGTTTGCCGTCTGGAACAGGCACATGAAGCTCGGCATCGTGTCCGGAGACTGGGCAGCCGCAACCGTGTCCGGCCAGGTGGCGGGGCGGATGTCGAGCTCGATGTTGAGCGCCTTCAGCGCCTCCAGCAGCAGCAGAGACCAGCGGCGCTGGTTTTCGTAACCGGTGGCATGCATGACCGAAAGCTTGATGCCGCCATCCTTGTATTCGGACTTGGAGAGATATTCCTTCGCCTTCTCCATGTCGTGACGATAGACGGTCAGGTTCGGGTCGTGGCCAAAAATGCCGGTCGGCAGCGGGCCGACCATCAGTTCGGCAGGACCGGCGGCATCCAGCATGCTCTGGTAGTTGAACGCGTGCGAGATCGCCTTGCGCAGGTTCTTGTCGGCAAGCGGTCCCTTGGCGGTGTTCATCTTGATCGAGAAGGTGCGGTATTCCGGCTCTATGACGCTGACCACGGCCGGATTGTCCTTCAGGGCCGCCATATCCTCGGCGTAAAGTTCCAGCGCGATATGCGCTTCCTTGCGCTGCAGCATCATGCGCTCGGTGGAAGCCTCGCGGACGATCTTCCAGATCGCGCCTTCGAGATTGCCGCCGCCCTGATGCCAGTCGTCCTTGACGCGGATGAATTCGTAGAGATTGCCCGGTGCAACGCGGCCCATCTTGAACGGGCCGGAACCGGCCGTGTTCTTCATCAGGTAGGCCTGACCGTCATCGCCGCCGATATTGGCTTCGACCATTGTATGGTTGACGATGAACATCCAGGGCAGGACCTGCAGGAACGGGGCAAACGGCGCCTTCAGGTCGAAGGCAACGGTCTGGGCATCGACGGCCTTGACGCTGTCGGCATCGACGATGCCTGCAATCATCCACGAGGGACCACGCTTCAGCTTGACGATACGTTTGAAGGAATAGACGACGGATTCAGCCGTGACCGGCGAACCATCTTGAAATTTCGCGGTCGGATCGAGCTTGAATTCGTAGTGCTTCTGGTTTTCCGAAACGGTCCAGCTAACAGCCAGACCCGGCTTGACTTCCGGCGGCGTGCCGACGACGCGCACCAACGCATCATAGGTGTTGCGGAACAGCATGGCCGGGGCATAACCGGTGGCGACATGCGGGTCGAAATTCGGAATGTCGACGCTGCTTGCCATGATCAGGATCTTGCGGCCTGCGGCAAAGCTTTCGAGCGGCATTGAGGCGAGCGCGGCAGCCGAAACGGCGGTGCTCATAAAATTGCGACGGGTCATTTTCATGCGAATGATCTCCTGGCTTTTGAGGCCGGCCGTCTCCCCTTAAGACGGCCGGATAGTTTTTATTCAAGCTGCTGTATCGGACTTCTTGCGTTCGCCACTGCGGGAGGTGCGGCCATAAATGGCGTCGGCCGCATCAGCGCTGACGTAACCCTGGCGCACGTCGTCATCGAGCTTTTCGAGATTGCGCTTCTTCGGGTCGCCGTAACCGGAACCACCGGCCAGCGTCAGTTCGACCACCGCGTCGGTATCGACCAGATCGACGATCGCGCCGGTGCCGCAATCCTGCACAACGTCCCCACTGGCATGCGACAGGATCTTGCCGGTTGCCGTTTTGCCCGGCTTGCCGCCGAACAGGCCCTCGACCGGAAGGTCGACGCCCTCGGGCGAAACGATCGCCTTGATCGGATGCCCCTCAGCATTTCGGCGCGAGATGCGGACACGAACGCCGAGGCCGCCACGGTTTTCACCGGCGCCGCCGCTGTCGGTCATCAGGCTCTTTTCCCAGATGACAATCGGCGAGCGGGTCTCAAACATTTCCAGCGACGAGGTTGCCGCCGAGGTCGGCCACAGAAGCGAGGATTTGCCGTCCTTGGTCTGCGATGCGCCCTGACCGCCGCCAAGCAGCAGCAGTTCGTAGAACAGCGCACCTGTTTCCATCGACTTGCCGTAAAAACTCATCAGGCTCGGCAGGCCGGAGAAGGACTGAGCGGTCTCGGGTGCCGCTTCCGACAGCGCGCGAAAAACGTTTGGTGCGAGATACCAACCGGTGCGGGTTCTGAGCGACACGGCCGCCGGCTTTTCGCAGTTGAGGATAGAGCCTTTTGGCGCCTTCACAGTGAACGGACGGTAGCAGCCGGCATTGCCGCGAATGCCCGGTGTCAGCATGCACTTGATCGGGTAGGTGGCGTGCGCCGTCGTGTAGGAGAGCGTGCAGTTGATGCCGCCCTTGACCGTCTGCGGCGGTGCACCTTCGAAATCGAGTTCGATCTCGTCGCCCTTGACGGTGACCTTCAGCGGGAAGGTCATCTGCGTGCCCATCGGATTGTTGGAGATTTCCGAATGGTAGACGCCATCCTTCAACTGACCGACTGCGTCACGCATGGCCTTTTCGGAAAGCGACTGCACGACATGCGACAGTGCCGTCAGGTCATGCATGCCGTATTCCTCCATGAAGGAACGCATGCGGGCAGAGCCGGTCTCGTTGGCCGAGATGAACGAACGGATGTCGCCGAGAACCTGATCGCTGTCGCGGATATTGTCCGCCATCAGGCGAAACAGGTCCTCGTTTTCCTCGCCCTCGCGGACCAGTTTCATCGATGGAATCTGCAGGCCTTCTTCGTAAAGCTCGCTGACCGACAGGCCGTCACGGCTGCCGCCGATATCGCCGACATGGCCGACCGTGCCCATCAGCGCCACGACGCGGCCGCGATGGAAGACGGGAGTGACGATGGCGAGGTCAAAAAGGTGACCGGCGCAGAGCCACGGATCGTTGGTGATATAGACATCGCCCGGCTTCATCGTATCGATCGGGTAACGTTCGATGATTGCCTTCACCGCCATCGGCAGGGTCAGGTTGAAGACCGGCATGACGCGGGCCGAGTGAGCCAGCGTCTCGCCATCCGGATCGAGAATGGCGCAGCCAAAATCCTGGCTTTCGGAAATGATAAGCGAAAACGCGGTGCGGCACACCGTCGACCACATTTCCTCGGCGACGTTGACGAGGCGGCTCCACATAACTTCCAGTGCGATCGGATCGGACTGGATGCGGCGGCTTGCCTCGTCGAGCGACATCGTTTCATCGACGATGGTGGCGCCCTTGGCGGTTTCGGCGATCTGGATGCGCAGGTTGCCGGTCTCGTCGACCGTCACGGTGTCACCCGGCGGGATGATGGTGGTGGATTCGCGCTCTTCGATGATGGCTGGACCTTCGACGACGATGCCCGCACGCATGGCGTAACGATCGTAGATGCCGGCATCGACCCAATCAGAGCCGAAGAAGGTTTTACGCGTGCCTTTCTTCGCCTCGGTCGCGTCGCCTTCGATGCCGGCCTGGCGGACGGTGAGATGTGGCACGGCGCCGCTTGCGCGGATACGGAAGGAAAGGATTTCGAGCTTTGCTTCCGTCGGCACGCGGGTGTAGCGCGCGCTGTAGACAGCTTCGAACGCCTTGCGGATTTCGGCATAGGCGCCGGCATCCAGCTTGCCGGCCGGTAGCGGCACGTTGATCTCGTGCAGCTGGCCAACGAGGCGCATGTCGGCGGAACGCTCGACCAGAATATCTGCGTCAACGACACCGGCGCTGCGCAATTGCACGCGGCCGTCCTCGGAAATTTCCTCGATAATGGCATTGAGCTTGTCCGACTCGAGATTCTTCGACAGCGCGATCGGGTGCGAACGAACGATATCGAAGGAGAGGGGCGCCGTGAGGAAGCCGAAGGCGGACGCGGCACCGCTGGCGGGCGGAATGATGACTTCCTTGACGCCGAGAATGCGGGCCACCTTGGCGGCGAATGCCGGGCCGGCACCGCCGAAACCGATCATCGAGTAACCGCGCGGATCCTTGCCTTTTTCGACAAGATGGATGCGGGCCGCGCTCGCCATGCTTTCGCTGACGACCTGATGAATACCCAATGCCGCCTCGACGGCGGAAATGTTGAGCGGCTTGGCGATCGTGCCGAGCGCCGCCTCGGCAGCGTCAAGATCGAGCTGCATGCGTCCGCCGAGGAAGAAGGTCGGATCGTAATAACCGAGCGCGACCGAGGCGTCGGTGACGGTCGGCCGCGCTCCACCCCGCCCGTAGCAGGCCGGGCCGGGTTCTGAACCTGCCGAATGCGGGCCAACCTGCAGAAGTCCAACGCCATCGATCGAGGCGATCGAACCGCCGCCGGCACCGATCTCGATCATGTCGACGACCGGCGACTTGATCGGCAGGCCGGAACCGTTCTTGAAGCGGTGCACGCGACCTGCTTCGAGATAGGAGGCGATGTCGACCTTGCCGTCTTCGATCAGGCAGGCTTTTGCTGTCGTGCCGCCCATGTCGAAGGCAATCACGTTGTCATGGCCTGCGTTCTTGCCGAACCATGCCGTGGCAAGCGCACCACCGGCCGGGCCGGATTCAAGCAGGCGGATCGGGAAGGCGCGGGCGGTTTCGAGCGAAACGAGGCCGCCGGCCGAATGCATCAGGCGGAAATCGCCGGCAAATCCCAGCTTTTGCAGCTCGTTTTCAAATCGGCGCAGATAGCGGTCCATCAGCGGCTGCACATAGGCATTGGCGCAGGTGGTGACGAAACGCTGGTATTCGGAGATCTCGGCCACGACTTCAGATGAAATCGAGACCTGCAGATCCGGCAGCGCCTTGGCGATGATGTCGCGGGCACGGCGCTCATGAGCCGGGTTGCGATAGGAGTGCATGAAGCAGATGGCGATCGCCTCGACGCCGTCCTTCTTCAAGGCTTCGGCAGCGCGCAAAACGGCGACTTCGTCCAGTTCGAGAATGACATTGCCATCCGCATCAACGCGCTCGGAGACTTCCATACGGCGCGAGCGTTCCACCAGCGGCTCTGGGAAGGAGAGCGTCAGGTCATAGATGTCGTAACGCTGTTCGGTGCCGATTTCGAGAATATCGCGAAAGCCTTCGGTGGTGATCAGTCCGACGGCTGCACCCTTGCGTTCGATAACAGCGTTGGTGACCAGCGTTGTGCCGTGGACGATCTCGGAGAGATCGGAAATGCCGATACCGGCAGCCGCGACCAGTTCTCCGAGACCGGCCAAAGCGCCCTGGGAGGGGTCTTTGGGAGTGGTCAGGCACTTGTGCAGACGGATCGCGGTGGCGCTCTCGTCGAAAAGGATGAAGTCGGTAAACGTACCGCCGATATCCACGCCCGCACGCAGGCGCTTACCGGTCGTCTGGCCAGTAGCTAACATATGTCAATCCTAGATCACGCGAGTGAGCCGGCCGTTCTGGTCCGTGCTCGATGTTCCCGAGCTGTGCTTTCGGGCAAATGTCGCCATGACGGGCGCTTGCCTCAAAATTCAGCTTCTCTTGTCTTTGAGCAGAGACTAGGCGGCGAATTTTAGAGAGTCCAGTCTCCGTTTCAGCATTGACACCGAATTTCAATAATGAAACATAATCATGCAAATCCACGACG
The DNA here is from genome assembly GCF_050455485.1 of Neorhizobium sp. BT27B. Classification (NCBI taxonomy): domain Bacteria; kingdom Pseudomonadati; phylum Pseudomonadota; class Alphaproteobacteria; order Hyphomicrobiales; family Rhizobiaceae; genus Neorhizobium; species Neorhizobium sp. BT27B. Next base: position 13,325 of record NZ_JBCIYT010000023.1, on the reverse strand, counting down.
TGAGGTAGTTCGATGGGCGTTCTCGATGATGCCGTTGCAATTTTTGGATGTTTTTCGTTGGAAGAGCCGGCGATAGGACAGGCCGATCTGGCGCGCCGACTGGATCGTCCGAAGGCCACCGTGCATCGCGCCTTGAAGACCCTCGTGGCATCGGGCCTGCTGGAATACGACCACTCGACACGTCTTTATGCACCCGGTATGCGCCTGTTCGAGCTCGGCCAGATCTTCCGCTCCCGCCACCATTTCCTCGATATGATCTACACGCGGGTGAAGCAGATCTGCGATATCGGCGGACATACCGGCTACATCACCGTCTTCGACGGTTTCGACCTGATGGTGTTGCGCGTCGTGCGCGGTTCCAATCCGCTGGCGATTGCTTCGACGCCGGGCTACAAGTCACCCGCCTACGCGACATCCAACGGCCGTGCGATGCTGGCGCTTCTGGAAGATCACGTCTGGAAACAGCGCGTGCCGGAGCCGTTGCCGTATGTGTCTGAAAACTCGCCCAAAGATCATGCAGAACTCAAGGAGCGGATCGGCAAGGTGAGGGCGACCGGCCGATCTTATGCCTCCAATGAAATCGTGGAGGGTGTGTCTTCGCAAGGGGTCGCCATGCGGGACCCTGAAACGCTTGAGATTTTTGGTGTGGCTATTTCCTATCCAGCAAGCCTTGGAACGGCGGAATTGAAAGAGAAGGTTGCGGTGCTTTTAGACCAGATGCGCACGGATCTCAGTATAAAGCTGGATTAAAAGTCGGAAAGAAACCCGAGATTGGAGTGAGCCCTTCGGGCTGGACCACGGGACACAAAAAAACTGATACACTGATCGCCTATGCGTCGAACTTCATCAAATGCCAGTATTCGGAAGCCTTTTGTGCGGCCCTGATCAACTCGCATCCGATGGGCTTTTATGCTCCGGCCCAGATCGTTGGCGATGCCCGCGCTCACTGTGTTGAGGTCCGTCCGGTCTGTATCAATCGATCCCGCTGGGACTGCACGCTTGAGCGCATCGGCAACACCGCGCGTCACGCTGTAAGGCTGGGTTTCCGGCGGGTGAAGGGGGTGGCGATACCCGATGCGGCGCGGATCGTTGCGGCGCGCATGAACAGCGACTTCGTTTCCGTCGATGACATGTTGCGGCGCTCCGGCGTGCCGACCGAAGCGCTTATCCAGCTCGCAAAAGCGGACGCATACCGGCCGTCCCTGACACTCGAGCGTCGTGACGCACTCTGGGCCATCAAGGCACTGCGTGATGAACCATTACCGCTGTTTGCCGCGGCGGCCGAGTGCGAGATGGAGACGATCGCCGAGCAGAACGAGCCCGACGTCGCCCTTCGGCAGATGACCGAGGGCCACAATGTTATCGAGGACTATGGCCATACAGGTCTGACATTGCGACAGCATCCGATCGCGTTTCTCCGCAAGGGTCTCGCGGCCCGCAACATCATTACCTGTGCAGATGCGATGAACGCCCGTGATGGCCGCTCCGTCTACACCGCCGGCCTCGTTCTCGTGCGGCAGAAGCCGGGATCGGCAAAAGGCGTGATGTTCATCACCATCGAGGACGAGACTGGCCCCGCCAACATCGTCGTCTGGCCATCGCTGTTTGAGAAACGCCGTCGGATCGTGCTCGGCTCCAGCATGATGGCAATCAATGGCCGCATCCAACGCGAAGGCGAGGTCGTCCATCTGGTCGCCCAGCAGCTGTTCGACTTGACCTCTGACCTGTCAGGCCTGGCGGATCGGGACGCCGAGTTCAAGATGCCGGCCGGCAGAGGAGACGAGTTCGCGCATGGCGGTGGGCCGGATCCACGCGATGCGCCAAAGCCAGTGGTCACCCCTCGGGATATGTTCGTGCGCGATCTTCATATCGATACGCTGAAGGTGAAGGCTCGGAATTTTCAGTGAAATCTGATTTCTAACAACGGGCCGCAGGTTTATGATCCCATCAAGAGCTCTGAGGTCAACATCCGAGCTCGGCCTGATGTAGCCACTCGTCGCAGGCGGTCACAGATCAAGTTCGGAAGCCGCTAAAGTCGCGATGGCTATGTCCACTTCAGCCAGCGGATCATCGTCCTCGAGAAACCATGCTGCGGACAGACCTGTCCACGCAAGGATCCATTGAAGTAAACGGGAGTGTTCCAAGCATGCCGCATCCGCCACGACGGTTAGCCTGCGTCGGAAGCGTTCCGGATTGGTAGCAACCGGGCGGGCTGGATCGCTAAGATCAGGATTGGTGAATATATTGGCGAAGTCAAACCCGCGCTCCCCGATTAGACCATGCGGGTCGATGGCGCGCCAGCCTCGTTCACCGAAGTCGAGCACGTTGTCGTGGTGGAGGTCACCATGGAGGACTGACTGCTCCCTCGGCTCGGCCAGCAGGGCCCTTGCTGCCTTGCGACTTTGCAAAAGTATACCTCCATACTGTTCAGCGGCAGTCTCGAGATCACGAAACCAAATGTTCAGTGGGATCAACGGTGGCGGATCTCCTGAGCGCTGGCGATGCAGTTGGTTACCCGTGGTACAAAGAACGCGGCATGCATCATCGTCTTCACCGACACGAGCCATTTCTGCCAACGACCGCTTACCCATGGCTCGTTCCATCACCAGTGCGTTGTCGTCTCGTGCAAAGATATCGGCTGTCCCATCGCCAGCCCACCATTCCATAAGCGCCGATCCCCGCTGCTGATCCGGTTGAGAAGATAGCTTCAACATTGCGGGCTTTTCCTGCCACAGCACAGGAAGGATATGCGCGGTCGAGGTGGAAACTGGGTCGCCATCGACGCGTAATTTCCAACGAGTCAAGTAGGTTTCAAACATGCCGTCATCTATAAGCCAGTAAGAACTCGGCTGCCATGTGAGGAAGTCCAAGGGACGATTGCTTTGGTCGTGGAGTGCTAGCCCTGTTTAGCCGAGCGACATCTGAACAGCGGGGGGCAGCTTTCTATAAGACACTGTAGGGCCGAATAAGTGATTATCATACTCGGAAGTTTGGCTTTTTAGCGCCATAGGGCTGTGCGTCGGCGAAGCCAGCATAAAGTGCGAGATCGGCGCTGGCCAGTCATCAACTTCGGCAATAACCCAGCGCGAAGGGAATGTGCCGCTCATCCGCGCGACCTGGTGAAGAATTTCGTTCTGGTGCTGGAACTTCGCACCTGCTCCGATTAAGTCCTTCATAGACATCAGGGATTGGAACAGGCCATGAGCGACATCGATAGACACCGTGCAAACCGGCTGATGCATGACGCTTGTATTGATGCGCTTGTCCTCTTCCAGCCCGAAGCCTTCCGTTATGCGATCGGTGCACCCGCCGGCGTCGCCACCATGTGGGGCCGGGCAGGGGCCGCGGTCGCACTCGTGCCGGGACAGGTGGACGCGCAGCTTGCCGCCGTCGTCAGCGATCATGCGGCCGCAGCTATTCGCCGACAGATGCCGAATGCTGATATTCGTACTCATCGCATCTGGATCGACATGGTTGACGTGGGCGGTGCCAAAACGGTGCCTGATGTGGATAAGGCCTATCGGCGTTCCGGTTCTGGCGGGTCACGCCCCGAAACATTCGACAGAGAAGCGGTTTTCGGTTTGTTGGGCGACCTTCTTCACGAGCGCGGCCTTTCGAATGCGCGCATCGGCGTCGATCTCGAGTTCATGCCTGCTGCCGATTTCGAGGCTTTGAAGATCGTGCTACCGCAGGCCGAATGGGTGGATGGCTCGGCTGTGCTGCGCAGGTTGCGGGCAGTGAAAACCCCGGTGGAAATCGAACGCTTGCGCCGTGCCGCGCAGGCGGCCGAAGCCGGTTTGAGACATATGGCGCAGGCCATCGGTCCGGGTGCAGCGCTGCCCGCACTTTCGTCCGCATGGAAGGTCGGAGCACAAGCCGCCGCTGCAGCGGGTGGCTTTTCGCTCAGCGGTCATTGGGATTACATTTCGGTTGGCCCCGACCTTTCCGACATGGCGGCGGTCGTCACGCCGGGTGCGCTCATCAAGGCGGACGTAGGGACGCTCATCGATGGTTATTCTTCCGATGGCGCGCGCACATTCACGTTTGGTCGACCATCAGGTCTTGCGATCGAGGTCTTCAAGGCCCTCGAAACCGCATTCGAGGCAGGGTTGCAACAGATCCGGCCCGGTAAAAGTTTTGGGGCCGTGCATGCCGCCATGCTGCATTCGATGCGCAAGGACGGTTTCGGCGAATATTATCGCGGCCATTTCGGACACTCGGTCGGCGGCAGCGTCGGCATCGAGGAATGGCCGTTCTTTTCCACCGACAATCCGGAAATCATCGAGGAGAATATGGTCGTTGCGCTGGAAGCGCCGTTCTACGGCCAGGGGCTAGGTGCGCTGATGATCGAGGACCAGTTCCTTGTTACGTCAGGCGGCGTGGAATGCATGAACACCCTGCCTCGGGGCTTGCAGCAGATAGATGCGGGTTGATCGATCAGATCTCACTGCCATTCGATATACTTCGTTTCAGACGTACAACCGGTTCGGTCTCGTCGATCCGCTCACGCTGACTTAGGGCGTTGCCAAAACCTGCAAACAATTTTAGGCGCCGAATTAAAGGGATTTGGCGCATACGAGCTGGCTGATCTGGCTTGATATCGAAAGCAGGTCGATTCTATGATCCGCTTTCCTTCGGCTGCGGTCAGCGCGCTGGCGGAAACTCAAGCTTGCGGACGTCATAACCGAGTTCGCTTGCTTTTCGTATCATGCGCTGGAGCTTCTGCTTCGAGGGGATGGTTCTCGAGTAGATCCAGAGGTCGGTCATCGACGGATTGGCACTGATAAACCAGGACTTGTCCGGCGCCTTGTAGAGAACCCAGTAATTGAACGTGATCAGCAGCGGGTAGCGGACGCGCATTTTTGCATTCGTAGATCCAAAGTCCTGGATCGTTCCGGTCCCGTTTATCGTCTTGAGGCGACCTTTGGGCGTATCGACGCGACAACCGTCTTCGACCAGCACCTCCCTTGGCGCCTTGCCTTTGCGATATGTCGAGTAGCCTGCGACACAGCCGTCAGTCAGGAACATCGGCGTTCTTCCGATTTCCAGCCAGGTCCCTCGGTAATGGTCCGGCCCGACCTTCACCACTTCAGGCGCGGCAGATGCGCCAACTGCGCCGCCCAGAAAGAGTATGACGACTAGAATGCGCTTCATGTTGAAAGAAATGCTCATCGTGTCCTCCGTTAAGCAGGTCTTGTCATCGGATTTCGGAATCCCTGCCGATACCGGCAGAGTTGAGCGCGATGAATGCCATAAGGCTTGCGACGGCGAAGGCATTCAGATTGAAAAGGATCTTCAGGTCGAGTTCCGCCCATGCGTGAAATGGCAAGCCGACGAAATTGCGAGAAAAGGCGAAGGCTGCGAAAACGAACACAGCCAGACCGCGCTGCAGCCACTTTTCTTCCGGCCTGAAGGAAAGGGCGACGAGCATCATGCAAGCGGCAAAAAACAGCTCGGTGCCGGAGCCTTGGCCGAAAAGTTTGGTTTCGAACAGCGTATCGACCGTTCCGACAAGCGGTAACGCAGTCCTCGCACACAGAGGAGACCGCCGCGCTAAGAGCGGTATGGCCAGGAAGAACGGCACAGAAACCAACGTGGCGACCGAGGCCATCACGCCGTTCCCGACCAGATACCAGACATAGATCGGATAAAACGGCTTGTTCATGACGATCACCCAGGCCACCGTGACGGTCATGCGCGTTCGGGCATCGAGTGGCGGTCGCGCTGCGCTGGTCATGGCGTAAAAGCCAGTCGGCCGCCGCTGCGGGCAACGAAGCCACAGGCCAAGAAGCCAATCCCAGGTGTGACGCGTCGCGACGTCCGGGTGGCTGTAACAAGCCCATTTTTTACGATGCGCGAGAAAGTCAAATCCATAAGGTCTCTCAGCCCGCTTGGTGAAAGACTATTACGCACAAGAAGGAAAGTTAGTTTCGCATAAGCTGAAATTTGCGGCGGAAACAGACCTTCCACTTCCTTCGAACAGATAGATTGCGCCGGATTTTTGTATCTGGTTACGATCCGGCACTTTCCATTTTACGCCGCGATCCGGCGTGCAGCCTTGTCTATAGCTTTACGGTCCGACCCATGCTCAGCGATGATCTTTGCAGCATCCTCGACAGAGATCCTGTGCTTTTTCGCCAGAATCTTGGGTTCGTACGCTTGCGTTGACGCCGAAGCACCTTGCTGTTCTGTCATAAGTAGCTCCTTGAGATGAGGCGGCTGACACGCGCCGAACGCGGCGACAGCTCCTCTCAGACCCTATATATGGGTATGGTCGCGCAGTCTCTCAAGCAATGTGGCACCGAGCAGCACGCTGGCAATCAGACCCAACTAGGGTTCATATTCAGTTCATAGGCCAAAGAGCATGGTCGCGCCTCACCACTGGAAAGGCGTGAACATGAACAGATTTCTCTCAGGTGTCGGCGCAGCCGCCGCCGCGGTCATCATGACGGCATCGAGTTTCGGCATGGCGACTGCCGCGCCAATCGGAGTTCAGCCAGCGCAAATTGCCTCGAATTTCGAGCTCGCGCAGTACCGCGAAGAGCGCAGGCCGCATGTCCGCCGCGATCGGGACCGCAGGGATCGCAGAGACCGCGCTGAACACAGGCGCGAACGGCACGGTTACTGGAACGGTCACCGGGGCTATCGCGAGCACCGCCGCGGTTATCGCCGACATAGCGACGGCTACTATTACGCGCCGTCTGTTTTCCGGCTGATGATCCGCTAGTCAGATCTTGATAACAACGCAGAAGCCCCGTCAGAAATGGCGGGGTTTTCTGTTTCAGACTGCCAGCAGTTGCAGCGTCTCCAGCCTGCTATTGCGCACATATCTGGCTGTCGTCTTTGACCGCTATTCGCGTCGTGTAATCGGCTGGGCAATTGACCTGAGACCTATCTTCCCTCCAGTTCTCAAGAGAGTCTTGGGTTTTCTGCTATGAGCCCGAAGGTTCGACACCCCATCAAGCGGTCAACTTCGAGCAACCGGTTGGCAGGGGGTAGGACGCTCAGGTCGAGAAGCGGCATGCCTTCGAGGAGCCCAGGCCGCGCAGCAGAAGAACATTGCCATTCACACCTTCGAGCTTGACGATCGAAGTGCCGATTAAGTTCGGTCTGACAGGCGATCGCAGCGATAATGTTGCATACACTAAAGCTCGCGTCAGCCCCTTGATCCCAATTACTACCACTCAATTGAAGATCCGTCATAGGCAATGAAGCTTCCGCTTTGATCGCTTGTGACCAGGTCCAGCGTCTTCAGCATCCTCGATGCTGCGCCCAGCGGTGGCATCCGATCATGCCCACGCGAGAACGGTTCCGATAGGTCAGTTTCGACTGTTCCGGGATGAATGCCGACAAGAATAGCCTTGGGATGGGTACGCCGCAGCTCGATCGAAGCCGTGCGGATGATCTGGTTGAGCGCGGCCTTCGAGGATCGATAAGAGATCCATCCGCCAAGACGATTGTCGCCGATGGATCCGACTCTTGCCGACAGAAACGCAGAGATCGCATGGGTCTTGCGATCGAGGAGCGGCAGGAAGTGCTTCATCACAAGGGCTGGTCCGATCGCATTCAAACGGAACTGCGCTGCCATCGCATTCGGATCGAACTGCTTCAGCGCTTTCTCCGGGCCAATGCCATCAATGGTCAGGGCGCCAGTCGCGCAGATCAGCAAGTGGAAGTTCTTGTTCAAGAGCTTCTCCGAGTGCATCGCTACTGAGTTCTCTTCGGTAATGTCCAGCCCGTCGTGTTTTCGCGAAAGCGCGACCAACTCTCTGCAGCGCCGATCCTCTTCCAAGAGTTTCCGCATGGCCGAGCCGATTCCGCCGCTCGCACCGATCAACAAAGCGTTGTATCCGTCGGGAAGAGAAGACATCTCTTGCATCGAAAATCCACCGGTTGTGTTAAGTTCTAGCTTTGTGAAGGGCTGACCGTAAGCGGCGGCCAACGGCTCGACCAGGCATCATTTTAGCGCCGAGCGGGTCCGGCGACATCGCTCTGAACAGAATTTGACCTCGGACCAGGTTCTCTCCCACTTACGTCGCCACGTGAAAGGCAAGCCGCAAGCTGTGCACTGCTTGGTCGGAATGACGGGCTTCTTGATGTGTTTTGGCATGGATACTCCTCAGGTCTCTGCGGTGCCCAGCACACGCTGACGCTCGATCACTTCAAGACAGCTAGAAATCCCGCCGCCTGTCGACGCAACGCCTGTTGAGTATCGTTGTCCATCCCATCCCAGCTGGAGTAGGACTGTGCCAGGCGGCGGTTCGAGCTGAGTTTGCCCCGGTTGCGAGCCAGAAAATCCCAATAGAGTGCATTGAACGGGCAGGCGTCTTCGCCAACCCTCTTTTTGGGATCGAAACGGCAGGTGCCGCAGTAATCGGACATGCGGTTAATATAGTTCCCGCTTGCCGCATAGGGCTTGGTTCCCAAAAATCCGCCATCGGCGAACTGGCTCATCCCGACGACGTTGGGCAACTCGACCCATTCATAGGCGTCGGCATAAACCTCAAGATACCAGATATGCACCGCCTTGGGGTCGATGCCCGCCAGCAGGGCGAAATTGCCGGTGATCATCAGCCTCTGGATATGGTGGGCATAGGCATGTTCAATCGTCTCGTTGATCACCATCGAAAGACAGTTCATCTCCGTTTTCCCGGACCAGTAAAACGATGGCAGGGGTCGCGTATTCTCGAAGAAGTTGCTGTCGACGTAACTAGGGCCCGCATGCCAGTAGATACCGCGCATGTATTCTCTCCAGCCGATGATCTGGCGGACAAAACCTTCGACGGCATTTAGCGGCGCACTGCCATCAAGATAGGCGCGCTCGGCGGCCCGACAGACGGTAAGAGCGTCAAGAAACCCGATGTTCATGTAGAACGACAAGAGGGAATGGTTGAGGAACGGGTCGTCCTGCAGCATCGCATCCTGTGTCGCACCGAAACCCGCCAGGAAGTCGGCGATGAAACTGTCCAGGACCTTTTCAGCATCGGAGGGCGTCACGGCGAAGCCGAAATTATCAAGTGTCCCAAAATTATCCGGAAAAACTCTGTCTACGGTGGCAAGGACGTCGCTCGTGATCGTATCGGGCTTGAAGCGAAGATGCCTTGGCCGCAGTAAGTCCGGCGCAGCCGGCTTCCGGTTATCCGCATCGAAATTCCACTTGCCACCGGATGGCTCATTGCCTTGCATCAGCAGGCCGGTTTTGCGCCGCATGTCTCGGTAGAAAAATTCCATGGTCAGCGACTTTCGGCCGACAGCCCAGCGCGCAAATTCCTCGTGGGAACAGAGGAACCGTGTGTCGGGGCGGATATCGACAGGAAGGCCCAAAGTTTTGGACCAAAGTTTCATCTCATCGAGCACGCGCCACTCGCCCGGCTCGGTTACGCATATCGATTTCGGATTGACCTGTTGGATGGCGCGTTTCAGCTCACCGGTGAAGGAATTCGCGTTATCCCAGTCATCGATCCTGGTGTAATGGACCTGGTATCCAGAGTTTCGCAGCTCTTCGGCGAAATGACGCATGGCCGAGAAGACGAAAGCTATCTTTTTCTTGTGGTGGGCCACATAGGTTGCTTCCGCCATGACTTCGCACATCAGCACGATGTCGCGCTTCTTGTCGGCGCCATCGAGCGACGATATCTGCGGAGAGAGCTGATCGCCCAAAATTAATACCAGGGTTGTCAAAACCACCGCCTTTCCGAATTTCCATTCCGTTGTAGGTGAGAAGAGCATTTTGTTCGTCAAAACTGAATGCTGGCGCCGTGAATTACGAATTTTTCTTGGTTTCGATCAGTGCGAAAGCGTTAGCGACTGGCGCGGTGAAGCCCGTCGCGCCATTGCCGATCTGAAGATCGACTCGTTCAACCGAGCCGCGCTCTATAAGTACGAGGCCTGAAATGCCGGCGTTTGGAGCGTCACACGCCTTTGAGGGATCGCATTCGCCATGCTCTGACGATAACCCAACGATTTTTTCATTGGGCAGCTGCCTGCGCGATGAGTTTAAGCGATCTCACACGCGCAGAGTGCTCGAAGACCTCCGAGACGATCATCAACTCGTCAGCTCAGTTTCGGCTATTACCGCTGCGATACCCTTGCGGACTGTTTCGGGCGATCCAATGATCGACCTTTCCAACATCCTCCCTGCCTGGGCCTTTTCCGACGGCGACCAGAAGGTCTCGATGTCGTCGATCGGCGGAAGGGTGAGCTCGCGGCTGCCTGGGAACATGCCGACGAAGGACATCTGCTGGCATGTCGCCAGCCTGTGCGCCTCGGCATCCGTATCGGCGGCGGTAATGTTGATTCCGATGGCCACGTACGGACGGTCGAGTTGGTCGTAGGGCTGGAAGGCATTCCGGTAGGTGTTGAGAGCCGGAAGTAGAGAGTCGGGCGCGAAATGAGAGGCGAAAGCATAAGGTAGGGTGAGCTGTGCTGCTAGTATCGCACCAAAGTTACTCGATCCCGGTATCCCCCAAAAGCGGTACGTTTGTCCCGGCGGCTGGTGCCGACTGGAGGCGCTGGTATGGACCCGTTTCCGCGAAGTAGGCCTGTAGCTCGAAGATATCCTGTGAATTGGGGGCCCGGCTCAAGAACGTCCGGACCTTAAGGCCCGCCGAGGCGGGCCGGAATAAGTGCTGTGGAGAGCCTGAGAGAAGCGCGACAGGTTCTCAGGACATAACACGGATGGTAAACGTACGTGGTTAATAAATCGCTGCGGTATGCGGCAGCCGCGTAGGATGCCCGAAGTAGTAGATTCTGGCTGCTATTTTAACCACCTGCAGGACGGAACCATATGACACTGCCGTCTTCGGCGATGAGGACAGCTCGCTCGGGGCCATATATGCATTGTCGGCTTCGATCGTTTGTATAGTTTGCGCGACAGCACTGCTGTCGTCCTCCGCATGGAAGTCAACTGAGTGCTGGACTGATAAAAGCGGATCATCTCCAATACCGCCCACGCCGATTTGCAAGCTGTATTTGGCCATGCCTATCGGTCACTTTCTAAAAGCTGCTCCGCCGACTTGGGCCGGCGGTAGACCTTCATAAAAACATCCAGATTGGTTCTCGATGGGCCGGAGATGTTGAAAATGCGTTCCGCTTCCTCGCGAAACAAAGCGTATTCCTTACGGAACTGCTCTACGGTGTAAACAGACTGCCCTGACATGCGTTCCTCCATTTCCGGGCGAAGAATGCGTCAGGCGCGCTTGGGTTCCCAGTACAAACAAAAACTACGGCTTGAAAGCCAGCGGCGCGAGCTGCTGGGATATGGCAAGCCGATTCCCTGCAATCGTTAGAGTTTTCTCAAAATACGAGGCTGTCCATTAGCAGATCGCCATTATGAAGTACGGAACATTACTGCCAAACTCCAGCAACCCGTGGCCACAAAGCTGCGGGTTCTTTTTTCATTTGGAGATGAGAGGCTATCGGTACGGCTCGATCCGTCGAGTGCTCAACCGGATGTCGGAAGAGCAGGCGGCAGAGGCTGGCGTACCGGGGACTGATCGGTTTGGCTACTTCTACACAACCTACGGCAAGGCAACCTGACGCCGCTATCGCATCGTTCCGAGTGGCGACACCTAGCCAGCGTGCCGTTTGGAAACGGGCGAGGCATGGCAAAGCCGCAGGATTTCGCGCCGATGTTTACGGAATGGAAGTTGCCCAGCGCTGAGGACGTTGCGGGCGGGATCAGCGAAGAGCAGCGCGCCGCGATCTTTACTGCCGGTGCCAATGCCGAATACAAGAAATCGCCACAGGCAAAGAATTGGGTGGGGGTAGCGGTGGCTTTCGAGCTCGGACTGGACTTGGCGGACGAGCCTTCGAAGAAGCGCGTCAGCGGGCTCGTGCGGGCGCTGATCAAGGAAGGCGCATTGGTCGAAAAGGAAGAGCGAGATCCAATCCGGCGAGAGACGGCGGTGTTCGTGCGGTCGGCCTGAGAGGTATCGCCCTCACGGAAATAAGCCCTATGTGTTCAAAGTGAACATCTGGAGAGAGGATAATTTCCGTGAAGAAAACTATAGCGACCGTGCTCGCAATGACATTCATCGCCGCCGCTTTGGCGTCGTGCGGCAACACAATCCGCGGCGTGGGGCGGGACACGGCAAACACCGTTGATGCTACTCAGAGCGCTGGGAAGCGCGTTGATCGCGCCGCGCGCTACTAAGCTGCGATAGCGGCAGTATTATGCGCGAGGAGGCCGGGCGAGCGATCGCGCCGGCCTTTCCATTTTATAACCGCAAAATAGCGTGAAACATTACGGGAACATTGGCAGTCTATACAAGTTGTGATGCAGGAGGAAACGATCATGCATAAAACACCAAGCAGCACACATGACCTAGCGTTTTACCTCGGCCTGAACGCGGCGCTTTTCTCGTTAATCTTCGTCAGTCTGTTAGTGGCTGGCGTGCTTTAGGAACTTCTGACTTCTTGTCGCATTGTTCTGTTGACCGAGGAGAAGACTATGCACACGGCGCGCCCAGTCCCGAAATACACTCAAAGAGCTTCAATTGTCGTACGAACTCAGCATAGCTCAAGCCGTGAACATTCTCCACAAGTTTGGCAGTGAGATCACGCTGAACCTTCACTGGATATTCCCACACTTCCGTTATTTCGGTACTCCGAAAAAAAGCCCGCCAGAGGCGGGCCGTTCTGTTGGTTTAGCAAAGGGCAGGCTACTTGCCCACGGCTTTGTTGACCGCGTCTTTGGCATTGCCTTTGGCCTGCTGCATGTCGCCCTTGGCTTCCTGCGCAGCGCCTTTAGCCTGAAGCTTTTGGCTGCCCGTCGCATCACCAACTGCCTGCTTCGCCTTGCCGGTGAGCTCGTTGGCTTTCCCAGAAACTTTATCAGCGGTAGAACCCATTTCTCGATCTCCTTCTAGGACGGAATCGCACAGACCACCAAGTCGCTATCCGGTCAAAACGCCGGAGAAGTCCATCGGTTGACCGCTTCACGATCCGCTTGAATAGAGAACACTTTTTGCGGCTCTTCGTTCCAGACTGCGAGCCTGAACCGGACATCAATCTCAAGCCAGAACGCAACTATTGCTGAACTCCGCCCGCTTTTTCGACGACCTCCTATGAGAGGCTGTGATTCTTGGCCGAGGTCGCCCCGAAACCCGCTCACACTCAGGATATTAGAATGACCCTGTGAACATAAGCTCGTTAGACGAGGATTGATTTCATACTGTTCAGCAGTGCTACCGGCGCATGAGGCTTTGGAATGAAGTGCTCGGCAAATGTCAGCTCTTGCTGCTCAAACGTAAGCGCGATTTTCCATGCACCTTGCCGTAGGCGGCATCTCTGAACCAGCGCCTTTTCGAAGCGATATCCTGGTC
>NZ_JBCIYT010000022.1:0-30336 GCF_050455485.1 Neorhizobium sp. BT27B | reverse complement strand
CATGGCAATCTCCTTTCAAGGAGATTGAATCACACACCGCCAATAAAATGAACCCGGTTTATGGGGACACTGCCTAGCTTGGTTTTTCGCGAGGGATCGTTATCGGCTTCGCCTATGTCGTGGACGTGAGCGCTGGGACGGTATCGAATCAGCGATACGCTTCGGTGAATCTGATAAGCCGTCGTCTTCTTGCGTCGTGAACTTAGCAATACCAGCAAGGGACACGCCAATTCCCGTGCGCGGCGGTGAGATTTTTTCGTCGAGGGATCCGCAGCTGCAAACCCGTAATCTAAGAGCTAAATGTCGACCAAGCCGACGTGAGGGCGAAATTTCTACAAGGGTTGAAACTGTAGCGCGTTTCACTAGTTTTGCGTCCGGTCAAGTTTTGTATTGCTGGTCAGATAACCTAACTCCGACCCATCTTCGTTTGACGTGACGCCGGAATGCACATGTTTGAGCAGAAGTCCAAGAAACGCCGCCGTAAAAATCACAGCGAAGCTCGCCTCGCAGCTATTGTGGACAGCTCCTTTGATGCCATTATCAGCAAAGATCTGTCTGGGACGATCATTAGTTGGAACAAGGCCGCCGAGCGGCTTTTCGGGTTTACAGCCGAGCAAGCCATAGGCCGTTCGATCTACATCCTCATACCCGACGACCGTCACCACGAGGAAGTCGAGATCATCCGGCGCATAAAGCTGGGCGAACAGATAGAGACCTTTGAGACGCTCCGCAACACCCGAGCCGGGCAGCTGGTTCCTGTATCGATTACTATCTCGCCGATCAGAGACAAGCGCGGCAGGATTATTGGTGCCTCAAAGATCGCCCGCGATATTTCCGAAAGCAAGGAAAATGAGCGCCGGCTCAAACTGCTAATGCGTGAGATTAATCACCGGGTTAAAAACCAGTATGCCGTTATCCTTTCTGTTATCACCCAGACCGCCGCGCGCGAACAGGATATCAAAGCGTTTGAGCGACGTGTTCGCGAACGCATTATGGCGCTTTCCCATTCTCAGGATTTGCTGTCTTCGGTCGACTGGGCAGGCGTAGAGCTAAAGGCACTGATCTCGCACCAAATCCGACCATTCGCCACAAATGGCGTCTTCTCATCCTCCGGACCTGAGATCTTGCTCGACGCGAATGCTGTGTTGAACATCGGCATGGCCCTCCATGAATTGGTCATCAACCGTGTGCAGTTTTCTGGATCGGAGCTATCTGATGTGGATCTGTCATGGACACTCGCGAGTGAACCTGAAGGCGAGCAGTTCGAATTGGTTTGGCGTGAGACAGGTGTCAGCGAACCAGATCTCCTAGCCCGCGGCAATGGGTTCGGTTCCCTCGTTTTAAAACGCATCGTCGCGGCCGCTCTCGGGGGAACATGCACATGGACCGCGACTGAGGATGCTATTGTCTGGACGCTGATCGCACCCCTGCCCCGCATTCAGATCGGGCTGGAATAAAGGGGGGCCCCGATAGAGGTCGCGCAAAAGTCTTTTAGCTAAATCGTTTGCTCGGCTTTGGGCAACTGTCTTCGCAGGATCGCGGATACAGGCGTGCGCATCGCTCGATCATGAGAGTCCATTACATATTGCCTTGAGACTTGGCTCATCCTCGCTCATATAGGACATCGACACAGGCATTCCGGGGGCAACCATGGACACGACCAAGCGTCAATCCACGTCGCGCGAGCGGTTTCTCGAGGCTGTTCTACACAGCGCAATCGATTACGCAATCATCTCCATGGATCTTAATGGCCTGGTGACGATCTGGAATGAAGGGGCTGTCCGCATCCTAGGCTGGAGCGAAGAGGAGATGCTTGGCCAACCGGCAGGGGTTTTCTTTACAGAAGAGGATCAGCAGAACGCCATTCCCCAGCAGGAGATGCGCGACGCTCTGGAGCATGGCCGCGGAAATGACGAACGCTGGCATTTGCGGAAAGATGGTTCGAAGTTTTGGGCATCCGGTGAAATGATGGTGCTGCGTTCCGACGGCGGTTCGCCCGAGGGCTTCCTGAAGATCTTACGCGACCGCACGGAAGAGCGCCACCGTCAGGAGCGCCAGAAGCTTCTGATGCATGAGCTGAACCACCGCCTCAAGAACACGCTTTCGGTAATCCAGTCGATTGTCACGCAGTCCCTACGTGGTGCAAGTTCTGTGGCTGAAGTAGGATCGACGCTGCAAGACCGCATTTCGGCTTACTCGCGCGCGCATGACATTTTAATGCATGAAAACTGGTCCAGCACGGATCTTAAAACAGTTGTCGAGAGTGCGGTTTCCAGTCTCGGGCTAGAAGGAAGCCCACGTTTCTTGTCGAGTGGACCCTACGTCGAACTCGATCCACAACCAGCCTTGGCGATATCGCTCGTCCTTCACGAGCTCGGCACCAACGCGCGAAAATATGGCGCCCTGTCGAATACTGAAGGTGTTATTACGATGCGCTGGACTTTAACGAATGATGCTGGGGAGCCCTCGATTGAGGCCACATGGGCCGAGAGCGGTGGGCCAAAAGTGGTCGCACCAAGCAAAAAAGGATTTGGGTCAAGGCTTATCGGCGTGAGCCTCGCGAGTTTTGGTGAGCTCTCGATCGACTATCTGGAGACGGGTTTGGTCCTTAAACTTCGCGCGCCTTTGGAGAAACTCCAGCGGCAGCTTCATGAGGCAGAATAGAGTGACCGGTCCTGTCGCTGATCAAAGCTGAAGTTAATAACGGGGGTGGTCATGAACGGATTCGAACCTGCGAGCCATACAATTTCGAAACGCGTGAGCCTCTGAAATCTCTGAGCCCATGGCAACTAGCCTGGTAAGCTGCTTCGACGAAGCACCGAGAGGCGGCAAACATCTCCTCTTGCCAGCTTGCAGGTCTATTTCCAGAAACGCTTAGCGTCCAGAACCTCGTCCAAAGCATCCTGAGCCTTACTGATCAGCGAGAACCTGTCAGCATGAAGGACGAGGTCTTCCGCTCCGGGATGTTCGCCCAACCCATGTGCTTCGAGAACGCCCGGCCCGGTGGCGAGGTCGTTAAGGGCGCCAAGCTCGTCCTGCAGCGCTTCCATCGCCCCGACGAACCGTTTGTACCGCCGGCTGCTCCTCTTGTCCGAAAACAGCGAGCGGAAGAATTCAGCGGCGTAGCGCAGCTTCTTTGCATCTTTGCGGGCTTCGTGCCGATGCTCGTCATCGACCTGAGCCAGATCCCGCCCATGCTTTTTCAGCCGCTTGCGCGCCTTATCGAGGGCACTGGCTGCAAACTCGGGGGCCGGTCGGTCGCGAATGTCCGCGGTGCGCGCGTCGCTGATATAGTTCCCAAAGTGGAGCCACTCTTGGAATCGAGCATAAGCGCTCTTGCCCGGGCACTGTCGAGTGCGGCCAAGGCTTCTCCATAGGCGGCAACGCGCTTTTCAGACAGAGTGTCTTGAAGCTGACCGTGTATGGCCTTCTGTAGAAGAACGTCGATGTTCCGAGCTTCGCCAAGGACACCGGCAAGCCACCGGAACTCGGCCGATACCCGTTTCGCTTCAGGGTCTTCTAGCATCGGCTTGAACAGGGTGATAGCTGATCGTAGTCGCCGCAACGCCACTCTAGCTTGGTGGAGGGATTCCGGATTTCGCCGTGCCCTTAGAATAGTCTCATTCAGGCGAAACTGCCTAAAGCACGACTGCATGATCTCGTGGAAGGCCTGGAGCGTGGACGCGCCCCGGTCCAGAGTAATCGGTTCAGCTTGACAACCACCTGAGCCGCCCCCAACAGCCGGAAACCGCGCTCGGCTTTCGACAAAACACCAAATCGAAACGGCACGATCGCCTCGATCTTTCGCGCCAAGACGAACAGATCGCGCGCATTGCCCTCTTTCAGTTCCAGCTCCAGCTCAAGAAATGGCGCTTCGCGGTCGACGGATAGAGCGACGCCTCGGTCGAGTGAAACTTCGATTGTCGAGCCATTCTCGCTCACTGACCATATCCGCCGTTCGTTGACGACGTCGAATTTGGACACGATTTCCCGAACCTGATCTCCGAACTCATTGAGAAGCGGGCTGGAATGATCAAGGACTGGATCGTTGCTTGTGACGCCATCTCCCACTCACTGCGTGCGAAGATGGATGCGCTTGGGCCCGTTGCCTTGATGGTCTGGATGTGTGTGTCGCCGGCCTGCCGGATCCGCAGCGTGAAGCCCGAGGAGAACAAGACATTGTCGCCCGTGTCGAAGTAGGTCGAATGCTGCTGAACTACTTCGCCTTGTCCGCCGAACTGGTCGGCTTGCAGCAACCGGTCAAGATCGCCGGCATCGATTTCAAGCTTGAGTTCGACTTCTGACACCGCAGCACTCCGAGAATTGATCACAGGCCAAGTGAACGCACACCTCGTTGACTTAGTTCATCTTCCTGTAACGGCAATGACGGTACCAACCGAGAGACATGGGGCATGGGTAAAAGAATGAAGAGTGATACCAAATTTCCAAGCGGCAAATCGACGAGCGCCGACGTGATCGAACAAGCCGGAGCGCTCTGTTTGCGCATATTGCCCAATGGCGAGACCGAGATCCTTCTGGTGGGCAGCCGCCGAAATGGCAGATGGGGATTGCCGAAAGGCCATATTGACCAAGACGAGGCCTCCCACCTTGCCGCGGCACGCGAAGCATTCGAAGAGGCCGGGATCCGTGGCGAGATCTCGGACACCATTGCCGGGTCCTTCGTCTATACGAAAGATAGCAGTCCGGCTCGCTATCGGGTCATCGTCCACCGGCTGACCGTCACGTCGATGGAAGATGCATATCCCGAACAGGGCATGCGCAATCGCCAGTGGTTCACCCTGGCGGAGGCTGGACGCGTTGCCGGACATGAAGGCCTGCGGGATCTCTTGCGCGATCTATCCTGAGGCAATTTTACCAACTCGGAATTATTCGCCCATCGCCGCAACGAATGGGCGGCAAAGCTATTTCATTTTCGTATCCGAATTCGCTATGCAACCAGCGCCATGCCCGATCCAAAAACCTTACTGATGCAAGCGTTGTCTTCGCCGTCCGAACTCACGGCAGACGAGCTCGAACCACTCATTCGGGGCGTCCTTGATCGGATCGCCGAACTTCAGGAGCGACTGGGCCACATCGATATCGAGGCGCTAGTTCTCGATATTGAAGCGCGTAGAGTAAGAGCCCGCGATATGTCCCGGCAGCCCCATCCTGCCCGGACCGTGGCCATCCAAACCTTAATCGAGACGCTCGAGGCCTTGGAGCAGGAGGTTACCGCCGCGGTCGAGCGGATCCTCCGCTCAGGCAAATGAAGCCTGAGCCTGCGGCGGCGGATTTGGCTAGCAAAATTTCGAAACCCATGGCTAAGGCATTTGCGATCAAAACCGAAGGCGCGGGAGTTAAGTGTGCAGATCATCGTTCGTGACAACAATGTCGACCAGGCCTTGCGCGTGCTCAAAAAGAAGCTTCAGCAGGAAGGCGTCATCCGCGAGATGCGTCTGCGTGAGCATTTCGAAAAGCCTTCGGTGAAGCGTGCCCGTGAAAAGGCCGAAGCTATTCGCCGTGCGCGCAAGCTGGCGCAAAAGAAGCTGAACCGGGAGTTGGGCATCGTTGCAAAAAAGCCCAACAAAACAGGCCGATCGAAAAAATCCTCTAGCCTGATGAGTTAATCACCGAGCAGCGGCCAATGTGGCGAGATACTGCTCCAGCGTAATGCTGCCTCGATCCGGATCGTCAGGGAGGTCCGGATCCTCGATCGTCGAAAGCGTCATTCTTGTATACGCTTCGGCGGCTGGCTCTGAGAATCCCAAAGCACGGAAGCTTTGCTCGATCTCCTCGCGCGGGATTTGAGCGATTTCGACCGATTTACCCAGCATCCGGCTGAACGCGGCTACGACATCTGCGAACATGTAGCGTTCGGGGCCTTCAATGTATCGAACACCGATATCCTCGACCGAACTGCTTAATCTGGTCGCTGCAGCCTTCGCAAGGTCGTTAGGGGAAACCATCGGAATGCGGAGGTCTGGCGGAAACGGCGTCAGCAGCACTCCTGATCTGGCCGCGCCAAGCATCGCATCGAGATTTGTGAAATAATAAGCACCTCGATTGATCGCTGCAGGAATGCCTGTGGCTGCGATCATCTCTTCGAATGCATAGAGCGTCGTAAGGTCTCCAATACCTTTGCCGGGTTGCGCACCATATGTCGACGCGACGACTACCTTCTCCAGTCCGGATCCAGTAAGCGCTGATGCGATCAGTTTACCAGTGCGGTCTCTTCCGCATCGGTATCAAGCGCCGGTGGTGCAGGTGGATTGAGGATAAACGCGCGCTTGCCGTTGCGAAAGGCGTCGCTAAGCGCTTTCGTATCTGCAACATCAACGGCAAGACCTTGTACGCCGCTAGACGTAAATCGTCTGGCCTGGTCTGGCGAGCGTGTGATTGCGATTAGCGGTTTACCTTCTGCACGAAGCTGGCTGACAAGAGCCGATCCGATATGGCCTGTTGCGCCCATGAAGACGTACATGTCAGCGGCTCCATGATGTTTCCTAATGAACCACTGTCGAAGTCGCAGGGACACTCGGGTCCCCGTCTTCAACAGGCATGATGGGCGAAACCGTCGTGCGCAAACGCGATTTCAGCTTCTTGGACAATACCGGCGCTTGCGCGTCGTCGTCATCCGCCTCGTGGTCGTCGGTTTCAACTCCCAGCGACGACATTCGGTAATCGATCGCCAGCGCATAAATGCGTTCAAGCACGCCGCGATCTTTTACGTCAGGATCGGTCAGAGCCAGAAGGGCGGCCTTGACGATCCGTTTGCTCGATGTCTTCGGGGATCGTTTGGCGACATATGCGTAGAGCTCCTTGCCGGCGAGCCCGTCGGCAGCACCCTCAACGAGCGCCTCATAGATGCGGTCAAGTTTCTTTCCCATTCCTGTCTCCTGTCAGATCAAGGAGAGAACGGTCTGCCCGGAAGAAGGTTTCCGTCGGCAAGGAAAGCGCCGCGACAGCCGATACTCTCAGACGCGGGAATAGAAGTTCGGCCGCGTGGAGCGCGGGCCTAATGTCGTCCAGCTTGGGATGGAACAAGTTAAGACATGACTGTCACACTCGCAGGATGTTTCGATCCCACTTTCGCTATACGTCGAGCGCAGGCCGACATGGTTGAGCCACGCAAGAGTGGCTCGCACCTATAAGGCGATCGAGGGTTTCAGGACGCTGAAGCTGTTGTCGTCGTGAAGAGCTATCGTCCCCTCGTATTCAAGGACATACAGCGCGTTCAGTAGCTCCTTTCTGGAGAAGCCGGCAGTTGGCGCTGCATTTGCGATCGTGCGGAACTGGATTTGGGACGGCGGCCGGACATGGAGCTTCCTGAGAAGGCAGGTTACCGCTTCGACGACTTCGAGACGTTTTCGCATGATCCTCGGCTCCAGTAGCCCTTTCGATCGCAACGTAGATGAGTTTGAATCCAATACACAACGGATGCCGCGTAGCTTTGATCCATTACAAATCTGTGACATTACCCAGGGAGCGGTCCTTCTGCCGCGGTGCCATGACGGGTCGGCGCGTTGATCTGGCACCTTACGATGCCAATAACGCAGATCGTGACAGGGTTATACCGGCGACCAGCATTGAGGCCGTGAGCCATAACGAACCGTCGGCCCCTGACATTCATATTGCCAAGGGGCTGACAATCCTGCGATTTGGCTTCATATGGCGAGATCACGGGCAAGATCACGCGGCGACTATGGAGAACATCGGGCTGAGTTCCGCCCTTGTCGCTAACGCATGCCTCGGGGCGATCAGCATCGCGGAATGCGTCGCGGTGGCAGCGTCCTGCCGGCAGCCTGCCACCGCGACGGTCTGATCCGTCAGATCGCCTTGAGCGAGACCCGTTTCTCCAGCTCGGCCGCCGCCTCCTTCCGTTCGCTGTAGCGGTCGGTGAGGTAGGCCGAGGCATCGCGGGTCAGAATGGTGAACTTCACCAGTTCCTCGCAGACTTCGACGACGCGGTCATAGTAGGATGACGGCTTCATCCGGCCATCGGCGTCGAATTCCTGAAACGCCTTCGCGACGCTGCTCTGATTGGGAATGGTGATCATCCGCATCCAGCGGCCGAGGATGCGCAATTGGTTCACCGCGTTGAAGGACTGGCTGCCGCCGGAGACCTCCATCACCGCCAGCGTCTTGCCCTGCGTCGGGCGGACGGAGCCGAGCGACAGCGGGATCCAGTCGATCTGCGCCTTCATGATGCCTGTCATCGCACCGTGGCGCTCCGGGCTGATCCAGACCTGGCCTTCCGACCATTGTGTGAGGTCGCGCAGCTCCTGAACCTTAGGATGGCTGACGGGTGCCTCGTCCGGGGCGGCGGCCCCGCTGGATCAAATATCTGGACCTCGCATCCCAACCGTTCAAGCAGACGGCGGACTTCGAAGGCGAGAAGACGGCTGTAGGATACTTCCCGGAGCGATCCATAAAGGATCACGATCCTTGGCTTGTGTGTCGAGAGTGCCGGCCGCAGGGCTTCTGGTGAAATGGGCTGAAGATGGTCGTCATGCAGAGCGGGAAATGTCTCAGACAATGCGCTTTCCTTCCTGGTCGAGGACCTGTTCGCCGTCTTCCTTGGTGAACGGTCCTTTAAAGGCGTCTGACGGCAGAATGTCGAGCACAACCTCCGAGGGGCGGGCAAGTCTGGTGCCGAACGGCGTGATGACGAGTGGTCGGTTGATCAGGATCGGGGTGGCGATCATCGCGTCCAGCAATTGCTCTTCCGTCAGGCCCGGATTGGCGAGGCCGAGTTCCGCATAGGGTGTGCCCTTCTCTCGGATCGCTTCACGGACCGTCAGGCCGGCATCTGCGATCATCGTGGAGAGCTGCTCACGCGATGGCGGGTTCTGCAGGTATTCCACGACGGTGGGTTCGATCCCGGCGGCGCGGATCAGCGCCAGCGTATTGCGGGACGTGCCGCAGGCGGGATTGTGGTAGATGGTAGCGTCCATGGTCATGGCCTTTCGGTGATGGTGTTGCGGGAAACGGCGGGCGATGCCTCATACCAACCCTTCGAGCGGTTCACGATCCAGACGACCGAGAGCATGACCGGCACTTCGATCAGGACACCGACGACGGTAGCGAGTGCCGCGCCCGACTGAAACCCGAAGAGGCTGATGGCGGCGGCAACCGCGAGTTCAAAGAAATTGCTGGCACCGATGAGCGCGGAAGGGCCGGCGACGCAGTGGCGCTCGCCTGCCATGCGGTTCAGAAGGTAGGCCAGCCCGGAGTTCAGATAGACCTGGATCAGGATCGGCACGGCCAGCAATGTGATGATGGCCGGTTGGGCGATGATCTGCTCGCCCTGGAAGGCGAAGAGAAGCACGAGCGTGGCGAGCAACGCGATGAGCGATACCGGCTGCAGCTTCGCAAGCAAGCGATCGAGCGCGCCCGTTGTGCCGTCGGCCGTCAGGTAGCTCCGCAGTACCTGGGCGATGATGACGGGAACCACGATGTAGAGCGCTACTGACAGGGCAAGCGTCGCCCAAGGCACGGTAATGGCAGAGAGGCCGAGCAGCAGGCCGACGATAGGCGCGAAGGCGACGACCATGATCGCGTCGTTCAACGCGACCTGCGACAGGGTGAACAGCGGCTCGCCCCGCGTCAGGTTCGACCAGACGAAGACCATGGCCGTGCAGGGTGCTGCGGCAAGGATGATCAGGCCTGCGATGTAGGCGTCGACCTGATCCGCGGGCAGATATGGCCGGAAGAGCCAGCCGACGAACAACCATCCCAGCAATGCCATCGAAAACGGTTTGATCGCCCAGTTGATGATCAGCGTGACGCCGATACCCCGCCAGTAGGAGCCGACCCGCGCCACCGACCGGAAATCGATCTTCAGCAGCATTGGGATGATCATCAGCCAAATAAGGATCGCGACCGGGATGTTGACCTTGGCGATCTCGGCGCCCCCGATGATCTGGAAGACGCCGGGCATCAGGTGACCGAGGGCAACGCCGACAGCAATGCAAAGGAAGACCCAGACGGTCAGATATCGTTCGAAAGTGGACATCAGGCGTTGATTCCCATGAGAGGTGTAGCAGGAATGGAGCGTGCGGAACTGCTCTTGCCGAGGAACAGCACGTTGCAGGTCTTGTCAGTCATGTTCGTGGTTCGTGTTAAGTCGGAAGCCTGGTGAGCTTCATGATGGTCGCCGACGATGGGCAGATGGAGGAAAGCTGGCGGGTCGCAAGCACCGGGGTCGGCACCTCGGCCCGCGGCACCTTCGAAAACCCCATGGTCAAGAAGAACTGTGCGGCGCTTGTCGTCGCGAGGTAGACCTCTCCGCTGCCAACTTGTTGCAAGGTCGCCTCGACGATCGGCCGTCCCAGGTCTTGAGCCCGGTGCGCCGGAAGCACGACGACCGATCGCAGCAGGTTATCAGCGGCGCAGCGCTCGATACCGGCATATCCGATCGTTTGGCCGTCGCCAGATAAGGCCTCGAAGAATGCGCAGCCTCGTCTTCGATATCATCGGTCGGGAGATCTGCGGCTTGAAGCGCCTCGCGGAGGCCGGCGTTGCTGCCAGCAACTTCGTGCAATGCAATCTCGCTCAACATGGCTTCACCGCCGGCGGACAGCATGGCGTCAATTCTGCAATCAGCGGCCCGCATAGCTCCGTCGAACCCCCACAGCAGTCCTTCAGCAGAAACAGTGTCAGGTCGCGAAAGCCGTCGAGATCAGCGCGATAGATGATCGATCGGCTCTGGCGCTCGCTCTTGGCCAGACCTGCACGGGATAGGGTCGCGAGATGCGCCGACATCGTGTTTTGTGGGACGTCAAGCAGCCGCGCAAGTTCGCCGGCCGGCACGCCGTCTGGTTCGTGGCGTACAAGAAGACGAAACGTCTCGAGGCGGGTGTTCTGCGCCAAGGCCGCGAGGGCGGTGATTGCCTTATTACTTTCCATATATCCAGATTAACGGATATATTGGCCTTGTCAAGGTTTCGGGCTAGACCGTTTTAAGCTCTTGAGCGGGATCGAAAATAAGACCGGCCATTGAAAGACCTAAGCCTCTAATAGTCCTCGTTATGCTCGCTGGAGCGGCCATAGAACGACGGAACTCGACGGTCGGACCTCAAGAAGGAAGAAATTCGCTCGGCCGCCAGAGCCGCTCTTAGATTTTCCTGACGACCCCGCGCCTCCGCGCCAATTGCTATATTTACTGATTCAGCTAAAAGCGACTTAGCTGCTCGCACGTTGAGAGGACAGGTCGGGCTTTCGTTCATCCCATCCGCTGAGACCGATCGTGCTGCCCGCTGACAACCAAACCAATAATGATCTCACTCGTCGACTCGAGCTTCTCGAAGCCTACGACATACTTAACACGCCGCCTGAACCAGAGTTCGACGATATCGTCCTCATTGCCTCGGAGGTGTGTCAAACTCCTGTTTCGCTGGTGAGCCTGGTCGAAAAAGACCGGCAGTGGTTCAAAGCCCGCGTTGGTTTCGAAGCCTGCGAGACGCCAATAGAGCAATCTGTGTGCGCACATTCACTATCGAGCAGCGATATACTGATCATTCCAGACCTAGCGCTCGATGTTCGGACCAGAAACAATGGTCTTGTTGCAGAGCCGCCCCACATCCGTTTTTACGCTGGCGCACCTCTGCGAAGTCGCGATGGGACGGCCATCGGTACGCTCTGTGTCATCGACACGGCTCCCCGCCCTGAAGGCCTGACCGCATCACAGCAGAAGATATTAAGCGCACTTGCCCGCCAGGTGATGGCCCATCTCGAAACGCGGCGCTCATCGCACCGTAAAGACGAGCTGTTCCTTCGGCAAAAAGGAATGGCGGCCAACATCCGTGCCGATGCGAAACGAAACATGGCCGCTCAGGAAGCAGGACGTATCGGGACGTTCGAGATTGATATCGCGTCTTCGACCATTGCAACGTCTGCGGAATTCTGCCGTATATTCCGAGTGCCCGTCGCTGCGAGCCATCCCTCGTCGACGTTCGAAGCGATGGTGATTGATCAGGGCATCCAATCAACGAACGCCACGCGCGCCGATGCCTCTGCGATCATGGATGTCGAGTATCGCATCAGAACTCCGGACGGTGTTCGCTGGATCAGCCGTCATGCGACAATCGACCGTGATGACGCCGGCCGTCCTCTAGTTATGCGCGGCACAGTACAAGACATCACACAGCAGAAGCGCGCCGCGCTTCGGGTTCAAGCTCTTCTCGATCTGGGCGATCGCTCGCGCGATCTCGACTCCGTTGAAGACATCACAATTTCGGCTGCAGACCTGATGGGCAAAGCGCTTGATGCTGTTCGAGCGGGCTTTGGCATCGTTGATCACGTTACGGAGTCGATCGCCATTCAGCCAGACTGGAGCCTGCCAGGATATCCAAGCGTCGCGGGATCGCATTTTTTCAGGGACTACGGTACGATCATCGAAGACATCAAGGCCGGCAGACCCGTTGTCATTTCTGACGTCAGTGTTGACCCACGCATCGCCCATCGCTCCGAGCGGCTATTGAGCCTCGGCGCAAGGGCTATCGCACTTGTACCAATCCTCGACCACGGCCGCTTTAATATCATGGCCTTCGTTCATTACGACGAGCCACGCGACTGGAGCGACGAGGAGCTGTCGTACGTGCGCAGTTTTGGGGATCGGGTACAGATTGCCATAGCGCGGCTCGATGCCGAGGCGGATCAGAGACTGATGAACCGAGAAATGGGGCATCGGCTGAAAAACTCGTTTGCCATGGTTCAGGCGATTGCCACCCAGACTTTGAGATCCGTTACCGAACGCGACCATGTTCTTAACTTCGAGAAGAGGCTCATGGCGTTGAGCAAGGCGCATGACATCCTTCTCAACGACCAAGGCGAAGCAGACTTCGGTACGGTGGTCGAAGGCCTTGGCGAAACTCTCGGTGTGTCGTCACGCCTTAAAACAGCCGGGCCGTGTGTCCGGCTTGGATCACGGGGCGCGCTGTCACTTGGGCTCGTTCTGCATGAGCTTGGGACAAATGCCCTCAAATACGGCGCATTCTCACAGGCTAATGGGGTGGTCGAGGCGAATTGGAGAGTAGATACTTCGGGACCTGAGCCCATGTTGCGCTTCTCGTGGGTAGAAACCGGAGGTCCAACGCCAGTGCCGCCGACCCGGCGCGGGTTCGGCTCTAAGCTCATTCAAATGGGCCTCATCGGAACAGGCGACGTCAAACTCAGTTATGATCCACCGGGCTTTTCGGCTGAGATGTCGGCTTCCCTTCAACAGCTCCAACAGGCGAACTGAGATTTCATGGGACAGTCAACGGCCTACGCCAAACCAGTTGTCCTCGTCGTCGAGGACGAACCTCTACAGCGTATCATGGCGGTGGAACTTGTAGAGGACGCGGGCTTCGAGGTCCTCCAGGCCTGGGGTGCGGATGAAGCCATTCGCATATTGGAGGCACGTCCCGACATTCGCATCGTATTCACGGACGTGGATATGCCCGGCAGTATCGATGGCTTGAAGCTTGCTGCATCCATTCGAGATCGCTGGCCCCCCATTCAGATCATCGTCACGTCGGGGTTCTTCAATCTAAAGGACATTGATCTGCCGGAGCAGAGCGTGTTTTTCAGCAAGCCATATGAGCACGACAAGGTGACTGCCGAACTCCATCGGATGGCTGCCATCTGACCTTCCGCGCGTTGATCGATCCGATCGGCAGTCATGACCGGGCTTTTTCGATTATCGCCCTCACGGCACGGATCAGGCTCACTGCGCCGATAGGCTTCTCGCATCTGAGGACCTCGGAG
Source organism: Neorhizobium sp. BT27B (assembly GCF_050455485.1). Lineage (NCBI taxonomy): Bacteria > Pseudomonadati > Pseudomonadota > Alphaproteobacteria > Hyphomicrobiales > Rhizobiaceae > Neorhizobium > Neorhizobium sp. BT27B. The sequence goes on along the minus strand of NZ_JBCIYT010000022.1, from coordinate 16,587 downwards.
TAGCGCGGCGGAATGAGAGACTGGTCATAGCCGGTAGCGAACAAAAATGGCACGCCCTTTGCCGCCAGCATGTCAGCTGCCGGAAATACCTTTTCGTCCTGCAGGCTGACGTCGAGAATGGCAGCGTGGATTTTATCAGCAGCATCGATCAGGTCCAAGGCGGCATCGAGCGACGGCACAGGCCCCAGGACACGGCTGCCAGCATTGGCAAGCTCTTTGGCAAGGTCCGTCGCGAGCATGTATTCGTCTTCAGCAACGAGGATGGTAATACCTTGCAGGGCGTTGTTATCCATTTTCCTGTTCCGCCTCATTGCTCTCGGAAACCGGTATCGTGATCGTGCAATGGACTCCATCGGGACCTAGATCGAAACTCGTCTGAGCGTTCAGCTGATAAGGCAGCGCTCTCTCGATCAGTTCACGTCCCTGTCCACCACCTTGGGCCTTCGCGCCAGCTGGAGGCATCGTCACTCCGGTTTCCGTCCAGTCAATGTGAAGGCGCGGTCGGCCTCTTCCGTCAGGCTCTGCCATTGCCCATGTGACGGAAAGATGTCCCGTCGGCTGACCCAGAGCACCGTATTTCACAGCATTTGTCGCAAGCTCGTGTAGGGCCATTGCCAACGTTTGAACCATGCTCGAGCGGAGACGGATGCCAGTCGGACCACTCAAGGTCACCCGATCGATGGATCCATGCATCGCCTTTACCTCAGTGGTGATCAACTCGTCGAAGGCAACTCTATCCGTATCACCTAGCCTCGAGAGTAGCCCTTGGACACGGGCGAGTGCTTCAAGTCGTTCACCAAAACGCTTCCGAAAACCCGGGTAGTCCGTACTGGTTTCGCCTGTTCTTTTTGCTGTGGCGCGAACGACGCCCATAAGGTTACGGGTTCGATGCTGGAGCTCGGCGACAAGCACCATCATACGTTCCGCCGCGTCCTTGTCGTCGGTGATGTCCTGACCAATTCCACCGATCCTGATCAACTCACCAGTGTCATCGAAGATTGGAAAGGAAGTGTCACGAAGCCACCGGATCTCTCCGTTCAACGGTCGGCGAATCCGATATTCAAAGGTCACGCGTTCGCCTTGTCGGACCTTTTCGATACCGGCGGCGGTCGTGTCCCGGTCATCTGGCAGGATCATGCCCATCCAGTTGCCGAAATTGTCTCCGCGCAAGGCATCGTCGCGTGACAGCCCGTAAATGGTCTCAAAAGCCGGTGTCAGATAAGTCCACTGCAGCGTTTGGGGATGCCGGCTCCATAGCACGTCCTGAGAGGCTTCGCCGAATTGACGCAGCCGTTCCTCGCTTTCCAGAAGGGCTTCCTGGCCGGCCCGACGACTGGTGACGTCCTGACCGATTTTAAGGAAGCCGCCATGATGGCGGTCGTTGACAAGCGGGACGAGTTCACCTTCGATGAAAACCCGCCGGCCATCCTTATGCAGGTGCCATCGAACATCTGGTGCCTTGCCTTCGCGCAATGCCGTCTCGGCTTCCCATTGCGGCGCACCTTTGCCCCGGTCCTCCGGAGTAAACAGAATGTCTGCCGACCGCCCCTCGATCTCTTGCCTCGTCCACCCGAATACAGCTTCAGCCCCTGGCATCCATTGTGCCACGCGGCGTTCTGCATCCATTGTGAAAATAGCGTAGTCCCTGGCACTCTCGACAATCAGCCGCAACTGCTCCTCGCTCTCGCGCAGTGCGATTTCGGCAAGCCGCCGCTCGGTATTGTCAACTGCCACCGCTATCGCGCCCACGATATGTCCCTCGGCGTCACGGCGCGGGCTTACGGACAAGCGGTTCCAACCCGTCACTTGTGCTGGAGGCCCAAGCGGCTTTTCGATGACGAAGGGCTCGCCCTCCTCTATCATCCGCCGAAAAAGCCGGTTGTTTTCCGGCCAATCGTCGGGCGGGATGAAATCACGGACGGTGAGCCGTGTCATCTCATCCGGTTTCCGCCCAGCGATTTCGGCGAGACGATCGTTCACCCAGATCAAGCGGCCATCCCGGTCAGCCATTGCGACGCCGACTTCCGTTTGTTCCGCGAGCGCGCGGAAACGTTCTTCGCTTTGCCATAAGGCTTGATCTGCTTGCCGACGATCGGTCACATCGCGCCAGAACACGGCTAGCGATCCGTCATCGGTAGGATAGGCTCGCATTTCCAGCCAGAGTGCCCGGCCGTCCGACCAAGCATACTGGTGCTCCAGCGAAACCGCCACCCTCTCGAACATTGCCTTTTTCAGCAACTGCCCCAACTCGGCATATTCACTGCCAGGATAGACCTCCCAGTAAGAGCGCCCCACAACGTCCTCACGACGCCGGCCATCCAGGCGAAGAGCCTCGCGATTGTGTTCGAGAATGGTAAAGTCGGGAGCAAGCAGACCGAAAGCCTCGGCCATTCCATCGAGGACGCCGCGCAGCTTCAACCCGTCGGTTTCTTCAGCGTCGCTTTTGGTCACCGCGCCCCTCCTGCAAAAGCTTCAAGGAATAGAGCCTCAACCGGACCACGTTGCGTAAGTTCCGGTCGACAGGGAACCACTCATTGCTTTTTGACTCACATAGAGTTTTAACACCCTGAGTTAAAGACGGGGCAACGCTAGTGGCAAATCACCTACCGAGACTACTTACAGGAGTTCCAGGCCTTGACCAGGTGTTGGGCGGTGGACTGATTGAAGGCGCCTCCTATATCGTTCAGGGAAGCCCTGGTGCCGGCAAAACGATCCTTTCCAATCAGATTGCATTCACTAGCGCGGCCGGTGGACGGAAGGTTCTTTATGTAACGCTGCTCGCCGAGACGCATGATCGGCTGTTCCAGTCGTTAGGGACACTGGATTTCTTCGATCAACAGCAGCTTGGCGTGACGATTTCTTATGTCAGCGTCTTTCAGACCCTGCGCGACGAGGGCCTGTCCGCCGTTGTAGACCTGCTCCGGAAGGAAATCAGGCGCCAGGGTGCCTCACTTCTTGTATTCGACGGTCTCCTTAACGCCCGCGATCGCGCGGACACGCCGCTGGATGTCAAAACCTTCGTTGCCGAGGTACAGAGCCAGGCCGCCTTTGTCGGCTGTACCGTTCTTTTCCTGGCAAGCACGCGCGTGTCGGAAGACAGTCCCGAGCATACGATGGTAGACGGGGTTCTGGAATTGCATGATGAACTGACAGGAGTGCGCACCGTTCGGCGCCTTCAGGTGCGAAAGTCACGCGGCAGTGGTGCGATGGGCGGCTACCATCAGTTCGAGATATCGCCGCGTGGAGTCGAGATATTCCCGCGTCTTGAGATTGCCTATGCTCAGCCTTCAGAGAACGACGATCCGGAATCGCCGCGTATTCCTTCAAAGGTCGAGGGTTTGGACGATTTGATAGGCGGGGGCCTGCCCCCCGGTTCCGTCACACTCCTGTTCGGCCCTTCGGGAGCGGGCAAGACCGCCCTCGGGCTCAACTTTCTAAGTGGCGCAAGCAGTGACCAACCAGCCCTACTATTCGGCTTCTACGAGACGCCTCGCCGGGTAGAAACCAAGGCGCGCGCCCTCGACTTGGACCTTCACTCGCTCATGGAGGACGGATCGCTCGAGATGATCTGGAACCCAATGGTCGAGAATCTGCTCGACAAGCTCGGCCACCGATTGCTTCAGGCTGTCAAAATGCGCGGCGTCAAAAGGCTTTTCATCGATGGGCTTGGCGGGTTCGAGCGTGCCGCTATATCTCCTTCGAGATTGGTGGAGTTCTTCGCCGCTCTTACCAACGAATTGCGGGCCATGGGGGTAACGACGATTGCAACCTGGGAGCTGCGTGACCTCTTTGGACCGACAGTGACGGCACCTGGATCAGAAATATCGAGCCTGCTGGATAATCTGATCATGCTCCGGCAGGTCGATGTCGGCTCGAAATATAGAAGGTCGATCTCTGTGCTGAAGGTCAGAGACAGCGCGTTCCAACCAGTGATCCATGAGGTCGTCATCGGGAACAATGGCCTGAGCGTGAGGTTACCTCTTGAGCCGCTGAGTGGCGCTTCGACAGGTCTTGCGTCAAGAGGTTGAGCGGTTGCTCGGATTGGAATGTTGTACGGATGGCGCTGATCGTAATTGCCGAAGACGAGTTTCTGATACAGGACGTCCTGGCAATGATGCTGGAAGACGCGGGCTATGAGGTAGAAGCAGCGTCCCACGGCGCCGCCGCCCTCGATCTCGTCAGACAGAACAAGCCCGCTCTTGTCGTGACTGACTTCATGATGCCGTTGATGACCGGCCTGGAACTGGCCCGCGCCATCCGGGCCGATCCCGCGTTGAAAGCCATTCCTATCATCCTGACGAGTGGGGCTCAGGGAAGCATCGGTCGCGCCGAACCTGAAATGTTCAATGCGGTTTTGGACAAGCCGTATCGTGAGGACGAGTTGTTGGCGACAATCGCCAAGCTTTTGGGATCAGCCATCGCGTCCGCTTGACGCCAAACCATATTTACGCGGGAATCAGCGCCGACGCTCCGAGAGCCCGTCCTCTGACGCTCTGACGTGCCAGATAAGGACTCTTGTCATGCAGCACTCTAGCTTGTTGCCGTTTATGGTCTTGAAGGGAATCGAACCATCGCCCCTTTCTCACGGGCATTGCGAACAATTGGTTTTACCCAAATTTCAACAGCCGCATCGCGCACTCGGCGGTCACGCGCTCGTTTATTGGCGTCTCGTACGGCATTAGCGTGTAACCGAGGAAAGCGCGCCGAAGTGTCGACGCGCTTTCATCCTCTTAATCAGCCTCAACTATTTAGTCGAGCGTGTAGGCAATCACAGAATCGCCCGGCGTCGTGCCGAGCGAGCCGTGGCCGCCGGCTGCAACGACAATATACTGCTTGCCGTCCTTGCCGCGATAGGTCATCGGCGTTGCCTGGCCACCGGCCGGAAGCGCCATCTTCCACAACACTTCGCCGCTCTGCATGTCGTAGCCGCGGATCGAGTCGTCGAGGGCTGCAGCCGTGAAGGCCACGCCGCCGGCGGTCGTCAGCGTTCCGCCATGGGCGAGCATGCCCATTTCGAACGGGATCGGGAACTTGATGCCGGCAAACTGCTGGCCGGCTACCGTGCCGTTCCGGTATTTCCAGGCGGTCTTGCCGGTCGTCAGGTCGACGCCGACGCGAACGCCCCAGGCGGGAGCATTGCACGGAGCGTTGAGCGCCGAGCGGAAATGCTTGATCGAAACAGCATAGGGGCCGCCGAGGTTCTCGTTGCCGGGTTTGGATTCCCCGCCCGAATTGTCTCCGCCGAATACCCGCTTGTCGAGCTGGCCTGCCGGGCGCGGATAGAGCTGGTAGAGATAGGCGAGATATTGCGGCGTGCCGATCAGCCACTTGTTGACCGGATCGACCGCGACCGAACCCCAGTTGAACACGCCGATATTGCCCGGCCATACCAGCGAGCCGGTGGTGGTCGGCGGCGTCCATGGATTGCCGTCGTAGCGATACTGGTTGTAGGTCGTGCGGCATGCCATCTGGTCGAACGGCGTCGCGCCCCACATGTCGGCTTCGCGCAGCGGCGCCGGCGTGAAGTTGAGCGACGACATCGGCTGTGTCGGCGAAAGTTTCTCGCCGGCAATGTCGGTATTGGTGTTCACCGGCACGTCCCTGACCGGCAGGATCGGCTGGCCGTTGGTTCGATCGAGAACCCACAGATTGCCGATCTTGGTCGGGATGATGATCGCCGGTGTATCGACGCCGTTCTTCGGCAGGTTCAACAGCACCGGCTGCGACGGGTTATCGCGGTCCCAGAGGTCGTGATGCGAAGTCTGGAATTTCCACTTCAGCTGGCCGGTCTTGAGATCGAGTGCGGCAAGCGCATCGACGAAAGCTTCCTGCTCGGGCGTACGCGACACGCCGACCTGGTCGGGAGAGGCGTTGCCGAACGGGATGTAGGCGAGGCCGAGTGTTTCGTCGGCGGCGAACTGCGTCCAGGCGACGACCGAATTCGGCTCGTAATGTTCGCCCGGCGCAAGCGGAGCCGTGTCGTTCGGCTTGCTGGCATCGAACTTCCAGACGACCTTGCCGGTACGCACGTCGTAGGCGCGAATGACGCCCGACGGGTTGTTTTCGTAATAGTTGTCGGCGATCGCGCTGCCGAGGATGATCAGGTCCTTGGTCACCAGCGGCGCCGATGTCTGCTGGTAGGTGGCGCGATTGGTGTCGATCATGCCCTCCATCAGATCGACGTAACCGTCGGTGCCGAAAGTCTTGCACAGCGCGCCGGTATCGGCGTTCAGTGCAAAGAGGCGGGCATCGACGGTCGACGCGACGATGCGGCGCGGGCATTCGGCAATCGCTGCCGCTGTCGCGCCCTGCTGTTCCGGCGCGCTGTCTGCCGGTGCTGCATAGGCGGTCGAATCGTTCCAGGATACGCCACGGCACGTCTGGTGCTGATAGAACGGGTCGCGCTTCATCATCGGGTCAAAGGACCAGCGAACCTTGCCGGTTTCCGGCTCGAGCGACTGGATGATATTGTGCGGCGTGCAGAAATACAGGGCGCCGTTCACTTTGATCGGCGTCGCCTCGAACGTGTATTCCGACGAGTCCTGATCGGCCTTGCGAAGGTCGCCGGTATGGTGTTCCCAGGCAACCTTGAGGCCCTTGACGTTCTGGACATTGACGTCCTTCAGCGCCGAATACCGTTGGCCGAGATTGGTGCCGCCATAGGCGGTCCAGTCATTGGCAGGGTAGGGTGTGCCGCTCGGATCGGTCGCGACATCCGCGGAGGCCGTCTTTGCAAGCTTGCCGGTGATCGACAGTGGATCGTAGAACCAGGCGATGACGCCGAGAACCGCGATGACGGCAACGACGGCGCGCAAGGCGAAGACGCCATTGCCAAGGCTCGGTGCCCAAAGCTTCTGCGGTCGGTCACGCAGGCCGTTGGTGACGAAAGGCAGGCTGAGAAGAATGCCGAGGAAAATGACCAGAGCACCGCGCGGAATCCACTGCCACTTGTCGAATCCGACTTCGTAGAGCGTCCAGATGAAGGTTGCGGCCACGTCAGCGCATAGACCCAAAGGCCGGCCTGGCGTCTCATCATCAGCAATATGCCGGCAACGGTCAGGCCAAGCCCCATGAGGACATAGAACGGGGAACCTCCCGCAAGCGCCAGCTTTCCTCCGTAACCGAGAATAGCGAGGCCGAGCAGAGCGGTAATAACCCCTCCGATACGAGACATCATGGCGATGTGCTCCTTCTAAATTGGTTGAACATGCCGGCCATCCCTGACGGGTGCGACGCAAGGCCACAGACCTGCCTTTCGCACCTATGCCCGATTGTTCCTGCGTTCTACAAGCCGGAAGTTGTTATGCAAGTCGATTTCCTGTGCGGTGCACAAGCACAGTAAAATTGGTTGATTTGTTGCACGAGCCTGCGATCCGCCTTCGCAATTTCCACCGTGTGCCTACGTGTGGAGCTTGCTGTAGCGCAAGCCGGACGCCTTGATGAGGTCCGAACTCATGACCTACGCCTACCGGTAAGTTTGAGCAGCACGCGCGAATATTAGAACGAACCGACTATCCACGATCTCGGAAGCATAATCTTTCTACAATCTAATAGCCGACTCCATCGTCGGCCATCAGGAAAGGACCGAGAAGTTGAGCAGTCGAAATCCAAAGTCGACGGCGTTGGTCCTCGCTGTCCGCAGGCGCAACTGGTGTCAGCGATCTGGCTTTTTTGACAGAGACGTAGAGGCCAGTTTTGACGCCAAATTCAGGATCGGTCGCGAGCCGCGCGATGATCCCAGCACCACGGTTCGGATCTCCGACCCCCAGCCGGTTCAGAGCTTTGGCGAGCGGTGATGAAAAGCCGAGTTCTCGTCCCAGACTTGTGACGTTGAACCCTGGATCCAGACAGTTGACCGTCACCCCTGTACCTTCGAGTTGTCGCGCAAGCTCTATCGAAAACATGATATCCAGCAGCTTGGTGCGACCGTATATCTCTGAAGACCCACGGGCCGTGAAGGGTGCGGTATCCAGAAGATCCGCCTCGATACGAAGGCCGCCGCTCCGACGTGACGCCTCCGAGGCAACGGTGACGATACGGGCAGGGGCCGACCTCACCAGATTGTCTCGCAGTACCGATGTCAGAAGCCACGGCGCAAAATAGTTCACGGCCATCATTTCGGCAAAACCGTCCTTGGTAACGCGCTGCTGGAACGCATGCAGACCGGCGTTGTTGATCAGCACGTCGGTACGCGGATGCCGGGCGGCGATGGCTCTGGCAACCGCGACCACGTTTCGAAGATCGGTGAAGTCCGCGTAGAACACATCAACGGCTGCGCCCGGTGCAGAGGCCTCGATCAGCGCGCGCGTGGCGTTCGCCTTCGACTGGCTTCTCGCCGTGAGGATGAGGTCGGCACCCCGGCGCGCCAACTCGATTGCTGCGAGCTGACCGATACCGTCAGTGGCACCTGTTATGAGAGCTTTCGGACGCTGAGGCATTTGCAAGACCGCGCTTGGTTGATATATATCCACTATGTGCATTTGGTTGTCATATGTCCACCATATTTGCCGAGGTGATTATGGAGAAAGAGCGTTCGGAACATCTCAGGAAGCTTGGGCTCGAGCTCAACGCGCTGCTCGCTGCCTCACGCGCCCTCACCGCCGCATCGGCGGAACGGTTCCACCCGAAGCTTCAGCCGGCTGCCTACCAGATCGCCACGATCCTGTCGGCGCGAGGTTCTGCAACAGGCCGGCAGCTTTCGGAACAGCTCGATATGGACAAGAGCGCGGTCAGCAGGCTGTTGAAGTCACTCTGCGATCTGGAGCTGACAGAGTCGGCGAGCGACCCCGACGACCGTCGTTCGGCCATCTATCGGTTGACGCAGGAAGGACGATTGAGGCTTGAGGCATCGATCGAGGTGAAGGCCGGAGCGTTCCACTCACGCACTGATGGATGGAGCGAAGCCGAGCTTATCCAGTTCACAGGATTGCTTCGGAAGTTCAACCGACCCGAATAAGCGAGACCTGGTCGTCAAGCGGACTGAGGCAGCGGGACTTCGAGCCCGATCTTGATCCGGTCCATTGCCACGAATGTCCGAAAACGCTTGACGTTATTGTTGCCGAAAAATAGCCGGCGGGTCAGCGCCTCATAGTCCGCCATCGACGGCACGACAACGACCAGCACAAAATCCGCCTCGCCCGTCACATAGAAGCAGTGCTGGATCTCGGGCGTAGTCGCGAACGCCTGCTTGGCGGTTTCTATCTGCTCGGATGTCTCGCTGATCACCTCCACTTCGACGAAGATTGTGATCGGGTGTCCTAAGGCTGCGGGATCGACGACGGCAACATTGGCGGTGATAATTCCGGCTTCAGTCATTTTCTTGATCCGGCGCTGAACGGCAGGAGCAGAAAGGTTGACCGCCTCGCCGATCGTTCGTTGCGGGGTGAGATTGTTCTTCTGAAGGATGCCGAGGATTTTGCGGTCGAAGTCATCAAGGGGCACGAGGCATTCTACTCCGGCAGTGGGCAAACGAAACAAACTTGCAAATCAGGCCGCGATATTCAGCGCTCAGTGCGCTTCGAATGCAATATGGTTTCGTGGCGAATATCGGAGCAAATCATGTTTTTGCCAAACACACTTACGGACTACAGATCTCCTCTTGATCCTCGTGATGCCGAAGCGCTTGGCGAAGAGGCCGCCAGGGAGGTCGAAAGATACCTCACATACCGCGAAGAAAACGCAGCCACGCCACTGGTCTCGCTTCCAGGTCTTGCCGCCGAGCTTGGTGTGTCGAGCATCAACGTGAAGGATGAAGGTTTCCGTCTCGGCCTTGGCAGCTTCAAGGCACTGGGTGGCTCCTATGCTGTTATACGGCTTGTTCTCGAAGAGGCGGCCAAACGAATGTCTCGACACGTCGATATATCCGAACTTCACGCATCAGACGTCAAGGCGATCGCGAGCACCATGACTTTCACCTGCGCCACCGATGGCAATCACGGACGATCCGTGGCCCAGGGCGCTCGAATTGTTGGCGCCCCGGCCGCGATATTCGTTCATGCTGGCGTCAGCGACGAGCGGGTCGCGGCAATCGCCCGCTTTGGCGCAGAGATGATCCGTGTCGGGGGCTCCTACGACGACTCCGTCAGGGAAGCGGCCAGGGTTGCAGGCGAACAGCACTGGACCGTCGTATCCGATACGTCGTGGCCCGGATATGAGCGTATACCCGGCCTCGTCATGCAAGGTTACACGGCGCTTGTCCGCGAGGCCCTCAGAGAGCTGAGTGAACCTCCAACCCATGTCTTCGTGCAGTCTGGCGTCGGCGGGATTGCCGCTGCGGTGGCAGGCTATTTTTCGATAGCCATGGGTGAGAAGCGGCCGATGTTCATCGTTGTCGATCCGAAAAGAGCGGCCTGCATTGTCGAGAGCGCAAGGGTGGGACATCCGGTTGTCGTTCCACATGGGGAGTCCACCGTGATGGCGATGCTCGAATGCTACGAACCATCGCTGGTCGCCTGGCGTATTCTTTCGCGCGCCGCTGACGCCTTCATGACGGTGGACGAGCAGGATGCGATCGACGCCATGAGGAGATTGGCCCGCCCCGCTCGTGGGGATCATGCAATCGTCGCAGGTGAAAGCGGCGGTGTTGGACTGGCCGGACTGATCAAGGCTCTTGCGGATCAGGGTATCAAGCAGACACTCAAACTCGGCGACCGGTCTCGTATTCTCCTCATCAACACTGAAGGGGCAACCGATCCTCTCCGGTACGAAGAGCTCGTTGGCGAGACACCAGCATCGGTTCTGGCGAGAGCAGCGGAGGCGAAGGTATGACTGCAGGAGCACAGGCAGCGTCAGTGAGTGACATCGGCCAGTTGATCGCAGAAATGATGGCGTGGCGTCGGCATCTTCATGCCCATCCGGAGTTTGGTTTCGAGGAACACGCGACGGCAGCCTTTGTCGCTTCCAAGCTCCGGGAATTTGGCCTCGATGATGTAACGGAGGACATTGGTCACCGGCGTCGTCGGCACTTTGAAGCGGGGAAGCGGTAATCGTGTCGTCGCCCTGCGGGCCGATATGGATGCGCTACGGATTATCGAGAATGGCAGCGCGGACTACAAATCGATGAACGAAGGGGTGATGCACGCTTGCGGACATGACGGTCATACGGCCATGCTCCTCGGCGCTGCGAAGCTTTTGGCCGAGGAAGGCGGTTTCGATGGCACCGTCCGCTTCATCTTCCAGCCTGCCGAGGAATGGGGAAAAGGCGCGCTCGCGATGATGGCCGACGGCCTGATGGAAAAATTCCCGTTCGATGAGATCTATGGCATCCACAACATGCCGGGTCTGCCTGTCGGCGTGTTCGAGACGAATCCCGATGCCATCATGTCGGCCGAGGACAATTTCGAGATCACGCTCACGGGCATCGGCGGTCATGCGGCGCGGCCGCATTCAGGCAATGAGGTGCTTGTCGCCGCCTGCGCACTGGTCACTAACCTTCAGACGATCGTCGCGCGCCGCCTCGACCCTGCCGACATCGCCGTGGTGTCGGTCACCGAGCTGATCACCGACGGGACGAGGAACGCGCTCCCCGGAACCGCACGCATCCTCGGGGACGCCAGAAGCTTCCGGAGTGACGTCAGCGCAGATATCGAAAAGCAGATACGCGTCATCGCGCAAGGCACCGCCTTCGCCTACAATGTCGAAACGCATGTCCACTATACGCGAGAATTCATTCCGCTCGTCAACGATGTAACCCTGGCAAATGAAGCGATTGATGTGGCGCGAGATCTCTTTGGTGCCGCCAAAGTCCGGGTTAGCGCGAAGCCGATGACGGCGTCGGAAGACTTCGCACAGTTCCTCACTAGGGTGCCGGGATGCTTCATATTTCTTGGTAATGGAGAGAAGTCTGCGCCGCTGCACAATCCGAACTATGATTTCAATGACGAGGGACTGGTTCACGGCCTACAGTTTCACGCAGGGATCGCGCGGCGGCGTCTGGCTATGTCGACTGGAGCCGAGACAAGCCTGGATGCCGCGGGGACTTGAACACTTGTATCAACCGTCCAGCTAGCGGCCGTCCATCTTCTTTCGCCTTGCTAGGATCTGAACCCTCGACCATTCAACTCATCCAACCGCTCGGCCCGGCCCACACCGAGCGCAAGTTCGTCAAGATGCAAACGCACTAGAAAGTAGTCTTAGGGTGCGCTCGAGGGCGCAAGACCTTCATTTGAGCCGATGCATACGCGGTTTCGACCCTGCTGTTTTGCGGCATAAAGCGCTGCGTCAGCGGCCGCCAGGATCATTTCTCGCGATATTCCTGGACAGACGGCGCACGAGACGAGGCCGATGCTCACACTCTGGGGTGGGGGACAGTTCCCCATCCCGGCCATGCCTGCAACTTGCGCAGCATGCCGCGCCCTTTCCGCAACGACAGATGCCCTCGATAGATCGGAATCCGGCAAGATCGCCACGAATTCTTCGCCGCCGTATCGAGCAAGGAGGCCGCTCTGCGAGATGACCTCGTTGAGCGCCGTTGATAACACCTGCAAGCACCGGTCACCTGCCTGATGTCCGTAGGTGTCGTTGAAGCGCTTGAAGTGATCGACATCGATCATCATCAGGGAGATCGATGTCTGGTGCTTTTGCGCGTTCACGAGCATCTCATCAAACGCCGCATCGAATTTGCGCCTGTTCGCCAGTCCGGTCAGCGGATCCTCGAAAGCACTTTCAGCCAGTCTCTCGTTTGCGACGCGGAGGAGGTCGTTCTTGACGGTAAGTTCTTCAAGCAAACGCTCGTTCATCTCCTCCGCACGCAGTTGTCGCATTCGATTGCCGACCATCTGGACGATAAATGAGGATAAAAAGCAGTAGTACAGGATGCATGCTGGGATAATGACGTAATTTCCATCCAGATATGCTGCGATAGCCATCAGTCCCAGAACAAAAGCGACGTTGATGAACGCCGTTCCCGGCATCATGAACGCCCTTCCGGCCGCGCCTTGCACTATCGCGCATGCCACACCAACAGTAATCGTCTGGGTGGTAGCCGACGCCCCGTAAAGCAGCACTGCGCCGCAAACACCCCATCCGAGCCCGCACACGAGTGAGCCAAATACGAACAGGGATACCCATCGCTGGTGCACAGGGACGGTAGCATGCTTGCAGTAAAGGTATTCGAGAACGACCCGCAGAAACAGGCACGTTGCAGCGACGATCGTCGCCCGAGCGCCCGCCAACACCGCTCCTGACCAGGCGGCGCTCAGTCCTGCGAGAGCAATGCCGCCCGTTGCAACCACATGTGGCTTGCTACTATAAAGCTCCCGGAGCGTAGCTTCGACTTGCGCTGGCGAGGCTATTTCGGAGCCCGCCAAAGCAAATGGATTTAACATTCCAACGAGGCGCATCGCATTTTTCCAGATCAGTCGATGCTTTACCTACAGCACCCAAAAGATCTTTATCAGTTCCTCGTAAAAGATCCCTTTCATCCCGATTAGACTCCGAGTTACCGATTGCTGGCGTATCGGCATATGGATTTACCTAAACAATCAACCATCGAACATCGTGCGCCAAGCCATTTCCGTCATCGACGTTGGAGAGCCCTTGGAACCTTCGTAACTTTGGCTTGAACCAGTCCTAACCATTTTCCTTGCCGAGGATTGGCTGGCGCTATTCGCTTTTACGAGTAGCGCCAGCGCCTCAGCTTGTGCCAATAGCCAATGTCGAAGCCCCTCATTCCCAAACTAGGCAGGGCTCAAGCCCGGGCGAAATCCCGCATCAGCCGAGCGTTTCGCGCACGTTCTTAATGGATTGTGCCATTGATCACCATCTTCGAGACGGAGGCTTTCATGAGATCCGGATCGAAATGGCCGGTGGAGCGCATCATCGTTTCGATGGCCTCCGCTTGTGACCAAGCCCGCTTGTACGGTCGCACCGAGGTCAGTGCGTCGTAGACGTCGCAGATTGCCGCAATGCGTGCAACGTGTGGGATTGCCGAGCCGGCCAGCCGATGCGGATAGCCGGTCCCATCGAATTTCTCATGGTGGTAAAGGCAAATATCGAGAACAGGCCGGGGCATGCCAGCGATACGTTTCGCCATCTCGTAGCCTCGTTCCGGATGAGTTCGAATGAGATCCATCTCTTCGACTGTCAGCTTTCCGGGTTTACGCAACAATGCGATTGGCAGCACCATTTTGCCAAGATCGTGAATCAGGCCGCCTAAACCGAGAATCCGCACCGCTTCCTCGCTTAGCCCGAGGTTTCGGCCGAAAGTGACCATGAGGGCACTGACCGCCAACGAATGCAGGAATGTTCCCTCGTCCTTCTTCTTGAGTTTGGCCACAGCAATCATCGCGCCAGCATTGGTCATTGCTGCCAGCATGATCCCCTCGACAGCTTTGTCAGCCGCGTCCAGATGAAGCGCTCCCCGAAGGCGAGCCTCGACGAGAACATCGCTCACACTGCGTCGGGCATCCTGAATGGCTTCTTGTGCATGTAGAATCTGCCCCGCGCTGAACTTTGAAGCGAGAGCAGCCTCAAAACCGATCACATCAAGCACGACTTCCTTGTGATCGGTATCAACGTCCAGGCCCTTCTGCGTATTTATAACGACACTGATCGCATGACTGTTCATCATAAGGTCGACGTCGAAGAGAGACGCAACAGGCCCAAGATACGGAAGCGGAAGATCCGCTCCCTCAAGCTCCTCAACATACATCCCGACGCGAACCTGATGCAGCCGTATCCTCTTCTTCATCCTTGCCCCCAAGGTTCCCTACCGAGATAGGAGCACAGTCATTCGAATATGTTACCAAATTCCCAATACCGCAGTGCAACAAAAAGCGGGTATGTCACGCGGGCGTCAGTTGGAGCTTGTTTACCAAGGGTGGTCTCGTCCGGTGGTCCAACATCAATGCAGAGACATTGCGTTCGGTGTCTCGGACCGTCCAACATGCCTTACTTATGGACTCTGGATTGACGCTGGTCCGGCGGTCAATCCCAGCGAACTCATCCATGAACAGCTTCGAACGCTGCCCGGAAAATGGGGCCTGCCAGCGCGGTAGATACCTAGGCTACGGCTAGCATTTCCCTCATGGTCGCGATGACGCGGCCGTGGTCGTACGGTTTGCTGAAAAACTTGCCCTCAACCGGTAAAAGCTCATCGCTCAATTGACGGTGGCCAGAAGCCACGATGATCTTGACAGGCGGCCACCTGTCACGAACTGCAGCAGCCAGCTTCAGACCGTCCATGCTGCCCGGCATGTCGATATCGGTGAACATCAAGCGGGTTTCGGGATGGGCGTTCAGAATGTCGATGGCGTCGTCTGCATTTGAGGCCTCGAGCACAATGAACCCCTCGTCCTCGAGCGACATAACCATATCCAGTCTTACAAGCGCCTCGTCTTCAACGACAACGACAGTGATCCCCTTTTGCGTCATCCCTCAAACTCTCCGCAGTTGACGCTTCACATGTGTCTTTTCGACTATGCGAACCTGATGAACGCGCTGGAAGACAGATTGATCCGAGGAGAACTATTCTATCTTTCAGCAAGTTACAGCCGAAGGCTATTTCAATCCATGATTGAGGATATGCGTGATCTATTTTTGCGCCGACATGCGCGACAGAGACCCGCTCACTGACAAACGAAAGCCGCCTGGAGCGAAGATGATTTCCGGAACCGTGCCGAATAACGATCCCAGCGCGGAGCGCACATAGCGCGTACCATAACCCTGCCGCGTCGGTTCTTGGACAGCCGGTCCCCCGACTTCCGTCCAGCTCAGAGAGAGTTCTGAACTGCCGTTTGCGGCAACAGACCACAAGAGGTCAACATGCCCGTACGGATGCGAAAGCGCGCCATACTTTATGGCGTTCGTGATCAGCTCGTGCAGGCACAGCGCGATCGCTGTGCCTGCGTCCCGGCTGACAACGATATCCGGCCCGCTGACATGAATGCGGCTCACGCCGGCGCTGTTGTAGGGAGAAACCGTCAGGTCAATCACGGCTGAAAGCGAAACCTCTTCGCCGCCGGCTTCAAAGACGGCGCTGTGGACGTTGGATAGCGCCTGAAGCCGACCGGCAAAATCGCTTGTCAAGCCCTCAACGGACGTGGCGCCGCGCCGGGTCATCTGGAAGATCGACGTAACACTCGCCAGGATATTCTTGACCCGGTGATTGAGCTCTAGACGCAGTTCTCGCTCCCGCTCGATGGAATCGCGGACCTGGCGTTGGCGCAGCCGCACCAACAGGTTCGACTGTATGCCGTTTACAAGCTCCAATGGCGCGATGGGACGCGTGTAAAACAAAAGACGCGAGCCCGGCCATGAAGTCAGCAATTGGTTGCGGATCCGTTCAATCGGCGCTGTCCGCTCCAAAAGGACAATAATCGGGACTTCCGACCAGTCGGGCTGCTCCGCGAGATGCGTTGTAATCCGTACGATAACCTGTGGGTTGAGGGCCTCGTGGGTGATTACGATGATGCCAGGAGATAAAGCCAGATGTTCGACCAGCTCCCCGTCTACCTTGGCGGCCTTGACCTCGATCTTCTGCTCTCGAAGGAAAGCAGCGACGTAATCGCCATCCTTGCGAAACGGAGCAAGGACGAGCACCCAGTCCAGCTCGCTATCGACCGGGACGTCATTCATTTCGGGTCCGGG
>NZ_JBCIYT010000021.1:0-39441 GCF_050455485.1 Neorhizobium sp. BT27B | reverse complement strand
CCTGTTCCCGGCATCTAAGCCGAAGTCAGGCAGAAATTCCACTTATCCCCGCTGTGCAGATTTCCCGAGCCACCTCTGATCACGATGTTCATGTCGCCTTGGGTTGCGAGATATCCCGCCAGCGGCATGATCAGCTCAGATGGGATAGGCGGAAAGACGTTTTCCACGAACATCAGAAGCCCGATCCCGAAAGGACCGAGTTTCTGCATCAACGTCTGCACAAAAGCTTCCATCACTTATGAGCCTTCGCACAAAGTGTTCTCACATCTCAACCTTGGCATTGTCACCCATATCCGGACGGGCACTTGAGACGGCTGCCGCCGCCATCTTAACGTAGCTGATGATTGTGCCGGGGCTGTCCCAATATTCAGCCGAAGATGGTGTTACTTTCAAGATCCGGATCGAGGGGTCTTCCGGGTTGTCCCACCAGGCCTTCGCTGGCGTTGCCCAGAGGTCGCGGATCTTCTCCCGGTCATTCTGAATCTCAGCAGTTCCGGAGATCGAGACGTATTTTTGCCCCTTCGAGTCAGCGAAGGCGAGGCACACGTTGGGGTGACGCGCGACTTCCTCATCCTTGTGGCTTGCGACGTCGGTCAGGAAGTACAAGGCATTTTCGTCGCGCTCACTGTAAGCCGACATCGGTCGCGCTCGAAGGTCGGTTCCACTTTGCGTCGTGAGCATGCAGAAGCCAATCTTCTTTACAAGTTCCCAGACCTTTGTGTTGTCATTATCCAAATGTGCCATTCGTAATCTCCTGCGGCTGTAGCATGAGAACGGCAGGCGCTCCGGTAGGTTCCTTTTGATCAGCGCTTCCCTGCTACGAAGCCTGAACGACGGACATCGCATGGTCGTTGGCAGGCTGTGAGCAGATAAACAAAGTGATGCTGTCGAAGCGTTTTCAAAGGTTATCAAGCCGCCCGCTTGGACGCCTTTTCCAGCCGCTTGATAGCTTGCTCGAGCGATCGTTGGCTGTCGCAGTAGTCCAGCCAAGCCGTGGTGTCCTTCAAAAGCGCAGGTACTGTCCGGATAGTGAAACGCTTCGGATCAAGGCCCTTTTTGACCTGTGTCCAGTTAAGGGGCATGGACACAGTCGCACCCGGTCGTGCTCGAGGCGAAAGCGGAGCAACCGCCGTCGATGTGCGATCATTGCGTAGGTAATCCAGGAATATGCGGCCATCCCGCTGCGCTTTGGACATCTTGATGAGATAGAGGTCCGGGTTGTCCCGTGCCATCGCTTGGCAGACATCACGGGCAAACGCCTTGCCCTGATCCCAGTTCAGCTTCTTGCCGTTCGACACAGAAAGCGGCGTCACCACGTGGAGACCCTTGCCCCCTGTCGTTTTACAGAAGCTGACCAGGCCAAGTTCCTCCAAGCGATCCCGGATCTCACGCGCACCTTCGATCACTGTGTCGAAATCCACATTTGGCCCTGGGTCCAAATCGAAGACCAGGCGGCCAGGCACTTCTGGCTGGTTGGGTTCGCAATTCCAAGGGTGGAGTTCTGCTCCACCGATCTGCGCGACCGCCGCAAGGCCTTCGACGCGGTCGATCTGTAGGTAGGGTTGCTTGTCCCCCGAGACCTTGACCTGTTCGATCAGGTTCGAGGTTCCCTGCATCGCGTGGCGTTGGAAGAACTGCTCGCCGGCGATGCCGTCGGGTGTTCGGATGATCGAGCAGGGCCGCCCCTTGATGTGATCGATGAGCCAAGGACCGACTGCTTCATAATACTGAGCAAGATTCACCTTGGTAACCGGCTCGCCGTCGAGCGCGTCAGGCCAAAGCTCCTTATCCGGGCTGGAGATCAGCACACCCATAACTTCTACCTTCGCGCCTTTTCGCAGACGAGAGGTCGTTTTAGGCGCAGGGGCAGACTTCGCGCTCTTGTCAGGCTCTGGAGTATCGACTTCATCCGGCTCGGCAGGTTTTTCAACTTCAACTTCTTTTGCAGGCTTGTCTTCACGCAGACCTTTGAACGAAGCCTGTCGTACCTGTCCGTCGGCGGTCCATCCAGCAAACTCGATTTCAGCCACGAGTTCAGGCTTCAGCCAAACAATATCGGCTGACTTCTTGGGGGCGCCAATTCCAGTAAACGGGGATTTGGACGCCTCTAGCGTTTTGAGCTTTGGCAGGATTTGATTGACGACTTTCGCCCCGTAGCCGGTTCCTACCCGCCCCACATAGACAAAATGGTTGCCTCGATAGACCCCGACCAGAAGCGAGCGAAAAGCTCCGTTGGTCAGTGCATATGCACCGATCACAACTTCATGCCCTGCCCGGCACTTCGACTTCACCCAGGTATCGCTTCGGCCAGACTGATACGGCGCGTCGCCTTTTTTAGATACGATACCTTCAAGAGACAATCGACACGCCGATTTCAGTACGGCATCGCCGCCCGTTTCGAAATGCTCGACGAAGCGCAATCGAGGATCGTCGCCTGCTTCCGAAAACAGAGTCGAGAGGCGTTCCTTCCGCTCGATCAAAGGGACAGAGCGCAAATCGTTCTCGCCTTCGAAAAGCAGGTCGAACGCGAAAAATACCAGATCATCGGTCTTACCCTCCGACAACGCAGCCTGGAGCGCAGCAAAGTCAGGCGCACCATTCTCGTCCAAAGCGCATATCTCACCATCGATGATTGCGTCGGGCAGTCGCACGGCAGACTCAGCAATCGCGGGATATTTTGCAGTCCAGTCCAACCCCTTCCGGGTCTTCAGCGTAACCTTTCCGCCTTCGATCCGCATCTGGATGCGGTAACCATCGAACTTTATCTCATGTATCCAGCCCTGGGCCGACGGCGGCCGCTGCAAGGTTTCACAAAGCTGGGGCCCGATAAAATCGGGCATTGCCGTGGCAGTGGCACCGCGCTTTGCCCCAGGAGTGGCCTTGGCCTTTTTGGAGGTTGGGCCAGGCTTCAACTTCGTACCAGCCTTTCGCTCTTCGGCTGCAAGTCCTTCGCTGCTGTCCCAGACGGCGTCCGCACCGACCTCGCCTCCGGTCGTGATGAACGGCTTGGGCTTCCGCCCTTTTCCCGATGCGATCGCCTCCATCGTCCGACCGGAGGCGACGGACGTGGTGTCCTCCTCAAGAATGGATGCGCCGTCCTCCTCGACGGAATATTCATCATCATGTTTGATCAGAAGCCAGTTGGTTCGTTTTTCACCCTCGCGGCCGCGCATGCGCACGAGTACGAAGCTGCCGTGTAGCCGCTCGCCTTCGAGGGTGAACTTGAAGTCGCCCTTCGCCAGAGCCTGCTCGGGGGTCTTGTTGCCTTCCGGTTCCCAGTAGCCACGATCCCAAAGCATGACGGTACCGCCGCCGTACTGACCTTTGGGAATTGTCCCTTCGAAGTCGCCGTAGTCCAGGGGATGATCTTCGACTTCTACCGCCAGACGCTTATCTTGAGGATCAAGCGAAGGCCCCTTCGTCACCGCCCAGGACTTGAAGACGCCGTCGAGTTCTATCCGGAGATCGTAATGAAGACGCGTCGCATCATGCTTTTGGATGACAAAACGCCGACGGTTCGAAGGCCGTACTTCGACCTCGCCGCTAGGCTCGGCGGTCTTCTTGAAGTCGCGCTTGGCGCGATATTTGCTCAGATTGTCCGCCATGACAGAACCTCAACTGTTTTCGAGAGACCGTGCGCCGAAAGCGACCGCTGGGTCTTCGGATGGTCGGTTTTAACTAGAGGATAGATCGGTAGCGCCGAGATCACCCAACGCTGCACGAACGGCATCCTCATCGCTTGAGGCAATGTCGGCAGAAACCTCGATTTCAGACCCGAGCGATGCATCGCCCCGCCCCTCCTCGTCGACTGTTGGCGCGTCACCACCGCTGATATCCACGCCGGACGAGTGTCCGAACCGCTTGTCTGCACAAAGATATCCGTCCGATCGACATTGAGCTTTTGGACGAGATGTTCGACCGCGAGGTCCGCAGCCTCCCGGGTCGCGAACTTTGCGGTGACGGTTTTCGTGCTCACATCAGACATTGGAATTCCTTCATTTTTGATGGGAAACAGACCGCTGCTGTTGCCGCAGAGCAGTTTTGTTGCCCGGTTCTTCTGCCCTCAACATCCTCAGCCAACCCATTGTTCCAAAGGGCGATAGCAACCGAGTAGCGACTTGAGGAACAGAACAGGGCGGGAGGGGTTACAGCATCACAATGGAGGATGACGAAATGGGAAACACTACGCCGCGCGATGGCGCCCCCGGCACCACCGACCAATCCCCGAGATGGGAAGGACCACAAGAAAACGCGCCTCGCGGTTATCTCAAAGCCAAGGATGACCCGGACCGCGACCAAGATGCGGTTGGCGAGACGAACGCCAATCCGCAGAAAAAGAACCTGTCTGACTCTCTGAAAACCAAAGAGGTCTGAGATGTCGCACCCCGAAGACGACGCAAAAGGCCAATACGCCCCTTCGCAGGCAGATCGCAAAGCCTCAGGGGTTCACAGTGCAAAGCCAACTGTTATCACAGGCTCTGAAGACGCGACGGTGAACCGCGATCCTCCCGGTAAGAAAGCAGGCAAGGACTGGGACGTTAAATACGATCCCTCGGACCAAAACGAGGGAAAATTCAGAGGTTGAACCAATCCGCTCCCTGTAAGAATTTGCCGGACTTGACGTTAGCTGCTCGGATCAAAGATGCAATTTTGTAACCGCGACGATTTTCAGGAAACTGTGCAAGAACTATCCGCGCTTCTGGCGAAGCCGGAGCATTACAGTCAAGTCGTTTGGAAGGTCGAGTATCTCAGCCGAACAGACTGGTACCATTTTTACGGCATGATCCGAACCGGTGTGGGCTCCGGAGTCGGTCATGTTTACGATCGAGTTGACCGACGAAATTCCAATATCCCGTTCGATGACTGCGTTTCGATCGCGCTCGGCTTTCATACAAACGCGTGCATATCCACCTACTCCGGCCAGCGATCGGTCACTACAGACATCTTAGAAGAATTCGAGACGCGAGGCTGCATCGATGCAGAGGTCGTGAGGTTCGGTATCGAAGCGAGAACAACGGAAATGGGTGGCCGGAAAGTAATGGCGGTTACTGACATTGCATTCGTAGGGTTGAGCGATATCGCGCAACGAAAGCACATAATCGGCATAACCTCGAACGCACCTTCCTTGAAATGGTGCAGAGATCGGCGGTTCATCGGTGCTTTGCCAGTGACATCGCCTACCGCCGATGTCGGCTTTGCCGGGTTGTAGTTATCAGGCAGGAGCAGTTTCGTATCCGGCTCTGATGGAGAGAGAGACAGCTTTTCCCGTGAGCTGACCTTTAGTTCCCAGCGGATGACATGAGTACCAGTATATTTCTGCGCTTGCGCCGCTTGTGACCGGCCGCTCGGTTTAAGGCCAATCGTTGGCGGGGCTTCGTAACTCGGGCTCGTTCCCTACAGCGATGGCCGAGAGTCTTGCGTTCGCGGACTCAATGATGGCAGCCAAGATCTCCCTCCGCTGCCATCCGACCAAGTAAGCCTCCTCTACAAGCAACTGGATAGCGTAGTCGGCAACCTGTTCTACCTCATCCTTGCGTCCGAGTTGCCCAGAACCAATAGTCGGCGGATCGTCATAGCCATCCTCCGTGACATGAAAGGCCGCCGCGGACAGTAAAGGTACTCGCCTGGCATTTCGTTGCCCGCAGCGAGAAATCGGGAAAACCGCTGCGTTCACCGTCTCCGTCACGCCCGATTGGCACGCGGCGACCTCATTTGACAAACCATGTAAATATGCATTCGGTTCCCGAGACTGCATTCAAGCCTTCTTTGTGCAGTTCAACATCGCGACCAAACCTAACCTTGAGGAGACGTACTGAGATCTGCTAAACATCAGTTGCTCTACGCGTTTCACGCAGTACGGTTCGTATGAAAGCTTGCACGCAGCTTTCCGAGCCGGGGTACAATCCTCCGCCATGCGGCGACTGATTGACAGATCAGGCATCGGGGAATGCGAATATGGGCGTGGATTGCTCCGGGATGTGGTTTAGGGATGACGGTCGATCCAATCGCCAGCGATCGTTACCCATTCATGCTTGCGCTTTTCAAAAATCGATCGTGTAGGAGATGGAAATCCGGGATCGGCGAAGCTACCGACCGGAATTGCGAACGCCTCGGGAACGTCCTCGTTCTCATAGAAAACCGTTGACCCGCAATCGGGACAAAAGTGATACCCTGCCCATAGTCCGCCCTCTCCTACGCGTTCATAGGTTCTGTAAGCGCCCTCTACTGTCACGGCTGTCCTTGGGAAACGAGCCTGGACACCGAATGCGCTACCGGTGCGACGCTGGCACTCCAGGCAGTGGCACACCGATACCTGCATTGGCTCTACGCTACAGGCAACGGTTAAGCGAGCGCATCTGCATGTTGCCAGTCGCATGGCGACATCTCCTTTTCCGGTACCTGAGCAAGGCGCAGCCATCTATTCGAGGTGCGACTACCGCAGTCGAAGGGGTCCGCCGGACCTCTTCGACACGGCGCCGCTGCGTCATGAAAAGCTAGGCCTTCTTCAGAGCTTCTGGTTTATGTGCTGCCCTCTTGCCGGACTTGTCACTCTCCACGATGATTTGCGGGTCGTCCTTCGAGGCCTTGACCGAGTGCCCCTTGATCTTCGTATCGGAGGTCTGCTTCTTGATAACCCTGCCTTCGGTATTACCCTGGCTAATTTTCCAAGTGACCTTGTCGCCTTTTTTTACATCGGTCATTGCGTGCTCCTTAGTCCGGGCTGATAGTCGACGGAGGCTTGATGTCGGCGGCGTTCTCACAAGCCCGGTCATCCTGGGCGAACTCGTCGTCAGCCCTCTGGTTGACCTTCGTCACGTTGTCCGACTGCTGCTCGGTCAGTTCGTGCTGATCTCCCGCAAGCTGCCAGTGGTCTTCATGAGCTCCCTCTGGACGGCCTTCGTCTTCCCATAGTTATAAGCCCGTTCGCGGCGCTGCTCTCTATTGCCCATGGTCGTCTCCTGTTGACTGAACAAACCAACTCTCGTTGGAGCGACTCGTTCCAGCTATCGCGTTTGGGGTGGCGCCCGAGACGGCGGCAAATACCTTGGATAACGAGCTGTCATCCGGACCCGCTATTGTCAAACCGTTCGTCGGATCACTGGACCGTTCACGGAGCTCGCGCATGAGAAAGATGAAACTCCAGGAGATTGAAGCAGTGGCGGCCACCATCCGAGAGCTGGCAGTCCCCGGGATAAAGCCAAAGGCATTGATTGAGGCCGTGGAGGAAAAGCATCCTGAAGCCTCCGAGAAGGAGATCGCACGAGCCACGGTCCTGTGTGTGATACTTTCGTCGGAATATGACCCCGAGGACACGCAAGCACTCCACGATCTGGCGATGGAAACCCGAGACGACCCGACGACCTGAAAGGATGACAAGCAGAATTAGGCTGAGCTCTTCCCCCGTTTGATCATGCTCACATTCCGGCAGCCGAAGTTAATTGGGATGGCATCCGAGTCGCGCGGGCTTGGGACCGACCAAAGATCGGTAACGTCGAACAATAGCTTCGCGTTGATGGCTGAAACCTTCTACCAACGGTGCTCCGCCCTATCTCTAGGAGACAGCCACAAGGGGCGCGTATTGGCTAAATCGCAGAACACCCGCCAAGTCATATTGCGTTCGTTCATCGCAGACACGATCGCTTTAATTTCGTTTTTCACTGTTACGGGGATCATCAACGAACGCTTCATTGCGAGGATGACGTGGGATCAGGTCTTTGACGCCCGCATTCTGGGTGCGATTCTGATGGTGCCGTCAGGACGACCCTACGGCCTGTGGCGAGACTGGTTCATGCGCCACGCCGTTGAAACGCGACAGTCGCAAATCGTGTGGGACACGCTTTCTTTGGTGAGTTTTCAGGTCCCAATTTATGCGGCAATCCTGGCTATTAGCGGTGCAGGCGCGGACGAGATATTGAGAGGTTCACTTGGGGTGATCGTCATCATGCTCGCTCTTGGCAGGCCATACGGCGCTTACCTGGGTCTCGTTCGTCGTTCCTTCGGCCTTCCCTTTGAGGCGCGAAAGACAATGTCCTTGAACGTCAAATGACAAACCTTCTCAGGCCGGTTCTTCCCACCACGGTGCCACTCTTAGGTCCTTGACACTCGTTCTAAACGCGGGCTTTTCTGCGCCACCTGAAACGCATGCAATTCACAGCTTGCCCACGGAGCAGGCGCCAAAATGATCAACGACCTGGCAATTGTCTTCACGACACACTGTCTGTATGCGGCTGTGGTAATCAGTCCCGGGCCGAACTTCGCATTGATCAGTAGGCTCGCGATAGCAGGAGCACGATCGTCTGCTTTCGGCGCAACCGTCGGACTTGCGATCGCTGCATCCTTTTACGCGGTCCTGTCGATGACGGGACTTGCGATGGTCCTCACTCGCGTCAGTTGGCTCGCTGGCCTGATACAGATCGCTGGCGGCTGCTATCTTATCTATCTGGGCTTGATGGCGTGGCTTCCTCGTGAACCTGCCCAACCCCAAAGGCATTGCCTTTTTCATTGGTCTATACGCCGTAGCTGTTCCACCGGAGACGGCCTTTTGGGCAAAGATGACGATCGTGCTCGGCGGTTTCTCCCTAGAGATTGTATGGTACGGCCTCGTGACAGTGCTGCTGTCAGGTCGGACAGCGCGAGGTGCCTATGAGCGTTTCGGGCGCTGGATCGAGCGCAGCATCGGCACGCTGCTTGCGCCTTTCGGTTTAAGGCTCATCGCCGAGAGGTTTTGATCGTCTTCGGTCGGAGCGGCGAACTCGCACCTCCGGCCTGTTGTTGCCGGGCAAACTATGCGGGAACCATAGACATTGCACCATGGTTTCGGCCTGAGGGTATGAGGAAACCGTAATGTCATCTCAACTAGAAAATCCATCGATTGATTTCGGCTCGCAAACCAAAATCATCACCTTCGATTGCTATGGAACGCTTGTCGACTGGTACGAGGTATTGACGCGGGAAGCAGCAATGATCCTCGATGCCCACGACGCGAGCGACGCATCCGCCGAGTCGATCGTTGAGGGGTTTTCCATTCACAGCAAGCGGTTGACCGCAGACAAGCCCCATCGGCTTTTCAAGGATATACTGCGTATCGGCTTCCGGGACGCATTCGGCGAATTCGGGATTGACGCCAATCGCGATGAGCTGGATCGAATGGCGAGGGCGCCCGCCAACATGAAGCCGCACCGGGAAGTCCCGGAGGCTCTCCGAAGACTGAAAACGCAATACAAGCTGGCGATCTTCACAAACTCGGATGATGATCTGATCGCACCGACAGTGGAGCGTATCGGTGTGCCATTCGACTACGTCATCACGGCGGAGCAGGCTCGTTCGTACAAGCCTTCCAGAGGGATCTTCGAATATGCATACAGACAAATGGGTGTTGCGCCCGAGGAAACCGTGCACGTAGCCATGGGCATGTATACTGACATGAAGGCTTGCCATGAACTCGGACTGCGTGCGATTTGGGTCAATCGCAGGAATGAGGACGGCAATCCGGACTGGCAACCGTATACGGAAGTCCGGGACCTGCGTGGTGCTGCCGATCTGTTGATGGCCTAACTACGCGCCGCCCGATTTCGGCTTTGCGCGTACTGCCGGAGCTACTGTTCGTTGAGAGAATTGACCCGCCAGCGCCCGTCGCCGTCAGCGCATGCCTGCCCGTTCAAAGTGTCACCTCCGTTCAGGGATTGACGGCTGCTGAGAAAGGCACGGCACGTCCGACCATCGGCGCTGCGGCTTTCGGTATAGCTCAAAACCCCTGCGCTACCGGTCGTAGGGCTCGCCCAAGGCACGCTGTTGGTTTGCTGCTGCGGGGCCGCAGCCATAGCCCGCTCGATAGCGGCCGCGTCCGGTGCGACCTTATCGGCGCTCGTTCCTGGTTGGGCGGATTGTGTTCTCGGGCGGATATCGTCGTCGTGAGTACAGGACGCGAGCATCGCAGCAGCAATGACCGCTGTAGCCATCTGCCATTTTCGCCCAAGGTCTTCTCGCAAGCCGATACCCTCAAGTTTAAAAGATGCGGGAGGAGCTTAGAAAACCACACCTCCCGCTTAGTTCATCAGAACTGCTTACGCAGGCCGAAAGTCACAGCATGGCTTCTGAAGTCGGTGCTCGAGGCGGAGCCATCGCGAGCCACGAAATCGAAGTCGTCAGCCGCCGTGAAGCGATAGCCGATGTCGAGAGTGGTGTTATCGAACAGCGACATGTCAGAAAAGAGACCGATGCCCTGCAAGTTGATGCCGACGCCCGCGTCCAGGTGGTAAGCGAACTGTGTGTCACTGTCGTCGATCAGGGTAGCCACTCCGGCAACGCCCTGCTTGCGCAGTTCCAGGTTCATGAAGCCCACACCGCCGCCGACGAATGGCGTGACGGCACTGAAGAAGCCGTCGTTCGTGAGGGGGATGTCGAGGTAGCCGTTGACGTAGCCCTGAAACGAACGCGCGTCGCCGAATGAGTCGATGCTTGCCACACCTGCGCCATTCACTGAATGCGCGTCAACCGAGGCGCTGCCGTAACCAAGCTCGAGTTCGACGCGTGGAGAGATGAAGCCCATGGAGCCAAAATTGTAACCTGCGCGGATCGAGCTGTAGAAGCCCGTGTCATAATCCGTAGAAATAGAGGCACCGAGAGCAGAAAACGACGTGTCGTCCAGAAAGCTGACAGAACTCAGGGAGCCGATATAAAATCCGGATGTCGACGGCGCCACGGCCGGTGCCTCTTCAACGGCCATATCGGCCGCGTTAGCTGCACCGATCACTGCGGCCGAGAATGCACAGGTCAGAAGAACTCGTTTGAGATTAATCATGTCAGGGATCCTGGTTGAGAGGCATCAAGCGCCTCTACACGACTTAGGTGACTGATCACGGAGTTCATCATTTCACCGCGAACGAAATGGTCTCAGCGCTGTGCTTCTCAGCGATACGTGGCAAATTGGGTACACCTGTCGCCGGCGTTTGTCTCCAGATCGGCGGCGCCGTCTTAAAAAACAATATGGCTGCTCTGTATTTGCCTCGGAAAGCAGAATGCGCACAGCTTATGATACATGCCTCTACTGGGGGCGGACATGGGACTTGCCCACTGGGTTAGCCACTTGACCAGGAAACCTCCCGAGCAAGAAGTAAGACGCCTGCGCCCGGACGATACCCTTAAATTGCTCCAGGATTTCGCCCGCCTCGCGCTGAGAGTGCATTAGAGCAAGGCGCACGCTCGCGTCTGCCATGTTGAAAAGCAACAGGAGGGTACTCTTGTACTCGTCACGCCTTCCCTCCTGCACGAACCGGGCAGTCGCCTCGAAAAAGTCCTCGACCTGGCGGCGCGTCTCGACGACGTCCTGCTGGCCGAGCAGCTTGCTCGCTTTTATGGCGTTCATGATGTCGATCGCCGACGGCCCCTGCCGCATGATTTCATAGTATGCATCGATCAAAAGCTCGGCCGCCATCACCGCGTCGGCTGCATTATGGATGTTTTTGACAGCGCCCTCGAGAATGAAACGGGTTTCGGTGACGTATTGCTCATACAGCGATGCAACGATGGCCTCCTTGTCCGGGAAGTACTGGTACACCGACGCGATAGGTCCGCCAGTTCGCGAACCGATCTCCTTCATGGTGACAGCATCGATGCCCTTTTCACCGATCAGGTCGGCAGAAACTTTGAGAATTTCCGACACCCGATCCTTGCTTCGCTCTTGTTTCGGTACGCGACGAAGGATGTTTTTCGGCGGCTTGCCGGTGCGGCGCTGAATGCTCATTCTGAATCCTGTGTAGGCGATTTCGATGCCATCTCTTCAGAACCTATTTGATCCCACAGGATGGGAGTCAAGCGGTCGTGGGCGGTAGGAGCTCAACGAGGCCCTTCCCGTGATTGGCCAAACCTGCGTAACCAGAGCATCTGTTCATTCGGGAACCCGCGCCGACGTCACTTGTTCTGTCAAACTGAAACAGGAGGACAACATGAGCAACGAAGACGCAATCCGCACTGCGGCTCACTCGAAATGGGAGGTCGAGGGACGACCCGACGGGCAGCACGATCGGCACTGGAATGAAGCCGAAAAAGAAATCCGCGGCAACGCGACTGGCGCTGACCAGACATGGTCCGGCGATCACCATGGCGGCGTTTCGCCACCGACCAGCACAGGTTCCGTGGAAGACGAGCAGGTTCAGGAGCCATCCAACGACTGGCCCGCTTCTGCTCCTCCTTCGGACCCAGAAAATTCGGCCCCGTCGCCAGTCGACAAGTTCAATCCGCCCGATGCGGATCGAAGAACATTTGGAAATGGCGACACCGACCGATCGTAGTTGGCGCGACCAAAAATTTCACGAGTTTAAGAATTCCCATGGCTCAGATCACACACGACTTCATGGACGCGCTGCATCGACTGGAAGAATCCGGCAACATCGATGTCACAGCAAGTCTGTTTGCGGACAATGCGGAGCTCTCCAATCCTTTGGTCCTACACGGATCCGACGAGGAAAACGGAGCGAGAGCATTTTGGGATTTCTACCACGCAGCACTGGGCGAAGCCACGTCGGAGTTCGTAAAACGTCATTGAAGACGAGGGCAAGGCAGTCCTGGAATGGCGCACAACTGCCGACATAGACGGCAAACCTATCTCTTACGGAGGTGTGAGTGTCATCGAAACCGAAGGCGATAAGATCTCGGCGTTCCGCGCCTATCTCGATCCGCGACAACTTACAACTCGCGTTGCCGTACAGGATAATTCGGGCGACGAGAGTGGTTCCGGCCACGACACGTCATACGCTTCGACCAAGGCGCAACGAGACGCAGCGGAAGCTCGGGCTGCGGGCGGCTACAGTTATGCACTCTAACCAACGACGAGCCTAACGGAGAGCCAGCATATGCAACGCCAAGAAAAGGACCCGTTTGGATCAGCCGATCCTACCACAGAGTATGAACGCGAGGGAAAACCGGGAGGAAAGGCGGGCTCTTCCAAAACAAAGCTGGCAGTCGGGGTGGCCGCGGTCTCCCTGACAATATTCCTGTCATGGCTGTATATCACGCCATTCGACGCCGACCCCGACCCGGAGGGTACGGGTCCCGTCGCCGCTCCCGTGGCGAAGGCACCGTGAGAAACGCTTACTTTTGCCATTGTCTGCCACCGTACCCTGCCGGAATGCGGACTGACCTGCCGGAACGATGTCTGCAACCGCGGATTGACTGATCTCACCCACTGGAGATCTGGCGACATGACGCACGCAAAAACCGTCCGTGTTCAAGCGGCAATGATTGAGTTGCTCCCTGCACTTCGAAAATTTGCCCGCCGCTTTTGCAGGCAGGACGGTGACGTTGATGACCTCGTCCAAGATACTGTAATGAAAGCGCTAGGGAATCTCGATAAGTTTCAGGAAGGCACTCGGCTCAAGTCGTGGCTGTTCACGATCATGCGCAACACATTCTCGACCAGATATGTCGTCGGAAAGCGAATGCTCACTGGACTGGACGATATGACCGGCATCGAGCCAATGCAGCAAGCGTCGCAGGAATGGGCTATGCGAGGACACGATTTCGAGCAAGCTTTTATCGCCCTACCGGGATGCTACCGCCCGGCAGCACAGATGATATTGTTGGATGGGACCAGTTACGAAGATGCCGCCCATCTGCTTGGGTGCAAAGTCGGCACAGTCAAAAGTCGTGTCAATCGGGCGCGAGCGCATCTTGCGACCAGCATGGGAGACACCGTATGCGCCGCAGCCCGGATCTAGTGTGTGGGAGTGTGTGTGATGCTGAGCAACATGTCAACGACCCGGCATAATTCGAACCCGACGTAGCTCACGATCGAGACGATGAAACCAGCCGAACTGCGATCAACAGTCCAAGAGGAAATGAACGACTGGTTTCGGACACTCGATCGGGTCCACCCGGTCGAGCTTATCGGGCTTTGGAACGGGAACGGGTATCCGTCGGACCACCCGATCGACGGAGTTCTCGAGAACCTTCACTGGTTCGGCAAGCGTTTTCATCCGGACAAGCGGGCCGATGCGCTCCTATTCAAGACAGCCCCAGGCAAGCTGCTGGCCGTCGATCCCGCCTTCTTTCCGATCAAGTGGGCACTCCGTTTTGCTCGCATCGGTCGGACAAAGCCTGCCTCGAACCTATTCACCCACATTCTACCGCGCTTGAGAGCACGAGGAACGACGGCTGCATTGGAAGAGCGGTTGGATGCCGGTGTTATGACGGCAGCCATGGTCTACGACAAACAGCCGATAGTTGACTACTTCAGGCGGACGAACAACGGAGCTATCATAGGTAAGATGGTGGTTGAAGGCGAGCCCAAACGATACTTCTTCGGAATGCAAAGAGTAGGCGAAGGAAGTGAGCCGTGACGCGACACCTGCACCAAGATCCGCGGTCGCTGCGGTACCGGGGCTTCAACCGTATCTAGAGTTGGGCATCTCGCAGAAGCGATGCGATTTCGACGATTGAGAACAATTCGGCCAGAAAGCCGTTGAATAAACTATGGACAGATTTTCAGAGGCAGAGATCGCCTTGTTGATACGTTTGAGAGCATTAGGCGAAGCCTGAAATGGCGATCAACCTATTTGCCATAGGTGCGCCCCTGAACGCCGACGGTTTCTCGCAGGACGAGGTGATGGCTGTTCTGGATGCACTCGAGCAGGAAAAGGTGATCGCGTTCGGGCCGGGCAACTGCATCTCCATCCTCAGAAAGCTGCCGGAAGGCTAGCTTCCCTTGCGATCCGTCAGGTTGCGCCTCGATCAATACTCGTACTCGACGTTGCCTAGATGTCGTCACCCACCTCGAACACAGCGGCATCGAAGTCATCATCGGCCTGTCGCGAGAGAAGGTGTACGGGCAAAACTCATATCGGTCCACTGCCGCAATCCGGACGGCAGCCTCATGAGATCGGCTCCTATGAACATTCTGGGACCGGAACATAGGCCGGACCTCGCTGTTCAAGCATGGTGACCTATTCCAGGAGGAAACAGATGACCACCATGACGATGGAAGAGCTTTCGAAGAAGTTGAGCAAGATCGACTTCTGCATGTTCAACACGAACGGCGGCTCCGGCAGGATCAGCAGCCGCCCCATGAGCAACAACGGAGATGTCGAATACGATGGCGACTCCTGGTTTTTCTCCTACGAGGAGACGGAAAAGGTCAGCGAAATCGGCCGTGACACCGGAGTCGGCCTGACATTCACCGTGAACTGGGGTCACGATCCGCTCAAGGACTGACGCAGCCCAGTCTGGTGCAAGATTTCGATCCTCGCCCAACGAGACCACTTCGATAGCGAATGGCCGCTGCGGGTATTCGAAGTGTACCGATGCGTATCGAACGAAACCGCGTCTGCGGAGTTCTTGTCCAGACAGCACGGAGGCCATCATGACATCTTCATTCACAGCGGCGAAGCAGAGAGAGATTCAGGAACAGGTCGCCGAGGCCAACGATCAGGAGCCCAAGCCAAATGAGGGCGCGATGCAGGCTGGCGCTCGGATCTATCCCGAGCCACCCTTCCCCCGGCAGCATCAGGACAAGCCGGGCGACGAGGCAGCCCTTTCCCCGCCGACCTATTACGACGCTCCGTTCTACATCGGATCTCAGAAGCTTCAAGACAAGGTAGCGCTGATCACCGGAGGAGACTCGGGCATCGGGCGATCGGTAGCCGTCCTGTTCGCGCGCGAAGGTGCCGACGTCGCTATCGTTCACCTAGACGAGGGCGAGGACGCAGCAGTAACTGCCGAAGCGGTAAGAAAGGAAGGGCGGCGGTGCTGGGTCATCCACGGCGACGTGAAGGAATCCGAATTCTGCAGACAGGCGGTTGCCGAAACCGTGTACCAGTTCGGAAAGCTCGATATCCTCGTCAACAACTCCGCCTTCCAGGTCCACACCTATGATATCGTGGATCTGACCGAGGACCACTTCGACGAGACATTGAAAACCAACCTTTACGGTTATTTCCACATGGCTCGGGCGGCGGTACCGCACCTGAAAGCCGGGTCTGCAATCATCAATACGGGCTCGGTCACTGGCTTCGACGGCGAAAAATCCCTCCTCGACTACTCGATGACGAAGGGCGGCATTCATGCTTTCACCAAGTCGCTTGCTTCGCAGCTTATACCGAAAGGCGTGCGGGTAAACTGCGTGGCACCTGGGCCCGTCTGGAGTCCCCTTAATCCGAGCGACAAGGAGCCCGACAAAGTTTCCCAGTTCGGTTCGGGCGTGCCTATGAAACGCCCGGCCCAACCGGAGGAGATCGCTCCCGCCTACGTTTTCCTCGCTTCGCCACACTGCTCGAGCTTCATAACAGGCGAAATCCTGCCGTTAGTCGGCGGCTATTGAGGAGTTGTCTAATGACTACGCGACAGGGAAGTTGTCGATGCGGCAGAGTAAGGTTTTCGGTCACAGGCGAGCCTGACCGTGTCGGGATATGCCACTGCACGGATTGCAGACAGGAAAGTGGCTCGGCCTTCACATATTTCGGCGTCTGGCCCGAAAGTCGTTTTGAAACATCGGGCCCGACTGAGAGCTTCGAGGGCCGTCAGTTCTGTCCCACATGCGGTTCTCGTCTTTTTGCCGTCGAAGAAGGCGAAGCGGAAATCAAGCTTGGCGCTCTCCTTGATGCGCCAGTTGGCATCTCGCCGACATACGAGCTTTGGGTAAAGCGACGCGAGCCGTGGCTCAATGCGATACCGAACGCCAATCAGTTCCAGCAGGATCGCGAGTGACCCTTGCCTCCAAGCCACAGGTCAGACTGATGTTGACTTTCCAGGGTGCCTGAGATCGAGGCATCTTTAATCTTGGTCGGCACTTGGATGTTCGGGCGCTAGGCGGGTTTGCCAGCGCGAGCGACGTCATCCTCGCGATCGTCTTCGTCGATCATTTCCTGGAGCGTCTCGTGTTCGTCTTCGCCTGTGAGTTCGTCAGCCGCCTGTTCGTAATGGCGATCAGCCGCCTCCTCCGGGCGACCTTCGTTCTCCCAAATCTCGTAGGCCCGCTGGAGTATGCGTTCTTCCATGTCCCTGGCCATCGTCTTCTCCTATCTATCGTCATGGATATCTAAGCATACTGTCTGGCCGTTGTTCCCGCGGCGGATACGGTTTCGATTTTTCCCAGACGCCTTAGTTGCGGTCGAGCCAGCTTGTTGATGTAGGAAACTCTCTAAATTATCTATCGAAGTGAGTTAACTTAGCCTATTCAAGACAGCTCATATGGGCCGACGTTCACAACAAGGGCGAGCAGGGAGGAAGACATGGATGGAAAGAGCAGGGTTCTTTCCGAGAGCGATATGCGGATACTGAGAACGCCGCTTGGCCGTTACGCAGCGCGTTACCATTTCACAGGCCCGGAAAAAAGACGACTTGATCGAGCGGACGTTTCGGGCTTTGGCAAGTGGATATCTTTTTCGAAATCCCTGTCGAGAAAGCCGCCGCTGAGATAAATTCCACGGTGATTGTCAGGTCAACGCGCGTCATAGGCGCGAATACGACGCAGAGAGCTTTGAAAGGGGTTGAGCGCCCTCTACACTGTTGATCTTTGCTAAGGCGACAGTCGTATGGAAGCGCTTCAGCCTCACGGTAAATGGTCTCTATCGCAAGGCAGGGCTTCTCGTCTCGCAGCCTGATCCGATAACCAGCTTCGGCACCTGATGAACACGGGCGATAGCCACAAGGTCCCTCGCAGATCTTTCGGGTGGTGGACGGAACTTTGACACCTGTGCCTTGTTCGCAGCCTACCGATTTGCCGGAGAGGCTATTATGCGTTTCATTCCCACCGTGCTGCACGGAGTGCTCGACTATCTTGTCGGGTTGGTGCTGATCGTGTTGCCATTTGCTCTCGGGACCCAAGGCCCAGCGCTCATCGCCCTGATCACCTTGGGATTGTTTGCCATCGTCTACAGCCTGTTCACGGACTACGAGCTGGGCGCAGTTCGGTTTCTCCGGGTCAGATTCCATCTGGCTCTCGATATCGTCTTTGGCATCATCCTGCTTTTCATGCCGACCGCGTTCGACCTACCCGCGGCTATTGAGTGGCCCGTGTACCTCATCGGCTTTTTCGCCATCCTCCTCGCCGCGATCACCAAAATCCGCGCGACAGGCACCGCATCCTGACAGAAAGAAGGAAATAACAATGAAAGCACTCTGCTGGCACGGAAAAGGCGACATTCGTTGTGATAGCGTTCCTGATCCCCAAATCGAAGACGACCGCGACGTCATCATCAAGATGTCCGCCTGCGCTATCTGCGGGTCGGATCTCCATTTGATGGATGGCTACATTCCTTTCATGGAAAAAGGCGATATCCTCGGCCATGAGTTCATGGGAGAAGTCGTCGAAGTCGGCCGCGAGAACAAGAAGCTCAAGGTCGGCGACCGCGTCGTTGTCCCCTTCACAATCTGCTGCGGGGAGTGCTCCCAGTGCCTAAAAGGCAATTGGTCTGTTTGTGAGCGATCCAATCGCAAGGCCGAGAATGCAACGAAGGCATTCGGTTATCCAACGGCCGGTCTGTTCGGATATTCTCACCTGACCGGAGCCTATGCGGGCGGTCAGGCGGAGTATGTGCGCGTGCCCTACGCCGACGTCTCACCTATCATCATTCCGAATGGCATCACGGACGAGCAGGCTCTTTTCCTCGGCGATATTTTCCCGACCGGATGGATGGCCGCGGCCAATTGCGAGATCGAACCGACAGATATCGTTGCGATCTGGGGATGTGGTCCTGTCGGCCAGTTCTGTATCAAAAGCGCCTTCATGCAGGGCGCTGCGCGCGTTATCGCAATCGACAACGTGCCGGAGCGGTTGGCTCTCGCCGCTGCAGCCGGCGCGGAGACTATCAACTTCGATGAGATCGAGGGCACCATTCCCGATTACATCAAGGACATGACGGCAGGTCATGGCGCCGACAAATGCATTGACGCCGTCGGCGCAGAATCCCACGCAACCGCTTCGTTCGACGCAATCATCGACAAGGTGAAAGCCGCTACTTTGCTGGGAACTGACCGCCCGCATGTTCTCAGAACAGCGATCATGGCGTGCCGCCCGGGCGGCATCGTTTCTGTTCCGGGCGTCTATGGTGGCTTTCTGGACAAGATCCCGTTCGGGGCGGCGATGAACAAAGGTCTGACGATCAGAACCGGCCAGACGCATGTCAATCGTTACTCGCTCGATCTCCTCCGCCGCATCGAAGAGGGCGAGATCGATCCGAGCTTCATTATAACCCATCGCGCAACACTTGATCAGGGGCCGGAGCTCTACGAGACGTTCCGCGACAAGAAAGACAACTGCATCAAGGTGGTTTTGACAGCTTGAGAATCGACAGATGGACGTCAAAGATTTGAAAACGGCCTGCCGCAGATTTGAAAAGGAACATGGCGTCGAGGCTCTCCTCGACGCCATGGCCGAGCTCATGACCGAGCGAATGGCAGTTCAAGGGTTAGAGCTGCGCTTCTTCGACGATGGCGCCAAACCGGGCCTCCAGCACTCGTCTGGTCTTGCCGACCAGCCGAATATCTCAAAGCCCGAAAAACGGGTTTGACTCGATGCCGACAGGCCAAAATGGCGCGGCAATATTTACTCGAATTTTCTTTTGGACGCGCTTGGAACTTTCATTTTCCTCGAAAGTTCGTGAGCGCCAATTTCAATATCAAAAGGAGCTATCATGGCTGAGAAGACTTTAGACGACCTGTTCCTCGATACCCTTAAGGATATCTATTACGCTGAAAAGCAGATCCTGAAGGCCTTGCCGAAGATGGCGCGTGCGTCGCAATCGGAAGAAGGCAAAGCGGCCTTTCTCAAGCATAAGGAGCAGACCGAAGGGCAGATCGAACGCTTGCAGCAGGTCTTTGAACTCCTCGGCAAGCCGGCCCGCGGGAAGACCTGTGAAGCCATCCAGGGCATTATTGCCGAAGCCGAAGAAATCATCGACGAATTTAAAGGCTCCGTCGCTCTTGATGCTGGCCTTATCGCGTCGGCCCAGGCTGTCGAGCACTACGAGATTGCGCGCTACGGCACCCTGAAAAGCTGGGCCGGCCAGCTTGGTCTGAAGGACGCTGTTTCCCTGCTCGATGCCAACCTTCAGGAAGAGCTCGAGACCGATCAGCTCCTCACCCAGCTTGGCGAGGCGTCCGCAAATCCCAAGGGCACCAAGAAAAGCGCATGATGATCACGGCCGGCGAGCGCGATGGCTCGCCGGTCCCAAAACCATTTACAGGAGGATATTATGGGTAACGATCGCGAGGAGTGGATATCAAAGCGTGCATACGAGCTCTGGGAGCAGGCCGGGCGCCCCGATGGCCAGGATGGCGAGCAATGGGCCGAAGCCAGCGCCGAGTGGGATGCCGGCAGAGCGCATAAAAACGGTAGCGCCGCTGCCCACTGGGACGACGAAGAGTATTAAACCCAGCTCTGCCTAAAAAATCGGGCTGAACTTGACCACGATGGCGGATATCCGCCATCGTTTTCGTATCCTACCGCCTCAACCAGCCTGATCAA
This sequence comes from Neorhizobium sp. BT27B, assembly GCF_050455485.1. Taxonomy (NCBI): domain Bacteria; kingdom Pseudomonadati; phylum Pseudomonadota; class Alphaproteobacteria; order Hyphomicrobiales; family Rhizobiaceae; genus Neorhizobium; species Neorhizobium sp. BT27B. The sequence continues at coordinate 18,983 of NZ_JBCIYT010000021.1, read as the reverse complement.
TGGCATGAGGAGATGGCTGAACGCCAGGCGGGGCACCGGACGGCATCCCCATCACATATATCACGCCACTTATCAGGACGACGGCTGCGACAAGCGCAAGAAGGATGAACAAGCCTTTCCGCCTCGCGCCGCCCGGGGTCATGTTCCACCGCGCGATCGCTCGCTTCTGCTCTCTTCGAGGGTTTTTTCAGCGCGCTTCTTCAAATCCTCCCGGCTGTCATCGGCAGTTTTAGCATCAGAGCGTGCCGCGTCGCTTTCCGGGCTTGATTTCGCGGGATCAGTCATTTGTATTCCCTTTCAATGATGTTCGTTTACTGAACTGTTCAGATCAGACAGTTATATCTTCGCCGAGACGCCTGCTTCCTTGAGGTTGGCGAACTTGATCGTTGTGGGACGCAGGTTGTCTTCAAGCCATGCGGCCATGGCGATCTCTTCGTCGAGGCTCGCCTGTAATGGATTGACCATCGCTGCAAAGCCGCCGAGCTCGGCGATCGTGATAAGCGATCTGTAAGCCGCAATTTCGAAGTGCTCGAATGCAAAGTTGGCCATGCTGTTCTTGATTATCTCGTCGCCGGCGACGGTATGCCCGAGTGCTGCCATTGAGCCGGTGAACGACAGGGCGGCGTCTTTCAACGAGGAGTTCTCCTCGGCAAGGGACGTCAGGATTTCGTCCAGACGGCTGATTTGTCCCTGCGTCTCTCGGATATGCTCTTCGAGCTTGGCCGCTACATCTGGATAGTTCTCGATCCGCTTGACCTGAGGCTTCATGATGGAAAGCGCCTGGTTTTCCATCGCGTGAGCGTTCTTAAGACCGGTAATGAAAATATCTCTCGTTTTATCGTCAGACATGTTTGCCTCCTTTCGACCAACCGCAAACAGCTTTCCTGGCCCAGAGTTCCCGGAACCATTTACTGAAATACATTCAAGCTGACACATCACCGCGTGTGCTGCTCAAGCGTCCCCTCTTGCGGTCGCTGAATTGTGTTGCTGTCTGGATCACCCGGGGTGAGTACGAAAAAATAGAGCGCACCCAACCCCAGCGCCGCTATCAGTATGATCGCAACGAACAGCATCATGCCGCTTGCAGGCTTTTGTTGTTGAGCCATCAGGCATCCTCATCTTTGGAAATCGGACATTCACTGAGTTGAACCGGACACGTCGGGTGGATCATCCGGGCCCGATTGGTTGCCATTAAAGAAATAGAAGCCAACTCCGAGCACGCCGACGATGGACAGAACCAGGCCGAGCCACATCATCTTTTTCGACGCGACGGAAATCGCGATCGCGAAAAGCGTTGCCCCCGCCACCAGCGCAAAAAACCATAGCTGCATCATCGATCACCTCCCGGCCCGGTCACTTGGCAGATAACGACAGAGGGCATAGCACCATCGCTCTCGCCGATTGAGCGTTCCTCGATCAGACGCGCGCCGCGCTGTCGGGTGAGGTAACGCCATATCCATTGAACGCTCACGAGAATGCGCTTTTCGAAATTGATCAGCAGGTACACATGCACGAAAGCCCACAGGAACCAGGCGGCCCTTCCCTTCAGGGTCCATTTGCCGAAATCAAAAATGGCAGCGTTCCGACCGATAACCGCCGTATTGCCTCGGTTCTTGAACACAAACGGCGTCAGGTCCGCACATCGGTTGTTCAACAGGCGCCCAAGGTAGATCCCTTGCTGCTTAGCAACTTGCGCCAGGCCGGGCAGCGGCTTTGCATCGGTGCCCTTGAAATCGGCGGTATCTCCAATGGCGAAAACGTTGTGATGGCCCACGACTCGCAAATGATCATCAACCGGAATTCGCCCGCCTGGGACGGCATCAAGCCCGAGCCACCGGTGTGCTGGAGATGCCTTGACACCTGCGCCCCAGACGACACAGCCTGTCCGAATGAACTCGGTGCCGACCGTGACGCCATCTGAGGTTACATCGAGAACCCGTTCCCCTGTGCGCACCTCGACACCGATCTTCTCGAGGTAGTGGCGCGCGTAGTCGATGAGTTTTTCCGGAAATGCGGCGAGGATCTTCGGCCCCGCCTCAATCAGGATGACTTTGAGCTGGTCAGGCTGGATGTTTCTGAAGTCCCGGTTGATCATAAAGCGACCAAGCTCGGATATCGCTCCAGCCATTTCCACGCCGGTCGGTCCACCGCCGATCACCACATATGTGAGGAGATTTCGCTTTTCCTGTTCGTCGTGGACTCTTTCCGCCTTCTCGAATGACGATAAGAGACGCTGCCGTATCTGGCGCGCTTCATGAATTGTCTTCATGCCTGGTGCGTTGGCGCGCCAACCATCCTTGCCGAAATAGTTGTATTCAGAACCAGTGGCGATGACCAGACGGTCATAATCGACCCGGTCACCGCCATCGACCAGCACCTGCTGCCTGTCTACGTCGATCCCGATCACTCCCGCCATGATCATGTTGATGTTGCGATAACGACCCAAGGTCTTGCGGATAGGCTCTGCGATATCTGCGGGGGAGAGCGCTGCGGTCGCTACTTGATATAACAATGGCTGAAAAAGATTATGATTGCGGCGATCAATCACAGTGACACCGTAGTCAGTGCCGCCAAGTTCCTGCGCGCAAGCGAGGCCGCCAAAACCTCCTCCGATTATTACAATACGTTCTGGCACAGGCCCCTCGTGATTGTCCTCGATGAGCCGCGCTAACCAGAGCGAAAGTCATTGGTTCCATCTCGACAGGGAACTTTACCCGAATGCGTTGGTTCGCTAGGCATTATCAGGGAGAAACGCAGTGACAGAGCATAAAAGCGCGGACACGCCGACGGGACTCACACCTTCGAATGACACTCCGCAGGAGAAGAAACGCAAAGTCTTGATGGGGCGCGGCGCAGTCGGTTTTCTGGCAGCATTCGCGATTGCAGCGTTTGCACTTTACATTTTCATCGCCGTCTACGGCCTGATCGCCGGGACCTGACGCCATGTCCCACTCCGGAAACCAAGGCCCCGATTGGTATTTTCGCCTGATCGGGGCACAAAACGCCAAAGCCGGTATCGTCCGGTTCGCTATACTTCTGGGAGTGATGCTGCTCGCCGCGGCGCTCGTATCGGTTTGGCTCAGTTCGTTTTAATCCAGTCGAGGCACCCGACAGGTGCATTTGAATTGCTAACGAGTAACGCACCATAGCCATAGAGGCGAGCGAGCTTGGCGTCTGCTGGCACGTCAATTGCCCATACTTTATTCGACCGGTCTGTCCATACCAGGCGCCCAGCGACCGCGCCTAATCCCGCCATCATCGCGGTCTCGCTCGCGCCTGGACGCAGCAAGACGATGATGCTCTCTCCGCGCGGCGCCGGGAAACTTGCTATCGATCCCGCGACCAAGGTGGCGAGAACGAGCGCGACAGGAGAACAAAGCAACGATGTGCTGCCTGTGCGCCGCCTCACCAGATAATAGCCAGTCGCGAGAGGCAGCAATCCAAAGACAGCCAACCAGGAGAGGTCCCAAAGCAAGGGCTGTTCGACGTCCATTCGGACACGGTGAATGCCGAGAACCCAGTGTGAAAGGACCGCGTCAACAAGATGCCAGATTCCAAAACCTATCATAGCGCGTGCGAGCAAAGGCCCGGTCTCGCTTTGTGTTGTCGGAGCGCGTGACGTCCAAAGCAGATACAGCCCAATTATCGCTACGACGTACATAAGGCCGTGAAAGAGGCCGTCAGTCAGGATGAGAAAGCGAATATCGAGACGGGCCTGCTCAAGCCCGCTCAGCAAGTGGTGCCACTGCAGGATCTGATGCAAGAGTATCCCGTCGAAGAAGCCTCCAAGACTGAAGCCAAGCGCGAGTGCTCCCATTGCTCGGCGGTTCAGTTTTGCCATCCGTCACCTTTGAGATTTTTGCAAGCGAATGCGCCGGCCCAGTGTAGCTGGGCCGGCCGACGGCTTAGACTTTTCCGATCTGCTCGTTCTGCGCACCGCTATCCGGTCGCGCCGGTCCAAGAACTGGTTCGTCACCCATCGGGACGTTCTGAAACACCGTGAACTGACCCTTGCCATCCATTGACGGGCCATCGTTCCATCGAGCGGGCGGGGGCACCGAGCCGTCCGATGCTGTAGCAAAGAAATCGTAGTTGTGAGTCTGATCTTCCTTTTCCTGGGGGAAGCTATTCGGAATGGGCAGCGCACCTTCGTGCCCGCCGATCTCCTCGATCACCGCTAGCCACTGCTGCTGGTGCATGGTGTCGCGAGCGATCATGAAATGAAGCATGTCCTTCATCCCATCATCATGAGCGGCATTGTAAAGACGGGTCGCCAACACGCGCCCCGTGCTCTCAGCCGCCACGTTGCAATACATATCAGCGGCGAGATTTCCGCTCGCGTAAATATGCGACATGTCAAACGGCACGCCTTCCGAATTGCCGGGAAAGGCCGCCATGCCGGTCGACAGAATGTGACGGTGCAGCATGCCTTCAACAACGTGGCGGGGGTTTTCGCCTCCCATGACTGCGCCGACGATTCCGTCTGCAGCACCCGCTTCAGCGAGGCTGGCCGGGGCCTTGTCGAGATTGAGGGCAACGGCTGTTGCCAGCATCTCGATATGGCCAATTTCTTCCGTCGCAGTGTGGAGAAGCATGTCTCGGTATTTCGTGGTCGGGCCGCGTGCGCCCCAAGCCTGGAAGAAGTACTGCATGCAGACGCGAATTTCGCCTTCAACGCCACCGATCGCCTGCTGGAGCATTCGTGCAAAAATCGGGTCGGGAGAACCGACCTTGACCGGATACTGCAGACGCTTATCGAAACTGAACATGATTATCTCCTCGTGTGGGATTCCGATACCTGGACAGATATCGGTCAGCGAACAGGGAGCGGGTTTGGAAGTTCCAATATCTCCGGAATAAAAATGGATCTGATCTTAGTCTTGATGGCACCCCGTGACCGACGGGCGAAAGTCAGAGACCGTCCGGAACTGTGAGGCACTTGTTTGGTTAGCGCGTCCTTGTGAAATGCAGGAGACAGCCATGACTGAAGAGGGTCGCCCTTCCCCGCCGTAGCCTGAACAGCAGCAACAGCCTCCGGGCGAAACCAGGCTCATGAAGCCTGTGCCCGATCACGGAAAGAATTCGTATCAGGGCAACGGAAAGCTTGCAGGCAAGGTTGCCCTCATCACATGCGCTGACTTCGGTATCGGTAAAGCGTCGCAATCGCGTTTGTCCACGAAGGGGCCGACATTGTCATTTCCTATCTCAACGAAGATGACGATGCACGCGATACGGCCAGGTGGGTGGAAGATGCGGGCCGCAGAGCCCTCGTAATCCCAGGTGACATCAAATCCGAGGGTCACTGCATCGACCTCGTGGAACGGACGGTGGCCGAACGCGGCGGCCTCGATATCTTGGTGAACAACGCAGCTTTCCAGAGGACCTATGCCGACATCAGCGACATCACCGCCGATGAATGGGATGAGACCTTCCGGACAAATATCTATGGGCCGTTCTACCTTACAAAAGCCGCCGCACCCCATATGAAACCCGGCGGCGCTATCATCAACACTACCTCCATCCAGTCACGCCAGCCGTCTCCACAGCTTCTCGCCTACGCATCGACAAAAGGCGCCGTTTCCAACTTTACCGCGGGCTTGGCCGAGATGTTTGCCGACAAGGGCATACGCGTGAATGCAGTAGCGCCCGGGCCGATCTTGACACCGCTTATTCCCTCAACCATGCCGCCGGAAAAAACGGCGAAGTTCGGCGAACAGACCCTGTTGAAACGGGCAGGTCAGCCAGCGGAGCTTGCAGGCGCATACGTCCTGCTGGCGTCGGATCTTGGAAGCTACATGACAGGAGCGGTTATCCCGGTCACAGGCGGTGAGATCATGATATGATGCAATCTTGAGAAACGACCACGGCCGTGTTTCTGGAGAGGGCCAGATTGGCCCTCCCAAGTGACAACACAATCGCCGCGGGCTATGGTTTTTCGGTGGTTGTGCCTGAAGGATTTGTCGTCGGGACCGAACCACCGGTGCCGCTTTGAGTGTGTGGCGTTGTCTCAGTCGGTGCAGTGTTGCCAGTCCCGGCTGTGGGTGCCGGGCTCGGGGAGGCAGGGTCTGCAGGTCGATCGGCAGCGCCTGTTTGTTCAGCCGGGGGATCGGTCGCCTCTCCCCACCATTCTGCACCGGCCCAGGCAATCGCTGCAAGGATCAATGCTGTACTGAGAACGGTAAGCACAGGTTTCCCTGCCCGCCCCTGTCTGGCCTCCGTTGCATTCTCCACAATGGCTGGTTTGTCCTTCGTTTCCATCGCTCTCGCTCCGTTGACACTCAGCACAACCCAGCCGCGCATCGTTCGTTCCCTAAACGCTCATACCATGACGGGCACATTTTACCGTCTCGTTTGTTTGAAGAAAAAGGAGGACTGAAATGACTGAAAAATCGATCAAAAATGCCGACCGCACGATGCTTGATGACGACGACAACAGCCGATTCAACGAGAGCGTCGACACGACCAAAACACCCAAGGAAGAGCGCGAGGATCCGAAGCGGAAAGAGCAAGGACGGCCAGAGGCGACAAGCCTGTAACAAAAAAGGCGGCAGAGATGCCGCCTTTCTTTATAATTGACGCGATGATCAGTCCTTATCCATGTCCTGAGCCATCTTGTAGTGATGCTCGAGAGCGGGAAGATGCTTGGCAGCGAATGCCTTGAGATCTGCGTTCTCGCCTTCTTCTGCATAACGCTTGAAGAGGTCAACAGCATCCTCGTGCGCTTCGACCTGGTCGTCGATATATTCCTCGTTGAATTCCGCGCCCTGCAGTTTGGCAAGCTCGTCAACGTTTTCCTTGTGTTCATCGATGAGGGTGGTCTCAGCCTTGCCCTGGACCTTTCCGCTGTTGAGCAGCGCAGTCAGTTCTGCCGTTGTTTTCTCGTGATCGGCGCTCATCTGCGTCGCAAATTTCTTGACGGCATCGTCGCCCTTTTGCATGGCGAGTTTGCTCGACTCGATTTCGAAGACATCACTGGCAGATGCCTGCATGATGAAGTCCTCAGTCTTCGGAGCGACGCCCAATGCGGAATTGACGCCTGTGGACTCGGTTGCCGACTGTGCAAACGCGGCAGTGGCGGCCATCAAAGCGGCGACGGTGAGTGCGATCTTTTTCATTTAAATCTCCCTTATTTGCTGCGCACTAACAGGCGCCCTGAAGGAAAGTTCCGGATTCGGGATCGCAAAAGGTCATGCGGCCTCGAAATTTGGTCGTCAGTCCTTCGGATAACGCTCACGGCACCATCTGCCTCCAAGACCGCTGATTCAATCTGTGTAAGCTGCTCCAATCCTTGCTCGACCCTCGCCGTCGTCAGCACGTCCTCGCGACTGACGCGCGCCTAGGAGAGTGCGCGTAGGTCCGGTTTTCCATCGGAAATCAGGACAGTCGGCGTTCCGTCAATGACTCTCGCAAAACGCGGTGCCCACTGCTTGACGTAGGAGAGACCAATATCCAGACTGAACAATACGATGATCAGAAGCGCCGCATTAATGATAGAGAAGTCATCGCCGAGCAGGGCGTGCTGGGTGGATTCAGCAATAATGAGATGCCGCCCTGCCTATACTCAATGATTACGCTTGAAATCACAGACGGTGGTGGCTGGATGTGTTTTCGCTGTAATGTATCGTCACTGACCATCGCAGAACATAATCAGCCACTTTCAACCGGTCGGACAACGACTCGAGTTAATGGCAACCATTTTCAGGCACGTGCCAGAAACGCCTCTGTCGAAAGAATTTGTAGCTGGACCGAAAACCGGTCGCCCAACAACTCAAGGGAGGCATCATGGGTCTGATCAGCACCGCTACACACGGCATCCTTGAGGAGAATAACCTCGTATCCCAGGTCAATTGCGCCGATCGCGGCCGCAAGGACGCAGACGTCAGTCTCTCCACCGGAAATGGCTACCGCTTCGACCCCTTCTCTCCCCAGCACCCGATGAAGCTCGCCACTGGTCCACGGTGAGTAGGTCATCTTGTCGAAAACGCGAGCTGGTGGAACAAGCGGTCTGAGCGACGGAACCAGATCTATCATATGCGGCCCTAGCCGATCCGATGTCATCGTGTCCCACTTCTCATAATAGTCACGCCACATGCCGGGCATGTCCCCCGCCCGCTTGGGCGGCACAAATCGGGTGAATACTGTCCGTTCAGGGCGCCACCGTGCCACCTCCTCGACTTGTGGTGAGACTTCCCTCATCCAGGGTACATGCCATGGCGTATCCTCGGCGAACATTCGCTGCATATCGATACACAGATGGATCCAGTTTTTGAAAGTCATCATCGCCTCCCGAACGCGAACCCTGTCAACAACTCGAAGTTCCCTCCTTCTGAGAGCCCAGCTGCGGCCGCCGGCATTTTCAAGGGTGCAGCGGCGGAACGATAGGCAAACAGCGCTTGTGAGCACTTGCCTTGTAAGTTTTCAGAGTGAGCGCTTCTGCCGCCTCACTTATCCGCTTGCCTTCCAGGAAATCATCGATTTCTTCATACGTCACCCCACAGACCTCCTCGTCGGGCCGTAGCGGTGCATCCGTTTCCAAATCAGCTGTTGGCACCTTGAACACAAGATTTTCTGGCGCTCCCATATGTGCTGCTACTGCTCGTACCCGGCGCTTCGTCAAACCTGAGAGCGGAAGAATATCGGCTGCTCCATCACCAAATTTTGTGAAAAAAACCATGAGCGCCTGAGCAGCTTGATCAGTCCAATCACGAGCTCCTGACTTGCGCCAGCGAGCGCATATTGAGCAATCATTCGCTGGCGGGCTTTGATATTGCCGAGATGGAAATCTTTTCGCGCCGGATCCAACAAATCGTCCGCCTGATCCGTGACGGCACGCATCATGGCGTCTGCGGCAACCTTTATATCGATAGTTACAATACGGTGCGGCTTGATAACGTCGAGGGCGTTTTGCGCGTCAGCTTCGTCAGCCTGCGCTCCATACGGCAATCGAACAGCAATAAACTGCGCGTCTCTTCCTTGCGCACGAAGCTGAGAGACTGCTGCTTGGGCAAGAAGGCCAGCAGCCAATGAGTCAACACCACCGCTGATCCCAAGCACATAGGTTAGGCACGGTGAATTTGACAGGTACTCAATCCGACGACGCACCTCTGTCGCGACATCAAATTCCGGGATAACGCCGAGTTCGGCTGCGATCTTTTGCTGTTCATGTGACAATGCTCAAGTCCTTTATGAGAGCTGTGGCCCGGTCTGGCGTCAGTTCAGGATCTCTCTTCCCGCATCACACCTGCGATTTCTTGGACCACCGGCACGTTGACCAAGTCTTCAATTGAGACGCTCAGCTTTGGCTTCCAGTTCGGATAGCTGTCACTTGTACCGGGAATGTTCGTCGGCTGCTTCTCACCCGTCATGTCTGCCAGCCGGACGGCAACCATGACGGCGGGCGTCTTGGCAATAAAACGGTGCGCGCTGACCACGAGTCTCTGTAGCTTGGCATTGGTGGCATTGGCACGTGGCAAGTGATCAGGCGGCTCTGTACCCGCAACGTCGAGTACGTTCTTAAGGTCTTCCCGCTCGTGCTGCCGCTGCTCGACATGCGTCGCACTGATATCCGGTGGCACGATCCCGTGCTGCGCCCGCGCTTCGATGTCCGCACCGCGCCACCACCCAGCCAGCGTCTGGTGGTCATGCGTGGAAATACAGGCGAGCGACAGGCGGGGATAGGCGTCTGCTGGCTTGAAGCCATCCTCGTCCCGCTCGTAAGAGAGGATCCGATAGGACAATATCCCAGCCTCGGCCAGATCGTCTTGCAGTCCTTCCGGCAGCATCCCTAAATCCTCCCCGATGACCAGGCACTGGAACTGCGCAGACGCGTTGGCCAGGATCTGCAGCAGCTCTTCTTGCGGATAGTCCACGTAAGCGCCGCTATCGGGGGAATCGTCGAGCGGCACGAGGAATAGTCGCCGGAGCGCGGCGGCATGATCAATCCTGACGGCGCCGGCATAACGCATCGCTGCGGTCACCATCCGCTGGTAAGGAGATTGTTTGCCAGACGCGATTTGATCCGGATCGATAGCAGCCAGATGCCAGTCCTGCCCTTCGGTCGCGAACGGGTCTGGAGGGCTTCCGACTGTTGCATCCAAGATGTAGGTGTCTCGCTCACCCCATGTGGCAGACCCGTCCATGGCTTCTCCAACCGCAAGATCGAGATAAAGACCGATCTTTAGGCCTGCGTCCTGTGCGGCCTTGGCTGCCTTGCTGAGCTGCCGGTGTGCCAACCATTGCAGCCACATGTGAAAGCGGATGTCGTCGGCGTAGGCTTCCGCAAATTCAGCGACTTCGGGGCCGTCAGGTGTCCGGTACTCGATCGGCCAATCCTTCCAGCCTGCACCATGATCGCGTTCTGCCATGGATGCGGACAAGCTTTCGAAAAGTGCATGTCGTCGCAGAACATCTCCACTCGCTTGAATGAAGTCGTCGAAACTCTCGCCGTCAATTGCGGCGACCGTGGAGCCCTGCTTCGAACGCCAGATTTCCCGCAGCGCCGCGAGTTTGACCTCGGCAACGCCAAGATAATCGACCAGGTCGGTCTCCCGTAATGACCGTAATCGCCCGTCCAGTTGTGGACTATCCTTGAAGCCAGGTACCTTATCGACCGCGATGTAGAGCGGGTTGAGCATTTGCCGGTTTGACGGCTCGTAGGGGCTGCAGCGATCCGGGTCGGCGAGGAAGGGGGCATGCAGCGGGTTGAGCCCTATGAAATCAGCGCCCAGCGAGGAGGCGAGCCTGATCATACCTATCAGGTCTTCGAAGTCTCCGATGCCCCAATTGCGTTCGGAGCGCAATTCGTAGAGTTGCAGGCTGATACCCCAGACACGTCCCTGTTCGAGCGCTTCCGGCAAATACGATTTCGGGATGGCCTGCGATGGCTTCTGCTTCAGCGGTGTAACCGCGGATTTTTCTGCCACGCCCAAGGCGGCAAGGACCTGCCGTTTTGTTTCGTCGGAGATCGGGACTTCCACATTATCCGGGGACGGCCGCGTCAGGCTGATCCCATGTTGCTTGGCCAGCTGGTCGAGACGCGAACCCATGGTGTCTCCTTAGATTAGTTCCGAGCGGGACTGATGCTGGAATAGACGGACCACGGCGCGAGTATGGTCTCGCTGACCGAGCCGAGTAGAAAGATCTGTTCGCCGGTAAGCGGCGCCGGAATTTTTGCAGGTTGGTCAGCTAGGTTCGCAACGATGTGAAGTCTGGAGCCAGCTGCGAGCGTCCAGTCAACGATGGTCAGGCCTCCGTCATGACGGAATGACGCGTTTCCAGCACCCACATCCTGCAGCAGCGGCACTATCCGCTGGTGCCGCAGGGTCAGAAGCGACTTGTAGAATGCGAGCATTTCTGAAGCGTCAGCCCTTTCACGCTGAGACCAGTCGAGCTTTGCCATCTCGAATGTCGAATGGGCGGTCGGATCAAGAGCGTCCACGGCATCAAAGCCTGGAAGCCGAGATAACTCTTCCCGCCGACCTTGCCTGACTTTCTCGTTCAACTCCTCATCAAAGTCGCAGAAGTACGGGAACGGCTCGCACGCTCCCCATTCCTCGCCCATGAACAGCATCGGGATCTGCGGCGACAGCAGATAGATGGCTGTTACCGCCCTGATGGGCTTTAGCGGACGGAAGGTGATCATCCGATCGCCAAGCGCCCGGTTTCCGATCTGGTCATGGTTCTGGATGAAGGAGATGAACGCGGTAGGAGGCAGGTCGAACGAAGGCTTACCGCGGCTTTCGCCTCGGTAAGGCATGTGCTCGCCCTGAAAAACGAAACCCTCAGCTAGCGCGCGACCGATCTTGCCGTTGTCATCAGCGTAGTCCTGATAATAACCGAACATCTCGCCAGTCGCGGCTATATGCAGGACGTGATGAATATCATCGTTCCACTGCGCCGTGAAACTCCTGGGCCGACCTTCCTCATCGCGCATCAGCAAATCGCTATCATTGTCTTCGTTCTCGACAATCAGATGAACATGCCGAGTGCCCGCCGCTTCCCGCACTCGACGGGCAAGTTCACGAAGAAGATGCTCCTCGTTGTCATCCTTGATGGCATGCACGGCGTCAAGACGAAGCCCGTCTAGCCTGAACTCCCTGATCCAGTAGATCGCGTTCTGGATGACGAATTCTCTGACCGCCTTCGATCCGTCGCCATCATAGTTGATGCCATTGCCCCACGGTGTCTTGTGGTGCTCGGTGAATAGCGGTGCGTAGTTCGGCAGGTAATTCCCATCGGGTCCGAAGTGGTTATAGACGACATCCAGAAAGACGCTCATGCCGTAATGGTGGGCAGCATCGACCAGCGCCATAAAATCTTCGGGACGGCCGTAGCTGCTATCGGGTGCATAAGGCAGGACACCGTCATAGCCCCAATTGTAGCGACCGGGAAAATCACTGACTGGCATGATCTGGATTGCGGTAACACCAATCTCTGCAAGATGGGCTAGCCTTTCGGTCGCTGCCCGAAACGTACCCTCTGCGGAAAATGAACCGACATGCAGTTCGTAGATGACGCTTTCTTCCCAAGGGCGTCCCGACCAGTCATTGGCCGTCCACTCGAAAGATTTGAGATCGACGACTTCACTTGCACCGTGGACGTCTTGAGGTTGATGACGTGACGCCGGGTCTGGCACCACGGTTCCATCCGGCAAGCCGAACCTATACTGGCTACCTGGCTTCACGCCCGTGGCGAAGTATCGGTGCCAACCGTCTTGCAAGCGTTCTATCGGTCTGGGATGACTTCCGTCAATAATGATTGAGACCTCTGTTGCCAACGGAGCCCAGAGCCGGAACTCAACACCGCCATGCGAGATGACGGGACCAAATGTATAGTCGACCAATACATCACCCTCTTTGTCTTGAACGATAGGCGCCATCAGCGGAGCAGTCCTTGACCGTCGACCCAGATCGGAGAGCCGGTGATATGCCTGGACCTGTCTGATGCCAAGAAAGCGATGACGTCTGCCACATCCTCGCTGCGCCCCGGACGCCCGCCGGTTATAGGAACTTGTCCGTCCGGCCAAACGACTGGTATCGCTGTCTCGTCTTCTTTTCGAAGCTTGGTGTTCGTTTCGATATTCGTATCGATCTCACCTGGACAGACCGCATTGATGCGGATGTGATGGCGGGCAAGCTCCAGCGCGAGCTGCTGCACCATGGCTACTTGTCCTGCCTTTGTCGCCGTATAGGCCGTCGCCCCCGGCGTTGTGAACGTCCTCGTTCCATTTATAGACGACACGACAATGATCGAACCGCCGCCCGAGCGCTTGAGTTCGGGTACGGTTGCGCGGATCGTCAGGAACGTGCCGGTAAGATTGACTGAAATCGTGTCATTCCATTCGGCAAGCGTCAGATCGTCGATCGGCGCCCACACACCGTTGATGCCAGCATTGGCGACAACGACATCGAGTCGCCCATAATGGTCAACGAGCTGCCGAACAGCGTCGGACATCTGTGCCTCATCTGCAATGTCCGCCAGGAGAGGTCCGGTGTCTCCTCCCTCTTCCTGGATCTCGTTTACTGTGGATGAAACATCCTCGCGCGTGTGTCCGAGCACACCAATCTTCAGACCATCTGCTGCCAAAGCCAGCGCTGCTGCTTTCCCAATACCCGATCCTGCGCCAGTGACGAGGGCAATTGCTGACTTCATGACAAACTCCATGTTGACTTAGCGGTCGGTGTAACCTTTGGAATGGACCGGAGTTCCGGCCGCCCAGATCTGCGTACGCTTCAGGACAGTTGTTCCTACAAAAAGGCGGTACGGTTTTGGTTTGCCCTTAGTTCCGCCCTGCGAGCTCGATCCAAAGCAGTGACCACCGGTCGTCCGAGTTGGTCGGCTCCTTGTAGTATCCCTGCCCCTCATGTTGCATACGCAAGGTTTGCTCAATGATCGGCCTTGACGGCGAGGTTCCCGGCAAGCCTGACGCATCCAGATAAGCTTCCAGGTCGCTGAGTGTCCCGATACCTTCGAAGTCCGGGCGGCCTGACGCTGAGACTTTCCAAGCGTAATACGACATCAGGTTTTCTCCTGAGTACCATCTTAGGAAGCTTGCTCACCGAGGCACTGGCCCGGCCCTTTGAGACTGCGACGTCGCCCTGCACGCCATCCTTGCTCATATCCACCTCGTCAAGATTAAGTGACGCGGATCGGTCTTGGCGCTTGCCAACCATCGGAGCAGGAACGTTGTTCTTCGGTTCAGATTTCCGGTCTGCCATTCGCAGTTACTCCTTTGCTATCGACGGACTGTCCCCGCCGTAGCGGGACAAATCCACAGTTGCTGGCGCGCGAACTGGTGCAGAAGCCGCGAGTTCCGTTACGCCTGGATAGCTTCGCCTCTGTACGCTGGCGGACTAGGAGAGTTATTCGGCTTGGTTTGAAAATTGTCGTGGAAGTAGGGTTGAGTGCGGAACTCCCGTGGGTTTGCGATGTTGGCTGCGGAATAGGAGATTAACGATGGGTATCGATTCACCAAAGGACGGCGCACCGGGCACCACGGACCAGTCGCCACGTTGGGAAGGTCCACAGGAGAACAAGCCGCGAGGCTATCTACCAGCGAAGGACAACCCGGATACGGAAGAAGATGCAGTTGGCGAGACCAACGCCGATCCGGTCAAGCGCAAGGTTACCGATGCGATGAAGACCAAAGGCGACTAGGTTCGCTTTGGTCGGCTCGCGTTCCCTGCCCAGCTCTCAGTGAGCTTGACTATCGCGGCCGACACGTTTGCGCGGCATTGCCCTTTTATCACCCCGTCCCGCGGAATTTCCTCGGTCGAGTTGCTGCCGCGTGGATTGCTGTCAGCAGCGCTACTGGAGCGACGACCGCAAGGCCCGTTATGATCTTATTGAGGATGCCCGGGACCGCCACGGCCTTTCCAGATAAAAGAGCATCGAATGCAACCCGGGCCACATACGCCGGATCTGCTTTTCGGGAGCGACCAACCCACGTGTCCTGCATCCCGGCCCTCTCATATACCCCCGTTTCGGTAACTCCGGGCATCAGGCAAGTGACGGACACCCCCGTTTCCTTCATCTCGTACCGAAGCGCTTGTGAGAACGAGTACAGGAACGCTTTGGAAGCGCAGTAGGTCGCATGGAAGGGTCCCGGCAACACGCTGACGATCGAAGCGGTGACCAGGATCTTGCCGGCGCCCCGTGCGCCCATACGTTGGGCGATTTGGTGGATTACAGACACGGATCCTCTAATGTTTGTATCGATTACCGCAAGTGTCTGCGATAGATCCGTTTCAACGAGAGCTCCGCCGTGATCGATGCCAGCATTGGCGATCAGCAGATCCACCGGGCGGTCCAGATCCTTGACGAAGTGCACAAAGTCATCGACACCATGCGTCGTGGACAAGTCCACGCACATGGCATCAACGATAGAGCCCGTCTGTCGAAGTTCCACCGCGACATCGTGAATTCGAGGCTCGTCTGCTGCCAGCACGAGGTCGAAGCCAGCGGCGGCGGCACGCTTTGCTAGCTCTCGGCCGATGCCTGAGGATGCTCCGGTTACGACCGCGAACCCCTGACTTGGTCGATGATGTTGCAGGGAGGATGAAGGATTTCCATCGCGCACCATCCGCACGCTCAAACTTGCGTGGGTCGAATGGTGTCGACCGGAACCTCACCATCGACCACGCCTCGCTGCAAGCCCTCCCGCCCATGTTCCACTTCGATGACAGTGTAAGCCTTTTCGTCTCGAAAGGCGCTTGCATTCCTCGTCGAGACATCTTCGGCAGGTAGAGCATCGACTTCCTGAAAATCCAGCTCGGCTCCAGCGGCAACAATCCGAGCATCTCCAGCGGTCCGCGCAGCGACGATGACATTTCCGAGAGACGGAGCCTGATCCCAGCGGGCATCATGTGGTGGTGCGGCCGGTTCCAGGCGGTAAATGTTCAGGATCTCGCCGGCTTCTGTCGACAACGCAGCTGTCTCCGCGTCGGCGAGTTGAGCCTGGCTTTCAACCGACTGAGCGAAATGGTTGTCGGTTGTCCCAGTGTTTTCGCTGTGTATCGATCCGGTTCTGGTGGCGTTAGACATTTAGAAACTCCCTTAGGGCCGCCCCCACCCGCGTGATGAAAGGCGGCGTGGGTAAGCGAACACTCCTCGTCCGTAAGAGTTCCCGAATGCTTTGCGGTTTCGTAAGCGGAAACGCAACGCCCGATAAGCTCGAAGAATTAGATGACGGAGGTGTCCCTGCAGCATCTCGTCCGCTACCGGACAGACCGGGATGCGGGGAACTTTGAGATATGGCGCTTGTTCATCACGTGAGGTCGAGTGATCGCCCTCACCCCCCAGCCAACGAAACTTTAGCCCAGCTTCGAGGAATACAGATGCAAAACTCCGACCAAAGCACATCGCGTCAAAATCGCAAATTAGAAGTGGACGGGTGTCAGCCTACACTCTCCTTCGTTGGCTTTGCCGCCTATGTGGCGCTTGCAACGGCGATGGGTGGGGTTTTTGTTTGGATCGTTATCTACGGAGCATTCGGCAACTGACGCTGATCATCGAAGGCCAGGGAACTTCTTCGTTTTGACGTCTCATCCATGCGAACAAGACCAAAAACGTTGCTAGTGGTTCCGAATTGTCGGCACCACGGAAGGAACAGCGGGGCCAGCGCGTGCGAAGGCTCTAATAACGGCCTCTTAATTCTGATGGCAGGCCCGCGATATCGATCGATAACTGCCTGACGCGACCATATTGAATTCGGACTTCGCTTCTCGCCACTGGCATAAGCTCCGAGCGCACTGTACGCGCAACCCTGATGAACTTTGTGAAAGTCTCATCGTTTTTTCGGACAACGATGAAACTTTTTACTACCGGCCCAGTTCGCTGCCTTGAGATACCCCGATGAGGCTTCGTCGGTTGCGAATGGAGATGAGAGTTTGGGTATCTCGTCCATTGATCGTCTTCCAACTTGCTCGCTTCGGCGAGCCCTTTTTTTAAAGGACGGGACATGCCCTGGTTCATCCCGCTTATCGTGGTCGCGTTACTGAGCGCCTGTAGCGCCAACGGCTCGGGACGGCCGGTTCTTGACAACGGGATCGCTCCCATACCGGGCAGCGTTACATACGGCGGTCAACCCCATACCAAATTATCGAAAGCGCCTGTTGGAAGCGGCTTCAGCCACGAATTCTATAATCAGAACGGTAACCGAGTGGTCGAGCGATACGTAATACAACCCGATCGCTCACTCAAAATTACGAGCCAGGAAATCGTCAACCTACCGGAGAATAATAGGTAAGGTTGCTCTGATCATATATTGCAACAGAACGACGATCGGTCCCTTCGCGAGGGTGCGTCACCTTTCGCCTACGTGCTATGAGAAACTGCGCAGTCGAAGGTTTCGATCGTTCCAGCGATCGTAGCTTTGTCTCGACCACCGAACGCCCTACCGATTTCTCCATAACCAAGGGCAAATTCCTGCCGCACCTCCCAAATGAGCAGACGACGCGCGGCGACCACTCGCTTTGAGGAGCAGCGACCAACTACGTCCCCGTAGGATACTTCCAACTCGATACATCGTCTTTTTATGTATTTGACCTCGGCGCGAACGCGTCGATTTGCAACATGCAATTGGTGGGCTCGAACATGTGCGTCGAAATGGATGGGGCTGAAGCTCCACCGAGGCGGATGCTCGACAACTGACATTCTATTTTTCGTTGTCAAAGCCGAACGATGAGCAGCATTTGCCAGTCTTTTCTGGCGTAATTTATGGTCACGTAACAACCGGGAATGATAAGGGGTAAGATCTAACTTTTTGAGGGTCATCGCATACATCTTGGCGCAGTCAATCCGGCCTCGAACAGGCCTGACACTGTATAATGAACGAAAGGGAGGTCGCTTCGAGACCAAGCTGTCTCGCGCGAATACTCAAGAACAACGATCCAGCCGCTTAGGAGCCATAGCTCCACGATCGCCGACCTCAGATGCGCATTGAAAGGCCTGTTTTCAAGTATTGTGATCGCAGACTTCACCATTTTAGCCGCGGTCAATTTCAGTTTAATCCGGCCATCAGGGGTAACCGCACCTTGTTGATTGGTGATTAAAGGAACTAACGCCGCGCAGCAAAGTTCGTTAGCAAAACAGAAGTCGACACCACCATGAATGGTAAGAACAAAACGGTGGAAAAAGCAGTAAATTCCCGGCAAGGACGCGCAGGTGCCCCGGTCCTTGCTGTCCTCGTCGCAGCCTTGGTTTTAGCTTTAGTTGCGTGGGGCGGAGCTGAGTGGTGGGGAGAAGCGACCGATCCACCAGGAGAGAAAACCGGCACTGCGCAATCCTCGACCGCTTCGTCGACGCCCACTGCTGCCCCGACGGCCGGTTCCGGAAATACGCACCAACGGACAAAACTCCTCATTCGCAGAGTGGTACCGGCGGACCGGTGCCAACAACAAACCCGTCGGGATCCACAACCGAGAAGCCGTGAGGTTACCAGATGAGTGGCGAATGGCTGATCGGATCCGTTGGAGGGTTTACGCTCGTGGCGATCGTCATAATCTGCGGATCATTTACACGCGGCAGACGAAAAGTAGCTTTCGCCTTTTCTGGTCTGGCAATTGTTGCTGTCGTGGGAGTCCTATTCAGTTGGATCGAGTGAACCGAGGATAGCTTCTCGCTCGCCTGGCTTCTCTCGATCATTCGTTTGGAGGGTACGCATGGAAAACTACATCTGGCTCGTGGTCGTTGCAGGCGGCGCAGGTATCCTTGGCGGCTCTTGCTTACGGATCATTCACGCAAAGCCGACGAAAGTCGGTTGGTAATCCCCCCGGCAATTAACGGACTTCAAAAGTAGAATTTTCTCGGGCTTTATGATCGAGGAGATTTTGATGAAGACGAGCAGATTCAGTGAACCACAAATCCTTGCCATCCTGCGCCAGGCAGAAGGCGGTGTTCCTGTACCCGAGCTTTGCCGGGAACATGGAATGAGCACGGCGTCCTTTTACAAATGGCGATCCAAATACGGCGGCATGGACGCGTCG
>NZ_JBCIYT010000020.1:0-47962 GCF_050455485.1 Neorhizobium sp. BT27B | reverse complement strand
GCGGGGTGGAGCAGCCCGGTAGCTCGTCAGGCTCATAACCTGAAGGCCGCAGGTTCAAATCCTGCCCCCGCAACCAAACATTCCAAGGAAATGCCAAGGGTGATCGCTGGCGGGAAGACTTCATCTTCCCTAGTGATGGTAGCTCATCGTCCTCAAGGTCCATAACCTGAAGGGTTCGAAGGACGGTTCAAGTCCTGCCACCGCAACCACCGACACTTGTAAATTACCCCACTCCAGCTTTTTACATTCGAGCTCCTCAGCAAAATAGCCGAGGAGCTTTTTGCGTTTGACCGGACCGCGGCGCCGGCTCCCAATGAGATTATTCATAGTGATCACTAAAGATTAGTTGACAGCGAAAATCAAGCCGTTAGTGTTTATCGATCGATACAAATAAGGCGATGGCCGTCGCGCCCGTTTTTCGTCCGTCGTGGCCCCTGATTCCAGCTTCATGGAAAGGGGTCCCGGCAACCAGCCAAGGATTCCATTGGATGAGATTGAAGAAGTTTACCGGACTGGTACACGCGCTAGGCGTCCTGGTTCTGATGATGTTTTTGGCGTCGGCGGCAAATGCTGCCGAAAAGACCTACACCGTACAGTCGCCGGATGGGGTCGAAATCGCGGTTCAGGAAAGCGGAAACCCTGAAGGCAAACCGATCGTCTTCATCCATGGTCTGCTCGGCAGCCGCCTCAACTGGGCAGAGCAAACAAGCAGTGAGGAACTGCAACAGTACAGGATGATTACCTATGATCTGCGTGGCCATGGGCAATCGGACAAGCCGGATAATGCGGAATCCTATCGAGATGGGCGGCTCTGGGCCGATGATCTTGCGGCGGTGCTGAAGGCGAGCGACGCCAAAAAGCCGGTGGTTGTCGGGTGGTCGCTCGGCGGTGTCGTTATTTCGAACTACCTTGCTGCATATGGCGACGAAAATCTAGGAGGTGTCGTCTATGTGGATGGTGTTATCGAGCTCAATTCCGCTCTCATCACACCACATCGTGACGTCTATGCCGGTCTTGCATCCGACGATCTGAAAACGCACCTTGATGCGGTTCGAACATTTCTCGCCTTGTGTTTCCAGACGCAACCCGATGCGGCAACCTTCGAGCGACTTCTGTCGAATGCCGCGATGGCGTCCTGGGTTATGACAAAAACGGTTCCTTCCATGACGGTCGCTGTTGCGGCCGGCCTGCCCAAAGCCAAGGTGCCTGTCTTGTTGCTATATGGCGGTGAAGACACTTTGGTCATGACAGGCCCCAGTATCGCGCGCGCAAAAGACCTCAATCCTAGCATTGTCGCGAAGATCTATCCGAATTCGGGCCATGCACCGTTTTTAGAAGAAGCGGCCCGCTTCAACAGAGATCTCTCAGAATTCCGGAAATCTATCCCGTACGCAAAGTGATCGGCTTCGGGGCGAGCTTTCTCGCCCCGGTAGGCTGCCAAGCATCGCATCACCAACATATGCGACGGAATGCAAATGACCGGATGCAAGGCGACTGGTCGAGCAAGACGAGTGTCCCCCTTCAACAGTCCGCCGGCGGCAAAACTTGCTGTGGCGAAGGTTGCTGCGAACAGCAACCAAGGCGGAAAGCGATGATTTTCCTAATTAGCCGCTTGGCCCAGACCGTACGTCGTCCGCTCCTCGACCTGCGGCGAACAAGTCGAAAAGTGCTGAAAGACGTTTTTACATGGGCACGCGCGCTTGCCGTAGTGGGGGCGGGATCCGCGTTCAGTCATGCCTATCCAGCGGTGATCCCGTGAATCCAAGGTAAAAGCAGCTGGACTCAACACCGGCGGCTGATATCGAGCGGCGCTCCCATTGATCGTTCTACCATCGATGCTCGGTAGTCCTGTCTTTGATCAAGCCGGTTGCAATCTTCGAGACTACGTTCAGACGCTGCTCAGTGTCAGAATCTTCGAAGGCCTCGTCGAGCATATCAACGTAGCTCTGAAAACGTTCGAGTTCCTGCTCGAATACGCTCGCATGAGACCCCCCGTCGTAATGCAGATCGCCGAACTCCTGCGCTGCGGTGGCGAGAATAAAATAGCCGGCGGCTCGATCCGGTTCCGCCAGGGCTGCCTGCCGTGCTGCAACTGCCGCTGCCTGATAGGCACGTGCACCATTGCCCTTCTCGCGGATGATATCGGTGATGCTGCTGAACATGGAAACTTTCGCCTTTCCTGTCTGGTTTGAAACTGTTGCCCGCTCGGCCGTACCTGTGAAGCCGCCGAGGAATTGATAAAGAATGCCGGTTGCGAGGCCAAAGTCGTCGATCTCCATCGCTTCCTGCGGATTGTGCGAGCCGTTGCGGTTGCGAATGAAGATCATCGCCGAGGGAATGCCGGCCTTGGAAAACACGGCCGCGTCATGGCCGCCGCCCGAGGGAATGGCCGTTGCCGGCACGCCGGTGGTCTCCGATGCCGTTTGCAGCATGGCGATCAGCCTTTCGTCGCAGAGCGCGGGGCTGGTCCACAGCGCCTGGCCGAGGTCGAAACGGACGGCACGTTCACGCTCGATGCGCCCGACATGGGAGAGCACAAGCGCGTGCATCGTCTCCAGCATCGCGCTGTCCTGGCTGCGAATGTCGAGGCTGAATTCCACACTGTCGGGAATGCGGGAAAGAGCGTGTTTCTGCTGGTCAGTGGAAACCATGCCGCTGGTCACGACGAGGTCGCGGCCCTTGGCGACGAAATCGTGCCAAGCGGCATCGAGCACATTGAGGAGTTCGGCCATGGCCAGAACCGGGTCATGCCGGTAGGCCAGCGGAACGGCGCCGGAATGACCGGCCTCGCCGAAGCAGGCGATCTTCCTGTAGCGGAAATTGCCGCGGATGCCCGAAACGATCGCCGCCGGCAGATTGCGCTCGATCAGCACCGGGCCCTGTTCGATATGCACTTCCAGATAGGCGCTGACCGTCGCGCCATCGAGAAGCGGTTTGCCTGCGCGCACCGGTCCCATGTCGATGCCGGTGGCCTGCATGTGTTCGTCGAGCGTGCGGCCGTCTGCCCGGTGGCGTGCAGAAAGCTCATCGGCAGAAAGGGCGCCGAGCAGCGCTTTTGAGCCGATATAGCAGGGGCCGAACCAGGCGCTTTCCTCGCCGCGCATGGCAATCACCTTGACGGGAGCGGGAAAGATAAATCCTTCCCGGCAAGCGCGTACCAGGCACAGAAGGCCCGAAATAACGCCGGCGAGACCATCGAAATTGCCGCCGCGCGGTACGCTGTCCACATGCGAGCCGACCAGCGTGAAACGCGGTGCTGCCCGGTGTTCGGGCAGGCTGAAGACGACGTTGCGGCCGGCATCCCATTCCGCCACCAGGCCTTCCGATTGCGCGAAATCGATCAGGTATTCCAGTGTGGCCGCTTCGATCTCTGAAAAAGCCGGGCGGCTGACACCGTCGACGTCGGCGGTGTGGGCGGCGATCTCGGCAAACAGGCGCTCGGCCACGGCGAACAGGTCGAAAGCTTCCGCTGTCTTGAGAAGGGCGGCAGGCATCAGGCATACTCCGCAAGGGTGATGGTTTCGTCGGCCAGTCGTGCCGCGCCGATCAGCGCGTCGAGCGAGGCGAGGCCACGTGCGGCAAGCGTTGCCTCAAGCTCTGCCACCAGACGCGGCATGGTGTTCGGGCTGATGAAGGTTGCGGTGCCCACCTGCACGGCGCGGGCGCCGGCCATCAGGTATTCGATGACGTCATCGACGCTGGAAATGCCGCCGCAGCCGATCACCGGGATAGCAACGGCCTTGGCGCATTGATAGGTCATGCGCAGCGTGATCGGCTTCAGTGCCGGGCCGGACAGGCCGCCCATGACATTGCCCAGCCTGATTTCGCCGCTGCGGCTGTCGATCGCCATGGCCAGCATGGTGTTGGCAGTCACCAGCGCATCGGCACCGGCAGCTTCCGCCGCCTGCGCCACTTCCACCACCTCGCCTGTATTGGGAGACAGCTTTGCCCAGATCGGCAGGTGGGTGGCGGACCGGATCTTGCGGATGACGTCCTCGGTGGAGCCGGGGCGTATGGCAAAGGCCTTGCCATGGTCTTCGATATTCGGGCAGGAAATGTTGACCTCGATCGCCGCCACGCCCGGCGCGCTCACCTCTTCGGCAAAACGGGCAAAGTCGTCGGCGGTATTGGCGGAGATGCTGATCACCAGCGGAGCCTCGTAAGCGGCATAGAACGGCATGGTGTTTTTCACGAACAAGTCGGCGCCCTTGCTCGGAATGCCGATCGAATTCAGCATCGCGCCATTGACCTCGCAGACGCGCGGCACCGGATTGCCGGAGCGTTTTTCGCGGGTGATCGTCTTGGTGACATGCGCGCCGATGCAGTCGAGATCGAATACCTCGGCCAGTTCCTCGGAAAACGTCCCGGAGGCCGGCATGATCGGGTTTTTCAGCGTCAATGCGCCGATCCGGGTGGAAAGGTCGGCCATCACATCGCCTCCTGCAGATCGAAAACCGGGCCTTCGCGGCAGACCCGCAGGTTGACCGCGCCATCGGCGCGCCGGAAGGGGCGCACGCAGGCCTGGCACATGCCGATGCCGCAGGCCATGTGCTGTTCGAGCGCCACCTGTCCACCGATGCCGTGGCGCGTGCCGATATCCTGCAGCATGCGCATCAGGCGCGCGGAACCACAGGTGAAAAAGGCATTGATGCCGCGCGTTGCGATCAGCCCTTCGATCAAGGCCGTCAGGCTTTCGACGCCGGAATTGCCTTCTTCGTCGGTGACGGTGATGACCTCGGCACCGCAGTCTCGAAAAAGGTCGGTCGACATCAGCAGATCGGGAGAACGGGCGCTGCAGATCGCCGTCAGTGGCCGTCCGAGGCTGGCGCATTCCTTTGCCAACGGCGCAAGCGTTGCCAGTCCGACGCCACGGGCCAGGAGCAGCGGCCTTTGCCATTCCGGCCGGATCTCGAAACCCTGGCCGATCGGGCCGACGATATTCAGTGTGTCGCCCGCCTCGAGTTCGGCCAGCGCCCCGGTTCCGGTGCCTGCGACCTTGTAGAGAAAGGACAGTTCGCCCCTTTCCCGGTCATAGCCGTAGATGCTCATCGGCCGGCGGAAATAGGGCTGGAAACGATCCGTCTGCGGGCAGAGCAGGTGGAAGAACTGGCCGGGCCGGCAATCGAGCACGCAATCGGGCGCGGCAAGAACCATCAGGCGGTACTGGCCGTTCACCCATTCGTGGCTTTTGATGCGGGCCTCCAGCTCATGAATGGAAGGCTGCCGCACAAGGCCAGCGGGCGCAAAGGCTGAATCGGAAATGGCACGGAGGCTGGCTGACATGGCGGTTCCGGAAAGAAAAGGGGAAATGGGATGCCCGGCAGCGGTTGACCGCTGCTCAAGGACGTTTCTGTCATGGAAAGAGGCTTGCGACAGCTGGGGCATGCCCGTCGTCGCGCGCGGCCGGTGGCTGAGGATCAGCGTCGGGCGAAAAGGCGATCGGACGTCATAGGGCTCTCCATGCGTTCAAAAACAAAGCCTATTTTGGAACCGCGGATGCTGTCAAGATGATTCTCAAAAATGAGATTTTTCGCATGAAAAATATCCGCATTGCGAATTGTCCCGAGTTTGTTTAGGCATTCGAAGGTTTATCAATCCGCGAACGGGGGAATCGCCATGGACTTTGTGAGTTCCACCGAGGATGTCGGCCGTCGCCTGCGCGCCTTTCGTATGGGGGCCGGCCTCACGCCCGAAGACCTGGCAATCAGGGCAGGCGTGTCACGCGCCGCCATCTATCGATACGAATCCGGAAAACCTCCGAAGGTCGATACACTCGGCAAGATTGCCGATCTCCTCGGTGTTTCCCTGCCGACATTGTTGGGCGTCGGGGTTGAATATATCGCATCCGCCATCAGCTTCTTCGAGCGCATGCGCCAGATGGAAGAGGATGTCGACCAGATCACCGTGATGTTCGGGCCGATTTCCTACCTGCTGACAACGGACCGATACGACGAACTGCTACCGAAGATTTTCGATGAAAGCATCCCACAGGATGTCGACAACCGGCCGGCGGCGCTGCGCGATATCGGCGCGCTGATGGATATCCTCAAGGCCCGCAAGGAGAATTTTCGTCGCCGCAGCCCCAATATCGTCAGCCTCGTATCGGCCGCCGAACTGGAGGAATTCGCGCGCGTCGGCTTTGTCGGCGCCCATAATCCGCCCGATGTCGATCTGGCCAAGCGGCAGGCGGCGGCGCATGAAGAGATCCGCAACATCGTCCGCATGTTGCGCGAACAGCCGATCGGCGTGCAGATCGGCGTGGTGATCGATTCAATGCCGGGCGCCAGTTTCCAGGTGTTCAAGCGGGCAGACCGGGCGCAGGTCGCCGTCAGTCCGTTCCGGCTTGGCTCCTTCGCCAATATCCGTGTCGGCGTCGCCACCGTCACTGCCGCCACTGAGGCGGTGCAGCTTTACGGTAGCATGACCGACCAGTTGTGGCGGCGCAGTCTCAAGGGCGATCAGGCGGCGGATTTTATCGAAAAGACCGTTTTACAACGCCAGGTCAAGATATGAATCTTTCTCGCATTGCGCGTAAAAAGATATTCTTTTGATACAAATCTCATCTTTGAGAATTTTTGTTGCGTGGGTGAATGTTTTGTGAAAGCTTGCGGCCTTTCCCGGGAAAACTGGCGACACGAGAGGGCAGGGTCCTCTTGATATCGCCATTGATCTTCCCGTTTCTGAGATACGGAGTTTTTGGGTGTCGCAATCTGAGCGGATGATCGATATCGCGGGTGTCCACAAGACATTCGTCGCGGACCACGGAACGGTGACGGCGCTCGAGCCGGTCACGATCACCATCAAGCAGGGTGAGTTTATCTCGATTGTCGGTCCTTCCGGCTGCGGAAAGTCGACGCTACTGCGGTTGATTTCCGGACTCGATCACGCCAGCGGCGGCACGATCACGCTCGATACCGCCGGTCGCAAGCGCCCGGTCGGCTTCGTTTTCCAGGAGCCCGTCCTGCTGCCGTGGAAAACCATTCTCGAAAACGTCCGCTTCCCCCTCGATACCGCCGGCGTTTCCCGCGCCGAGGCCGACAAGGTTGCGCTCGATCTCATCAAGATGGTCGGACTTGCCGGCTTCGAAAAGGCGCTGCCGCGCCAGCTGTCCGGCGGCATGCGCCAGCGCGCCGCGATTGCCCGTTCGCTCTCGGACGATCCGCCGATCCTTTTGATGGACGAGCCTTTTTCGGCCGTCGACCTGATGACGCGTGATACGCTCAACGACGAGCTGCTGCGCATCTGGCAGTCGACCGGCAAGACCATCCTGCTCGTCACCCACAGTGTCGATGAGGCTGCCTATCTGGCCGACCGCGTCATGGTCATGACTGCGCGTCCCGGCAAGCTGAAATGCGTTCACGACGTCGATCTGGCCCGCCCGCGCGGCGAGGACACCAAGCTCGATCCTGCCTATCATGCGCTGGTTGCCCAGCTTCGTCGCGATCTGCGCACGCCGGGTGTGGCGCAGGGCGAGGGGGCGCACTGATGATCAGGCGCTTCACCGCTTGGATCGATTATGCGCTGGCACTGGCCGTGCTGCTCGGCGCCTGGTGGTTCGCCACCGGCCCGATGGCCATGCCGACCTATCTCCTGCCGTCGCCGCTGCGCACCTGGAATGCGCTGGCCGGTATCGCGATGAGCGGCGAGCTCTGGCTGCATCTCGGTTTCACCGTGCAGAACATCGTGCTGGGGCTCATCCTCGGCCTCGTCACGGGTATCGCGCTCGCCTATGTGATGACGCGCTTTCCCAAGCTCGCCATCTGGGTCGATGGCCCGCTTGTCATCCTTCAGACCGCCCCAAAAATCGCGCTGGCGCCGCTGTTCGTGGTCTGGTTCGGTTTCGGCATCCTGGCGAAGATAATCCTGATCTTCTCGCTGGTCTTCTTTCCGGTGTTCATCGGCGCAGTCGCCGGTTTCCGCACGCTTGATCCGAAGATGAAGGATCTGTCCAAACTTCTCGGTCTCGGTCATATCCAGCGGTTCCGCCAGATCGAGCTGCCGTCGGCAATGCCGGAAATCTTTGTCGGCCTCAAGATCGGCGCGGTTCAGGCGCTGGTCGGCGCGGTGCTGGCGGAATGGATGTCGGGCAAGCTCGGCCTTGGTTACCTGATGACCTATGCCGGCGCGACCTACAAGACGCCGCTGCTGTTTGCCGCAGTCCTGCTGACGGTCGTGCTGGGCCTGCTCATGCATGTCGTCCTGACCATGCTCGAAAACCGGCTTCTGTCCTGGAAGGGTGCCAAGCGATGACAAGTGCAGCCTTTCCCTGGAAGAACGGCCGCCCGCCGCATCTGCCTTGCGGTCCCGGCGATATCGCCGAGAATGTTCTCACGCCCGGCGATCCCGATCGCGTGCGCCTGCTGGCCGACATGCTGGAAGACGTGACCGATTTCGGCCGCAAGCGCGAATTCGCGCTCATCACCGGCACGTTTGAAGGTCAGCGGCTGACGATCTGCTCCACCGGCATCGGTGGTCCCTCGACCGAGATTGCGCTGGTCGAACTGGCCATGCTCGGCGCAAAACGCGTCGTGCGCATCGGCGGCATGTCGGCGCTGGTGGCGAATTATGCACCCGGCTCGTTTGTCGCCGTCGATCGCGCCCTCGGCGATACCGGCACCGCGCGCACCTACCGCGCCGCCGGCGGTGAAGCCAAGGCCTCGCCCGCGCTCGTGTCCGGTCTGGTCGATGCCGCGGCCGAGCTGGGGTTGACCTGTCGTCCCGGCATGGTCGCCTCCACCGACAGCTATTATTTCGGCCAGGACCGCCGTTATCGCCCCGTCGATGACGGGCAGGATCTGTCCGGCGCCTTCATCGACGGCTTTCTGGCGCAGGGCGCTATCGGCGTCGAGATGGAGAGCGAGATCATCATGACGGTCGGCAGCGCCATCGGGCTCGAAACCGGTTGCCTGCTCGGCGTCCACGGAAACCGCGCCACGGACGAATGGCTCGACGATTACGAAGCCACCCAGCGAAATCTCCTGCGCATTGCAGGACGTGCCTTCTCGAAACAATGAACAAAAAGGGGATCACAACAATGTTCAAGTTCCGCGTCACCACGGCAGCAAGCCTTGCCGCCCTGATCACCTCGCCCTTCTTCGCCACGACGGCGGAAGCCGCCGACAAGGTGATCCTGCAGATCGACGGCGCCGCCGCACCGTTTTATGCGCCGCTTTATGCCGGCGTCGAGAAGGGCATCTTCGAGAAGAACGGCATCGAGGTCGAGTTCATCTATGCCGCCGCCGCCGACATCCTCACCAACATCGCCGCCGGCAATGTCGATTTTGGTTTCCCGAACGGTGATGCCGTTGTTGCCGCTGCCGCCAATGGTCTGCCGGTCAAGGTCGTCCACACGACCTACCAGCGCGGCATCGGCGCGCTTCTGGCCAAGGAAGCAAGCGGTATCAAGACCTACAAGGACCTGAAGGGCAAGAAGATCGCCGTCACCAGCCTTGCCAGCCCGAACTACCTGCAGCTGCAGGTCGGCCTCCAGCAGGCGGGCCTGACGCTCGATGACGTCACCGTCGAAGTCGTCGCCACCGGCGCCATCGTCCAGTCGCTGCAGGCCGGTCAGGTCGATGCGATCGTCTTCTCCGAGCTTCGCAAGTACAATCTCGAAGCCGACGGCACCAAGATCACCATGATCCTGTCCAACGACTTCCTGCCGTCCTTCGGCAATGTCGTCGTCACCAGCGACACAAAGCTTGCCGAAAACGCCGACGTCGTGAAGCGTTTCACCACCGCCGTCACCCAGTCCTATGAATGGGTCATCGACGGCCACGTGCCGGAAGCCCTCGACATCGCGCTCGAAAAATACGCCCCGACCTGGCCGAAGGATCAGAAGCCGATCCTCACCACCGCCTTCGAAAAGACCTTCGTTCCGTCGGTCTGGCAGAGCGCGCTGACCAAGGAAAAGGGTCTCGGCGCAGCCGATATCGCCGGTTGGCAGAAGAACGCCGATATCCTGGTGCAGTTCAAGGTGATCGACAGCGCGCCGAAGGCTGAAGACTTCGTCGTCGATCCGTCCATGATCGGAAAGTAAGCCTGATGATTCTGCGTGGCATTGCGGGTCTGATCGCGACCCTCGTCCTGTGGACGGCAATCGTCTATCTCTTGGATGTCCCGGCATTTCTGCTGCCGGGCCCTGTCGAAGTGTTCAACCGTATTGTCTTCCTGTTCGAAAACGCCAAGCTCGCCCGCCACATCTGGGTGACGCTGTCGGAAATCGTCGCGGGCTTCGTGTTCGGAACCGCCGCCGGTATCTTTGCCGGCGTGGTTTTCGCACGTTTCCCGCGGGCAGAACGCTTTGCCACGCCGCTCATTCTGCTTTTGCAGACCGCCCCGAAAATCGCCATCGCGCCGCTTCTGCTGTTGTGGCTCGGCATCGGGCCGACTCCCAAAATCGTGCTGATCGCCATCGTGACGTTCTTCCCGGTCATGTCCGGCATGGTGACGGGCCTGCGTTATGGTGAAGGCAGTTTCCGCGATCTCGCCGCCGTGCTGAAACTCAGCCCCTGGCAGCGGTTCCGCCATATCGAACTGCCCTCGGCGCTGCCGTCGGTTCTCGCCGGAATGGCGGTCGCCACCACGTTGGCCATGACCGCCGCTGTCATCGGCGAGCTGATCGGCGCCAATGAGGGGCTTGGTTATCTTCTGTCGTCCGGTCAGGAGAACAGCGACACGTCGGTGGTCATCGGCATGGTCATTCTGTTGTCGTTGATCGGCTGGGCCTTCTACGAAGTCATCGAACTGATCCGCCGCCGTTCGCTCGGCCGGTTTCAGCTTTCGTGAGATAAAAAATGGCACGCGTATTCCTCTGCGTTCTCGATTCCGTCGGTTGCGGCGGTGCGCCCGATGCGGCACGTTATGGTGACGAGGGCGCCAACACGCTGCTGCATATTGCCGAAGCCTGCGCCGAAGGCCGTGCGCAGGATGGCAGGAGCGGACTGCTGACGGTGCCGAACATGGATGCGCTTGGCCTTGGCGCGGCGATCACGCGCGCCTCGGGCAAGACAGCCCCTGGCCTGTCGGCCGTGCCGACCGGTCGCTACGGCGCAGCGCAGGAAATCTCGGCCGGTAAGGATACCCAGTCCGGCCATTGGGAACTGGCGGGCGTGCCTGTCGAGCGTGACTGGCATTATTTTCCGCGTACCGAGCCGGCTTTCCCTGCCGATCTGATGGCGGAACTGGTGTCACGCGCCGGCATTGCCGGCACGCTTGCCAACAACCACGCCTCCGGCACCGAAGTCATCGACGCCTTTGGTCTCGACCATATCGCGACCGGCAAGCCGATCGTCTACACATCTGCCGACAGCGTCGTGCAGATTGCCGCGCACGAAACCCATTACGGGCTCGACCGACTGCTGGAAACCTGCCGGATCGCCGCGGACATCTTCCATCCGCTCAATGTCGGCCGCATCATCGCGCGGCCGTTCGTCGGTGAAGCGCCGGGCAGTTTCACCCGCACCGCCAATCGCAAGGATTTTGCCATCGCACCGCCTGACGGCACGCTCTGCGACCGGGTGGTTGCTGCCGGCGGTTGCGTGCATGCAGTCGGCAAGATCGGCGACATTTTTGCGATGAAGAGCATTACCGGCGTCTCCAAGGGCAAGGACGACATGGCCCTGTTCGACCACGTCCTTGACTGGACGGGCAAGGCGAAGGACGGTGATCTGGTATTCGCCAATTTCATCGAGTTCGACAGCCTCTGGGGCCATCGTCGCAACGTTTCCGGTTATGCCCGTGCACTCGAAACCTTCGATGCCCGCCTGCCGGAACTGACGCGTCGCCTGCGCGAAGGCGATCTTCTCATCATCACCGCCGATCATGGCAATGATCCGACCTGGCCGGGGACGGATCATACGCGCGAGCGCGTGCCCGTGCTTGTCACCGGGCCGGGCGTCACGGCATCGCCGCTGGGCATCATCGCGTTCGCGGATGTGGCGACCATGGTCGCCGTGCATCTCAACTTGGGTTAGAGCATCGCCGACTTAATTGTCAGCGCGTCCCTCGTCCTCGAGGATACGGCATCGCCAAACATATCGACATCAGGCCGGGTGTCGCGCCCGAACTGACGACGCCTAACGCGCGGCAGGGAGGCGAATGCGAAACGGCTGTAGCGAGATCTTCAACGGCCGTATGCGCCACGACCTGCTCCGTGAGAGCCTGTTCTTCGGACAGGATCATGCCTGCAGCGCGATTGCAGAATGGTCGACAATCATAACAGTTTCCCGGCCGCACTCATCGCTCGGATACCGGACCCCGGCAAACTATGCCGGGGTCTGCGCCACGACTGGCTCAACGCCGCGCATTGTGCGAACGTCGCGGTTCCGCCGTGTTTCGAACCTCCAACCTCGCCATCTGGGGTATCCAGAACCGCCAAGGCGCTCATTGCAGCTGGATTAGACGTGGTGGCAAGATCTTGGGCCACAGGTCATTTTCCGACGAGAGGAACGTTACTGGTCGAAAACAAATGGCTGGTCGATGTCGGAAGCGGATTGGGATTGCTTGCGCTCTTAGACGTATTATGACAGCCAAAACAGCCATTCTGGAATGCGGGCCGTATGCCTTGCCCTACTTTCTGGTGATAGGTTTCCATCGTCGTATTGGCGAGAAGGAGCGAGCCGACCTGCTGACTATTGTCGGCCGGTGCGGAGGGTATCGAACCATTGCGGGTCCAGACCGCTCCAACCTGTATATAATTGGAGCGCAGGTCCTTTCCGGTTGGCGTGTTGGCGAGCATGTAGTCGATATTGGTATTCAATGTGAAAAGCTGCGTGTTGTTGTTGGCTGACGCTGGCTCAGGCAGGCTCCCCCAAGGGTTGACACGGTAGGTATTGTTCGGGCCAACGACGTTGCCTTGGGTTGCGACGACATTGCCAGCGTTATCGACCGTCATTTGAGGCACCAGCGCCCCGTCCTGCGAGCCGTTGGGCTGCATGAAATTCCACTGCCCGGCAGAGTTATAGGGCACAGGAACGGCTGGCGCTTCAATGGGCTGGTCGAGCGGAGGCATGAACGACAGATAATAGGTATTGTCCGGTGCATTCGATTTGTGCTCGAATGTTGCCCAGACCATTTCCGGGTGCCCCTGAACCGTGCCGACCACATGCATGCCGACCAGTGCGAGCTGTTTGGTGACAGTGGCAGGCGTGCCAATTGTCCATTTGGCTGCGCCTATTGCACCCTGATAATTGGGAACGTCGGCGGTAATGGTGACATAGTCCGTCAGGCTGCCATTGACTTTCGCGGCATCAATCCAGGACGTCTTGATCTCCATGGTCAGCGCTTCAGCGTCTTTTACGGCGGCACCCTTGCTGGTCACATAGTTCAGCAACGCATTCAAATCTGCCGCGGAATTCGGGAATTCCGACGTTTGAGGCAAAGCGCCGTTGGTAACAGCGGTGTTGAACCAGGCGTAAACGTCATTGGTGTGAACGGCATAATAGACAAGTGAGCCGTTCAGCGACATGAGAGCATCGCCGCCACCAGCCTGGCCGCCCGGCTGAATATTCTCGGCCAGCAGACCCTTTACCACCATGTTATTGACCGTTGAGCGAAACGAGGTGATCTCACCGGATTTGTCGCTTCTTAAAAATCCGGTGTTGTCGCCCTGGATATAGATGCCTTGCCCCTGCTGGTTGAAGTTGACGTTATAGAATTGTGGAGATGTTATCGTGACGCCGCTCCCGGATGGCGAGGTCAGCCAGAGAAACATCTGCTGACCCCATTTATAAAAGTCGCACTTGGTATTGTTTTGGGGGAACGCTAAACTGTTGGCGAAAACGATCGGGCCATCCTTGGCGATCTTATTGTTTGCAAACCAACTTTGAAACTCTGCGGGCCCGATGGAACAGCTCGCTGCCGGGTTATACTGGGCATGTGCAGTGCCGCCTAAAGCGAGAATGGCTGACGATAGAATCAACATCTTTCCAAACATTGCGAACCTCCAAAATGTGAGAAAACCACCAGAGGTTGTCCTATCAAAAAATCACCAGTGCGGTAAGCTATTTTCTACTAAAGGTAGTATTTTTTGTTACTTCTCCAACTATGCGTCTGTCGGAATGACTGTTTTTGGGTCAACGTCGCCGTCCCGGCTGATCACCTTCGAGAGGCTGCTAAAGAAAGCAATCTAAGTGTTTGGTCCCGGCGTTTGGTGGACTGGCTCGAAAGTCCAACCTGTTGGTCTCCGCGCCGAACTGAGCCGGTTAGGCGCATAAGGGGATGCGGACTAAAACCTGGATCACCAGGAGTTAGTTCATGTATTCCCACGCTGACAGAATTCGCTGAGGAACTGGTATCGCGAATACCAGCAGCATCATGACCTGCGCGTTCGTTGTGCGGCTCGCGCACCGAAGTTTTCCGAGGCCCAGAAGGGGGCGGCGATTGAGCACTACCGCACTCAGGATCGCTTTATCTCTGCAGCGATGAGGGCGTTGGGTTATCCAGGTCGCGGGACTTTGACAGCATGGGTTCGAGAGGCGTTTCCGGAGACGAGGACATCGATCCTTAGTTGGGGCAAGGTTTTGCGCCTTTGATGACAGCGCCCTGAAGACGAGCCGCCTGCGCGAAGGCGATCTTCTCATCATCACTGCCGATCACGGCAATGATCCGACTTGGGCTGGTACGGACCATACCCGCGAACGGGTGCCGGTGCTGGTGACCGGATCAGACGTCACGCCGCAGCCAATCGCGTTTAATTAAGTCATGCGCGACGTTCTAAGGAGCGCTTGTGTCGAATGATCATCACAAACAAAAAGATGTGTGTGACGACGAGTGCTCGAAAACGCAAGCCGCAGCGAATGTTGCAGCCTACGTCTATCAAAGCCCATCATCCTGATGGTTATGCACCGATAAGTGTCCAAAACTTCCTGATAGAAACCAGTACTCTCTTCGGACTGACCCGACGAACATTTGCAGCGGGACGCCATCGGCAGCTGCATGCCGGGCTGCCCGATCTAGTTTTTTGGAGCTGATGTCGGCGGGTCTTTGAGGTGACCCCGACATAAGCTATATGCAGCTTGGTTGTCTTGAAGAGTCTCTTGCTGACCTTTTGATGGAGCGCCTTGGTCTAACTAAGTTAAGGGATAAGCCCGGCAAACTCGAACTTGGTGCCGATCTGACCGCTCCGAGTTTGACGGGCCGAAAACGTCAGGGGCTGTTGCTGGCCTCAACATTCATTTGCAGGAATAATTGTGAGCGCCACCGAAAACTTTCCGCCCGTTGTCTACGCTATCGCCGACGTCCATGGACGCGCCGATCTTCTCGGCGCGATGCTCGATTACATCGCCGAGGAATCGAATAAACTCCAATCCAAACCGGTTGTGATCTTCCTGGGCGATCTGATTGATCGTGGCCCTCATAGTCCAAAGGTCCTGGATCAGGTCTGTTCGACACTCGACCTCTATCCTGGGTCCTGCCTGATCCTTGGTAACCATGACTTTTACCTACGTGAGCTCCTTCGTGGGACGCTCAGGGATGAGGATGCCGTCAACTGGATGGATTGGGGAGGTACCGCGACGGTTAGCGCATATTCCAGTCACCCAGTGCCCGCATTCGAAAACATCGCCGCAGATATACGCCAAACCTTTCCGCACCATGTGGATTTGCTGGATCATGCACGGACATTCACCGAGATCGGGCGCTTCTGCTTCGTTCACGCCGGCATACGTCCCGGCATTCAGCTCGTAAATCAAGATGCCTATGACTTGCGGTGGATCCGTGCAGGTTTTCTTGACCACGTCGACGCTCATGACCACATCGTTTTGCATGGTCACACAATCACGCAATCCCTTCGGCCGGAAGTCTATTCAAATCGTATCGCCTTGGATACCGGAGCATATCGCTCAGGACGCCTGAGCGCTGCCGTAATAACCGAAGATGCGCTCTCACATTTCCTTTGTACCGAATTGGCCGAGAGCGGCGCAATTGAAGTCCGCGAGTGGCGAGCAACGGAATAACAAGACATGGAACCCTTCTTTCGAAGGCCCTTTTGTTGAGCCGGGGCACCAACAGCTGAGTTGCATAATGGCGGTCAGATAAGGTCGTAAGACTGTGCTCGCCGTTTCAAACCTATCGACAGCTGTAGGATATGTCCTGCCTCAAGGCGGGCAATGCGGCGTCCTGTCGTCCGAAACCTGTTGCTACTGGACGCCTTTTGATGAAATTATGCCGACCTAGGGCTTTTGTTCTCGATCCGCTTACGTGGTCCTGAAATGAGGCTGCAATGCTGCAGCCAGACGATCGGCGATTGCGGTCATCGTACCGGCATTGCCGCCTTGCGCCGTCACGAACTGAGTCCCGATCCTGAGCGCATATCCGCCCGGTCTTGTCGGGTCGGCGCAGGTGCCGACAAGGATGCCCTGTCGCTCGAGCGCCAGCATCGCCTGCGCAGGCGGCGTGGCGGGATCGATGGGAACCAGAACCTGATGGGTAAAGGTTTCGCCTTCCTTTGGTGCGATTACCGGCACGCCGTTGGCGGCGAGCCGGGCTGCGAGGACCTTCGAATTCGCGCAGATTCGTTGCGCATAATCCCGGCCGTTCGCCGTGGCTTCTTTCAGGGTGGTCAGGAATGCGGGCAGTTTGCCTGCATCGTAATTGGCCGACAGAGTGCGGTCGATGAACCGGGCCAGATGCTCGCCGTCAACCGGATCGCGGCCTGCTACCAGGCTATGCGGCCGGCCGGGCAGGGTCTTGTAGGTGGAACTGGTGATGATATCGACGCCCAGCGTCAGCGGGTTGGGAAAAGTGCCGCCTGCGATCAGGCCGGAGACATGCGAGGCATCGAAGATCGTCTTCGTGCCGACGGAGCGGGCAGCCTCGACGACCGGGCCGATATCGTCCGGCTTGATCATCACGGAGCGGCCAAGCATCACAAGTGTGGGATGCCGTTCGCGAACGAGATCGGCCGCTGCCCGGGCATCGAGACAGACGTTGACTGTATCGAAGGGCAGGTCCTCGACCTCCAGCCCGGCAAGTTCGGGCGTGCCGCCGCGCCGTTGGCTGAGATGACCGCCATGGGCGGCGGCCGGTGCCAGCAGCAGGTCGCCTGGCTTAGAAAAGGCGTGGAACACGGCGAGATTGGCGATCGTGCAGCTTGGCAGACGCGGCTCGGCCCATTGCGCACCAAACAGCTGGCAGATCTCGGCGCGGATCGCGACTTCCAGGTCGGAGACCAGATCCGTATCCGGCTGCTCCTTG
Organism: Neorhizobium sp. BT27B; assembly: GCF_050455485.1. NCBI lineage: Bacteria > Pseudomonadati > Pseudomonadota > Alphaproteobacteria > Hyphomicrobiales > Rhizobiaceae > Neorhizobium > Neorhizobium sp. BT27B. The sequence goes on along the minus strand of NZ_JBCIYT010000020.1, from coordinate 30,766 downwards.
GAAAAGCTCGGCCCCATGGCAGGATAGGCGCTGAGTGCCGGCGTGTAGGCCAGTTGCGCCGCAGCACTTGGAAGATTGGCGCCGGCATAAAGAACCAGCCTGTCGTTCGCCAGCACATCGCCGCGCGCGGCCGCCATCGTCAGCAAGTGCTGCTCGTTGGGCATTTCCATTCCGATATCCTTCATTACGGGCATGTGGCGGTTAGTGGACGAGAATTTTCGACAGAAACTGCTGAGCGCGTTCGCTGCGCGGCTTCCCGAAGAAATCGTCCTTGGCGGCATCCTCGATGATCTCGCCGCGATCCATGAAGATCACCCGATTGGCAACCTTGCGGGCAAAGCCCATCTCGTGGGTGACGACCATCATCGTCATGCCTTCCCGCGCCAGTTCCACCATGACGTCGAGAACCTCGTTGATCATCTCCGGATCGAGCGCCGATGTCGGCTCGTCGAACAGCATGGCGATCGGGTCCATGGCGAGCGCACGGGCGATGGCGACGCGCTGCTGCTGCCCGCCCGACAACTGACCGGGAAACTTTCGCGCATGATCGATGAGACCGACACGCTCGAGCAGCACCATGCCCTTCTTTTCAGCCGCCGGCCGTGGCCGTTTGAGCACCTTGCGCTGGGCAAGCACGAGATTGTCGATGATCGACAGGTGCGGAAACAGTTCGAAATGCTGGAACACCATGCCCACCCGGGCGCGCAGCATCGGCAGATTGGTCTTCGCGGAAGAAACGCTGGTGCCGTCGATCAGGATCTCGCCGCTGTCGATCGGCTCCAGACCGTTGACAGTCTTGATCAGCGTCGACTTGCCCGACCCCGACGGGCCGCAGACGACGACGACTTCACCTTTCGAGACGGATGTGGTGCAGTGGGACAGGACCTGAAAGTCGCCGTAGGATTTGCTGACGTCGTTGAGTGTGATCATGGTTCTGGCCTTAACGGATGATGGCAACGCGCTTCTGAAGGCGGCGGGCGGCGTGGGATGCGAGAAGCGAGATGACGAAGTAGACGGCAGCCGCGAACACATACATTTCCAGGAGGCGGCCATCGCGCTGGGCGATCTTTGCGGCGGCGCCGAGGAAATCGGTGATCGACAGCACGTAGACGAGCGAGGTGTCCTGGAAAAGGATGATCGTCTGGGTGAGGAAGAGCGGCAGCATGTTGCGCATGGCCTGCGGCAGAACGACATAGATCATCGTCTGTCTCTCGGTCATGCCGAGCGCCTGTGATGCCAGCGATTGGCCCTTCGGCAGCGACTGTATGCCCGAGCGAACGATCTCGCAGAAATAGCAGGCCTCGAAAAGCGTGAAGGTGATCACGGACGACCAGAACGGATCGACACGGACCGGGCTGGACGCACCCGTCAGCCACTGGGCGAGGAACGGCACCAGAAAGTAGAACCAGAAGATCACCAGAACCAGCGGCAGCGAGCGCAGCACGTTGACATAGCCGGCGGCCATTGCCGACATTGCGCGGTAGCGCGACAGCCGCATGATCGCCAGCATCGTGCCGAACAGGATGCCGCCAATCGTGCTAAGCACCGTCAGCGTCAGGGTAAAGCTCATGCCCGTGAAAAACAGATAGGGCAGGGCGTTGATGACGGTTTGCAGGTCGAAGCCGGTCAGCATGATCAGCGTCCCTTCACGGCGTTGCGGCGGTTGCCATAGCCCGGCACGACGGCCAACCCCTCGACAGCCCGCATGGCGAAGACGATGACGAGATTGAGAGCCAGATAAAGCGTCGTCGCGGCGGTGAACGCTTCGAAGATCTGAAAGCTGTTTTCCTGCATGGCGCGGGCGGCGCCGGTCAGTTCCATCAGCCCGATGGCGAGCGCAACGGACGTGTTCTTGGTGCAACTGAGGAATTCGGAGGTGATGGCCGGCACCACGATGCGGTATGCCATGGGCAGAAGCACATAGGCATAGGTCTGCGGCAAAGTCAGGCCGAGCGCCTGTCCGGCCATCTTCTGGCCTTTGGACAGACTTTCGAGACCAGCGCGAACGACTTCCGCGACGCGCGCCGCGTGATAGCAGCCCAAACAGATGACGGCCGTGTAGAACTGCGCGTTCGGCAATTGCTTCATCCACATTCCGGCATCGCGCGGAAGGATTTCGGGCAGGACGAAATACCAGAGGAACATCTGCACGAGCAGCGGGATGTTGCGGAAGATCTCGACGAAGGTGGTCGCGCTCCGCTGCATCCACGGAGAGGGCGCCGTGCGTCCCACGCCGACGACCGACCCGAGCACGAGCGCGATCGCAAAAGCGCAGAGCGCGGTGGCGATGGTCCAGCCCAGCCCCCAGAACAGTGTCGTCAGATAGGTGTTTGTCCCGTCGAGCGAGGGCTCGAAGAAGATCCACCAATTCCAGTTGTAATTCATTGCCGTATCCGTCACTCGCAGGCTGGATGACGACCCGGCCTGTTGCCGGGCCGGATCGTCACATCGTTCTGTCGCTTAGCGATAGAGATCCGGGTTCGGATCGTCGGTCGGGTTGGCGATGACGTTCTTGAGCTGGGCGGACATCGGGAAGTTCATGTTGATGCCACGTGGGGGGATAGGCTGGGTGAACCACTTGTCATAGATCGCGTTGATCTCGCCGCTCTTGTAGAGACCTTCCAGCGTTGCGTTGACGAGGCTCTTGAACGCATCATCGTTGCGACGAAGCATGATGCCGTAAGGCTCGACCGAAAGCGGGTCGGTCGACATCTGATAATCGGCGGGTGCTTTCGAGGTCGCAGCTGCACCGGCGATAGAGACGTCGTCGAAGATCAGGGCCACGGCGCGATCGGTTTCGAGCGTCAGCATGCCCTCAGCCAGATCCTTGGCAGACAGGATGGTAAGGCCGAGGCCGTCGGCGGTATTTGCGGCATTGATGACCTTGACGCTGGTGGTCCCGGCAAGCGTGACGACCGTCCTGCCCTTGGCATCGGCCATGCTGGCGATCGGAGCGTTTTTCTTCGACAGAATGCGAACGCCAGCGACGAAATTGGTGGTCGAGAACGTGACCTGTTTCTGGCGGTCGGCATTGTTGGTGGTGGTGCCGCATTCCATGTCAATCGTGCCGTTGGCCAGCAGCGGAATGCGCGTCGTGCCGGTAACAGGCATGTAGGAGACCTTGATGTCGGGCTTGCCCAGCTTGGTTTTGACCGCCTCCACGACCTGCGCGCAGAGGTCCATCGCATAACCGATCGGCTTCTGCTGGTCGTCGTAATAGGAGAATGGCACGGAGCCGTCGCGGTGACCGACGACGATCTCGCCGCGCTCCGCGATCTTGGCAAGCGTGCCGCTGTCCTGGGCTGTTGCCGTTGCCGCGGACATCATTACGGCAAGAAATGAAAGCGTCAGTTTCTTCATTGTCATCCCCTTTTGTTGGAAGCCCGATGGACCTGACTGGCCGGCTAGAAGCGGTGGCCCGGACATTCGAGGAGAAAATGACGAGAGCGAGCAAACCGGTCAACAGAAATTGCATAATGAATAATGAATTCATTTTTTGAGATCGTTTTATGGGCAGATTGTCGCCGAATGCCTGTATGATGTGCTGTCCAAGACGATTTTTTGGGCGCCCGAGCCGCGCTGGGTCTGACGATTAGATATCGGACACGACCACCTCGCCGAGATCCTTCACGGAGTGACGCACCATTTCGGCAGTGTTCATCACATGCCGTCGCATCACTTCGGACAGTCGTATCTTGTCGCGTGCGGCAAGCGCCGAGATGATATTTTCATGGTCATCGACAGCCTGCCGCCAGTCCTGTGGGCGCTGGCGCACGGTATGGCGAATGTTGCGGATCTTCAGTTCCAGATTGCCATACAGTGTCGTCAGTGACGTGTTTTGCGCGGCCTCGAAAATCGCGAAATGGATGAGCCTGTTGAGGCGTGAATACTCCAGCCGCTCAGCCCGCTCGTAAGCCGCAATCATGGCCACATGCAGTGCCTGGATGTTTGCCAGTTGTTCCGGTGAGATGGTTTCACACGCCAGTTCGCCGGCAAGCGCTTCTAGGCTTGCTATGATCGGAAACAGTTCATGCAGTTCCTCGTCGGAGATCATCACCACGCGGGCGCCGCGCTGGGGCAAAAGTTCGATCATGCCCTCTGCAGCCAAAGCCTTCAGCGCCTCGCGCAGTGGCGTGCGGGATATGTCGAACAGCAGACAAAGGTCACGCTCGGAAATCTTCGCGCCCGGCTCCAGCTGCCCATCGACAATCATGCCGCGCAGGTGGTCGACAATTTCGCTATGGAGCGTTTTGCGCCGGATCGGTCTGACATCTGCCACAGCGAAGGTCTCCTGTCGGGATACATTTCACCTGCTCTAACGCTCGCGGCCAAGTGTGGCAACATTGGCGCGGCCATGTCCCGCCGCGGGCTCATCCGGAAACATCCGCGCAAACATCTGCCACGTCTTGGTCTTTTCCTGGGACGGTTGGCCAAGCTGGCAGACAATCGTCAAGCCACGCGTTATCACCTCGCCAGCAGATTAAACGTTTACTAAACATTGTTGATGCAGGAACATTCAGGTGGGGGGCAGACATGGTTACCATCAAGGAAATCGCAAACGCCGTCGGCGTGTCATCCGGCACGGTTTCACGCGTCCTGAATTATGATCCGACCTTGTCTGTTTCCGCCACCAAACGTCAGGCGATTATCGAGGCGGCCGAAGCGCTCAACTACGAGACGCCCCGCAATCGCAATCGCGGGAATGGGTCTTCCCATGCGGGTGGCCCATCGCTTTCACGCCTCGTCCTGGTGCATTTCCTGGAATCGACAGAGGAATTGGCCGATCCCTATTACGTCGGCGTCCGTCTCGGCATCGAGAATCGCTGTAAGGATATGGGCACCGAGATCGCCAAGATCTATCACGGTGAACAATTGCCAGATCAGATCCTCCTGCAGGGCGCGTCGGGCGTGATTGCCATCGGCCAGCACAAGCAGAACGAAATTGACTGGCTGCAGAATAATTGCCGCAACATCGTCTTCGCCGATTTCAAACCCAGGCGTAATGACCTGGATTGTGTATACAGCGATCTGAACGAATCCACACATATGCTGCTTGATGACATCGCAGCACTTGGTTACAGCCGCATCGGGTTCATTGGCATCAGTGGACCCGCCGATGGGCTATCTATCCCCCGTTACGGCACGCGCGGTCAAGCTTACGTCGATTGGCATAAGCGCCGGGGTCTGTTTTCTCCCGAACTCCTGATGCTGGGGGATGTCGCCGACACCGGGCAAAATCTTCGCCTTGAAGCCGGCTATTCTCTCGCAAAACACGTCCTTCAACAGGGGACGAGGCCGGACATCGTCGTTGTCGCCAACGACAATATGGCAATCGGCGCGTACCGGGCGTTTCAGGAGGCCGGTCTTTCGATCCCGGATGATATCGCCGTCGTGTCGTTTAACGACATTCCTGTGGCGCAGTTTCTCAATCCTCCCCTCTCCAGTGTGCGCATTCGGGGAGAGCATATCGGCGAGGCAGCTGTTGAGCTGCTGGTCGAACGCCTTGCTGGCAGGGATTACACCAAACGCGTCATCATCCCCACTCGCATGATTTGGCGAGAAAGCTGCCGCCATCCATAACTGTGATTACCAGTTCGGTCCGGACTTTGTCTCCGAAGTAAATATTTACTAAAATATCTTGTTGTTTTTTCTTGTTGCGATAGTCTGCCCTGGTCCCGGCGGATGACCAGTGCTGCCACACTGTAGCTGTCTGGAGTCACTTCGCTGTTTTGGCGACTGGGATTCGACCGCCGCGCCGTATGGCAGGCGTTTACGCAAGCAGGTTTTTTGATGCGCTCCATTTATCTCTTGAACGACGACTGGATTTTTCGTGAAGGTTTCGATCAGTCATTTCCTACCGGTCTTATTTCGGGCGAGAGCGTTCGCCTACCGCATAATGCCTGCGATCTGCCGCTCAACTACTTTGACGAGAAGGCCTATCAGCAGCGCTATACCTACCAGCGTTATTTCGCCTGGCGGCCTGAATTCGCCGGCCGGGATGTCTCCATCGTCTTCGATGGCGCCATGGCCGATGCTGTCGTTTGGGTAAATGGTGTTGAGGTCGTCGCCCACAAGGACGGATATACACCGTTCGAAGCGCGGCTGACCGGTCACCTGATCGAAGGCAACAATCTGATCACCGTACGTATCGACGGGGCGGAAAACCCGCTTATCCCGCCCTTTGGCGGTCGCATCGATTACCTGACCTATGCCGGCATCTATCGCGATGCATGGCTGAAGGTGACGAGTCCGGTGTCCATCGAGAACATGAAAATCGAAACACCGGTTGTTTTGGACACCAAAAAGACGGTGACTGTGAGGATCGATCTTCGTGCCCCGACGGATAGCGTCGTCGATGGCACACTGACGGTTTCCTTGAAGGGAGTAGCGGGTGACGTCGTCGCTTCTATCGATCAGGCGGTGAGCACCACCTCGGAAACGGTCTCTTTCGTCAATATTCCTGGCCTGTCATTGTGGGAACTGGACAATCCTGTTCTTTACGAGGTCGAGGTTGTCCTCTCTACCGCCAGCGGCACCGACAATATGTCGTCGCGTTTCGGATTCCGCACGGCGGATTTCACGCCGGAAGGTTTTTTCCTGAATGGAAAGTTGCTCAAGATCCGCGGGCTGAACCGCCACCAAAGCCTGCCTTATGTCGGATACGCGATGGGCCGCCGCGCGCATGAGCGTGACGCCGAGATCCTCAAATACGAATTGAAATGCAATCTGGTGCGCACCTCGCATTACCCGCAATCGCCGTGGTTTCTCGATCATTGCGATCGGATAGGGCTTCTGGTTTTCGAGGAGATCCCTGGCTGGCAGCATATCGGCGGCGAGGAATGGCAGGTCGAAAGCGTGCGCAATGCGGAGCGCATGATCCGCCGCGACTGGAACCACCCCTCGATCGTCATCTGGGGCGTGCGTATCAACGAGTCGCCGGACAATCATGCGTTTTATGCTGAGACCAACAAGGTCGCGCGGGCGCTCGACCCGACCCGCCAGACTGGCGGTGTGCGCTGCATCACCGACAGCGAATTTCTCGAAGACGTCTACACGATGAACGATTTCGTGCTGGGTTCTGAAGAATTGGCCGGTGCAAATCACGGCCGTATTGCCCTGCGCGATCAGCGGGAATGCACAGGGCTGGAGAAAAAGGTGCCATACCTCGTCACCGAATTCGGTGGCCATATGTATCCAACCAAACGCCACGATCAGGAACAGCGACAGGGCGAGCATTCGATCCGGCATCTTGAGGTTCTCGATGCCATGTACGGCGATCCGTCGATATCCGGCGCGATCGGCTGGTGCATGTTCGATTACAATACCCATAAGGATTTTGGTTCCGGCGATCGCATTTGTCACCATGGCGTTCTGGACATTTTTCGTGAGCCGAAATTTGCTGCCTATGCCTACAAAAGCCAGTGCGATCCCTCTGACGAGATCGTCATGAAGCCTGTTTCGGTCTGGTCGCGGGGGGAGCGCGATATCGGCGGCATCCTACCGTTTATCGTTTTGACCAATTGCGACGAGGTTGAGATCTCCTACGGATCCGTGCGCAAACGTGTCGGCCCGGACCGTGAACGTTTTCTGCATCTGCCGCACCCACCCGTCGTTATCGACCACCGGCATTTTTCAAAAGACGAACTCGGCATGTGGGGCATGGCACTGCAGCATGGAGAGCTGCGTGGTTTCATCGATGGCCGCGAGGTTGCGTATTTGAGGCTGCTGGCCAATCCGGTTCCAACTCTGCTTGAGGTCGTGGCCGACGAGCATACCTTGCCGGCTGCCACCAAGGATCAGGTCCGCGTCATCGTCCGCGCGCTCGATCAGGCCGGCAATATCCTGCCCTATCTCGATGAGCCCGTGAATGTCACCGTCTCCGGCGCGGCCCGGTTGCTAGGACCCGAAACGATCGTGCTGAATGGTGGCACCGTCGGATTCTGGCTGGAATCGACGGGGCAGGCGGGTGAGGTGGCGGTGACGGTTTCGTCGCCGCGGTTTGAGCCACAACAGCTGTCTCTCGTCACCATCTGACCGGGAAAGGTGGACAAGCATGCGCCGAACCGGTGTGCGGCGACTTCCCATGAATACGACCAGACCGGAATGACAAGGTCTGGCGAAGGAACGGCAGTCCAAATGGCAATGCCGAAATTACAGAGCCATGGAACTACAAACAGGGGAACGTTCATGAAGATCAGACTTGCATTTCTTGTGTCGACCGCGCTCATTGCAGCGAGCAGCATGGCCTTCGGTGCCGGGACCGGTGGCGTCATAGATGTCGCTACCATCGGCGAGCCGCCGACACTCGATCCGATGGCGTCGACAGCGGACATCGTCGGCATGACGACGCAGCATATTTTCGAAACGCTTTTCACCTTCGACGAGCAATGGAACGTTGTGCCGCTTCTGGCGGAAACGATGCCGGCCATCTCCGATGGCGGCAAGATCTATGATATCGCCCTGCGTCAGGGGATCAAATTTCACGATGGGTCAACGATGACATCCGCCGATGTTGTCGCCTCGATCGAGCGCTGGATCGCGATTGCCTCGCGCGGCAAGCAGGTAGCGGCCTATATCGACAGCGTGAGGGCGCAGGGCGACAATGCCATCCGCATCACGATGAAGAAGCCCTATGCGCCGCTTCTGTCGCTTCTTGCTTTCAACAATTCTGCAGCAGTTATCATTCCTAAAGCCAATCTCGCCGATCCGCTGACAAAGATCATCGGTAGCGGGCCGTATATGCTGAAGGAGCGCAAGGCCGACCAGTATATCCAGGTGGTGCGCTTCGATGGCTACACGCCCCGCAAGGAAGCCGCGAACGGTCTGGGCGGAGCCCGAAAGGCAATCCTCGACGAAATCCGTTTCGTGCCCGTTCCGGATGCCAATACCCGTCTGGAGGGCGCGATTTCCGGGCAGTTCGACTACGCCGACTCGCTGGCGCCTGAGGGGTACGGCCGGCTGAGCGCGTCCACGGCATCCGACCCCGTCGTGCTGAAGCCCTTTGGTACGCCGATTTTGCAGATGAACACCAAACAGGGGGTGCTGAGCACGAAAGAATTGCGACAGGCCGTTCAGGTTGCGCTCAATCCCGAAGACATGTTGCTGGCCGCTTTCGGTAATCCGGAGTTCTTCACGGCGACGGGTGCCTATTATCCCGAGGGGTATGCCTGGCACACGGACGCCGGCGTTGCCCGATACGGTACAGGCGATCCGGAAGCCGCTGCCGAGTTGATGAAGCAAGGCGGCTATGACGGCAGGCCGATCCGCATCCTGACAAGCCGCCAATACGAGTTCCATTACAAGATGGCCCAAGTCGCCGCCGAGTATCTAAAGGCATCAGGGTTCAAGGTCGAGCTGGAGGTTTTCGACTGGGCGACGCTTACCACCCGCCGTGCCGATCCGGCGCTCTGGGATATTTTCATCACCCATGGTCCATTCCCGCCGGAACCCGCATTGAACGGTTGGATGTCCGACAGCTATCCTGGCTGGTGGGCAACACCGGGCAAGGCGAAGGTCATTGAACCTTTTCTGACGGAATCCGATCCGGAAAAGCGCAAGGCGCTTTGGGCAGATGTGCAGACGACCTTCTACGAGGAGGCGCCTGTCTTCAAGGTTGGAGATTTCAATGCCCTGGCCTCCAAGGGAAAGATGCTTCAAGGCCTGCATGCGTCTCCATGGCCATATTTCTGGAATGTCAGTACCAACAAGAAGCACTAGTTCGACTGCAGGCTGGCGGGAGGCGGTAACGGCACATTCGTGCCGAAATCGAAGCCCGCACGGCTTCCAATCAACTCAGCAGTCAGCTGCTTGATTGCTACGCTCGGATAGCAACGTCGCGCGGATACCTGCTATGACTTGATCGACGACCCGCTCTAATTCGTCACGTGTCGCACCGTCTCGAGCCTGCACGGAAAGGCCCTGCAGGACGGTCACGAGATAACGTGCGAGAGTCTCAGCGCGAGCTGTATCGATCCAGCGAAGCAGGGCTTGGGAGATTGAGTGCCGCATATCATCCCGCCGCGCGGTCAAGTCCCTCGCCAGCTCGGAATGTGCTGGCGCACTTTGCAGCATTCCACTCGACACCATACAGCCTCGTTCCCCCTCAATTGATGTCACAGCGTCGACTGCATTGCGCAGAATGGTTTCGACAGCTTGTGGTATATCTGTCGCGAGGCCGAGATCGGTCAGTGCGCCCTGCATCCGGAAGTAATGGTCCAGCGCCTCACGGTACAGTCCTGCTTTGCTGCCGAACGCGGCGTAGAGACTCGGCGGAGCAATGCCGATTGCCGAGGTCAGGTCGTTGAGCGACACCCCCTCGTAGCCGTTGCGCCAGAACAGGCGCATGGCGGTATCGACCGCCTCGTTCCTGTCAAAGGTGCGGGGACCGCCGCGCCGCTTCCGAACAATCTTATCCATAGTGATCACTAAAGGGCAGTTGACATCAAAAAGCAAGTCGCCGATTTTTAGCGATCGATACGAATAATGTGATGGCCGTCGCACTCGATTCCAGCTTCGAGGACAAGTCTCTACAGAAAAGCATTTTTTTAGAATGAAATTCAACAAGCTAATCGGACTGGCGTGCGCGCTGAGCGTGGCGGTTCTGGCGGTATTTTCGGCCTCGGTTGTAGATGCTGCCAATGAGAACTATGGTTCCTCCCATCAAGAGCTAAGCCGTCATCGGTGCGAGTGGTCGGTCTGTGGCGGCTTCGTTGTCACTGCGGGAAGCGCATCTGTGGTTGACCAAATCATCCCCCTGCACCCGAGCTTATCGATATATCGAATGCAACCGGCCACGCGCCAGGGTAGCAGGTTCGCCCAAGCAGGCAGACTAGGCGCGTCTATATTCGTTTGGCCTCAGAGAGGCTTTCCGAAGCCGCGCAGTATGACTGCAATTACGCGCTCTACCGCGCTTTTGTTGAGTTCGAACCGAGGTGTTTGCGGCAAGGTTTCACCGGGTGGCGTCATCAGTTGTTCGAAGCGACGCGAGACGGGATCGAGGTTCGCTAGAAGATGGACGGACGTGCCACGGGCGAACTCGTAATTCCAGATGACATCTTCCAGGTCGAGTTCAGGAAAGGTTTTCTGCATCGCGTTGATAAAGCGATGTGCAGCATGGCTGTTGATCGTGAAATTGTTATATCCGGCGCGGGCATCGACGCGCATCTGGAAAACGTTTCGAACGTAAAGGCTGCCGCCGTCGTTGGACCGGGAGGCGGTCAGGATCGGCTCTATCAGAGCCTCGAGGATCTGGCGGGGTGTCAGAGCCGTGCCACCCGCTGCCTCTTCCATTTCGGCAAGGCGTAAAAGGCGCTGCTGATTGACGTCGCCGGTGATCTCCTGCGTGGCAAGACGGACAAGCGCATCCTTCGACTGAAAATAATAATTGACCGCTGCCGTATTGGCGCCAGACGCCTCGGTGATGTCGCGCACGGTCGTACCCTTGGGGCCTTTGCGCGCGACGAGTTCTTTGGCAACGCTCAGGATCGCATCGCGCGTTTCGCTCGGTCGCCTCGTCGCGTCTTCTTCGTCCATGAAGGTCTCCATCCCTGTCTCCTCTGTCTTCTTTGTTAAGGGATGCTCTAGCGAAAAAAACAGGCTTGCACCAGCAGATGTTTGAATATAACGTTCAAAACAAATGTTTCAACAATATGTTTGATGCAAGCATGTTGTCCAAGAGGCTGGGAACGTGACGGGAAAAACATGATGGAAGCAAGCGTCGATACGGGACAGTATCGGTATGCGCCGATGCGGGGCAGGCCGAAAATTTCCATGCCGGGCGGAGCGCGCCTCGCCTTCTGGCTGGCGCCGAACATCGAGCACTACGAATGGCAGCCGCCAATCAATCCCAATCGCTATCCGTTCCGTACCCTGCCGGACGTTCTCTACTATTCGTCGCGTGATTACGGTAACCGCATCGGCTTCCGCCGTCTTGCAGACGAGATGGCCAAGCGCGACATTCGCGGATCGGTCTCGCTTTCGGTGGCCGTGTGCGACCACTATCCGGACATCATCCAGCGCTGTAACGATCTCGGCTGGGAGCTGTTCAGCCATGGGGTCTACAACAGTCGCTATTTCTACGGCATGACGCCGGAAGAGCAGCGCCAGGTGGTCATCGACTCCCGCGAAACGCTGGCAAAGGTCGGTCAGCGGCTGGACGGCTGGCTGACGCCGGCCATCACGCCGAGTCTCGAAACCCAGGAGATCCTGGCGCAGGAAGGCATTCGCTACACGCTCGACTATTTCCATGACGAGCAGCCGATGCCGCTGAACCTGAAAAGCGGCAAACTGATTTCGGTGCCATATTCCATCGAGATGAACGACATTCCGATGGTCGCCTGGAATAATACGTCGGTGGACGAAATGTTCGTTTCACTAAAGGCGCAGTTTGACAGGCTTTATATCGAAGGCGCCGACAGCGCCCGCGTCATGTGCTTTGCGATCCATCCTCTGGTTCTGGGGCATCCGCACCGCATCGACGCATTCGCCGAATTCCTTGATTACGTCAAATCGCATGATCAGGTCTGGTATCCGACGGCGCGCGAAATCGCCGACTGGTATTACGAGAACCATTACGATTGGATGTCCGCCTGGCTTTCCGGGCTTGAGGGAGAGCAGTGATGATCCATCCGACCGGTCCCGCCTATCTCGAAACGCCGCTGCGCCGCCACCGGCAGATGGACCAGGATTTTTACGCCTGGCGCGACACCTGGAGCGAGCGCAGGCTTGAATGGTCTGGCGACACCACGCTCGGTGTCTGGATCCAGATCGCCGTCGAGTGGTTTCCGCTCAATATCTCCGGCAAGCCTTTCCTGCCGGTCGGTGCACCGAACCGGGCCTGGCCGGACACGCAGACCTATACCCAGCGCGATTACGGTCACCGTATCGGCATCTACCGGATGATGGATGCGCTGAAGGCAAGGGGCGTGAGCGTGAGCGCGTTCCTCAATGCCCGTGTGGCACAGCGTTATCCGATCCTGATGCGCGAGATTTTAGGCGAAGGCTGGGAAATCGTGGCGGCGAGCCTTGATGCCGGTTCGATCCACCACGAAGGACTGGACGAAAAAACCGAAGCCGAGATGATCGCCGAGACACTGGCCATCTTCGATGGCTTCGGTGTGACGCCGGTCGCCTGGCATTCGCCGTCGTGGTCGCAATCGACGCGCACGCCGCGTCTTTTGCTCGAAGCGGGCATGACGGCAATGGCCGATTGGGTCAATGACGAAGTGCCCTATCGTTTCGATACCGGTGCTGGTTCCATCATCGCTCTGCCCTCCACGATGGAGCTTTCCGACCGTGAGATGCTTGCCGTGCGCAAGCAGCCTCTCAAGGATGTGGAAACAAGCTTTGTGGCAGCGGCCAGGCGTCTGGCGAAAGAGGCGAAGGAAAGCGGTCATGGCCGCCTTCTGACGATCAATCTTTCGCCCTGGATCATGGGGCAACCTTACAGAATAGCCGCCTTCGAACGGATACTTGACGAAATTTTCGCGATCGAGGGCGCCAGGAGCGTCACCGTTCCCGAAATTATCGAGGCGACGATCGGGCTTTAACGCCCGACCATTACGCCACGCAACGGATAGATTCAGATGGTCTCAACGCCTCGCCTTTCAGGGGAGCGCAGCCTCATGCTGCTGTCCCTTTCGATTTCGGCCGCCTTTCTGATGGAAGGGCTCGACAGCACGATCATGGTCTCGGCAATCCCGGCGATTGCCGCGGACTTCGGTATCGAGCCTCTGCGCATCAATCTGGCGCTGTCTATCTATCTGGTGACGCTGGCGGCCGTGATCCCGGCAAGCGCATGGCTGGCCGATCGTTTCGGCGCGAAACGCATCTTCCTGTGGGCGATGGGCGCATTCATGCTGATGTCGGTGGGCGCTGCACTGGCGCAGGACCTGCCGACGCTTGTCGCGATGCGCGCATTGCAGGCGGTGGCCGGCGCTCTGATGACGCCGATCGGACGTTTGCTTCTCATTCGCGCCGCGCCGAAGGATCAATTGGCCTCGGCGATCGCCTGGATGTCGACGCCGGCACTGATCGGTCCGGTGCTCGGTCCGTTGATCGGCGGCTATGTGGTAACCTACCTGTCCTGGCAGTGGATCTTCTTTGTGAAAATGCCCTTCGGCATTGTCGGCATGTTTTTCGCGGCGCGGCTGCTGCCGCCCGACGAGCCGGGAGAACGCTACAATTTTGATCTCTGGGGCTTCGTGGTCTGTGCCGCGTTTCTCGGCGCGGCACAGCTGTTGCTCGATCAGCTGGTTCACGTCTTCCTGCCGATGCCTGTCATCATTGCCATGGTGGCACTCCTGCCGGCTTGTGCGTTCTCCTATGCGCGCCATATGCGCCGCCGCGCAGCGCCGGCGCTCGACCTGACGCTCTTGAAGCTGCGTCTGTTCCGGGTCGGTTTCTTTGGCGGAGGGCTGTCGCGCCTTGGCTTCAATGCCCTGCCTTTTCTGTTCCAGCTGCAATTGCAGATCGGTTTTGGCTGGAGCGCTGCGGATGCCGGTTGGGTTGTCTTTATTGTCGCCGCAAGCGCGATTGCTCTCAAACCCATGATGCGGAGGGTGCTGGCGCAATTCGGTTTCAAGGTGACGCTGTTTGGCAACGCCATGCTGGGTGCAGTGATGATCGCGCTGATCGGCCTGATCGGACCGGATACACCAATTGCGATCACCGTCTGCGTCGTCTTCCTGTTCGGCGTCGTGCGCTCGCTTCAGTTCAACACGACCAACACGCTGTTGTTCGCCGACATTCCAAGAGTGCGGCAAAGCGCCAGTACTTCGCTTGGCGGCGTCGGCCAGCAATTGTCGATGGGCCTCGGCATCTCCGTTGCGGCGGTGCTGGTGGCGCAGATCCAGGCGATGGGCGTGAGTGTGCCCGCGCAGGCGATCTCGGCTTCGATCTTCATCATTGCCGGCCTGACTGCGGTGTCCGGCCTGTTCTTCCTCGGATTACAACATGCCGATGGCGCTGACGTCAGCCGCCACAAGGCATACAGTGCAAGGAGCTGACGCAAATGCAAAATGAAGAAGAGATGGGAGCTTTGGCAGAGGCAGGCACGGATCCTGCCGCGCTGTCGGTGGCTGAAGCATCGCGGCGGATTGCCCGTGGCGAGATCACGCCATCGGCGCTGCTGGATGCCGTGTTTGCCCGCATCGACGCTGTTGACAGCGTGATCCATTCCTATCTGCGTATGGATCGGGATGCCGCGCGCAAACACGCTGCCGCATCGGACGAGCGGGCGGCAAACGGTACGCTCCTTGGGCCGCTCGACGGCATTCCGTTTGCGGTCAAGGACAACATCTATACGGCTGGGCTGGAAACGACCGGCGGCTCGCGTGTGCCGCAGCACCACGATCCCGACATGACGGCGACGCTGGTGACACGGCTGGAAGCGGCCGGCGCCATTCTCGTCGGCAAGCTGAATACCTGGGAATACGGCACCGGCACCGGTGCCGTACACTTCGACCTTGATGCGCCGCCGAGCCGCAACCCCTGGAATGTCGCGCATTTTACCGGCGGATCTTCGACCGGCTCGGCTGCAGCCGTTGCGGCCGGTACCGCGTTGTTTGCAATCGGCACAGACACTGGTGGCTCTGTGCGCCTCCCGGCCGCCGCCTGCGGTCTGGTCGGGCTGAAGGCGACCTTCGGTCGCATCAGCCGTCATGGCGTGATGCCGAACTGCTGGAGTTTCGATACGCCCGGCCCGCTGGCGCTGAGCACTGAAGATACGGCGCTCATCTATGATACGATTGCCGGGTTCGACGACGGCGATCCGGTCAGTCTTTCCGCGCCGGTGGAGCCGACATTGCCGGGCCTGAAAAACGGAGTCAAAGGCCTGAAGGTCGGCTTCGTGCGCAATCTCGATCCGGGTGGCGCGGCGCCGGAGCCGGCCATTCTCGATGCGCTCTCCAAAAGTGCTGCGGCGTTTGCCGAGCTTGGCGCCGAAGTGATCGAAATCGACCTGCCGATCGCGCCATCCGAATATCGCGCCATCGCCATGCCGATCAATCGCGCGGAAAGTTTTTCCATTCACGAGCGCGACTATCTGGAGCATCGGCATCTTATGGGCCGTTCGCTGCGCGAAAAGCTCGACATGGGAATGTATCTGCGGGCCGCGGACTATCTGGCTGCACTGCGCCAGCGGCGTGCGCTTGTTGCCCGCACGGATGAGATTTTTGCGGAAGTCGATGTCCTCCTGTTGCCGATGACCTACCGGGTGGCGCCGCCTATTCACGATAATCCGGCGGTGGTTTCCTATACGGCGGGTTCTGCCGGCAGCCCGTTCTCGCTGTCCGGGCATCCGGCGCTGGCACTGCCAGCAGGATTTTCGCCGGAGGGCTTGCCGCTGTCCGTGCAGCTGGCGGCCGGTTTCAAGAATGAGGCGCTGCTGATGCGGGCGGCATGGGCGCTGGAACAGGTTTTGACCCCCAACCCGATGCGGGCAGAGCCACAGCATATTCTTTCAACCGCCGCCAGGGCAGGGGAGTAAGTCGCATGTCTCAGGATACCACGGATTTGAGCCTTGCCGTGCAGGCCCTCTGGACCGCTTGCGGCGAGACGGCGCCGGCCGGCGATGAACTGGCCGCAGCCGCGACTACCTTTCGCAAGGCGCTCGAAGTGGGGCGCAAGATCCCACGCGTCACGGATAAAACCTTCCAGCCGCTGGTCGGACCGCGCCGCGATCTGGAACTCTAAAAAATAACAAAAGACGGATGAAACATCCATTTGAAATGTCCATTCGAATTCTGTAGCCTGTCTAAATATAAAGGGGAACGACCATGAAGAAACTCTACGCCATCACTGCCGTGCTCGCCATTTTGGGTGGGTCCGCTTTCGCTCAGGAACCGTTGAAGAGTGCGCTTGACGGCAATGCGCCGCCGTTCGCCCAACCGAAGATGGACGGTTCCATCGAAGGTCTGACTGTCGACATGACGGCAGAAATCGCCAAGCGCCTCGGCCGCCAGATTACCGTCGACGCCATGGCATTTTCGGCGCTGATCCCGGCCCTGCAGGCAGGCACTTACGACATGCTGTCGGTTCCGATGACGGTGACACAGGAACGCTCTGATATCTTTCTCCTGACGGAAGGCATCTGGTCCGCTGATCTGGCCTTTGTGACCAAGAAGGGCGCGCCGGCACTGACAAGCTATGACCAGCTGAAAGGCAAGGTCATTGCCGCCAACAAGGGAAATGCCGACGAGAAGTGGGCGCGTGAGAAGGCCGGTGAAATCGGCTGGACGATCGAATCCTATGCGTCGCTGAGCGATGCCGCACAGGCGGTTCAGGCCGGACGGGCGGATGCTGCGATCATGAATGTGCCGACTGCATTGACCTTCGCCAAGCGGAACCCAGCGCTGAAGGCTGCAGACCTGAAGGAAACCACAGGCCGCTATTTCGCCTATACGATCCCCAAGTCCTCGCCGGAACTGCGCAAGCAGATCGAAACCGTCATCGAATGCATAAAGTCGGACGGCACGGCGGCATCGCTTTACAAAAAATGGCTTGGCGTGACGCCGGAGGCTGGATCGCTGGAAGTGACCCCGCAGGCAGGTTTCGGCCCGGTCGGCCTTGGAAATTACGATGCGACGCCGCACGAACTCGCTTGCAAGTGAAAAAGACAGACTGATTAAGGCCTAGAACCATGTCGCAATCGATCGCGCAGCCCATGCTCGACATTCATGCTCTGTATAAGTCTTTCAACAGCGTGAACGTTCTCAACAACATCAACCTGCGTGTCATGCCGGGTGAACTGGTGTTCTTGATCGGACCCTCGGGATCCGGAAAGTCCACGCTTCTGCGGTGCTGCAACAGGCTGGAAGAGCCATCGGACGGCGCGATCATTGTCGACGGGATCAATATCACAGCGGTGGCGACAGACATCAACAAGATGCGCCAGCGCATCGGCATGGTGTTCCAGCAGTTCAATCTTTATCCGCACATGACGGCCGAACAGAATGTGATGCTGGCATTGCAGAGGGTGCAGAAGAAATCCGCGACCGAGGCGCGGGAGATCGCACACCGCGAGTTGACCCGTGTCGGGCTCGGCGCCCGCCTGACCCATTATCCATCGCAGCTTTCCGGCGGCCAGCAGCAACGCGTGGCGATTGCAAGGGCGCTTTCGCTTGGGCCGAAGGTCATGCTTCTCGACGAGCCAACCTCCGCGCTTGATCCACAGCTTGTCGGCGAAATTCTGCAGGCGATGATGGATATGAAAAAGGAAGGCATGACCATGCTGGTGGTCAGCCATGAGATGCGTTTTGCCCGCGAGGCTGCGGATCGGGTCGCCTTCATGGAGGCGGGGCAGATCGTCGAGATCGGAACGCCCGCCGAAATTCTGGCCCGGGGTCCAGAAAGCCGCGCTTGTCAATTCCTCTCGCACGGACACTGAGCGATGGATATAACCGGTCTCGTCGATCTCTTCTTCAACGGGGCGGTCGCGCAAACATATCTGCCCGATCTGCTGCGAGGCGCCTGGATCACGATCTATCTATCGTTGGCGATCGTGATCGCAGGCCTCGTGTTCGGGCTCGCCTTGGCGCTGATCCGTCTTGTGTCGAACAAGGCAGTCGTTTGGTTCCTGCGGCTTTTCGTCGACTGCTTCCGTGCTGTTCCGCCACTCTCGGTCGTGCTGCTGCTTTATTTCGGCTTGCCAAGTGTCGGTATCAATCTTTCTGCGCCGTGGGTTCTCTGGCTGACGCTTTCCCTTATTCTTGCGGCCTTTGCCGAGGAGATTTTCTGGGCGGGGATTTCGGCGGTCGGCCCAGGGCAATGGGAGGCTTCCCGTTCGACCGGCATGACCAATGCTCAGACCCTTCGCTACGTGGTCTTGCCGCAGGCGATGCGGCTTTGTATCCCACCGCTGACCAACCGCGCGCTGGCAATTTCCAAGAATACAGCGCTTGGGACCGCAATCGGCATGCCGGAGCTTTTGAACGAAGCGCAGACCGCACTGTCCTTTTCCGGCAATGCGACGCCGCTGATCATGGCGGCGATCCTCTACCTGATCATCTTCATGCCGCTGATGGCTCTGGCAGGCAGTCTTGAAAAACGCATGGCCTGGGGGGCGCGGACATGAACGATCTGATCGAACAATTCTTCAATCTCGACATCATGAGCCAAGCGCTCCCCTATCTCATGAGCGGACTGATGATCACCCTCGTACTGACGGCCGTTCTGGCGCCCGTCGGTTTCGTTATCGGCCTCGGGTTTGCGCTCGTGTCTGAATCACACTCGCCGGTCCTGCGCTGGATCGTCAGGACATGGGTAAACGTCTTTCGCACCATGCCGCCGCTGGTGCTGATCATCGTGACATTTTCCGCTCTGCCATTTCTGGGCGTCAGGCTGCCAGCAATCATGTGCGCGATCATCGCACTGCTGCTCAACAACACGGCCTATTATTGCGAGATAATTCGAGCGGGTCTCGGCTCGGTTTCGCCAGGGCAAATGGAAGCTGCCCGTTCGACCGGCCTCGGATACAGGGATTCCCTCCGCTATGTCGTCCTGCCGCAAGCGTTGCGCAACGTGTTGCCGGACCTTGCGTCCAATACGATCGAGGTTGTGAAGGCGACTTCACTCGTCTCGATTGTTGGTGTTTACGACCTTCTCTATTCGGCCAGCACCATACGCTCGGTGACGTTCAACACCTCGTCGCTGACACTGGCGGCGATAATCTATCTCGTAATCCTTCTGCCGGCAGTTCGGCTTTCAGGGCGGCTGGAGCGGAAGCCACAAACAGCTTAGAGCCCGAACCTATGGCAAGGGATCTCAAACGAATGCTGTCAGGGGGATGCGGCCTCACGGGAACAGATTTGATCCAGATTTACGGCCTGGGCTCCTCGCTCGCCCTCAAGATCACCGGCGAGTGCTAAACGGAGCTGCGGTCATGGAGGACCGCCACGCACTTCATGGCTCTGTCTTGTACCTGGGAACAAGATCTCGGGAGGCAAAGTGAAATGCGCGTTCTTGGCCTCCCGGCAACTGCGGTCAATTCAGCGGAAGTTGTCGAGATCCAGATGGATCGTCTGGCTGCGGTTTGCCTTGTAGGCCGCTTGGGCAGCCTTTAAGATTCTCGGTTTCAGGGCATCAAATGATGCAAGATACTCCGCCTCGCTGGCCGTCCGACTGGTGAAGTTGCCTCCAAGCACTTCTCCCGCCACGAAAAAATACACTTCGAACATTCCGTCGTGGCCACAAAAGCGTACGCGCTTTCGCGCTTCGTCATAGCTTCGCGCATTGTTGGGGAAGGCCAGGGTCATGAACATACTCTCGTTGGCTGGGCGGCGTTAGCGCGGCATGCCAAGGCACCGCCAAGCTGCAGCGTTCAAAGCCAACCGCTTCGCCCTCATGTCGTTACGATATAATAAATTTCAATATTGACGCCATTATCGGGAGAATTATTCATCTCCGTATCGTTGATATCATGAGATATAAATCGATTATTCAGAATAAAAAACGTTCGATAATTTATTATTATATCGTTAATCTGTTGAATTTAGATCTGTAAATACCATCTTGTATTTATAATTGTATAGAAAATATTTCAGAAATAAAATTTGTTCGCCGATTTTTGTTCGAGAGCGCTCGAAATTCTACTCCTTGCAGCCTCGATCCGGCCAACTCGATCCTCAAGGCACTCGCTGTTCCGACCTCAGATCGCTCCGGTCTTAGCGGCAGATCCGGGAGATATCGTATGCTCGAATATGCCAGCGTGCACACAGCATCAAAACCATGGGCCAAACGCGGCGACGCATTTTTTTTCGATGAAAGACGAACCTCTTTCACCGTGGGAGATAGTGAGCTGGTCGTTCTGCTGGCCTACACGGGCGACGTTGGAATGATGCGCGATCTTGGCTCGCAACCGTCCCGCTGGAATGCGGGAGACCGTCGGCAGACGGATGTAACTCAATCAAAGCCGGTCGCCTCGACGTCCCGCTCAATGCAGGAGATGTCATGACCCACCTTAGGAAAATTGCTTTTATAGGAAACTCGCTGCCGCGCCGCTGTGGCATCGCAACCTTCACGACCGATTTGCAGCAGGCCGTCTCGGCCTCCGCTGCATCCGTCGAAACCGCCATCGTTGCCATGACCGATCATGGACATGCCTATCAATATCCCAAGGTCGTGCATATCGAGATCGCCGATCAGGACATTGATGACTATGTCGCGGCGGCCAACACGCTGAATGCCGAGGAATTCGACCTTGTCTGCCTTCAGCATGAATTCGGTATCTTCGGCGGCATCGACGGCAGTCATATCCTTGCACTGCTGTCACGGCTGGAAATGCCGGTCGTCACCACTCTTCACACCGTTCTGGCTGAGCCCACTCCTTTGCAGCGCCGTGTCCTCAATACCATTATCGACATTTCCTCGAAAGTTGTGGTGATGGCCGAACATGGACGAAAACTTTTACGCCACATCTATGAAGTCCCAGCCGCAAAAATCGAAGTGATCGCACATGGCATTCCCGATATCGCCTTCTGCGAACCGGAAGCGTCAAAGGCCAAGCTTGGATTTCAGGGGAAATCGGTCATTTTGACATTCGGCCTGTTGTCACCGAACAAGGGCATCGAGGTGATGATCGATGCCATGCCGCTTATTTTGCAAAGTCAGCAGGATGCGGTCTATGTGGTCCTTGGTGCGACGCATCCCAATCTCGTTCGCAACGAAGGCGAAGCCTATCGGCACCGTCTTGCGACACGCGCCAGAGACCTGGGCGTCGAGAACCACGTCGTTTTTCTCGACCAGTTCGTCGATCTGCCAACCCTCCTGGACTTCATTTCGATGTGCGATGTCTATGCGACGCCCTATCTGAATGAGGCGCAGATGACTTCCGGCACGCTTGCCTACAGTTTCGGGTCAGGAAAGGCGGTGGTTTCCACGCCCTATTGGCATGCGCGCGAGCTTTTGGTGGACGGATTTGGGGTGCTGGTGCCGTTCAACGATGCGAAGGCGATCGGTTCGGAGATCGCGGCACTTCTGACCGACGATGTTCGGCGAGACGCTATCCGCGCTCGGGCTTACGCGGCAAGTCGATCGATGACCTGGGAGCGCACAGCCGAGCATTATCTGGAACTTTTCGAGCAGGCCGTCCACCCACGAACCGGTCCCGGCGAAATCGCCCCCGTTGGAGGCGCGCTATCTGCCCTTGTCACGCACACATCACCAGCGCCAAACTTCGACGCCTTCATTGCGATGTGTGACGATACCGGATTGTTTCAACATGCGGTGCATTCAATACCCGATCGGTCACATGGCTATTGCGTCGATGACAATGCCCGAGGTTTGCTGCTGGCGGTGACGCTCGATGCCGGCGGGGAGATTCCGCTGCCTGGGATTTTAACGACGCGTTTTGCCGCCTTTGTTCAGCATGCCTGGAATCCTGACACCAAGCGGTTTCGAAACTTCATGAGTTTTGATCGGCGCTGGCTTGAAGACACGGGCTCGGAGGACAGTCATGGTAGAACCTTGTGGGCGCTGGGGGAATGCGCGCGGGGCGCTGCTGAAGCCTCCGTCCGCAACTGGGCTGGAGCGCTGTTTGCCGAAGCCATGCCGGTGGTCGAGACCTTTTCATCGCCGCGAGCCTGGGCGTTTACACTCCTCGGGCTCGACGGCTACTGCGCTCATCGTGTTGACGACATCAATGCAAGGCGGGTCCGATTGCGCCTTGCCGAACGGCTGATGGCGCTTCTCGCGAAGGTGGAGAAGCCGGGTCGGCCATGGTTCGAAGACGGGTTGTCCTACGACAATGCGCGTCTGCCTCAGGCGCTGCTGGTGGCTGGCCTCGCGGCTGGAAAGGCGGACTACGTGTCTGCGGGATTGAGGACGCTGCGGTGGCTGATCACTATCCAGACAGCAAAAGAAGGTCATTTCCGTCCAATCGGGAGTGACGGGTTCAGTGATATTGGCATGCCGCCACAACGTTTCGACCAGCAGCCACTGGAAGCGGCGGCAACGATCTCGGCATGCCTTGTCGCTTCGTACGCCGATCGTCACCCCGAATGGAAAGATCATGCCGAACTCGCTTTGGCCTGGTTCCTCGGAAAAAACGATCTGTCTCTGTCGCTCGTGGATACAGAGACCGGAAGCTGCCGGGACGGGTTGCACCGCGCGCGCGCCAACGAAAACAGAGGGGCCGAATCCCTGCTTTCCTACCTTCTTGGACTTGTTGAGTTCCGCAAGCTGATGCGGGCGAACAGTCATTTGACGACAGCGTCGCCATCGCACGCGTTGAGCGCCTGAAATTCGTCTCCAATCAAATTGAAATGAGATCGCTTTGTCAAAGGGCACAATCGTCAACCGTCAGTCACTCTTGCTGCGTCCAGACCCCTCACGCGTGGTCGTCAGACCATTCAAACCTGCGACCGAGCCACGCGACCTCAATCCGACCGACAAGACACGGGCCAACCATATTGCTGACCGGGTTCTGGCGCTTGATCTGCAAATAGCCGAAGCGCTGCTGGCGGATGTGCTTGAACACTTCGAGGGGCGTCACCGTAACCTGCTGGCGACCTTTGAAGCGCGCGCTGACGAGATGGAAGAAGCTTTTTCGGCGCATGCAGAATTCAGTAAAACGCAACGGCAACTGGTCGGCGCGTATTTCCTTAATGAATATTCTTTCGAGGCGTCTGCTCTTTTCAATCCGAGCATCGTTGCGCATCCGGATCAGTCCGGCGTGGCACCAGGCAGTCGGCGTTTCGTGTTGAGCCTGCGCGCGGTGGGGGAGGGGCATGTCTCCTCGCTGACATTCCGAACGGGTGTGATCGACGCCGATGGCAGTGTCGAGATCGAGCCTACAGCAAGGCTTGCGGCGACACCTACAATTCACACGCCGTTACCCCTTTTGGCCGACGAGCCGGTGAGGCTGAGCTTTGGTGCTGGTCAGCATATCAGCGAACGTGTCATCTTTCCCATTACGTTTGCGCAGTCGAACGGCATCGAGGATGCCCGCTTCGTTGCGTTCGAAGACGAGGGGGAGACGACGTTTTATGCGACCTACACGGCCTATAACGGCAAGGCGATCCGCTCAGAGCTGTTGCAGACCGGCGATTTCCTGACGTTCACGATGACGCCGCTGACCGGTACGGCCTCCCATAACAAGGGGATGGCGCTTTTCCCGCGAAAATTTGACGGGCGATACGCGATGATCGGCAGGCAGGATAACGAAAACCTCTATCTTCTCTATTCTGATGATCTTCATGTGTGGAATGGTGGAGAGCCGATCCTGCGGCCGAAATACCCATGGGAATTCGTGCAGATGGGAAATTGCGGCTCGCCCATCGAGCTGGATGAGGGATGGCTGCTGCTCACACATGGTGTGGGACCGGTGCGCAGATACGCCATCGGAGCGGCGCTGCTCGACAAGAATGACCCCTCCAGGGTCATCGCTCGCTCACGAGAGCCGCTGGTTCGGCCTGAACCATCCGAACGCGAAGGATACGTTCCCAATGTGGTCTATACCTGCGGAGGTATGCGGCACGGCGATCTGATCGTTCTGCCCTATGCCGTGTGTGATACGTTTTCCAGTTTCTCGACGATCCCTATCGCCGACCTTCTGCATACGCTTGATTGATAACAGGAAGATCACCGGCGTTCTTTACGAATGAAGCTATGCAATGCCACCGACCATCATCTTGACCCGACGCCCGATTGGCGATTTCCGTAGGTTATCTAACGTCTGTGGGTATTCATCTTGAATTTATGACGGCTACCGCGAGATGGATGATTGCTGAGAAGCTTTCGTCTGTCTTGTCTGCTCTCATTGCGATGCGCTTGAAGTCTTTTAGTTTGCAGAAAAAAACTCTCGATGAGATATCATAGGGCTTGTTTTGATCGGAAGACACATAGTCCCCCTTTGTTGGGGCAAGGATTGAGGGGCCTTAAGGCAACGCCCTGAAGATGAGCTGCCTTCAACAGTAGGTCGTTCCACTTTTTTGAGATTGCACGCGCAGGTCGAGTAATGGGCCCGTTCCTCACGGAACGATAGGCCAACGCATCTGTGAGGTGTTTAGTCCCACAGTGTAATGGCGTATTATTGTCGCGATCACAGAGGGACACTCTATGGGCCAATTTCTTCACGGCAGCGCCAAAACCGCTGGAGCGAAATCGAAACTGGATAAACTTGGGAGCGAGCTCATTGCCGCGAGTAGCGAGGATACCGGCTTGGCGTCAAACACTACTCAATAAGGACAACAATCGGCCTGTCACGCAAAGATACGGTGATGCCGTCAACGTTCTGCAGTATCCGAACGGCATCGTCGGAGGTCGCGGGATCATCGATTGTGACCTGCAAAGCGGGCTGGGCCAGCATTATTTCCACGGTTTCATCACCGTCCAGACGCTCTGCCCAAAGTACGAGTTGGAACTTCCCATCGCTTCGTTGCAACAGAAGGTCATGAACGGTGTCGGCCTTGAACGGGATCGAATAATCCAGCGTATCATAGCTGTTGCGGCGCCCGTTATCCTCCAGTGCGCGCATCAGGTGTCGCAGGTATATGGCAGCCTTTCGCGGCGTGTAGTCTGGCCGAAAAAAGCCGAATGCCTGATTGCCCTCTTCATCTTCGCGATCTCGGAGAAGGTAGACCGAGGTATGGGCGTATCCGCGCGCGAACTGTGAAAGGTAAATATTGACGAGATGGGAAGCGTGGAGTTCCTCTGTTATCTTACCCCCGATGGTAACCCCGGTTTCGGTCGTGACACGCGGCAAAACGGCTAACTGCTCATCCGTATAACCCCGAAAATGTTTATTCCAGGTGCGACCGAAATTGCCATAGAGGCCATCCACCGCCGAGTCCTTGCTTGGGTCTGCCGCGTTCCAGGTCTTATTGTTAGCAGGATGCGGAGAGTTGGGGTGATAGATATAATTATGAACATTGGCGAAATCGGCAAAGCGCGTGCCCGCCGGCATCAGTGTTTCCGAATTATCCGGAATCTGAAGAAATTGCAGGCCTGTATTGTCGGTTTGCGCACCGGGCTCGGAAAGGGACCATACCGGGTATGCCGCCAGAAGCGGATCCGCTTTCACCCGTTTATAGAGGTCGGCTTGAAGTCGTGCGACAGGGAGCCATGAGCCTGTGCCGCCACCCTCTTCGCCATTGTGCCGGATCGGCCAGTTATTCGGTTCGTTATTGCCCTCAATGGCAAGCAGGGCATCGTGCTGCGCCAGAATGCCACCAGTTCGGATCAATTGATCGAGATCGCTCCCGCCGCTCACCAGGCCCCATGCGAACTTGACACCGAGCAAACGGTGCAATTCGAGGAAAGTGTCCATCGTGGTCGGCCCGGTCTCCGTCACGCCCTCGATTCCGGCTCTGACCCAGCGAAAACCGACGTATCGCAGCATCTCGATAGTACGTTCGATCGGCTGTCCGCGGTCTGGAAATGTCGAAACGACACCGACGCTTTCAAGAAAATCCAAAGTGGCCTGCGCTTGAACAGGTTCCGTGCGCCCAGGTGATGCAAGGGCCAGATGCAGCGCCATTGGAAGGAATGTTAGTTTGGCAAGAGTGGTTTTCCTGAACATCATACCCACCTGTGGCGCCTCGCTTAATGTTGTCGCACCTGTTTTGAACCGTGGGGGCAGTCCATGTCTTCGCTTGGATTAAAGACTACAGCGTACAGCGCCCCTGCCACGACCGATCGGTGCTCTGCTTGGCCCCGGCCTGGTCAACTGGAGAGGACTTTCTGGATGTTTTTTCGGTTCCACGGGAGGCCATCGAAGCCAAACCGAAATCGGAATTCGTCACGAAGCGAGCGGAACCTGTAGGTCCAATACCGCAATGCCGAGATCCGGGATGCAAAAGGTTTCAGGCAAGGGTTGGCGTGCAAAGCGGCGCGATAAACCTGTGTCTCGGCATTGGTCCACGGGAAAAAGCGCCCGTCCCATGGCTTCGGGTGAGCCATGAAATGCACGATCGTCGGGCGGTAACCGTCGATGAGATGGAGGAACTGTTTCGGGAAATTCCACTTATTCGATATCAGGACCAGAGCATCGCCGACAACGGCGTTCAATGCTCCCTGATCATGCAAGTGTCCACCATGCGCGACGAAGTGATCGAAGGCGGCATGACCGATCCAGTCTTTAGGATTGAACTTCAAGACACCAGAGTTGAAAATTACCGTCTGCTCGGTTCCATTAAATCGTTCCACAAGCGAAAGATAATCGAGAGCGGCTGCAAGCTTGCCGGGCTCGATCGTCAATTCTTCGAGGTAATCCAGGCTTCCGTTGATCTGGGTGTCGCCATCTATGTAGATCACCTGATCATAATCCGACGCCAGCACTTCGGACAACAGTAGCCGGCCCATGGCGGAGACTGTGATGCGATGAGAGAAGGAACCGGCATTGAGCCGCTTGAAGTGCTCCGAAAGCAATGCAGATGCGTCGATCAGCCTTATGCGATGATCCGCGCAGAATTTCCGGGCATTTTCGGCATTCTTGAATGCGTCAGCCAGCACAATGACCACATCTGTCGATGGCTTTGCATGTGCCCTTGCCTGCAAGGCTGATACGGCTGTGGGAAAGAAGTAATTTTCATCCGAAACATAGGCGATGCACTGACTATTCATGGATCGCGACCCTAGTAACACACAGATTACACATTAATGAATTATAAATTTTGTTCAAACCGTTTGTATGAATGTCCGTAAAAATAAATTGCCGTGCAAGGCAATCGGGATCGATAAATACGTCGCCGCCCTTTTTTCTAGGTATGGGTATTCGTTGCTCGGTATATTCAAATCCGAATAATATTCCGATCAAGGAAACCAACATATCCCGAGAATAATATAATGAATGCAGGGCAATTGACTTCCCAATATTTTCAATCTTAGATTAATTTTAGCAGTGCCTCTCATACTCGATCAAGAAACGCCGAAGGGAAAGCGAATGCTGCGCGCCGTTCTTTTTGAAGGCATCGATGATTTTGCTCAGCTGGAAAGCGCGTGGAATGACTTGGCGCGATCGGTTGATGGCGTGCGCTTCACGCAGACATTCGAATGGGCGCGGCTGGGATGGGCGGTTAAGACGCCTCTTCGCGGGGACATGATCCTTTGCGCCACGGTCTGGTCCGGCGACCGGCTGATAGCCGTCTGGCCATTTCAACGCACCCGATTGGGTTTCTCATCCCGACTTGAACCGTTGGGATGCGGAATGCACGAGGAATATGGCGATCCTCTGATGGCGCCAGATGTTGATCAGGCGCGCGTATGCAGTGAACTCCTGCAACTACTGGTGCCTCGTGCCGACTTAATTGAGATCCCCTTTGTGAAAATCGGTGCCCCGATGCAGGTTGCGCTTGCGCAGGCGGGCATTCTGAATGTTGTGCAGCCGTTCGATGCCTATGTCGTCGAAAGAAAAGGCTTCGAGGGCTTTGAAGCACTGATGCGTGGTTATTCTGGAAATTTTCGCGCAAAGCTGAAACAAAACCGTAAACGCCTTCAGTCACTTGGGGACGTTTCGTTTGAATGCCCTCAAGATAGCCGAACCTGCAAAGAAACCGTTGAGTGGGTCCTTGCTGAGAAACGGCGATGGCTGTTGCAACATAATAAGAAAAGCAAATGGCTTCAAAAAATCGAGGCTTCCCTGTTTTTCTCTCAGATCTCGACGGAAGACACTGAGTTCGGGCGAGTTGGCATTTTTCGCCTGATGTTGTCGGGAAAAATTGTTGCGGCGTTCGTCACAACGGTCGACAGAACACGCGTAGAGGGGATGATTATGAGTTTCGATCCCGAGCATGCACGATCCTCGCCCGGCATGTTGCTCATGGAGAATGTGACACGCTGGTGTTTTGAGCGGAATTTAGACTTCGACATGCGGCCGCTCCATATGGACTACAAGGAACGATGGGGCAATTCCACGAGTGCGCAGCTTAAGTACCGCACCTCGCTCACCTGGAGAGGTACGGCAAGCCTATTGCCCGACTACCTTTTACACGCGCTTCGAAGCCTCTTGCGGTCAACCCTCAGTCTTGAGCAACGAGACGCTATTCGACGTATGCTGAATTGGCGTCACAAGCTTAAGATGCGCGATGACGGTGCCGTCGGGCGTGCAGGAAATCGGGCCACAGGCAAGGAATAATTGCGCCACTTCGTACTGCGCACGGTGGTGTCAGGGCTGATTTTCGGATTGTTGCGAGAGGGCTGATCTCAGATTGCGTAATCTTTTCACTTCTATCGACGCCGCACTACCACACGCCATAAACCGATGCAGGGCGATCGTGTGCAACCATTCGCCGAGTGGCATGCATGAGCCTTGAGCCCGTCGGGATTTTCACCCTGATCGTTGGGTTTGCCTGTATGATGGCGGGCTATCGGGCAACCTTCATCGCGTTTTCGATGATGACGGTTTTTGGAGGTGCGGCGGCGTTTCTGATCGGTTCGGCCGGCATCCAGCCTGGTCATCTGTTCGTTGCTTTCTTGGTGCTGACCACCGTTTCATATCGCGAGAAGCTGGCGGCGGTTTTTGATGCTATGGCATTTCCGAAAGCAGCATTCTGGCTTGCTTGTCTGATCGTATATGGGATCCTGGCCGGCTATTTCGCACCGAGACTGCTTGCGCGAACCATGGATATTATTCCTCTCGGTTCTACGGAATATCCCGAGACCCTGGGTGCGGTTCCTCTCGGGCCGGTGTCGAGCAATTTTACCCAGGCCGTCTATCTGATCGCCGATCTCGTGACTTTCGTCATGGTTGTTGCGCTTGGATCGACAGCTGCCGGTTTTCGCGCCGTCTGTGCGGGCGTCATGTGTTTCGTCGCGGCCAATATTTCATTCGGGATCATAGATCTGGTCAGCTATGGTACGCCGGTGCAGGAATTGCTGGTTTATATTCGTAATGCACCGTATGCGTTTCACGACGAAGACATCGTTGCCGGTGTGAAACGTGTCGTGGGCTCGTGGCCAGAGGCCTCCACATTTGCCGGCGTCAGCCTTGGTGCGATCGGTTTCACAGGAACAATGTGGATCTGCGAACGGCATAGCCGGATCAATTTCATTCTGTTTCTCATGTCCTCAATCCTTGTCGTGCGATCGACCTCATCAACCGGGCTGTTCGGATTGCCAGTTTGCCTGGTGCTTCTCTATTTGGCGTGCCTCCTGCGCTGCGGTGGCCCGTCCGGCACCAAGACAAGTGCAGGAATTGTGATATTTGCGCCGCTGGCCATAATAATCACCGGCATGGCGATCGTCATGAACGATACTCTGTTCAGGCAGATCTACGATTATTTCGATCTTCTGGTCTTCAGCAAAGGCACCACATCCTCGGGGATAGAGCGCGGTATGTGGAACCGCTACGGCATCGCCAACTTCATCGACTCTTTTGGTCTCGGTGTCGGTCTCGGTACCTCGCGTACCTCCAGTTTCGTGGTGGCGCTGCTGTCGAATGTCGGGATACCCGGCACGTTGTTTTTTCTTCTTTTCTTTTTTTCTGCGATCATTATGCCCCGCGGGCAGCAACGCAATTTTGAGGCGGACACCCGGTTGGCGGCGCGAGTAGGCTGCGTTTGTCTGCTTGTGGGTGCGGCGGTATCTGCCTCGACAGTTGATCTGGGCCTGCTGTTTTTTATAATGGCGGGATTGGCCAGTTCCGTTCCCGTCGATTCACGCAGGGCACTGCCGGTCAGGCCGTTGTATGCTTGAGTGTGCGTGATAACGCTGCTTGTCCGACCTGCCGAACTGCATGAAAAATAATCGCGAAGAACCTAGAGCGTGTCGCAGCTAATCTGCGCCATTCTGTTGGCTTAGACGGAGTCGGATATTCGTTCGGCCGGCGCGCGTC
>NZ_JBCIYT010000019.1:0-56329 GCF_050455485.1 Neorhizobium sp. BT27B | reverse complement strand
GGCCCCTTCGATTGAGATCTCAACAGCTCATCATGGCACATTTCGATGCCGTTAAGGGGCCGTCCACTCCAACATCAGGGGTGAGTAGCGGCCTGCACCGTGGCAGAGTGAGGTCGCTAGAAAACTCTCTGGAGGCCAATCATGCCGATAACAGCAGATCCAACTCAAGCACAGACCGCTACCCCCGTCGATCTTGGCGCAATTTTCGTCTCGTTGGAATTGAGTAAATCGATGTGGCTGGTGACAGCTCTGTCACCAAGCAGCGAGAAGATGTCCCGCCATTCCGTTACTGGAGGGGATATTGCCGGCTTGTTCGCATGCTTTGCAGCGCTTCGTCAGAAAGCCACTCGGCGAACGAACATACTTTACCCACTGGTAGTGATCCAAGAGGCCGGACTGGACGGCTTCTGGCTGGGACGAGTGCTCAGCAAGGAAGCTTGGATCGAGAGCCACATTGTAGAGGCCGCATCAATTGCCATGCCGCGCCGGCACCGCCGGGCGAAGACCGACCGCATCGACGGCGAAACACTGATCCGCGCATTGATGGCATGGAAACGTGGCGAGCCTCGCGCGTGCTCAATGGTCAAACTTCTCTCACCCGAGGAAGACGACAATCGACGGATTGGACGGGAGCGGAAAACTCTGATTGCGGAACGTGTCTTCCACGTCAACCGCATAAAGGGGCTGCTCTTCACGCAAGGAATTCGGGATTACCAACCTGTCAATCGAGATCGCCGCCAACGTCTGGAAGAACTTCGGACTGGCGATGGTCGGCCACTCTCAAAGCATTTGAAAGGGGAAATCTGCAGAGAACTCGATCGTCTCGAATTGTTGCTCACACAAATCAAGTCTGTTGAGGCCGAGCGAGATGCCTTGATCGTTCAGGATACGCCGGAAACGCCGAAAGAGGCGACCGCGCTTTTAGGCATCAAAGGAATAGGCCCAGAGTTCGCTACGATAATTTACACGGAAGGCTTGTTCCGACACTTCGACAATCGGCGACAAATCGCATCCTATGCGGGCCTTGCGCCCTCTCCTTGGCAAAGCGGCAACGTCAATCGCGAACAAGGGGTCTCGAAAGCGGGAAATCCGCGATTGCGGGCAACGATGGTCGAACTCGCCTGGCTATGGCTGCGCCACCAACCGAGATCGACTTTAACGCTATGGTTTAAGGAACGCATCGCGCGGAACGCCGGACGCTTAAAGACGCCGATGATCGTTGCGCTCGCGCGTAAACTGCTAGTAGCTCTTTGGAAGTATGTGAGCTCCGGCGTCGTCATCGAAGGTGCAATCATGAAAACCGCCTGAAAGACAAGCTGCGAAACACAGTTCTAATCCTCAGGGCCTGATCAGCCCTGACGGATCCAGGTGGACGGACCGGGAATCCCTTTGGCCTTCAAACGCCGATCTTGAGTTTGGTCCCGTTCTCCTGAGCCCGTGCCCGTCGAAAGCGGGATAATGGTGCAGCCGCGTGAGAGCGGCGACCGGATGTGAGGTTGTATAGGCCCGAGAAACGGGCCGGTAGTTGCAATGGGCTCAGACCGTGGATCCGCCTGCGAAGGAGAAATTCGATGCCACTCGAATGAACAATTGACAAAAATCCTGATGTGAAGGGATACGAACCGGCGACCCGTCATTTCTCATCTGCGGATTAATTTGGGTTCCACCGAACAGGACTTCCAAGGACACAACCCCGCCCCTTAGAGCAAATGCGATCCGAGAGACTACCCAATCGTTCATTGCAGTATGCAGATCATCAAGATCTGCCGCCTTGGGTATTGAAACTCCGGTCGGCAAAATCCTGCGGTGACGAGATAGGCGAGGGTTGGGGGAGGAGGCCTAAACGTCATCCAAATGGGCCACAACCATAGCCGCATTTCGCTGATCCGCTCTGATAGTTTCGCTCATGTCGTTTAGCAGCTGTGTAAGTCGGTCCAGCCCGACGCATTTTTAACTGACTTTCAAACATGCGCGATAACATTGCGTCCGCAGACCCGATATGACGTCCAATCGCATGCCGGCTCAATCTCCACCGGCAACGCCAGCATCAACGGCAAACCGCCTGGTCCGCACGTGAATGATGCCCCACGATGTTGACAGTCGCTCTCTATCTGTCTGTTGACCAGAGAAGTTTCAACGCAGCGAGCTCACAAGGATCGCAGCGGCCTGATTGGCCGCAGAAAGCGCTGCCTTCATACCCTCCCCTCGCAGCAATTGCGCCGCCAATACGCCGATAAACTCATCACCTGCGCCATGCGTGCTGACGAGCTTGATCTTGATCGCCGGGATCGTCGCCTCTTCGCCGTCGCGCGTCGCATAGGCAACGCCCGCACCGCCAGCCGTCACGACAGCCACCGGGAATGATTTTGCAAGAACGCGTGCTGCCGCAATCGCATCGTTGAGCGTATCGACCTCGGCACCACCGGCAAGCGCTTCCGCCTCGACGGCATTGACGACCAGAACGTCGATCAACCCTGCCAGTTCAGGCGAAAGAGCTCTCACCGGTGCGGCATTCAGAACAACCTTGCCCCCTGCCCTCTTCATCGCTGAAGCCGCAAGCACATTTGCCGGATCCGGCACTTCGTTTTGCAGGACGAGGATATTGCCCGCCTGAAACAGCGATGCCGCCTGCTGCACATCTGTTTGCCCGAGCTGAAGATTGCTGCCCGAGACGATAACTGCGCCATAATCGCCTTCGGCATCGAAAATTGCCACGCTCATGCCGGAAGCGGCGCCTTCGATCACCCTGACATGATCCAGTTCGACCGCGTTTGCGGCAAGATTGGCGGTCAGCGTGCCGCCAAAATCATCGTCACCCACGGCACCGATCATCGCAGACCGCACGCCGGCCTTCGCTGCAGACACCGCCTGGTTTCCACCCTTGCCGCCGCAGGCCGGGTTCCACGCCGAACCGGTCACCGTTTCGCCCTTTCGCGGGCGCGCCGGGCCTTTGACGATGATGTCGTAATGCAGGCTGCCGAAGACGACGACGGCGGGGGTGGATGCAGTCATAGGAATTTGTCTTTCCGTTTGGAGGCGACGGCCGCCATGGTCTTTTCGAGATGGTTTTCGGCGGCGGTGTAATCGCGCTGCGCAACAGCCACGAATACCGCGTCGAGAATATTGAGCTGGGCGATGCGGGCGGCCGCATTCTCGCCCATCAGCGGCGAACCCTGCGCTGTCGAACAGAGAACGACATCGGCATGCTGTGCCAGCGGAGATTCATTGTAATTGGTGATCGCAATCGTGCGGGCACCGTTGCGTCTGGCAGTCTGCATTGCCTCGATAACCGCCATCGTATTGCCGGAATGCGAGAACCCGACGGCAATATCGTCATTACCAAGCAAGGAGGCGGACATCAGCATCATGTGCGAATCGTCGTAGACGCTGGCGCGTACGCCGATCCTCAGAAATTTGTGGGCCGCGTCGCGGGCGATCTGCGCCGAACCGCCGACACCGTAGAAATCGCGCTGACGCGCACCATGGATCAGGTCGGCAGCACGATCGAACGCTTTGACATCCATGATCGACAGGGTTTCTTCCAGCGCCTGGATCGAAGTCCGGAACACTTTCTGTATGATTTCCTGCGACGTGTCCTCGATGGACAGTTCCTGGTGCATTTCCGCCGTCGGCAACCGGTTATACTGGGAAACCGCATTGCGGAATTCGCGATAGCCCGCGAATCCCAGTTTCTTGGTGATCTTCACGACCATGGCTTCCGAGACGCCGGCATCGGTTGCGATTTCCTTCAGCGACGTGTCGTCATTGAAGCTGCGCAGTGCAAAGACGGTCTCGACCACCCTTGCTTCCAGCGGCGTCAGCAGCGGCAGGCGCATGCGAATGCGCGGGCCGACTGCCTTCGGATCCATGTTGTCGGAATTCATCCCCGTCCCCTTGTCGCGCGATCAATCATCATTGCGACAAGAATTATAAGGCCGGTTGCGAGAAGTTGATAGAAAGCCTGAACGTTCATCAACGTCAAACCGTTGCGCATGGCACCCAGAATGATGGCGCCGAGGATGGTGCCGACGATCGATCCCTTGCCGCCCATCAGCGACGCACCACCGATGGCGGCAGCTGCAATCGCATCGAGTTCCCACAGATTGCCGAGGATAGGCTCTGCCGCACCGAGGCGACCGATCAGGATGAAGGATGCAAGCGCCGCCAGAACACCGGAGATCACATAGGCAGTGATCTTGGTGAGCGCGATAGGCACACCGGCCACATAGGAGGCTTCTTCATTGCCGCCGACGGCGAGCAGATATTCACCAATCGGCGTCTTCTTGAGCAGGACCCAGGCTCCGAAGGCTACAACCGCAACGATGATGACCGAGTTCGGAATGCCGGCAACATTGCCATTGAACAATGACCGGAAGCTCTGCGGCACACCGAGAACCGGATTGCCACCCGTATAGATCAACGCGATGGCGCGGTAAGTGCTGAGCGTTCCGAGCGTGACGATGAACGGCTGAAGGCCGACATAGGCGACCAGCACGCCGTTGACGAGACCGCAGAAGGCACCAATGCCGAGACCGGCAAGAAGCGCCACCGGCACGGGCACGCCCGTCACCAGAAGAGCAGCCGTCAGCACGGCGGAAATCGCAGCCGTCGGGCCGACCGAGAGGTCGATACCACCGGAAATGATGACCAGCGTCATGCCGAGCGCGATGCAGGCATTGATGCTCGACTGCTGCAGGATGTTGATGAGGTTGCGCTCGGACAGGAAGCCCGGCACCAGCGCCGCAAACACGGCCATGATGATGATCAGGCCGATGAGCGTACCGGCATCACGCAGCGAGAACGAGCTGAAAAGTTTCGAGGAACGCTTGGGCGTTTCGGCGGCGATATCAGACATGGGTGTGCTCCTGCGTCGAGGAATGGGTATTTGGCTCGGCATCGCCGACGGCGTGCGAGACGATGGCCTGTTCCGTCAGCTCGTGTCGTTCCAGCTGGGCGGCGATGCGGCCGTTGCGCATGACGATGACCCGGTCCGACAGCCGGATAACCTCGGGAAGTTCCGAGGAGACGACGATGACGGACTTGCCTTCGGCGGCGAGGTTTTCGATCAGATGATAGATTTCGGACTTGGCACCGACATCGATGCCGCGTGTCGGTTCGTCGAACAAGAGGATTTCAGATCCGGCGGCCAGCCAACGGGCGATGATCGCCTTCTGCTGGTTGCCACCGCTGAACAGCTTGATCGGACGATCGATCTGGAACGGCCGCAGGTTGACCCGCTTCAGCAATGTTTCGGCAGTATTGTTAACCGTCGAATGGCGAACGACGCCGACCTTTACGAATTTCCGCAAGGACGGCAGCGCCATGTTCAGCGACACCGGGCGCATGGGAATGATGCCCTCGCGCTTGCGCTCTTCCGGCAACAGACCGATCCCGGCAGAGATGGCGGAGCGCGGGTTTGTCAGCTTCAGCGCACGGCCGTCGATGCTGATCTCGCCGGATCCGATCTTGTCGACGCCGGCCAGAAGACGCAGAAGCTCGGTACGGCCGGAGCCGACCAGGCCGGCAATGCCGACGACTTCGCCGCGTCTTACTGTGAAGGAGACGTCGCGGACATGCGTGACCGCGGAGGAAAGGCCCCGCACTTCAACGCGAACGTCATCCTTCACAAACGAATTGTGTTCTTCCTGCATCAGCTCGCGGCCGACCATCATCGCGATCACGTCCGACTGTGCGGCGGTGCGCAGGTCAACCGTGCCGACCACGTTGCCGTCACGCATGACGGTGCCCTGGTGGCAGATGCGGAAAACCTCATCCATCTTGTGCGAGACATAGATGATCGCCACGCCGGAGGCCGCCATCTTCTCGATGATGACCGCGAGGCTCTCGAATTCGGCCGGCGTCAGGCTGGACGTCGGTTCGTCCATTGCGACGATCTTGGCGTTTTCCAGCAGGGCGCGGGCGATCTCGACGATCTGCCGCTGCGCCACCTTCAGGTTCTTGATCGGCGTCGAAGGGTCGATCGACGGGTCGATCATGGCAAGCGCTGCGGCCGCGCGCTTTTCCTGTTCGCGACGATTGACCAGCAAGCCGCCGGCAGTCTTCAACGGATGGCCGAGAAACATGTTCTGCGCGACAGTCAGATTGGGGATCTGCTGCAACTCCTGATGGATCATGGCGATGCCGGCGCGGCGGGCATCCTCGGGGCTCTTGAACGTGGCAAGCTTGCCATCGACGTAAAACTCGCCGCTGGTCTGGCGCGACACACCGGACAGAATGCGCAGCAGCGTCGATTTGCCGGCGCCGTTTTCGCCGAGAAGAGCGTGAACTTCACCGGGCTTTATGGAAAAGGTCGCGTCCGAAAGCGCCTTGACGCTTGGAAAGGTCTTGGTGATGCCCTCGAACTTGAGGCGAGCCGTTGTCGTCATCTCGGTGCTTTCATCAAAGGAGGGGAGCCGGCCTCGGGAGGACCGGCTCCTGTTGCGATTACTGCGCGGACGCAGCATCCTTCATCAGCACGGCGCGGACATCGACGCCGTCGCCCTTGTACTTGGCAAGGTTGTCCTTGGTGATCAGCGCCTGCGGCGTGGCGACGACACGTGCCACCTTCTGGCCTGCGACGAGACGAAGTGCCGTTTCCATCGCCACTTCACCAGTCAGGATCGGAAAACTGTCGACCGTACCGGTCAGTTCTCCGGCTTCGATCGACTTGTAGGCGTCGGAAATGCCATCCGTGCCGAACACGGCGACCTTGCCGAGCAGGCCCGCAGCCTTGACCGCCTCGATGACGCCGAGTGCCATGCCGTCATTGTTGCAATAGAAGCCGACGAGATCGGGGTTCTGCTGCAGAATGTTGGTGGCGGCATCGTAGGACTGCTGGCGATCCCAGTTACCCGGAACGCTGGCAACGACCTGGAACTTGGAGTTCTCGCCGATGGTGGACTTGAAGCCCGCCGTGCGCTGGACAGCGGCAAACACGCCGGCCTGGCCTTCGATGATGGCGACCTTGCCGCCTTCCGGACGGTTGTCGATGAACCATTTGGCAACACGCACACCGTTATCGCGCTGGACGTTGCCGACATAGTGCTCGGCCTGCGGCACGACGGCATCGTTGACGTTGACGACGGGGATGTTGGCTTCCTTGGCCTGCTCCATGACCGGCTGCAGGTTGGCATCGGTCTGCGGCGACACGAGAATGACGTTGAAGCCGGTGGTGACCATGCCTTCTGCAATCGTCAGCTGACCCAACTGATCGCCTTCGCTCTGCGCTGCCTGATAGGCAACGGTCGCGCCGGCCTTCTCACCGAACTTCTCGTAACCTTCGCCGAGCGAACGCCAGTATTCGTTGGTGAGCGTCTTGGAAACGCCACCGGCGCGCGTGCCTTCCGGAATTTTCGGAAACGCGCCGTACTTCGCTTCAAGCTGCGACCAGTCAACCCGGTCCTTTTCGGTATCCGAGTTGAGCGGTGCAAGCTCCTGCGCGAAGGCCGCGCTTGCCATCAGCGCCAGCGCCATGCCGGCAAACGCGGATTTCAGGTGTCTGTTCATAGTATCCTCCCAGGTGTGGTTGTTGGAATAGAAGATGTCTCTTGGAGCTCCCTCAAGCGACGTCGCCAAGCATTGCCTCCTGAATGATCGACTGCGCGGTGACGGCATCCTGACGGTCGATCGCGCTGCCGAGGCGGTTGTCGCCTTCGAGACGATCGACGACCTTGAGCATGCGCTTGACGGTCTGAATGTTGACTTCGCATTCATGAACCGGATCGAGGCCGGTCATGTCCGGGAAGGTGTCAAAATAGATCGCGCCATCGTAACCGTCGCGACGGATCTGGCGCAGCAGTTCGATGGTCTGGATCGAGTGCACCGCACCGACCATCAGGCCATCATCGCGCTTGGCATAACCGTCATTGAGGTGAACGCCGAGCAGACGGCTGTGGCGGGCGATCATGGCGGCGGCGAAAGCCGGCTGTTCGTCGGCATAAAGCACATGCGCGAAATCGAGCGTGACGCCGAGATTGGCACAGCCCGCTTCCTTGATGGCCAGAAGCGTGGTGGCGCAGTCCGGCATCAGACTGTAGGAGCGCGGCTCGTTGGGCTTGTATTCGATCGAGATCAGGCAGTCGGCGTCATGTTCGCAAACTTCACGAATTCCATCGATTTCGTGTTGCCACATGCGATCATAGTCAGCCTGGAAGGCATAATCGAAGCCGTCCTGACCGAGCCAGATGGTCATCAGGTTGGAACCGGCTTCGCGGGCTGCATCGATACCGGCCTTGGTCAGGTCGATCGCTTCACGGCGAACCGATTCGTCGGGATGGGTGAAGGCGCCGAGCTTGAAAGCCGGATTGGTGTAATAGCGCATGGCAAAACCGTTGATTGCCAGGCCCATATCTTCCAGCTTACGCTTCAGTTCTGCAGGCTTTTCACCGACGTGATCGGGATAATTGAGGTCCAGATCCGTCAAGCCATCGACCTTGGCGGCACGCGCCGCCATCTGCAGGACCGTCGGCTTGCCCTTCAGGTCCGGCCATTCGCCGGCAGGGTTCGAAGCGAAGGAGTTGAGGCGGGTGGCAAAACGGAGGTTCGACAATGTCTTCGGCCCTATCGAAAATGATCAGATGCCGCAACTTCACAAAATCATTCTCTCTTGTAAAGTAAAATAGTTATTGCAACGCACCATGGGCGAACAGGCCGCATCGCCCGGATACACCACTTGCCTTAAAATCAAGCAGTCTTCTGCGGCGTGGCGTGCCCACTCTCGGCTTTTTGCGGGTCATAGCTTGCCACTGTTTGTCTAAGTCACGAGAGCTATGCGTTGAGCTCATATTTTTGCGATATTGTCACTGAAAATTCCGCGCCTTAACCTTCAGCGTATCGATAGCCGAGATCGAGTTTCGCGCCTGGATGGCCGACGGCAAGCTGCGCCATGCGGCCTACAAAGGTTTGCGGGAGCGGCAGGACAATGCCGATGTTTCCAGCTCGACTAGCGGATCGCTGGCGATGCGCTAGATTTCCTCATCTGTCTGAGAGTCCGTCCGAGAATTCATGATGGTCGTGCGATGCGCCTTGTCAGCGTCATGATGGATGCAGCATAGAGAAATGCTTCGGCCGACTTTATCGTTGCCTCCGGGTCTTTCCACAGTCGTCGATTTCGGCTGATCCAGGCGAAGAAACGCTCGACGACCCAGCGCTTTGGATGAACGGCAAAGCCGACCCATCGGCCCGATCACTCAACTCAATTCTCGGACAGGCTCTGAGCGGAGGGATAGCCTGCAATGTGCGCTCTTTATCGGATGGAAGACAAGGACTGGGTCTCGAAGTGGGCCCAGGACGCCGAGAGCCTAATCAACCTCATGCCCGCCTACCAGATGAACCCCGATCAGATGGGGCCGATCGTTCGCAACACGGCCGACGGCAAAACGCAGCTGGTGCATGCGCGCTGGGGCCTTCCTTCCCCGATATTCGTGCAGAAGAAGGCCGCCGAGGCACGCGCGGGTAGCCTCCTGTAGCCGGGCAAGGGCATCCGACAGTTCGGTGCACTGAAGCAGCTGTTTGCGATCGGCGGGAACGGTGATATGTTCACTATCCGTTCCAACTATCGAGCCTCAACCTGGACCTTCCGGCAGCACCATGACAGACACGATCCCGGCAGAGACCTTCCGCAAAATCATCCATGTAGACATGGATGCGTTCTATGCGTCGGTCGAGCAGCGGGACAATCCGGAGCTGCGCGGCAGGCCGTTGGCCGTCGGCGGTGCTGCCGCCCGCGGCGTCGTGGCGGCCGCCAGCTATGAGGCCCGCAAATTCGGGGTCCATTCGGCTATGCCGTCGGTCACGGCGGCGCGTAAATGCCCGGATCTGATTTTTGTGAAGCCAAGGTTCGAAGTGTATCGTGCCGTTTCGCAGCAGATCCGCGAGATTTTTGCCGAATACACGCCTCTTATCGAGCCCTTGTCACTGGACGAGGCTTATCTCGACGTGACGGAAAACCTGAAGGGCATGCCGATCGCCACAGAGATCGCGCTGGAAATCCGCGCAAAGATCAAAGCGACGACCGGCCTCAACGCATCGGCCGGGATTTCCTATAACAAGTTCCTGGCCAAGATGGCGTCGGACCTCAACAAACCCAATGGCCAAGCCGTGATCACGCCGAAGAACGGCCCGGCTTTTGTCGGAGGCCTCGCCGTCAAGAAATTCCATGGTGTCGGGCCGGCCACCGCCGAGAAGATGCATCGGCTCGGTATCGAGACCGGCGCAGATCTCAAGGCGCAGTCTCTCACTTTCCTGACACAGAATTTCGGAAAGTCCGGTCCCTATTTCTACGGCATCGCCCGCGGCATCGATAATCGTCAGGTTCGGCCCGACCGCGTGCGAAAATCCGTTGGCGCCGAAGATACGTTCAGCCAAGATATCGACGATCTTGATCTGGCGACGAGCGAATTGAAGCCGTTGGCGGAGAAGGTCTGGAGCTATTGCGAGGGAAAAGGTTTCAGCGGCAAGACCGTCACCGTGAAGATCAAATATTCCGACTTCACCCAGGCGACGCGCAGCAAGACCACCGCCCTTCCCTTTGCCAACGGCAACGAGATTCTTGAAGCAGCAACAGGGCTTCTCGCGACCGTCTATCCGTTCAAGCTGTCGGTGCGGTTGCTTGGCGTGACCCTATCCTCGCTAACGAACGATCAGGGCGAAGATGGCGATGAGGATCAGTCGCAATTGGATTTCGGGATGTAGGTAGAAACGAAAAAGCCTGCGCAGGAGGAGTGCGCAGGCTTTTCGAAATCATTGGACACCGGCTGGGAGGAGGAGTGCCGCTGTCCATTCATGCTACCCTTGGGAGGAGGAGTGGGCCGCATGAAACCCGAAGCTCTGTGGGAGGAGGTACATCGCTTCGTTGGAGTTGTTATATACGATCCCTCACGCCGGGTCAGAGGCTGTGTCGCAGCCCAGCTATGCGCAATATGCAAATCCGAAAATTCATCTTCCTCATTTCGAACCGCTAGGCGCGGAAACGGTCAAAGGCGGTCAGATACTTGATGGGCGGATCTGCTTCCGGATATCGGTAGATTTCGGTGCGCAGATAGTGAAGCTCGTCGGCAAGATCGGGCTCGTCCACTTCGACCCACCATGATTTCGGCCGTCCTTCGCTTCCATCCGACCATCGGTATCCACGCGCCTTCAGGTGATCCTTCAGGTCGAATGGGCTGTTTTCGGCAAAGATGCGTACGCGTGATTTCAGACTGGCTCGGTAGAGTTCTGAAAACGCCGTCTCCGCGCCTTCGTTAGGTTTTCGATCCATAACCTCCAGCAAGGCGAAACAGTCATCGAGCGCTCTGTGGCCGTCATGGAAATAGCCGGCCTGACTGATGAGATATCCAAGCTTCGTTCCCTCGAAACCGCGCGCCGACCAGTCAATCTCCGCATTCGAGCAGGCCCAGGCCTTATCCGAGAATATCGGAGAAAACGCTTCACAGAACGGGCGGTCAAAGCTGGCATTGTGCGCGATCACGAGATCGGCGGGCGCGACAAGTTCGTTGACACGCTGCATATCAATCGCCTGACCGGTCACCATTTCGTCTGTGATGCCGGTCAGCTTGGTAATCTCGGGCGGGATGGATTTCTCGGGCTGCCGGAGACCACCATAGCTGCCCGTTATGTCGCCAACCGCACCGGCATGATCAAACGTGAAGGCGATCAGGCCTATCTCGATAATCTCTTCCTTGCGAGGGCTGAGCCCGGTTGTCTCGGTATCGAGGATGATGCCTCTCAATGGAAATTCGGGCCGGATTATTGCTGCGATCTCGCGTTGCTCAAGTTTTTGCAGAATGCGGAAGCGCCCGGTACCGGACAGATGTGCGACCATCTCCGCCTCGGTCATAGTCTTGCTTGTTGACTCTCGGACCGGTTGCCGGCGATCAGACGATGGCGACGCAGACAGATTGTCGGAAAACATATCGAACTGGGTGGGCAAATCTGACTGTCCTATCGCAGAGCACGCGAACGGCTACCACGATGATCGATTTCAGTCATGCAGTGACTGAGTCTTGAGCAGATTCGAACCGACGATCCATAGTTGGATCGCAATAAACTACCGAGGTTTTTGGCTTTTCATCTTCAACGCATTGATGTGCAAACGAGCGGGGCCGGCACTATGCCGGCCCCACAAAACTTTTCAGCGTCCAGACACGCGGATCGCGCCCGCGTCACCGAGGCTGCGTTGAACAGCCGCAATCTGGTCAGAAGCGATATCAGCCGAGACCTCGATTTCCCCTTCGAGCGGGGCGTCATTGCGTGATCCGCCCTCGTGCGACGCGTCGCCACCGGAAGGCTTGGAGCCTATTGTGTTTCGATCGGTCGCAGACTGGATGAAGATGTCTGGGCGCGAAACCCCGTGTTGCTGCACTAGATGCTCGACGGCAAGGTCTGCTGCTTCGCGCGTATCAAACGTAGCGCGGATGGTGGTGGTGCTATCGTCGGCCATGAGGCTGTCTCCTGTTTCAAGAGGTCACAACTACAAACGCAGGGAATTGCGGCTGGTTTCGTTGACCGACGATGATTGAAACAAACGGAACCTTACGCCTCAGCAAGTGTTCGTGGATGGAACCCAGGAGGACACCGATGACCCCGCCGAAATCCCCAGCAGTCGAGGCTCTTGAACAAGAACAAGCGCGGCTATCCCAAGGCACCGAATCCGAACTCGAGGCTAGTCTGAAAGGCTCATTCCCGGCCTCCGACCCGGTCTCGGCGACAACAACCTCCGTTCCAACCGGGATCGTGCCGTCTCTCCCAAAGGAGGTTAGCTTTGGCTCAGACGCGCCGCTCGTCGATAAGGCTCTGGCAGCGACGAGGGAGCCCGAGCAGACCGATGCGGCGACATTTGCATCTTCCCGCGAAGAGCTTGAAGCTCTGA
Organism: Neorhizobium sp. BT27B; assembly: GCF_050455485.1. Taxonomy (NCBI): domain Bacteria; kingdom Pseudomonadati; phylum Pseudomonadota; class Alphaproteobacteria; order Hyphomicrobiales; family Rhizobiaceae; genus Neorhizobium; species Neorhizobium sp. BT27B. The sequence continues at coordinate 43,461 of NZ_JBCIYT010000019.1, read as the reverse complement.
AGGCGGAGGTGGCACGCCTGCGGGAGAGCGCCAGCGAGATCGGTTCGGCGGCAATGCGCGTCGCGAAGGCGCAAGCGTCTGATGTACTCGTTGACCTAAAGGAGCGCATCCGCGCCAAACCATTGCCGGCGGTTGGTATCGCCGCCGTCATCGGCTTCGTCTGCGGCATGAACCGTTGATGTGACCTCAAGAGCGCAGACCGCTCAAAGTGAACCAAAATGGAGGAAAAAATGGCCAACCCGGAAGACGATGCAAAAGGTCGATACGCGCCGTCCCAGGCGGATCCACATGCATCCGGCGTCCACAGCGCCAAGCCAACTGTAATAACTGGATCCGAGGACGTTACCGAGCGTAAGGTCCCGCTCGGTCAGAAAGGCCCCAATAAGGATTGGGACATAAATTTTGATCCCGCAGAAAGCAGTTCGGAAAAAACGCTAGGTTAACAACTAGATTCCGAAACGTTCGACGGAAGAGGACGCCACTGTGACCGACGACACTCCAGACCCGACCAGCGATGCTGCGCGCAGCGACCCCGCAGTCGCGGACAAAGATCGCGAGAAGCTAAAGAAAGCGGCGGAGGATGGGCTGCGTAACGCTGAGGGCAAATTACCCAAGGACGAAGTCTAGATCCCCGCGAACCGAAAGCGGCCGCTACTCGACAGACCGAATCCGGCTTGTCGCCCGTCGTCATAGAAGCTTGCAACGGCCAAAAACTGACTTTCGTACGACACCGTACCGTCGACACAGCGTCCGTATCACGACGGAACGACGTCTGCGAGATCACGTTATCGGCCCGCACACCGCAGGGCATCGACATGCCCGGCTTCCCGTAACTCAGGAGAACAATCATGGCAGAGAAGAAACTGGACGACCTGTTTCTCGATACGCTGAAGGACATTTACTTTGCGGAGAAGCAGATCCTGAAGGCATTGCCGAAAATGGCCCGCGCTTCGCAGTCCGAGGAAGGCAAGGCAGCTTTCCTGAAGCACAAAGAGCAGACGGAAGGCCAGATCGAGCGCCTCCAGCAGGTGTTCGAGCTGATCGGCAAGCCGGCGCGCGGCAAGACCTGTGAAGCCATCCAGGGCATCATTGCAGAGGCCGAAGAGATCATTGACGAGTTCAAGGGTTCGGTTGCGTTGGACGCCGGCCTGATTTCATCCGCGCAGGCCGTCGAACACTACGAGATTGCCCGCTACGGCACTCTGAAAAGCTGGGCGAAACAGCTTGGCCTGACCGAAGCCGTGGAACTGTTCGACACCACCTTGCAGGAGGAGCTCGAGACCGATCAGCTTTTGACCCAGCTCGGCGAAGCATCCGCGAACCCCAAGGGCTCGAAGAAAGCCGCGTAATGTAAATGGGGCCGCGCAGGAGAGCGCGGTCCCGCTACAAGCCACAAAGGGAGGAAGCATGGAATCCGAACGTGACGACTGGATTACCCGCCGGGCGTACGAGCTGTGGGAACAGGCCGGAAATCCGGATGGGCAGGAGCATCAGCATTGGACGCAAGCGAGCGCCGAGTGGGACGACAATAATGCGACGTCGCCCACGAGTTCCTGGGATGACGAAGCCGAATAAACGCTGTGAACGTCCCTAATGACGTCACCTGACATAAAATAGGCCCTTCGAGTTTTTAACTCGGAGGGCCTGTTTTATGTGACATTCCAAGAGCTTCCTGCTTACACACGACCAGGGCACCCAAATCCTTGATACAGAAAAGCCCGCCAAGGCGGGCTCCTTTAGTCTGTGATACTTATCAAGGCTCAGCGAGACTTCTTGTAAAGTTTTTCGGCGATCTCGAACATTTCCTCGGGAGCATAGTCCGGCGTGAAAGCTGATGGTACGCCGACAAGCTGCTGGATCTTACCGCCGTCCGGCATTCCATCGACCACCTCAAGTTCGCCTGGAGGATCACCCGGCAGCGCGACTTCGTCGTTGCTCCAGATCCCCGCGATCTCTTTATAGTCGTTCGGGCTCCAGGTGTAGAGGCGCCGATGCGAACCCTCGTCGAGATACTTCTGGCATTCGGGAATGTTGGCGAGCGGGATGTTTGGGGTCGGCAGGAATTTCTTCACGTCCACTCCGGTGATTTTCTCCAGCGCCAGCGCGTACGCATGCGCATGCACCGAACCGCGAACAAGAAGATAGCCGCAGACCTCGCGGCCTGTAGGATCGGTCACAGTCTCGTAGACCCGCAGCTTGTGAAGCCGGGCGCCGCATTCCAGGTGAAAGTTGTGCAGCAGATCGAGAACGACGTTGCCAGTCGTGGTGATGAAGTCGTTGTTCCAGGACTGGCCGTTGCTGTTGATTGGCATCGCGCCGCCGCCACCCGATAGAAAACTCGCGGCCAAACGGATATCTGCCATATCCTTGAACGGAGCACCGGATATGTCTCCACCGTCGCCTTCGTCACCGTCAGGAATGTCAGGCCCATTATTCAGCATCGCGACGCCGTTACTGACGAGCTCAACATGCCCGAGCTCTTCTGCCGTGATGCTGGCAACCAGGCTGTAGAAGGGCTTGAGCTTCGATTTCGAGCGGAAGTTGAACGACTGGAACATATAGTTTCCCAGCGTAGACATTTCCCCGTATTTACCGCCGAGCAATTCTTGAAGGGCGGCTGCAGCATTTGGGTCAGCGGCTTTCGGTGCGGGCAGCTCCGCCTGGAGCTGGTCTACTCTCATGAACATGAGATTTCCTTTCGGTTTGAGACAAGCGCCCAACCTCATGGCATCGCGATAGTTCCTCAGCTTTCACGACCGTGCGGTATCGTACCGGTTCCCGTTCACGTCACTCCAGACGCATGACATCCTTGAAACGCACGATGACAGCAACCGTCCCGTCTTCGCTCGTTAGCTCGAACGCCTGACCGTCCACGACGTCGCCACGCAGGATACGTTGCGAGAGAAGTTCACGCGCGGAATTGATCGCTTCCTTCCGCGCGGCCTCCAAGCTTTCGAATTCCGCGCCCTCCGGATCTGCTGCGAGATCCTGTCCGTCGCGGAGGTGAAAATAGAATTTCGGCATGCTGGCGCTCCCCGGTTTCGAGCTACCAACCTTGAAACTGGCCACAGGTTTCCGCAGCTCGAACAATTTTTGCGACATGACGAACTGGACCTTGCCTCCTTTCGCCTTATCTCGGGCGAAGCTCCCATCCTCGAACAGTTCAGTCAGGAACCGCATATGTCGTGGACCAAGAATCGACTTCTTTCAATTCTTCCGCAGCCCGACGCGGCGTTGCTGCGCCCAAGACTGGAACCTGTCAGCCTCGCGCAGGGCGAAATGCTGTTCCGATCCAACGAGAAGATCAGCCATGTCTTCTTCTTCGAGGGAGGACTTTCCTCAGAGATCGCTGGCAGCGATGAAACGAAGAAAATCGAAGTCGGATGCATTGGGTACGAAGGGTTTTCGGCAGTGCCCGCCGTCCTCGGGGTCGATAGCAGTCCGCACTACGCGTTCATGCAATGCGCGGGTCCGGCATTGCGTATCGGTATTGAAGAGCTGCGCGCGGTAATAGACGAAAGCCGCTTTATTCGGGACCTCCTGCTGAAATACGCGCATGTCTTTCTAATTCAGGTCGCTGCCACAGCTCTGGCCGACGGCCGCTACGACATCGAGCAGAGGCTGGCCAGATGGGTCCTGATGAGCCAGGACAGGATTGGCGACGAACTCCCGCTCACGCACGACTTCCTGGCGCTTATGCTCGGCGTCCGTCGGTCGAGCGTGACTGATGCGCTGCATCGACTGGAAGGTTCGTTGGCGATCAAGGCTGAGCGCGGTCTGATTTCAGTCAGGGATCGCGAAACCCTCAAGGCCGTAGCAGGCCCGTCCTATGGCATGCCCGAACAAGAGTACGAAAGGCACCTCGGACAAGACTGGCGGGTACGGTGACCGCCCGCGCTCAATCATCCTGCCCCATGGAAATCGCAAGTTGGTGGCGAGCACGGTTGACCCTACTCTTTATCGTCCCGATGGCGCAGCCCGATTGCTTAGCTGCATCCTCATAGCTAAGCGCATCGATCAGAACCATTACCAAGGCGTCAGATTGGTGTCTTGGAAGTACGGCGATCGCCTTCTCCAGTTCGTGGCCCCGAATGCTCCATTCCTGCGTTGGCAAGGTGACCATCCTGCCGCTCGCATCGTCCTCGATCCCAACCATCTCCCGCTTCGAGCTAGCAAACTTGGTGCAGAAGCGATTGCGCATGATGGTGAACATCCACGACCGAAGCCTGGACCCGGGATGGAACTTGTCCGCGCTGGCCATAGCCCTCATCAGGGTGTCCTGAACGAGATCCTCCGCATCGGGACCATTCCGGTGAAAGCGCCGCGCGAAAGTACGCAGGGCTGGGACTTCTACGAGCATTTCGGCATGCGAAAACCCTGCAGTCGGAGCAACGACCATTGTAGTCTCCCTTTAGGACAATAACAGTCGGCGACTGCCTCGCGTTCCGCATTTCGTCCAGAGGGTACGATCCCGTACGGTCTGGGGAAGACGCTCGGCTAGCCGTGTGTTTCTCTTTCGGCTTCAAATCAGCTCTCCCCACGACGGAACTTCCCCGGTCGGCGGCTGTTAAGCGGTCCCACGAACAGGAGTTGCACCCATGATCAAGACCAGCCTAACCGCCGCAAGCCTTGCATTGCTTCTAGCATCCTCTGCCATGGCCCAGACCGCCGCCGAAAAGAGCGGCGTGAACTCGGTCCTTGGAGTGGCGCCGAAGACGGAAGACTTCGTTGCCGAAGCCGCCACGAGTGACATGTTCGAAATCGAGTCCAGCAAGCTCGCCATCGAGCGCGCCGATTCCGCAACGAAGACATTCGCGCAGCAGATGGTGGCTGACCACACCAAGACATCCGACGAACTCAAGGCGCTTGTGTCTTCAGGCAAGGTGAAGGCTGCCGTCCCCGCCGAAATGACCTCCTCGCAGCAGAGCATGCTCGACAAGCTGAAGGGCCTTCAGGGGGAGGATTTCACGAAGCAGTATCATTCTGACCAGGAAGATGTTCACGAGGATGCAGTCGACCTGTTCAAGCGCTACGGTGAAGAAGGCGAAAATGCTGATCTGAAGGCCTGGGCAGCGACAACGCGACCCGCGCTGGAACACCATCTGATGATGGCGAAGGACCTCAATAAGTAGTCTTCCAGACAATGTTAGAGCGCCAGCACGCACCGAGTCGGTGCGTGCTGGCGCTTACGGGTCTACACCTTGTCCATCTACTTAGTATCTGTTGCTCCCAAATTACCTTTGCGGCGTCGGGAAAAGCATCGTCGGGGGACCGCCGCAAAACCAAAAAATGAAAGTTTTTGCCCACCTAACTACTTACAATAGCTGTCGATAACGAAGACTTGCCCCGAGAGTGGGAACCTTTGCCGCTGTTCATTGTCCAAACCATCAAAAGCCGTGGTGATGAACAACGCGTTTCCGGCCAATACGCAGCTCGTCGGATTTGGAACCGGCAGATCTAGCCGCTCAAGCAGGTCACCCCGCGGAGAAAACACGTTCAGACTGGAGCTCCCGTACATTGCAGCTATGACGTTGCCGTCATTGTCCAAACACAGGCCATCCGGACTGTTCTCCCCCGTTTTGACGAACACGCGCTTATTCAGGGCGACACCGGTTTCACTATCGTAATCGTATTGCCAGATCGTGTTTCGGGCCGTGTCCGCGTGATACATGACACGTCCGTCCAGGGACCAGGCTTTGCCATTGGCGTTAGCGTAGCCCCCCTCGACTTCTTCCAGATGATCGCCGCGAAGGAGGTAGAGCGCTGCTGTCGGCGAAGGATCGTCAGCGGTGTTGATCGTACCAACCCACAGCCTCCCTTGGGGATCAAGCTTGCCGTCGTTGAGCCGGTGATCCTTTGGAAGGTCCAGCAAAGCGATGGGCGTCTCCTCCCCGCTTTCGAGATCGAGATGATAAACGCCATCGGCCATGCACAGAACAAGCCGTTTGTCTTTGGGATAGGCAAAGCTGACTTCCCTCGATACCACCCAAGTCTGATGCGCTCGCTTATCCGGGGAGTACCGATGCACCGAGCGCCCGATGATATCCACCCAGTACAGGGAGGCGGTTGGCGCATCCCAATAAGCACCTTCACCCAGTTGGCATGCCGGCAAGCGCGCGTCGAGAATTCGAACATCCATCATGTGTTCTCCTGGAGCGAGAATATCGCGTGAAGCAAAGCGAGGTGGCTTAAGCCCTGCGGGAGGTTGCCCAGCCCTCCCCCGGTTGCGGGGTCCATCTGTTCGGTGAGAATACCGAAATTGTTGCCGAGTTTTTCAAGCAGCTGAACGAGCATATCCTCGGCGCGATCGACCTCCCCGAGAAATGCATAGGCTTCGACCAGCCAGCAGCAACAGGCGACAAACGCCCCCTCTTCTTCGCTAACCCCGCTGTAACGATAAACAAGCGGCCCGACAGCGAGCTCTCGCTCAATTGCGTCCCTTGTCCTGCGCAAACGATCATCATGCTCGAAGCCGAAACGTGTTGTCAGCAGGAGTGCGGCATCAAGATTGTCGGTTCCCGCATAAAACGTGTAGGCCTGCTGCGCCTCCGACCAGCAGTTTGCGTCGATCCACGCCCTGACTCGACGACTTTCAGCATCCCACCGATCCGCATCGCCAGCGATATGCCCAGCCCTCGCCATCTCCGCAGCCTTCGCTAGGGCGAGCCAGCATCCAATCTTTGAGAATGTGTAATGCTGCTGATCCTCGAGCTCCCAGATGCCGGCATCTTTTTCTTGCCAGCGATCGACGACCTGTTCTGCCAGTCGCGTTAACAGCTTGCTCGTCCGGGGATCCAGGACATGTCCCATATCAGCAAATAGGGCAGCGGTTTCCAGCAGGTCGCCATAGCAGCTCAATTGGACCTGCGTTTTGGCACGGTTGCCGGTGCGTACCGGTGACGACCCCTTGTAGCCGGGCACATCAATAATCTCTTCGTCTGGAACCTCACCGCCTGCCAACGTGTAGACAACCGACGGTGTCGGCCCGTCATCGTCGATTGTGCGCACCAGCCAGCCAAACGCAGCGATCGCCTCGGAAAGAGCGCCAGCCCGCAGGAAGGCCTTGATCGTGTAAGCTGCATCACGGATCCAGGCGTAGCGATAGTCGTAGTTCTTGTCCCCTCCGATGCGCTCCGGCAGTCCGGAGGTTGCCGCGGCCGCGATTGCGCCGGTCTTCGAGTAAAGCAGGAATTTGAGCGACAGCGCACAGCGGATGAAGTCTGTTTGGAATGGACCATCATAGCTGAGTTTCTCCGACCAGCGCCGCCACTCGTCATCGCTGAAATCGATCCGCGCATCGATCTCCGACAGTTTGGGTATCGCCAGCGGGGCTTTGTCAGCCACTAGATAGGCGATGCAGGTTCGCGATCCATCTGTTGCCGTATACCGCGCGTTCGTCCGCTGATCTTCGTCGGCCGTGATTACCACATCGTCCGAGTGGCAGAATGTCGTCGTCAGATCGCCGATGTAACGAACCGCCGCATTGGGATGATCAATCCGCCTCACCTCTCCCTGCGCACAGATCGGGTTGACCACGATCTCGAAATCCACGGTGCCAGCCAGCCCTTCTATGCGACGGGCCAGCTCGCACCACGGCAGCCTGCCACCAGCGCCGCTGTTCAAGGACTCGGTCACTCGGGCTCGGCCGGTATCGGTAATGAAGATGGTCTCCAGCACATTGCTGTCTTTGCAATACTGGCGCTCGATCTTAAATGGCCGAACCGGCGTCAGCGAAAACCGTCCTCCATCTTCGTCATGCATGCGGTTAAACAGGGGCGGCGAATCCATATCGGGCGCGCACCACCAGTCGACCGAACCATCCGCTCCGACAAGGGCCACCGAGCGACCCTCACCGATCGCGGCGTAATGCTCGAGCGGCAAAAAGCCGCCCGAGCGCACAGGCTCCAGAGATTTGAGCATCAGGGCAGCGTGTTACCGCCGGTGACGCCAAAGACCTCGCCCGTGATGAAGCTCGATTCCTGCGTTGCGAGAAACACGTAAATTGGAGCACATTCCGCGGGCTGGCCGGGCCGCTTCATCGGAACCTCGCTGCCAAACTCGACGATCTTGTCCTGCGGCTGGCCGCCAGACGTTTGCAGCGGTGTCCAGACTGGACCGGGTGCGACGACATTGACGCGGATCCCCTTCGGCAGGATCTGCTTAGACAAGGCTTTGCTGAAAGCAACGATCGCGGATTTTGTCGGGGCATAGTCAAGCAAGCTTTCCGATGGCTGGTAGGCTTGGATTGAGGCGGTGTTGATGATCGTGGAGCCCTCCGGCATCAGCGGAATTGCGGCCTTGCAGATCCAGAACAGCGCATAGACATTGGTCTTGAACGTCTCGTCGAACTGATCCGTCGTAAGATCGGCGATCGTTTCAACCGACTTCTGACGGCCAGCTACATTGACCAACAGATCAAGGCCGCCGAGTTCGGCGTTCGCCTTTGCGACCAATTCCTGGCAGAAGCTCTCGCTTTTCAAGTCGCCGGGAATGGCGATAGCCTTGCTGCCCTCGGCCTCAATTAACTTGATGACCTCGTCGGCATCCGCCTGCTCTTCCGGAAGATAGTTGATAGCGACATCCGCGCCTTCGCGAGCATAGGCGATCGCAGCCGCACGCCCGATACCAGAGTCCCCGCCTGTCACAAGCGCCTTACGGCCCTTCAGTCGGCCGAAACCCTTGTAGGTTGTTTCGCCGTGATCCGGGACAGGCTGCATTTTTCCGGCAATGCCCGGGACGGGCTGAGGTTGCTCGGGGAACTTTGGCTGAGGGTATTGGGTCAGCGGATTCTGGATGTCGAACTGATTGGCTGAAGCCATTGTTTTTCTTCCTTTCGCGTTGGACGGAGACGAAAGCCGCGGGACCAACAGAAGTTCCGTAGATAATCGCGGAGGCAGCAGCAGATCGCGGAACAGTTACCGACCCTGCCGGTTAAGCCTCCGTCATTCAACCGGAGGAAGATCATGACCGAAGAACAACGTCGCCCGATACCACCCTATCCGGAACAACAGCAGGAGCCGCCAGGCGAAACCGCCTTGATGCAACCCGTCCCGGATCATGGCGAGAAATCTTATCGCGGCAACGGGAGGCTGGACGGCAAGGTCGCGCTGATCACTGGTGCGGATTCCGGTATTGGCAAGGCCGTGGCAATTGCTTTCGCGCGCGAGGGCGCCGATATTCTGATCTCCTATCTCAACGAAGATGAGGACGCAGCTGACACCGCCAGATGGGTCGAGGATGCAGGACGCAAGGCACTCGTCATTCCGGGGGACATCACATCGGAAGATCATTGCCAGGAACTGGTCGCGCGCGCGGTTGGTGAGCTCGGCGGTATCGACATCCTGGTCAACAACGCCGCTTTTCAGCGCACTTATGACGACATCGCCGATATCTCCGCTGAAGAGTGGGACAAGACCTTCCGAACAAACATCCACGCGCAGTTCTTCCTGTCAAAGGCGGCCGCTCCGCATATGAAACCCGGAAGTGCCATCATCAACACCACCTCCATCCAGTCGCGACAGCCATCGCCGCAGCTTCTCGCCTATGCATCCACCAAGGGGGCTGTCTCCAACTTCACAGCCGGCCTTGCGGAAATGCTTGCTGAAAAAGGCATTCGCGTGAATGCGGTGGCCCCCGGCCCTATCTGGACACCCCTCATCCCGTCCACCATGCCGGCCGAAAAAGCCGCGAAGTTTGGGCAACAGACCCTGATCGGCCGCGCCGGCCAGCCCGCCGAGCTCGCAGGAGCCTATGTCCTCCTGGCTTCTGAACTTGGAAGCTACATGACGGGCGCCGTCATTCCGGTCACCGGCGGCGAGATAATGATCTAGCGTTCATACTACCGAGGCAGATTGGTAAACCTGCTTCAGCGGCCTCTGTGGTTCCCACTCGGGTGGGAATAGGCCGTTGATGGTGAACTACCCGCACCGCTTCCAGGAAAAGAAGGGCTCTCGGCTTTGTCGCGCAACTGGGCAAACTTCAGATCTGGGGGCGCGAGCCGTCTGTAAAGCTTGGCAAAGCCTCGCCACCGGCCAAGTAAGCAAAAAGGGCGCAGCAATGCTTGCTGCTCCCTTTGTCTAGCTGACTGGAATGAAATGCGGGTAGTGACGACCGCTCAGATTTACCAATTTTCCGGCGACTTAGTTACACGCGATGAAGGGCTGCGGCTCGCAGACGTGGTTGCGAGCCGCAGCATATTTAGCCATTCGGTCGAATGACGACTTTGACGCATCCGTCTTCTTTGTCGCGGAAGGTCTTATAAGCTTCCGGTCCTTCCTCCAGCCCGATCCTGTGTGTGATCACAAAGGAAGGATCTATCTTGCCTTCGACGATCAGGTTGAGAAGTGGCTCCAGATATCGCTGTACATGGGTTTGTCCGGTTTTCAGGGTCAATCCCTTGCCGACAAGGGCCCCGAGCGGTGCGGGAACAGCAGAGCCGACGAAGACACCCGGAAGAGACACTATCCCACCGGGCCGGCAGGCAAGGATCGCTTGGGCGAGAGCGTAGGGCCGCTCCGTTGAAGTCAGTTTTGTCTGGAGGGTCTCCATCACACCACCCGCCCCATGGCTTTCCATGCCGACCGCCTCGATGACGGCGTCCGGCCCAAGTCCGTTGGTGATGGCGAGGATACGCTCCTGCAGGTCCTCATCCGCATAATCGAGCGTCTCCGCACCGGACGCTCTGGCGAGCGCCAACCGCTCCGGAACGGTGTCTATGGCAATGACCCGCTCTGCCCCCAGCAGGAAGGCAGACTTGATGGCAAATAATCCGACCGGACCGCAGCCAAACACGGCGACCGTCTGTCCTTGCTTGATGTCGCAATTTTCCGCCGCCATATATCCCGTCGGGAAAATATCGGAGAGAAACAGGACCTGTTCGTCGGTCAAGTTATCCGGCACTTTGATCGGACCCACATCGGCATATGGCACCCGCAGATATTCCGCCTGGCCACCGGGAAAGCGTCCATAGAGTTCCGAATAACCGAACAGGCCTGCCGTCGGATATCCGATCTGTTTTGCCTGCATCTTTCCGTTCGGGTTCGAGCGCTCGCAAAGGGAAAACTGGCCCCATTTGCACTGGCGGCACTCGCCACAAGAGATGGTGAAGGGCACGACGACACGATCGCCGACCTTGAGCTTGGCATTGCCGCGACCGACCTCGACCACCTCCCCCATCGTTTCGTGGCCCATGACATCGCCGTGATGCATGCCGGGAACGAAGCCACCGTAAAGGTGAAGATCAGAGCCACAGATCGCACAGCTCGTCACCTTGATGATCGCGTCTCGGTCATGCTGGATGACCGGATCATCGACCTGCTCGCAGCGAATGTCACCGCTTCCGTGCCATGTCAGAGCTTTCATCGTCGTTCTCCTTCTATTTCGTTGCCATCTCGCGTTCGAATGTCCCGACGGCCTGACCTTTTGCGAGGACATGACCTTCCATGGCTTTCAGCACCGCGTCGCGCTTTGCACCGGGTTCGAGACCCAGGGTCTCGACATCCAGCGCGAAGACCTGGAAATGATAATGGTGGGCCGGGTCGCCAACCGGCGGCTTCGGTCCGGTATAACCGACCGATCCCATGCTATTGGCGCCCTGCTTCATCGCCTTTGGCTCCTGAAGGACCGGCGTGCCGGGAACACCTTCACGCAGCTTTGTCGTTGAGGCCGGAATGTCATAGGCGAGCCAATGCGTGAATGGTTTCGGCTTTGCCGCATCCGGGTCGTCGGCGACCAACACAAAGGACTTGGTGCCCTGAGGCGCTGCGGACCATTCGATTGCCGGAGAGGCGTTATCTCCGTCGGCTGCATATTGAACCGGGATCGGCCCATCTTTTTCGAAGGCGGGCTTGACCGTGATCGCCTCTTCGCTCCGGGCCTTGGCGAGATCGAACGCTATCTGCGAGGCCTGCATGTCGGTGACGCCATTGGGGATCGTCGTGGCTTCGGTGGATTGCCTCGCCACCGCGCCGGTATACGAGACCTTGTAGACGATGCCATTGCTGTCGTCGGCGACGAACAGCGAACCATCCCTGCCAACGGCGATACCGGCCAGGCGTCCAAGGTAGCCAAACTTGCCGTTCTCTTGCTGCAGCAGGAAACCCTCGAGAAATTTCTCGAACGTGACCGGCTTGCCGTTTTCGAAGTTGACGCGCACGACTTCATATCCGCTCGGAGGACGGCGGTTCCAGGATCCCCGCATGGCGATGAAGGCGTCGCCCTTGTAGTCCGCAGGAAACGCCGTCCCACCGTAAAACGCCATCTGCATCGGCGCGCTGTGGGCGGTGTAGCCGAGAACCGGCTCGGTCGACTGCTTCGCCCACTGATCGAGCGTGATGCCTTCCGGTGGATTGATGTGCGGGTTGATGCCGCTCATGCCGTAAACATAAGGCCAGCCGTATTTCTTGCCCTGTTCGATCCGGTTGAGTTCTTCGATCTGAACTTCGTCGCCTAGCCAGTCTATGCCGTGATCAATACCGTAGAGTGCGCCGGTCGTCGGCTCCCAGTCGAAGCCGATCGTGTTGCGCAGGCCAGATGCAAAGATCGTGCGCGTCTTGCCGTCCTTGGATGCTCGAACGATCGTCGCGTTTTCCGGATTATCTTCTTGGCATTCGTTGCAGGTACTACCGACAGAGATGTAGAGCATGCCATCCGGGCCGATCTTGATCGTCCGGTTGGCGTGCTGGCCCGCATCGGGAAGATCGTCGATGATCCGGGTCAGAGGGCCGAACGTGCCATCTTCTCCGACGTCGGCGGTGTAGACGTCGTGGATCGTGACGAGGAACACCTTGTTGCCGTCGAAGGCGATGCCATGCATGTTCGGTCGGCTCGCGACGGTGACCACGTCATCCGCCTTGCCGTCATTGTTGGCGTCCTTCAGCATGATCACATCGCCGACCGCCCTTCGGGTCGCGTAGACGGTGCCGTTTTGCGAGACGGCGAGCATGCGCGGATTGATCAGATCTCGGGCAAAAACATCGACCTCGAAGCCGGCGGGCGCCTTGATCAGGCCGGTGAGCTTGGCGTCATCAGCTACGACCAGCTTTTCTGGCTCTAGAATCGAGCCCTGAATGATGACATCGGATGCTTCCCCCACCGTTCCCTTGACCTGGGCGGAACCGGTGGATGGCAGGATGAGAGCGAGCGCGGTGGCGGAAACCGCGAGGACGGACAGACGGTTGGTCATGGGGTCTCCTGATGGGGCGAGGATGACGTGAAAAGCCCGGCCTCCCGGCCGGAGATCAAAGTGGCTTCGGATGAGACTCGTGCGCAGTTGGCTGCGAACTCATTGACCGCCGCATCAACGCCGCCTTTCGCAAAGGTCAACGGATGCGCCGCTCCTTTGGTTTTCACGACACGACAGCATAAGGACACCGGCTCATCACTGAGCCGGTGTCTCAAACATCACATCTTTCCGAATGCCTTGGTCAGATCATTGACGGCAAAATCCTGGGCACGACGTGCATCGTCCAGAACAGCGTCCATCCCGAAGAACTCGTGCGTCACACCATCATTGTTCATGTAGGTTGTCGTGACAGCCGCATCCTTCAGTTTTTCCGCCAGCATCACACCGTCGGACATCAGTGGATCGATCTCGGCTGTGATAATCGTCGCAGGCGGGAGGCCCTTGAGATCGGCCTTTGTCGTCAGATTGAGCATCGGGTTCATGGCGTCCTCGGGCTTGGCGAGCACCTTGCCGACGAACCAGCCCATGGCGCCCTTGGACAAGGGCATGGCGTTCTGGTTGGCGATATAGGATGGCGTGTTCATGTCGGTACCAGTCACCGGATAGACGAGCAGCATGTGGACCGGCATCTGAACCTTCTGGTCACGCGCCATGATCGCGACATTGGCTGCCAGATTGCCGCCGGCGCTTTCGCCGGCCACCGCCACACGTGCCGGATCGCCGCCGAGGCTTGCAGCCTTTTCCAGGGCCCATTTGTAGGCCGCGAAGGAATCTTCATGCGCTGCCGGGAACTTGGCCTCCGGTGCATGACGATATTCGACGCTGACGACGATCGCCTTTGCTTTCGACGCCAGGGCAAGTGCCGAGGACTCATAAGTGTCGATGTTGGCGATCACCCATCCACCGCCATGATAGTAGACGATGACAGGCAATGGGCCGGAGCCTGCGTTCTCTGGCGTATAGATGCGGACCGGCTGGGTGCCGCCCGCGATCGGATAGGTCATGTCCTGCTTTTTGACGGCAGGCATCGGGACCATCTTGCCCTGGTCCTTGAGGACTGCCTTAACCGCATCCGCAGGTGTCGGCTGGGTGCGCGCTTCCTCGACTGTGCGGGACTCGATCGGTTTTGCACCGAGTTCCTGCATCTTCTTGAGAACGAGAGCCATGTCTTCCGTGTCGGCGCGTTTCATCGTGCCGCTGTCTGGCGTTTCCGCGAGAGGATTGGGTTTCGGCTGTTCCTGCGCGAATGCGGACGGTGCTGCAAAAAGCGCGGTGCTGGCGATCAGGTGGGCGGCCAGAATGGAGATGTGAACTGAGGTCTTCATCGGAAATCCTTGTGACGTTGACTGAGGGCGCTTACGCGTCGAGCTCTTTGGTGATGCGCTTGCAGATCGCGACATGTTCCTTGAACACGGCCAGCATCAGCATGCTGAGATGGCGCCCCTGAACCTCGGCCGGGTCTGTCACCCCGGTGGAGTTGTGGATGAAGGCATCGGCGAGGTCGCGCAGGTACTCGTGGTTCTCGAGCTGGAGGCCGATATAGGCTTTGTCGAACGCCTTGCCTTTTCCGGCAGACACCACCTTTTCGACCATGCCATGCGCATCCGCATCCATGCCTGGGCCCATCGCACCCGTGTCCTTGAGAACCATGTTGACGGTGATAGCTTCACCCAGCTCGAAACCGGCGAACTCAAGCGCGTTCTTCTGGGTGGCTTTTTCCGAAGCGACCTGCGAGGTGGCGAGGGAAATTTCGGCGCGGCCGATCACGGTCGAATAGAACTGCGCGGCGGTTTTGACGTCTGCAAACGACGTGATCGGCATTGCCGCCAATGGGGTTGCAGCCAAGACCAGACGCGTCTGCGCCAGAATAATGGGGGCTGCGCCAACGGCCAAGAGGCCGGTCAGAATTGTACGGCGGTCCATATGAATGCTCCGGGAAGACACAACTTCTGGACGCAGCTATCCAGCAGCGAAACAGCCGTTTTGTGGGGGATGAGGTTTGACAGGAATTGTCAGAGTGCTCGTGATCTAAACCACAGGCTGCTGTTTAAGTTCCACCTGATAATTGACACACGACATATGCTTGTCGGCTCCGGGACCCATTGGCCCGAGACCTTCAGGCCCAGTGAAACCGTTGAAACAACGAGTGAGCGGCTAAGCGCAACGTCGTCGTTTCAGAAACCATTACGCATCGCGTCTGATACAACCGTCTACGACATCGCCGGGAGCGAAACGCTCCCGGCGAACCTTGTTCAAAACCAAGCAGCTTAAATCACTGGCATCGTAGGTGTGCTGCCCTATCTAAGGGCTACATGCGGTCGGAAGTCCCGGCTTCCGAACCGAGGCGCCGCCGATGACTGTGATGAACATCCCCTCAATTCAGTCTGAACTCATTATCGCAGAGCGAGACATCCTCGCTCGCGTCGCGCTTGGCGGTCCGATCAAGGACGTGCTGAGCGACATCATTCTCCTCGTCGAGAAACCCGCAAACGGCGAGTTGCTCGCCTCCGTCCTTCTGCTTTCAGAAGACGGAAAAAGCCTGCTCGAAGGCGCGGCACCCAGCCTTCCTTCAGAATACAATGCAGCGATCGACGGCATTCCAGTCGGGCATGGGATAGGTTCTTGCGGAACGGCAGCGTTTTCCGGAGAGGCGGTGATGGTTTCCGACATCGATACCGACCCGCTATGGGCGGACTTCAGGGAACTCGCACTTGGCCATGGTTTGCGCGCATGTTGGTCGATGCCGATCAAGGCGGCCGACGGACGTATTCTCGGGACGTTTGCGAACTACTATCACGAGCCCAAGGAGCCGACCGAGCGCGATATCGAAGTGATTGGCATGGTGACCCGTACGATAGCGATCGCAATAGAGCGATACAACTACGAACAGGCGCGGGAGCGAGCCGAAGAGCAACGTGTGCTGCTCCTGAGAGAACTGAACCACAGGGTCAAGAACGTGTTTGCCCTGACAAATTCCCTGCTTAAGATGAGTGCGCGCACGGTATCAACGGCGACTGAACTGGCAGCCATTGTCACATCGAGGCTGACGGCACTGAGTAAAGCACATGATTTGGTGCAACCCGTCTTCTCGCTGGAGAGTGTGGAGCCTCCGTCAGACGTGTCCTTGCATCGGGTGATCACCGATATCCTTGCGCCCTATGTTGAAGACGAAGACAAGCAGAGGCTGGCGCTCGTCGGAGGTGATGATGTATTCGTCTCGTCGAACAACATCACCGCCATTGCGCTCGTTCTGCATGAACTGGCAACGAATGCCGCCAAATATGGATCTCTAAGCACACTTGAGGGACGGCTGGTGGTGTCATGCGTGCGATCCGACAAAATCGAGATCGTGTGGAGCGAACGCGGTGGGCCAACGGTCTCCGAACCGTCGGTTTCTGGCTTCGGCTCAACGCTTGTGACGCGGAGTGTCCAGGGGCTGCGGGGAGAAATCACTTATAGTTGGAGCAGCGAGGGGCTGGATGTCGTGATCGGCCTCCCGTTGTCAGCTCTCGAGGGCCCGCCGGATAAATCTGGAACATCAGCTGACCAACCGTCGACCTGATGGCCGAGGCGTTAAAAGCTTTGGTGGAAATGGCGAGAACGGCGCGCTAGCTGGAACGAATTACAAGTCCATGCGTTAGGTCGCGCGGGAAAAAAAGGGACGACAGGATTTGGCGCTGGAAACCAACCCAGAATGCCGCAGGCTATGCAACGAATTCGATTGGGACACGGCGAGCGTGGGGCCGGTGGATGGCTGGAGCGTCGAGCTTAGGACTCTCGTGAATGTTATGCTCGGCTCTCTGCAGCCGATGCTCATAGTCTGGGGACCATCTCAAACCACGCTTTACAATGACGGCTACGCTGCCATGTGTGGCCACCGGCATCCGGCTGCATTCGGCCGGCCCTTCGGTGAGCTCTGGCACGACATCTGGGACCAGGTTGAACCGATCATATCCGCAGCCTTCGCCGGACAAGGCACCTCGATGGAAGACATCGAGTTCGTCATGCACCGCAACGGTTACCCTGAAGAGACCCATTTCGCGTTCTCCTACACGCCGGTTCGAGACCCCTGGGGAACGGTGCTGGGGATGTTCTGTGCCTGCACCGAACAGACCGCGACCGTCGCAGAGCGCAAGGCGGAGCGGACGTTGCGAGAACGTTTCGAACAGGTGTTCGAGTTGAGCCCCGGCGGCATCGCACTACTGGGCGGTCCTGACCACGTCTTCGAATATGCAAATGAAGTATACTATTCGATGATCGGAACGGACCGTGAGATCATCGGCAAGACGGTCGCCGATGCGGTTTCCGAGGTCGTTCGGCAGGGCTATATTGACATTCTCGACGGCGTTTATCGGACGGGCGAGCCTTTTGTCGCGAAAAATCTCGAGATCGAGCTAAACCGCGGGACTGCCGGCGAAAAGCAGAACCGCGTCATCGATCTCGTATACCAGCCGATGCGGGAGGACGATGGGACGGTGAGCGGTATTCTGGTCCAGGCGCTCGACGTAACCGACCTTCGTGCAGAGCAGCAGAAGCAGGAACTGCTCTCCCATGAGCTTGGGCATCGCCTCAAGAACCAGCTTGCCATGATCCAGGCCATCGCGTCACAGACACTTCGAAACTCGCCGGATCTTGCCAGTGCCCGACTTCGCCTGTCTGACCGTATTGGCGTGTTAAGCGCTGCCCACGATACGATCTTGCTCGGAGGAGTGGGCGCTTCGACCGTCAATCAACTGGTCGAGCAAATTATATCGACCCACGACGACCCGGCCAATCCGCGCATCACCGTTTCCGGAACGAGGGTGAAGGTTGGCTCTCGTCCATCCCTTTCGCTGTCGCTGATCCTTCATGAGCTGGCGACGAATGCGACCAAGTTCGGCGCCCTCTCCGAGCCGGACGGGCGCGTCAGCATACGGTGGATGGTTACCGGGCCAAAATCCGACCGCTTCGAACTGATCTGGAGCGAGAGCGGAGGACCGCCTGTTGCGCAGCCAGAAACTCTTGGCTCAGGCATGAGGCTGATCAACGCCGGCCTCAATGGCACATCCGACAGCACCGTGGAATTCTCTTACCCGCCCGACGGTCTGGTCTGCGTGATAGGCGCCGACCTCGACGGCTTCCAGCAGGAACACTGAATGGCTCAGCTCCCCATCCTCGTTGTAGAAGACGACGGCCTGATCCGGATGGATTTGGCCGACGTGCTCGGTGACAGTGGCTTCACCGTGCTTGAAGCGGCGAATGCCGATCAAGCCCTCGTCATTCTTGAGACGCAGACGACAGTGAGTGCAATGCTGACTGACATCGACATGCCTGGATCGATGAACGGCATCAAGCTCGCCAATCTCACCGCCTCACGCTGGCCCGACTGCAAGATCATCGTAATATCAGGGCGGTACTCGCCGGACCAAGGCAGCCTGCCTGAAGGCGCACGGTTTCTTTCTAAGCCCATATCGGAACGGCTACTGGGTGCTACACTCGCCGAAATGGGCATCGAGGCCACCACTTAGGTCTCGGCGGCCTAGTCGTTCAACGGCATCCATGAGATTTATCAACATGGCTGCTTTCAATACCCTATAGTGCGAGGGGCACTTGTCGGCCCTCCCTTCGCTCATGTCGACACACCGAATGGCGAGAGGTCCATGGACAGCATCATCCAACATCCGACTTTCGGGGCCGGCCGCATGGGCCGAATGACAGCAGAGTTCAACTGGGCCTCGACGCCACTCGGGCCGATATCCTCTTGGTCGAAGGCGCTCGAAGCGATTGTCTCGCTGATGCTTGGTCAGCGACACCCGATCTGCATGTTCTGGGGCGAGCAGTTCACGATGCTTTACAACGATGCCTATGCGCCGCTTCTTGGGGCTAAGGAACACGGTGCGCTTGGCCAGCCTGCCAATGTTGTCTGGTCGGACATCTGGTCCGACATCAAGCCGTTCGTTGATCAGGCCATGTCTGGAGACGGCACCTGGGCCGAAGAGTTGCCGCTCGTCATGACCCGCAACGGCTTCGATGAAGAGACCTTTTGGACATTTTCCTACAGCCCGCTCTTCGAAGAGGGCGAGGTGAAAGGGATGATGAACGTGGCGATCGACGCGACCGCGGGGGTCATAGCTCGCAGGAACCAGAACGCACTACAGCGCGAACTGGTCCACCGTGTCAAAAATACGCTTGCAGTGGCAGGTGCAGTCGTGTCCTCCACGCTTCGCCAGGCGACAAGTCTCGAACAGGCGCGGGCGACCGTCGCAGACCGCATCACAGCACTCGGAAACGCCCAGGAGCTTCTCCACGAGTCGGCGGAAGACACACCCGTCCGCGGTATCGTCGAGGCCGCGATGAAGGCGCACCTAGATCGCCCTGACCGGGCCGTCATCAGCGGCCCGGATACGCGGGTGGCATCCCAGCAAGCAGTTGGGCTATCGCTTGCCGTCTACGAGCTGGCAACGAATGCCGTCAAATACGGAGCCCTGTCAGACGATGCCGGCAAGGTCGAAATCTCGTGGGATTTGACCGCCGGAGATCGTTTCACCTTCACCTGGCAGGAGGTTGGCGGCCCCGCGGTCGCAAAGCCTGCGAGAACCGGGTTCGGTTCGCGACTGACGAACAAGATTGTGGCGGCTTATTTCGAGGGCCAGGGCCGAACCCTCTATAATCCCGACGGTGTCAGGTTTGAGCTTGAAGGTATCATCCACTCGGGACAATCGGACCAAGTGGAAATCGGTTGAGCGCTGTCATCCCGACCGCACTCACGCTTCACGTTCGAGTTCCTGAAGTGTTTCGATCACCAAGGCTTCGTTCAGCGGCTTTCCCAAGAACCGCGCCCGCTCCGGCAGATCGTTATGAGCCGGAACGATAGCGCCCGAGGCGACAACGACATGCACCTCGGGCCAATGTTCGCCGACGTAGCGGGCGAGAGCCAAGCCATCCATCTGGCCTGGCATCTGGATGTCCGTCATCAAAAGTTTGAGGGAGCTGTGCTTGGCGAGAAGTTTGAATGCTTCGTCGGCGTTCCTTGCCTCAATGACGTGATAGCCTGCTGACGACACTATGTCGGCGGTATCCATTCTGATCAACGGTTCGTCGTCAACGACCAAGGCAATCGGCTCTCGCATTTCATCAGCTCCCATGTTCAGCTCCCATGTTCAGCACATAAGCGCCAGACCCGAATTCTGTTCCTTAGATGTCTAGTTTCCATCGAAATAACGGAGCATTGGCGCGGAGCCCGGGCCTGACCTTCAACCCGTTTCTGAGATGCCAAATCTTTGCGGTATCGACTTCCCCCGTTATCGGCGTAGACTGTTTACTATCGTCACCACACGAATTCGTAGGCGGTGGCGGCTAAGGGTTCGTACGTGCTCTTGCCTGCCTGATTACAGGAGGAGGGACATGTCACTCCCCTCAATCCACGCAGCAGACAATGCCGAACTTCGTCGAAGGCTCTATCAGAGGGCATCGCTCTATACAGTGGACGAAGAGGTATGCCGACGGATTGTCGACCGCACCATATTCGCCATCGTCGAAGATTTGGACTTACTGAACGGAGAAGACATCTGGCACGAGGTATTCAATGTTCTGCATGGTTTCGCTCGGGCTGAAATTGGAGTTTCCGATCACCCTCCGCCAGCAACAGCCACCCCAATGATCGCGGACGCCCGGTCTGACGAGTCGATGATCGCGTCCGAGATGTGTGATCATTTGGCCCGAAGACATTCGTTTGGAGTTGTCGCCAACAGTGCAAAATCAAGGACGGCCTAGGTTGCAGCGGGAGGAGCGAATGAATTTAAAGCATAGGCCCCCGTGCCACCGCCCGGTAGCACGTTCAGTCATTCAATGCGACGTCTCTTGCTGATCAGCATCGGCGGGAATGACGATACCGACATATCTCACCGGGCTGCCACTGGCGTCCCGGAAGCCGCGACCATACGATGCCACGGCGACGTACGCGCCTGTCGCGTTGAGCACGCGGTAGGTCTCCTGCTGCGGTAGATGCCCGACGATACTGTCACGTATGGTTTTCGCGAGACGCGGACGATCATCGGGATGGACGCGCGCGAGATATGCCTCTATCGGCAATCCTCTCTCCGCAAGATCTGGATCTAGCCCGAACAAAGCGGCCAGTGCGCTGTCTGCGTAGAGAATATTTTCAGGTAGGTCCCACGAGTAAAAACCTGCATCCGGCACGCTGCCGCCCATCAACGCGGCTTCAAAGTTTAGCTCCACTATTTGACGCATCAAATCTCCTGTCTTCACGTCGATTCGTACTTTAGCGCTCGTGAATGTTGTTTCAAGGGTATTGGTGCGTCAGTCCCGCTTGGTGATGTAGAGTTCTTCCAGCATCTGTAGAACGGCCATGACACCAGGGCTGGACGACCTATGATGCAGTGGCTGCGCCGGAGTGATGTGAGCGGGTCGTCTAAGGCCGGTGAGATAGGAAGCCAGATCATCCAACAATGGATCAGCAGGCCCTGACGTGTCCGGAACAAGGAGAACTTTGGTCATAGATACAATTCTGAAGGAGGAGGCGGATGCCTTGACTTCCTATGCGCTGTTTTAGATCTTCTGTATATTCATTTATTTGCAACGAGGCCGCTTCACCTCATACGATCAAGGTAGTGGATTGATGGACGCGCGACGCACTGTTTGCAGCAGCTCGCGCAACGTGTTTCGTTATTTTGACTCACATGGGTTCCGCGGCGGCCAGCGCTGAAGCTCTTGAGTGGATCAGAACCCTCGGCCCATAATTTGATAGTCTCGTTTTCGCAGAGCAGATCTCGGCCTTATATTTCCGATTCAAATAAATGCGCTCGTCACTCCATCAACTTTCTGAAAAACGAAATATCTTGATAATCTGGAAATTCCAGATATTCTGGATATCCAGTTCGGAGATTGTCTATGCGCCATTACACGACGGGTGACCTCAACAAGCAGGTCGGCGATGTCACAGATGCGGCCAGCCGTGAGCCGGTAGTTCTCACCAAACACAGGAAGCCACGCTTCGTGTTGATGAGCTATGAGCATTATGAACGGCTGCGCACCGGTGGCGACCCGCGCAAGCCTCATCGGGCCGCGGACATGCCCGATGAGCATATAGAGCTGTTTGGTGCAGAAATCGATCGGTTGGCGCGTGGTGAAGGCTACGGCGATGAGCCGTGAGTTCCTTCCCGGTCAGATAATCAGCTATCCGTATCTATGGAGTTGGCAGGATGAGCGTGGTGAGACTGAAGGACGCAAGTCGCGCCCGACCTGCGTCGTCGTTGCGGTTCGTAGTGCCAAGGACGGCGTTACCCACCTGGCTCTTCTCGCAGTGACAACGCAACCGCCACAGACCGACCGCGCCGCCTTGGAAATCCCTGATACGGAGGCACGTCGAGCCGGCCTGAGCGATCTGAAGCGCTGTTGGGTGATGGTCGATGAATACAATTACGATGTGGCTGAGCGTTCTTGGTATATCGAGCCAGACGAGAAGACACTCGGTCGTTTCAGCAAGGCGTTCATGATGAAGATTGCGGCGGCCTTTGGCGAAGCTTCCAGAAATTCAGGCCGCCGGATAAACAGAATGGATTGAATCGCTAGATTCGATTTTCGCGAGTTAACTACCCACCATCATTCCGGCTAGTGTTGGAGCAGCCACGCCCACCGATGACGGTCTTGCTCTTGAACCTAATTGAACCGTCGACCCCCTATTTCAGTTGTGTGGGGGTACAATGAAGACCACTGCCGTCAATGGTACGATCAGTTAAACGACTTAGCTCGCTCATATATTGCCAAAGCGAAGGCTTCGAACCCTCGCAAGTTTGCTGCATTTCGGGCTTCAATTGCAAAAGCTGTTAAGCGCCTTTCGATCGACAAGACCGAAGATGCCTGTATCAGCCTGACTTCATCGTACCAAGCAGGTGGCGATGCGGCCGACGCTGGTTCTAATGCCAGAACATCGCTTGATTTGTCCGATCAGCAAAAACAGCTCACCGGACGCTCACGCAACACGCGTCGCCTGGTGAACAGGAGAGACAACCATCAGGGTCTCAGGTCCCGGTCGGGCACATGAGGAAAGCGCAAAAATGGCAATGAGGACTAGAAATGTGAGGCGCAATGGACGGAACTCTTGACTCTGGTGGCAGGGACTTAGTCCCAATCGACATTCCCGAAAAAGCTGGGAAATCGGAAGAAGAACAATATTCTATCGTGTCACCTCGTCACAACAGGTCTACCAATCTGGACCTGCCTCTCCACATCATGCTCGAAAAGCCGAAACGGAGTCTATCTTCAATGCGCCGCGTAGGCAGGTGGCCTTCTTAGCTTTCAAGGGATCCGAACCATCCGTGTGAACAGCACCCCATACTGGAACCTGTTAGTTTCAATGAAACTTCCGAGTCTTCACTATATATCTTTTCCTACGCCCGCCCTGCCAGCGCAGTTCTTACAGAATAGTCTATCGGGCACCGCGCGCAGCACACAGCCCTTCATAGTTTTGAAATGGTGCTGCTGGGAGCTATCAGGAGCTGTAGTACGGTGAAGCGAAGGTTACACAACACTAGTGCGACGCACAGATCATGGCTTCACAGTCGTCGTTCCCGACGGGTTCGTTGTCGGTACCGGACCACCTGAACCGCTCTGCGAATGCGGTATGCTTTCCGTCGGAGCGGTGTTGCCGGTTCCCGCTGTAGGTGCCTGACTAGGGGGCGCCGGCGCCGCCGGTGGAGCGGCTGTACTTTGCTCCGTTGGAGAATCCGTTGCCTCTCCCCACCACTCTGCCGATCCCCATGCGATAAGCGCCAAGATCAGGCCCGCCGCAAGAACGAGAAGTACCGGCATGCCTGTTCGTCCTTGCCGGGCTTCTGTCGCATCCTCGACGACTGGTGGATCAACTTTTCTATCCATAGGCTTCGGCTCCTGCGATTGATCATCACAACTCTGTCGTGTGATACTTGTTCCAGAGCCAACGGGTTAAGCGCTGCATGACGCCGCATCCAACTGGGCATTAACATTATATATAGCCCTCAACCTATGGCGTGCTACGTGAGCGTCCGGTGAGCTGTTTTTGCTGATCGGACAAATCAAGCGATGTTCTGGCATTAGAACCAGCATTAGTGCTGACATTAATACCAGAACAAAGAGGTTACATGGCTCGCATAGAGATCATGTCCGGTACCGAGCGCAGACGGCGTTGGTCGGACGAGGCGAAGCTGAGGATACTTGCGGAAGCTGATGAGCCCGGTGCTCGCATCGGGGATGTGGCGCGCCGGAACGACATTCATCCGGGCCAGATCCGCTTGTGGCGGCAATCATTCAGCTATGCCGATCGGCCAACGGTATTCCTCCCAGTGGAAATCACCGAGGACGTTGGCGTAAGCCAGCCGTCTACCGCAGCAACGAGGCCGGCGATCGTCGAGATCTTGCTTCGAAACGGTCGGAGCTTGAAGGTTCCGGTTGACGTCGAGTTGAAACTGCTTGGCCTGCTCGTCGCTTGCGTGGAGGCGGCATGATCGGGCCATCGGGGAATGTGCGGGTCTACCTGGCCTGCGGAGTGACCGATATGCGGCGTGGCATCGATGGCCTATCGGCGCTGGTCGAAACGGTCGTGAAGGAGGCGCCGGGCTCGGGCGCGATCTTCGGCTTCCGCGGAAAGCGCGCTGACCGGATCAAACTCCTCTGGTGGGACGGCCAAGGGTTCTGCCTGTTCTACAAGATTTTGGAGCGCGGGTACTTTCCATGGCCGACGGCGAAGGAGGGTGTAGCGCCCTTGACGCGGGCGCAGCTTTCCATGCTCGTTGAGGGGATTGATTGGCGACGCCCGGCGTGGACGTCCGCTCCCGGCCGAACGGGATAAAAGCCATATTTTGCAGGGGCATCCGAGGCTTCACGCTGGCGCGTCATTTGCAAATCGGCTAGATTCGCGAGTATGGAAACAGCGCCGCTGGACAGTCAGGACGAGCTCACTGCTTTGCGCGCACTCGTCGCGGAACAGGCGGCGAAACTTGAGAGCCAGGAAGCCGAGGTCATCAAGCGAGACTCCATAATCGGGCTTCTTCGCGCGCAACTGGAGCTTCTCCGACATCGGCAACATGGCGCGTCTTCGGAAAAGATCGACCGGAAGATCGAGCAGTTCGAGCTGATGCTGGAGGAGATCGAGGCCTCTCGTGCCGAAGCTGAGCTGCGCTCCGGGAAAACTCCTCTGCCGGAGTTGGATGACGCATCCGAGAAGCCGAAGCGCAAGCCTCTACCCGATGATCTCACCACCGAAGAACTGGTCTATGCGGCTCCGTGCAATTGCCCGACCTGCGGTGGCACTTCGTTCCTGAAGGCGGCCGACAGAGTGGTCCAGGTGCTGGAGCACGTGCCGGCGTCAGTCAAGATTGTCCGGCATGTCGAAAAGCGCATGATCTGCAGGGAATGCGATACGACAGTGGCTGGCGAGATGCCGACCTTGCCGATCGAGCGCGGCAAACCCGGACCGGGGCTGCTCGCCCATATCATGATCGCAAAATTCGACGATCACATTCCTCTCTACCGCCTGTCCGAGATGTATTACCGGTTGGGGATAGACATCTCCCGATCCGTAATGGCTGACTGGGTCGGCCGCGTATCAGGTCTGCTTGCGCCACTCGTCCTTGCCATCAGGGCCCATATCGCCGCGCTCGACCGAATACATACGGACGATACCCCGGTCGATGTTCTCGACCCCGGACGGGGCAAGACAAAAACCGGCAGGGTCTGGGTCTACGTCTTCGACGGCAGTGGCTATCAGTCCGCCACTCCCGCAGCCATCGCCTATTACTACAGCCCTGACCGCAAAGGCGCGCATCCGGCTGACCACCTCGCAAACTTCAGCGGCGTCATGCATGCCGACGGCTACGGAGGTTACAAAAAGCTCTACGGCAACCAAATCATTGAAGCCGCCTGCATGGCGCATGTGCGCCGCAAGTTCCATGATGTGATCAAGCTGAAGCCTTCTCCGATCGCTGAGGAAGCACTGTCGCGCATCGGCGCTCTCTACGATATCGAGAACCGTATCCGAGGCATGTCGGCTGATGAGCGGCGTAGCCTGCGGCAACAACACGCCAGACCCATTCTGGACGAGCTGAAAGTCTGGATCGAAGCCATGCTTTCGACGCTGCCACAGAAGCAGAAGCTCGCCGAGGCAATGCGATATGCGCTGTCGCGATGGGCAGCCCTAAGTGTCTACGTCGACGATGGCCGCGTCGAAATCGATAACAACGTAGCCGAGCGCGCGATGCGTCCGCTTGGGATCGGAAGAAAAAACTGGCTCTTCGCCGGCTCCGATAAGGGCGGCGAGCGCATCGCCAACATCCTGACCATCATCGAAACGGTCAAATTGCACGGCCAAAATCCGGAGGTGTATCTGACAGATGTCCTCGCTCGGATCCAGGATCATCCCAAGGATCGAATTGAAGACCTGCTGCCCTGGAACTGGACGCCAGCAAACGCTTCATACGAGGCCCTCTGATGGCACGCTCGAGGTTCATCTACACACTCAGCCAAGTCGCCGGCATGATCGGCGAGAACCTCGAACTGATCGAAGAGGTGACCGCAAACTCGGACAACATCTCCGAGGGTGAACTGGTTTACGTTAGCGATGGCACTGAAGGTGGCACGAAGGGTTTGACCGAGAATGGCATCGAAGAACTTCAAAGCCTGCTCGCCGACATCAGAATGTGGGATGGCGGTATAGGCGAGTTCCTCATCGACACACAGTGCGATCCTGAAATAATCGAACGCATCATGGCCGATGAAATGAAACGCGACCTATAGCTTCCATCTCTCACACCCGAAAAGTGCGTTCGCCGGACGCTCACCGTGCTACAGAGGTCCATGCAAGAACAAAACAAGACCGCTCTCGTTCTCGACGACGAAATGCTGATCGCACTCGACGTGGAAGCTATGCTTTTCGACTTAGGTTTCGCTCGCGTCACGGTCGTTCCGAGCGTTAGTGAGGCCCTGGACTATCTTAGCAGGGAAAAACCGGACGCGGCTGTCATTGACTTTCACGTGCGCGGCAAAAACTGTGAGCCAGTTGCAGGTGCGCTTCGAAGCTTAGGCGTACCAACTGTTATTCACTCAGGAACGAGTTTCGATCCCGACTATCACGGCACGTTCTTCGCGGACTTTCCTTGGTTAGCTAAACCGTCGTCGCGAGAACATCTGGCGAGTTCGCTCTCAGCCGCGATTGATCAATCGAAATTAACCACCGACTGAAACGGCACTGCTTCGACAATTTCGCCGTCTTCGGAAGTGATTTCAAATGTTTCATTGGCAATAGGCCGCCCGTGCCATAGGCCGTCCGAAACCATTTCCCTTGCCGCCCGCACCGCTTCTGATCTCGCTTCAGCTGCTGAAATGAAATCGGCTTCGAAAGTTTCGCCCAAAGAGCCGTTAGAGTTCCGAACCTGAAAGTGAAATTTTGTCATGTCGCACCAGTGCCATTAGAGCTATCTAACGAAATCATGAGAAAAAAGGACCGCGACGTTTCCACGCCCGGCCCTTAATGTCGACTCTATCCGCTCCAGTACATCCGTGGTAGCCGTCAGAAGCGACACATGTGATGATTACTTCTTCATCTTGTCGTAATCGAACTTCGGAGCTGCAGTGAGGTCTTCCTTGTTCGTGTCGACATACGCCTTCCACGTGCCGTTGTCGTCAGCGATGGCCATAGATGCCGGGTCGATTACGACGTAGCTGCTGCCGAGGCCCAGGAAGCCGCCAACGCTCGCGATCACTCCGATCACCGATTTACCATCACCAATGACGATATCGGAAATCTCGCCAACTTCCTCATTTTCCTTGTTATAGATGTTCATGCCGACAAGCTTCGACGTCACGAGATCGGCGCCTTTGATCTCTACGTGCTTGAGCGGCATGGTAGCTGCCTTGCCCATAGTGAGGCCAGGACCGACCATAGTTGCATCGGCGCCAGATGCGGCCGGCTCCACAGCTGCCGGGGCTGCCGGTGCAGCAGGCTGCTGCGCATAAGCAGCAGTGCCCATCATCGCAACTGTAATGGCGGCGGCAATCATCTTCTTCATGAGTATTTCCTCGTATGCGTCTGTTATTACGTCATTTCAAGACGGTGAGTAACGAGATCGGGTCGGGATAGTTCCGCAACCTTCAAGAAAAGAGAGACCCCGCCGTAGCGAGGTCTGCTTTTTTGAATGTTTTGGGGTAAAATGCGATACGAAGATGTTTAACCGTCGCGATTGTTTCCGGCTGCCGCTATGCGACGTCGCTGATTACAACGACGCATGAATCGATCGATCCGGGTTTTCTCACTGCCAAACTTGTCGAGAATGTTCATGGCTTGAGCTATGCTGAGTTCGTACGACAACTGAAGCTCTTCGAGTGTATTTCGGGACTGGGCGCGCCGTGTGCATAGTCTTCTCCTCGGTCAACAGAACAATGCGACAAGAAGTCAGAAGTTCCTAAAGCACGCCAGCCACTAACAGACTGACGAAGATTAACGAGAAAAGCGCCGCGTTCAGGCCGAGGTAAAACGCTAGGTCATGTGTGCTGCTTGGTGTTTTATGCATGATCGTTTCCTCCTGCATCACAACCTGTATAGACTGCCAATGTTCCCGTAATGTTTCACGCTATTTTGCGGTTATAAAATGGAAAGGCCGGCGCGATCGCTCGCCCGGCCTCCTTTCGCATAATACTGTCGCTATCGCAGCTTAGTAGCGCGCGGCGCGATCAACGCGCTTCCCAGCGCTCTGAGTAGCATCAACGGTGTTTGCCGTGTCCCGCCCCACGCCGCGGATTGTGTTGCCGCACGACGCCAAAGCGGCGGCGATGAATGTCATTGCGAGCACGGTCGCTAAAGTTTTCTTCACGGAAATTATCCTCTCTCCAGATGTTCACTTTGAACACATAGGGCTTATTTCCGTGAGGGCGATACCTCTCAGGCCGACCGCACGAACACCGCCGTCTCTCGCCGGATTGGATCTCGCTCTTCCTTTTCGACCAATGCGCCTTCCTTGATCAGCGCCCGCACGAGCCCGCTGACGCGCTTCTTCGAAGGCTCGTCCGCTAAGTCCAGTCCGAGCTCGAAAGCCACCGCTACCCCCACCCAGTTCTTTGCCTGTGGCGATTTCTTGTGTTCGGCATTGGCAACGGCAGTAAAGATCGCGGCCCGCTGCTCTTCGCTGATCCCGCCCGCGACGTCCTCAGCGCTGGGCAACTTCCATTCCGTAAACATCGGCGCGAAATCCTGCGGCTTTGCCATGCCTCGCCCGTTTCCAAACGGCACGCTGGCTAGGTGTCGCCACTCGAAACGATGCGATAGCGGCGTCAGGTTGCCTTGCCGTCGGTTGTGTAGAAGTAGCCAAACCGATCAGTCCCCGGCACGCCAGCCTCTGCCGCCTGCTCTTCCGACATCCGGTTGAGCACTCGACGGATCGAGCCGTACCGATAGCCTCTCATCTCCAAATGAAAAAAGAACCCGCAGCTTTGTGGCCACGGGTTGCTGGAGTTTGGCAGTAATGTTCCGTACTTCATAATGGCGATCTGCTAATGGACAGCCTCGTATTTTGAGAAAACTCTAACGATTGCAGGGAATCGGCTTGCCATATCCCAGCAGCTCGCGCCGCTGGCTTTCAAGCCGTAGTTTTTGTTTGTACTGGGAACCCAAGCGCGCCTGACGCATTCTTCGCCCGGAAATGGAGGAACGCATGTCAGGGCAGTCTGTTTACACCGTAGAGCAGTTCCGTAAGGAATACGCTTTGTTTCGCGAGGAAGCGGAACGCATTTTCAACATCTCCGGCCCATCGAGAACCAATCTGGATGTTTTTATGAAGGTCTACCGCCGGCCCAAGTCGGCGGAGCAGCTTTTAGAAAGTGACCGATAGGCATGGCCAAATACAGCTTGCAAATCGGCGTGGGCGGTATTGGAGATGATCCGCTTTTATCAGTCCAGCACTCAAGTGACTTCCATGCGGAGGACGACAGCAGTGCTGTCGCGCAAACTATGCAAACGATCGAAGCCGACAATGCATATATGGGCCTCGAGCGAGCTGTCCTCATCGCCGAAGACGGCAGTGTCATATGGTTCCGTCCGGCAGGTGGTTAAAATAGCAGCCAGAATCTACTACTTCGGGCATCCTACGCGGCTGCCGCATACCGCAGCGATTTATTAACCACGTACGTTTACCATCCGTGTTATGTCCTGAGAACCTGTCGCGCTTCTCTCAGGCTCTCCACAGCACTTATTCCGGCCCGCCTCGGCGGGCCTTTTTTACGGTTAGAACTGTCTTGAGCGCATTGATCGCCAGCATATCTTTGGTGTCAGGTTCCACGATCGCGCCCCTATAGTCAAATAAGGGTGCGCCCCGGTTGAGAGAGCAGCTAAATCGGCCGATGGATAGTTCCGGCATCTTACAAGCCTAGGCCCGCTTGGCCTTGCGGTTGGCATAGCGACGGTCACGCTCGGCCTTACGGGCAGCCTCGTCTTCAACCACACGTGAGATGCGGGCGTTCTCGGCAGTCTTGCGTGCCTCTGTTTCAGCCCTCACTGCCGCCTCGATAGATTCCTGCTTTTCAGCCACTTCTCTTTCGTGCCGGGTGCTCTCTTCAAACTTGAGACGCTCCCGTTCGGCACGACGAGCTTCTCGCGCTTCAACCAATGAGACGCGCTCCGCTTGCCTGGCGATGCGAGAAAGCTCTGCGGCCGTTTTCGCGGCTCGGTAGGCGTCGAGTAGAGCCGCTTTTGCACCTGATGCGGCGGACTGTCGGTCGGCGAGTTCGTTATTTCTGAGTTTTCTCAATTGTAGATCCTAATAATGGTAGACGGCAGCGACCAGTGGGAATTGATGCGCTTGGCAACAAGCGTGGCGGTCGCAGTCGCTTGGTCAGCTTGGTCCTTTGCAAGCCGCGCTTCGAAGCCGTAAGGTCTCAGCATCACGCGCCTGCTCAACCGACTGAAGTTATTTCCGTGCGTTGTTTTGGAAAAGTCCTCGGTCCGGACCAAGCCGGAAATAGTCTCTGCGTCCTAGTGAGGTTTGCTGTATTTTTCTGTCATTGTGTACCTCGATATTGGCGACGAGGCTGAAATGAATAAGGCCAGGCAGACTGCCTGGCCTCAAACTGATAGCGTGCTTCCGGCGATGCCAGTACATCCGTGGTCAAAGGGAAGCAGATATCGATTAAGCGGACTGCAGATTGCAGGCCGACATCTTGCCCGACTTCACGTCGCGCTCGAGTTCGAAGCCGATCTTCTGACCTTCGACGAGCTCGCGCATCCCTGCGCGCTCAACAGCCGAGATGTGTACGAAGGCGTCAGCGCCGCCGTTGTCCGGCTCGATAAAGCCGAAACCCTTGGTGGAATTGAACCATTTTACTGTGCCAGTGGTCATGATGAACCCTTTCAAAGCATAGAGTGAGGAGCCGTGAAGCAGACGCCACACGGATGAACCGACTATTTTTGAAAGAGAAGTTCGCTTAGAGCGCGGTGCCAATCGCGCGGTAGACAAAGCTCGGCAACAAAAGATCGATGGCGCAGAACTACCGAATAAAGATTGCTGCGTCAACGTTTAGTTTTCAGACCGTGCATTTCACATCCATCGGTTGAACACGTCTTACTGACCATTTCCATCGTCACTACCCACATCCTGGCATTGAAATGCCTGTCTTAGCTTACGAACAGTGTCTTGGACTTTCAGTCGGCGTTCACGGAGGCCTTCGGTCGAGTTGGGCCTCGGGGACCGAAGCGATCTCACCAGTTTAAGAAGATCCTTAAGTGCGTTTGTTGACGTCATGGCCTGCCTCCATTAGCTTATTTTGGCGGACGGCGATGTGCCATCCGCTTCCTTTTTGCCTGGGGCGAATAAGGTATTTCCGCGTTGCGCTATCCAGCCCGTTCAAGCTTCAGCTGAGACACGCCAGCGGCAATGTTAAGGCCAGTGCCAGCCTCGCCGCTAATAGGCTGCAAGGCGAGATTCTTGGCATTTCCCCCAATCAAAGCATTCGCGCCCAGGCCGAGGCCTACAGACGCGCTGGCGGATGCGCCGATATATGTCCCGGCTAGTACGCCCTCTCCCACCCGGGTTGGCGCCGTATTGACGACGATCCAGCTCATATAGCGTTTGCCGGTGACACCAACGTCCAGGCCCAGTCGTCCTATGCTGCCAGTGTACCGCTCAGTCTTGCCGGTCCGCTGCCTAAAGGTGCAGTCAACGCTTCGGTTCGATCCGATAAGCAACCCGACGCCACCGGCGACCGCGCATGACAGCGTTCCGAGACGCTGCTTCGGCTGTTCTGCCATCTGGCTCCTGTGGCTGCTATGTTTGGGAGCAGAGGCGGCGGCGCTTACCAAAGCAAGGCTCGTGGCAGTCGCGAGTGCGATTATTTTGAACATGACGTTCTCCTTAGCGAAATTTTTGTTTAGCTCGACAATCGGCCTGCCGCGCCGTCACCTTCAGGCGTGTTCCGAACGGTAACGAGGCAGACAATCGGGATAGCGGTAAAATCGTGCACGATGTCGAGTAGCGTCTGGCGATGCCTTTCACTGGCCACGGTGCCTTCAATCGCAATCGAGTGCCCTTCGAGCCGCACATCAAGGCCGCTAGTGGCCAGGCCAGGTTGGTAAGCGAGAATGGCTCGCAGGGCGGTTGCGGTCGTCTGATCGGCAATAAACATCGGGAAAGTTTGCTGGGTGGCGGAAAACAACATTGTTCAACCTCCGGCTCTGATCAGAGCAGTTTGTCTTTGGCGATATCTTTGGCTTTGCCAGCAGCCGCCTGGACCTTGCCGGCTGCCTTGTCGGCCTTACCCTCAGCCTCGAGCGAAGTGTTGCCGGTGAGTTTGCCAGCCACCTCTTTGATGCTGCCCTTAAGCCCCTTGGCGGATCCTTCGATACGGTTCTTATCCATGACTGTCTCCTTCCACGCCGCGCTCCTTGGCGGCTATGGCTAGAAACTTATGGTGGCCGTGACGCTTATCGTAGAGAGAAATGTACCAACCAGACTGGTACTTGATGACCTATTTTAGGTCCTTGAAGGTGCTTTTCCGGAAAATCCGCGATCTCTCGCCCAGGCAACTGCTGCCGTTCGCCTGTTGACGCCGATCTTCGAATATAGTGAGGAGACGTGGTTCCGGATCGTGTTTTTCGACAAATTCACAATCGCCGCCATTTCAGCGTCGCCCATGCCCTCGCATATCAGCCCAAGGATCTGTCGCTCCCGCTCTGTCAGATCCAAAAGCATCGTATCCGATACTTTCCCCTTTGACTTTTGGCGGATGGCGGCAAGTCGCTCGACAATCGATCTGCCAAACCAGGAGGTATCCGCCATGACGCTGCCTATAGCTTCGACCAACTCGTCTTCAGTGCGCTTTCGATCCGTGACATCTTGCAACGACCAGATGACTGTTTGCTGATCGTTCATCTCAACCCTCTCAGCAGAAACAAGACAGTCTACTGTTCCATCACCCTTGACCGACAACCGCGCCTCGACATTTTGCACTGGCTCATTGTCTCGTAGCATACGCTCCAACGCCCGACGGTCCGTCACATCAGCAAACAGATGGATGTCGCTCGGGGATTTTCCAAGCAGCTCTGTCTCTGCGAGTCCCGTGAGCTGCAGGAACGCAGCGTTGGCCTCCATGAATGCGAAGTCCTCCAGCCTCGTGATCGCCGCGGCAGACGGCGACTGCCGGAAAGATTTTGAGAACCGTTCCTCGCTTTGGCGCAATGCGTTTTGGGCGCGACGGCGGGCGTCGAGATCGGCGAAGGTGAACAGCATGCACGGTTCCTCCTGCACAGCAATCGGCTCGCCCGCCACCATCACCATCCGGTCGCCGCCAGCAGGGAGTGGAACAAGCGCCTCTCGGTGTCGAATGACGCGACCCTCTGCCAGCTTTATAAGCGCTTCTTCCCCCGTTTCGCAGTTTTCGAACAGACCTAGATCTTCAACCGTTTGTCCCACAACCTGCTCCTTGGTGTAGCCGGTCATCTCAATGAAACCCTGATTCACTCTGATGAAACGCTGATCTTCAAGACGACAAATCAAACCTGGAGCGGGGTTGGCATTAAACGATCGTTCGAAGCGCTCCTCTGCCTCAAAAAGCGGCGTTTCGTCTCGCAGGATCAAAGCCAACAAAGCGGGATGACCATCAATTCCATCGAGGACCAATCCGCGAGCCGCATGCACCCAGGTCAAATCGCTATCGGTCACCGGCGAGATCTCTATTGTCACGCTGTCGAACGTTTCCCCAGCCTGTAAACGTTCAAGCGGGTACTGCCCCTTGTCCAACAAGTGGTTGTTCCGGTAGCGCAGACTGAACCTGCGGCGGTATTCAGCGACGGTCTCCCCCAGATCGCCAATCGCCGCGATCCGATGCATGGCGAGGGCGGAATCGTTCGCCCAACCTATCACGCCGTTTGGCTCAATGACGATGATGCCATCAGTCAGCCCGGCAACGAGCTC
Source organism: Neorhizobium sp. BT27B (assembly GCF_050455485.1). Lineage (NCBI taxonomy): Bacteria > Pseudomonadati > Pseudomonadota > Alphaproteobacteria > Hyphomicrobiales > Rhizobiaceae > Neorhizobium > Neorhizobium sp. BT27B. The sequence continues at coordinate 8,853 of NZ_JBCIYT010000019.1, read as the reverse complement.
TCTGAGGACATTGCGGGTGGCTTCGAGTTTGGGGGCGGGATCTGACAAAGGAACTCCACGGCTAATGGCTATCCCAGCAGAACTTAGGCCCGCGCCATCGAAAACAAAGGCGTACTGCCAAATTCAAAGCGACCAGATGACGTGACAGAAATACTACAGATGATCACGTTTTGGACTTGAGGAACCAAAGATTGGAATCAGCGTTATTTGCCACCCGCGATCAAGCGGCCCTTGGGAGAAAAACGATGACCGAACCACACCTTTCCACGTTCGGCGTGGCGCATGAACGACGCGTCCTGATAGACGCCGAGCTACATAAGGTATCTTGGGGTGCAATCTTCGCGGGGGTCGTAATTGCCACAGTTGTTCAGCTCCTACTTAATCTCCTGGGGGTAGGCATTGGCGCCGCAGTGATTGATCCGGCAACCGGCGACAATCCCACTGCAACGGCATTCTCAATCGGAACAGCCGGCTGGTTTATCGTAAGCGGCGTCCTGGCGGCCTTCGTCGGCGGCTTCGTGGGAAGCCGACTTTCGGGCAAGGTGAGCCGGTCAACAGGCTCGCTTCATGGGCTAACAACATGGGCAGTTACCACATTGCTTGTCGTCTACCTTCTCACGACGTCCGTTGGTGCATTAGTAGGTGGGGCATTTTCTGGTCTCAGCGGTATCCTGTCCGGCACCGGCTCGACCGTTGCAACTGCTGCTGCGACAGCTGCCCCCTCTTTATCGACCGCGACCGACCCGATTGGTACAATCGAGCAAAACATTCGTCAGGCGAGCGGAGGTAACGATCCGGCAGCTCTGCGCGACACCGCGATCACCGCAGTTCGCGCTGCGCTGACCGGAGACCAAGCTCAGGCGGAAGAAGCACGCAACCGCGCAGCTGACGCGTTGGCACGCGCTCAGAATATCCCGGTTGATGAAGCGCGACAGCAGGTTGCTCGATATGAAGAGCAGTACAAGACTACCGCGGCGGAAGCAAAACGACAGGCAACCGAAGCGGCGCAAGCTGCGACAAAAACGATCTCGGTTGGCGCGATTACTGCTGCTGTGGCGCTGCTTCTCGGAGCAATAGCAGCATGGATCGGCGGCGCAGCCGGGATTACTAAGCACGTACATCGTGAGGATGCGTAAACTCTTTAAGTCGCTGGCTGGGTGACGGGACACGGATCGGTTTCCCGTCCACCTTCGAATACCAAGTGGTCCACAATAAGGGCTTGCATAAATGTCGAATGCGACCAGTTCACAGTAACTAAATCGAGGTCTTATAGAGACCTTAGGGTTTGCCCGCGATGGAATGCAGGCGGTGATCTTGCGTTGGGCCAAAGCCTCTCGAAACCAGTCGGCGTCGTAGCCTTTGTCGGCCAGTAGGGACTTGGCCTTGGGAAAGGCGACGATCATCTTCGCCGCTCCTTTGTAATCGCTCATCGGCCCTTCGCTTACAAGCAGGATGAGCAGTCGGCGGTGATCCTCGCAGACAGCATGCAGCTTGGAGTTCAGGCCGCCTTTGGTGCGTCCGATACGTCTAAGAACATCCCCCTTTTGAGCGGGCTGGCTGCGGTGCGATGGGCTTTCAGATGGGTGGCGTCGATCATCAATTGCTCGGGCTCGCCCCGTCTGGCGGTCAGTTCGGCCAAAATCCGGTTGAACACGCCGAGCCTGCTCCAACGGATGAGACGTTTGTATATCGTCTTGTGCTGACCTTATTCCGGGGCGCGTCAAGCCATCGCAACCCATTGCGCAAGACGAAGGTGATGCTTCTCAGGACCAGCCGATCAACTCGATCCGGCGCATCTGCGCCTCAGACAGCAACAGCAAATCGATCATCGCGGCGACCTCCGTTCGGTCCAAATGAATCAAAGCCATCGCAACAAGGCAAGCTATTTAATAGGTCCTGAGCCTAAATCCTGCCGACGCAGGCCGCACCCATACAGGATAGCGCCAAGCGTAATGCGCCACGTCATTTGATAGACTTCGGCGCAAGCAACTAAGCCTCCTGCGCGTGATCGTTGTTCTCCCCAGCAACTTTTTCCTCGCCACGCTTATCGGACCCCGCGTTGGCTATCGCCTCTGCGAGTTTCGTCGCGTCATAAGGCTTAGCCACGACCGTCGCCCCTCGTTCTCCGCGGACCGCCGAAGGATCGCCTGTGGCATATACAACGAGAGTTGAGGGCCTAAGGTTTCTGGCTTCGTTCGCCAACTCTATACCGGATGCACCTGGTAGATTGAGGTCGGTCACGAGCACATCGATTGCCATGGTCTGGAGGGCCGCCTTCGCTTCCTCGGCGCTGCCGGCCTCCACCACAATCATGCCAGCATCCTGCAGCATTTCGGCTGTATTGATGCGGATGAGCGCGTCGTCCTCGACAAGCAGTACCGTGACGCGCCCTACTTTTTCCTTGCCTGCCTCCGCCTCGCGTGAAGATACAGCCAGAGACGCCTCGGGCTCTAACGAAGGTTCTCGTTGTGGTTCCTTGGTTGAAACATTCAGTCGTTGGGCTTGGTTTGCCAACACGTGACGAAACTTCCGCGCCAACGCTTCGCGCGTGTAAGGCTTCGACAACAACTCGACGCCGGCGTCGAGTTTACCGCCGTGGACAATTGAGTTCTCGGTATAGCCGGATGTGAACAGAACGACTATGTTTGGCAGCCGCTCCTTTGCTTTGCGCGCCAGCTCGGGGCTTTTCAGCGTGCCCGGCATGACGACATCGGTGAACAGGATATCGATCGGGATACCACTATCGATCACTGTGAGTGCACTCGAAGCATCAACTGCCTTCAGCGTGCGATAGCCAAGGTCGGTCAGCAACGCGATGACCGTTTCGCGCACCTCTGCGTCATCTTCGACAACCAGAACGGTTTCCGTGCCCCCGACGATCGGCCCGTTGTCGACAGCGACTTCAACATCTTCCGCTTCAACTGCGCGCGGCAGGTAAAGCTTGATCGTCGTGCCGTGGCCGACTTCCGAATAGATTTTCACATGTCCGCCGGACTGTTTGACAAAGCCGTAGACCATCGACAAGCCGAGGCCGGAGCCCTTCCCTTCAGCCTTGGTGGAAAAGAAAGGCTCGAAAACTTTCTCGATGATCTCGGGCGGCATGCCGGAACCGGTATCCGTGACTGCCAACATGACGTACTGACCCGGGTTAACCTCGTCATGAGTGCGAGCATATGTGTCGTCGAGATGAGCGTTTGAGAGCTCGATCGTCAGCTTGCCCTGCCCGTCCATTGCATCGCGCGCGTTGATGGCGAGGTTCAGCAAAGCATTTTCGATCTGTGTCGGATCGATGAATGTATTCCAGAGCCCACCGCTGACAATTGTCTCGACCTCGATCGCTTCACCGATTGCGCGGCGGATCATGTCGTCCATATCGCGGATGAACCGGCTGATATTGACGACCTTGGGCTGCAGTGCCTGACGCCGCCCGAAAGCCAGGAGTTGACTGGCAAGTTTTGAACCTCGCGATACACCAGCCATAGCGTTGTTGATTTTCGCCTCGGCGCGTTGATTACCAGCAACCTCCTTCGCCAGAAGCTGCAGATTGCCAGACACGACCTGCAGCAGGTTGTTGAAATCATGGGCGACCCCGCCGGTTAACTTTCCGACGGTTTCCATTTTCTGAGCCTGCGCCAGCTTGGCTTCAGCCTGCCGGCGCTCGGCGATCTCTGAAATGACGCGCGCCTCAAGGTTTTCGTTGAGCTGCTTAAGCTGCTCCTCGGCCCGTTCACGGTGTCGGACTTGCCGGGAAAGTGCTTCGGCGTGTTCCCGAAGGGCGTCCTCTGCCACACGCTGATGTGTGATGTCGGTATGTACTCCAACCCATTCAACGATATCGCCCTTTGAGCCGATGATCGGAAGCGCCCGAATTGCAAACTGGCGCCATGCGCCGTCGTGGCGACGAACCCGATGCTCGTGCACGTACATGGATTTCGCTTCGACTGCGGCGTTCCAGGTGTTGACCGATGCTTTCATATCGTCCGGGTGCACGGCTTCGGCCCAGCCAAAACCCTGGTATTGATCGAAGGTCTGACCGGTCAGCGACGCCCAGCCCAGTTGCTCGCCAACCATCCGTCCATCAGCACTGTTTGTCCAAAGGACGCCATGCACTGCATTCATGGCCGTGTGAAAACGGGTGTTGCTCATTGCGAGCTCGGCTTCGCGTACAGTTCGCTCTTCGATATCGATGCCAAGGATGTAGACGCCAGAGATTGTCCCATTGGCTTCGGCATGCGGTATGTAACGGATCTCGAGCCGACGAGGCGCGCCGCCCTGTACTGGCATGTCGGTTTCGCCGGTCACGACTTCACCAGCCAGTGCACGATCAATGTCAGGCCGTCGATTTTCGTACGGCCCCTCACCGATCACTGCTGCGATATGTTTGCCGATCATGTCATCGGGTTTCATACCAAACCAAGCCTCGTAAGCGTGATTGGCGAAACGATAAACGTGCTGGCGGTCGACATAAGATATCAGCATAGGCACTGCGTCCGTGACACGGCGGAGTTGGCCTTCGCTATCGCTCGCGCGTTTTTCCAGCGCAACGCGACCACTGTTATCAACGACGGTGCACATGACACCGCCGATTTTGCCACTGGCTTCATAAACAGGCGTGTAGAATAGATCGAAAATGAACTCTTGAGCCTGACCGTTCCGAATGAGCGTCATGCTTTGGTCTCGATACGAACGAAGCTCGCCACGAAGAGCGGCCTCGATCATCTCCCGATTCCAGTCCCAAACCTCAGGCCAGATTTCCGCAACATTGCTTCCAAGAGCAGCTGGGTGTTTGTCTGCCACGAGCTCTGCGTAGATATCGTTGTAAAGCATGGTGTGGGACGGACCCCACATGAGGACTTTGGCGACCGGAGAGTTGATGATATTGGCAACAGTCGTCCGTAGTTCGATCGACCAGTCATCTGGAGGCCCCAGCGGTGTTTCGGTCCAACCTTTTTCACGAATGACTTTCCCGCATTCTCCGCCGCCGACTGGCCAGATTGACGGATTTGCCACAGCTGGCTTGCCACTTTCACGGAGCAGGCGAAGTCCTGATCGGACGACCTCGCTCGCATTGCCGTAATCTCCCGATGACAGGCACTCAGCGATGAAACCCTCAAGCTCCGGGGTCAGGGAAAAATTGCGTGTGAGACGTTTGGCCATAAATCGCTCGTTCCATGGAACGCGAAATGTGTCAACATGTATCAAGCAGCTGGAGGCGCGAGATAATCTCGTGACACATGGCCTAGCTGAACACGAGCTCGCGTCGGCCCGCAGCTCTGCAACATCTATAATACCAATCGAAAGTCGGATTCATCTGCAATATACGCAACCCAACGCATTTCGATCACATGAGAAAGGCCCGCTTAAAGCGGGCCTCCGTAAAATCTCTGTAAAGACTTAGGCCTTGTCGACCACGTTTTTCAAAGCATCCTTGGCATGTCCCTTGGCCTGCTGCGCATCGCCCTTTGCTTCCTGAGCGACGCCCTTCGCTTCGAGGGTACGATTGTCGGTAGCGTCACCGACGGCCTGCTTTGCCTTGCCGATCAACTCGTTGGCTTTGCCGGAAATCTTATCAGATGTCGAACCCATGGTCTTAATCTCCTTGTTGATTACGGCATAGTTTGGCTCGCTTTCCAACCGAGCCTCTCTGCCCAGAAGGTCGATGTCCGCCTCACTACGAACCGCTGGAGCGAGAATGTAAATCACGGGTTTTCGTTCCGGATATCTCCAGCGTTCACGCAAGCTTGAGAACTGATCTTAGTTTAAGACTGAAGACAAGCCTCTGGTGATCGGTCTTAACCTCGACGGCGCGGCCGACGAGATAGCGGTAGAGGTCAGCACCTATGGCCGCTTCAGCTTCGGTTTGATAGGGCAGCATCCCGTTCATCTTTCCGTGTGAATCAGTTTGGCAGCAGGCAGTGAGGTCACGGCAGGCTGCTGCACGTCCGTTGCGTGCTCGATTTCACCCGATGCCTCCTGACGAAGGTAGGCTGCAAACGTTTGCGTCTGCGGATTATCGATAATGTCCGGTGTGCCCTGCTCCACCAGAACACCGTTAAAAGGTGGCGCTGCTTGCCCAGAACGTCGAGGCGAAGACCGCCTAAGGGCCGAGGTACAAGGCATCGTCAGCCAACAACAATTTTTGCAACAGAGCCCGGGTTTTAGAGCTCCTATCTGAAGCACATCCGGAGCTGAACGGCCGTGTTGACAGCCGATAAGTGGCGTTATAATTTTTTTGTAATTTCATTATAACGACGGGTTTGCTTGATGCGGGAAATAGACATTGCCTATCGAACGATGTTCTCCGAACTCGCCCAACGTTCGCTGGATGCCCAATTCGAAGCCGATTATCCGATCGAAGGTCGCTTCGTCACCGTGCCTGTCAAAGGCAAGGACTACTGGTATTTCGACTTTCCTACGCCTGAGGGCGACAAAAGGCGATATGTCGGCCCCCATGCCGATCCCGAAATCACGGCTCGGGTCGGGCGGTTTCGCGATATCAAGGAACACGCAAAGGACCGCCGCCGCCTCGTGAGCACGCTTCTCCGATCAGGCGGCATGACTGGCCCTGACCGGTTCGCGGGCGACGTTGTCGAAACTCTCGCTGACGGCGGGCTTTTTCGACTGCGAGCCGTTCTGATCGGAACGGTGGCGTTCGGGTGTTATGCTGGCATCCTTGGTGTTCGTCTACCGAATACCGCCATGCAGACAGGCGATGCAGATTTCGCCCAGGATTTTGCGATTTCCGCTGAATTGGGCGACAGCCTGCCGCCTGTTCTCGATCTGCTGCAAACAATCGACGCAACATTCCGGGCGGTTCCGCACCAGGCCGATAGGGTGAAGGTGACGGCTTTCGCCAATGCTTCGGGCTACCGCGTGGAATTTCTGACGGGCAATCGTGGGAGCGACGACTTTACAGGCAAGCCTTCGCCTATGCCTGCGCTTGGTGGTGCATCGGCGGAGAACCTGCGTTTTCTGGATTTTTTGATACGCGACCCGATCCGCACTGTGTTGCTTCACAGGTCGGGAGTGAGCGTCCTTGTGCCGTCTCCTGAACGATATGCCGTCCACAAGCTCATCGTGGCCTCAAGGCGGCGGACGAACGATATTACGGGCCGTGGCAAGCAGGACAAGGATTTGCAGCAAGCTGCGCTCCTATGTGAGGCCTTACAGCAAACGCGAAGGTCCGACGATCTGGCCGATGCTTACACGGAGGCATGGGAAAGAGGATCGGCGTGGCAGGAGGCAATCACTGCGGGCCTGGCGATGATGCCTGACGTCGGCAAGGCGGCCTTGGGTGCTTGCCTCGGAGTCGCATCCGAAGAACTCGGCAGTTAGCATCTGCGGGATGTCCAAGAGGGCGAAGGAAAGCAGGTCAAGCCGATGTCGGAGGGCAAGTCTTGCGACCTTGGTGTTTGGAGGGTCACATTACCGCAATTTGATTAGCTGGCGATGAGAAGGCATAATATTGTTTGTGCGATATCGGACAATCTTGGCCCCTCTTTTGAGTTATGGGTGACGGAAAGCCGCGTCACCGCCGACACTGAGAGAAAAATAGCTATATTTAATTGAACATGAGCAAATTTGCACTCACCGCGTCCAAGACCGGCCCCCGCAGATGATTAGCACGATACCGGACAGATGGCTTCGAGCTCATGTTGTGAGAATTCTAAAACAGTGTTACAAAATCTGCACCGCCCCACAATAAAAGTCGAGCGCACGCGAGATTAACCGCTTCGATCGCGCCGCCTGTTTATGGTGTGATCGAGCATGGCTGGGAGCCGAAGATGCAGGCCTTACTCGTTGACCCACACGCCGTGATCCAAGCCTCCAATCTTTTGGCGGTGATGGCGAACCAAAAACGACTGCACATTTTGGATGTTCTAAGGCAGCATGAAACGTCTGTCGGCTCGCTGGCCATCCAGGTTGGGTTGAGCCCATCTGCTCTTTCTCAGCATCTCGGAAAGCTCCGTGGAGCGCGGCTCGTCACCACACGACGAGAAGCCCAGACAATTTTTTACTTCTGCAAGTCACCCCGGGTCAGGTTTCTGCTCAAGGCGCTTTATGAAATCTACGGAATCGAAGATTTCCCGCAGGAGTCCTCCTTGCTCGAAGCTGAAACGGTCCAGATGGATCTAGTCGCGCTTGCAACCACCCGAGAATGATGCAGATTTCAGTGAAACCGCTATGAGCATCATTGCTGTTGGATTTTCGCTCCGTTGGAAGGTGCCGGTGCACGTCGGGGAAGACGCTCGCCTGTCGAGGAAGGTTGAAGGACCGGCTGACGCTCTGAGGCACTTAAAGACATTCAGCTATAAGTCCGGAGCGAATTATCGGCGTGCCCATGACCTTTGCCAGCTTGCTTTAACGGGCGGCATTCATTCAGAAATGTGCCGTAAGCCTTTTATCGCCGCCTGCGCTGACGAAGACGCACACCGCTCAGAAGACGATTAGTTTGGTTCCTTGCTTAGAAAGGGCCAATAAGCTTTCGGTATTCGTCCTCCGCCGGACCGTAGGCACCACCTGCAAAGCCCTCTAGGCCGCGCCGATTATGGATGGTTATCTCATTTCGCTTCGCTTCAATAAAATGCAAGCCTTCTAGAACATGCAGTGTAGTGGTGATACTTTGGCGCCTGACGGCAAGCATCGCAGATAGAAATTCATGAGTCAGCGCGATTTTATCTCCGTCGGATCTGTCGTGACACATCAATAGCCAACGGGCGAGACGCTGTTCGATCTTGTCGGTCGCGTTTGAAAGCGCTGTATATGATCCTTGGACGGTAAGCGCGAATTTCTCCGCACCTTCTGCAATTGATTGAGCTTTGGCATGTGGTGTCCACTTAAAAAGAGGTGGAC
>NZ_JBCIYT010000018.1:0-59253 GCF_050455485.1 Neorhizobium sp. BT27B | reverse complement strand
CCGACAACTATCTTGCCGCACTCAAGATTGCGGCGACGAGGATATGGATTGCCTCAGCTAATGAGTCCGCGCCCTAGGCAACAATCCCGTTACAACGAGCGCAATGATTGACTCGTCCTTCGTGGCCGGGGCGCAAGCGCGCGCTGCTGTTTTGGGAGACGAACTCGACGCGTGGCTTCCGGCCTTTCAGGGGACTAAAATCGATGGTGTGATGTTGGTGACAGGCCCTGACGAGACCAAGGTGAATAGCCACGCGACGTCGATTGTTCAATTGCTCGGGTCCGCGATTGCTGTTGTCCATGAAGAACTCGGCCAGACCCGCCCACACCGTGGGTTTGAACATTTCGGGTTCCAGGATGGTATTTCACAACCCGGTATTCGCGGGCTGACCCCGCCGATGAACCCGACGGATCCCGAACAGGGCCTGCCTGGTCAGGATCTCATTCATCCCGGCGAGTTCGTATTCGGATATCCGGGGCAGGTTGATCGTTTCGATCCATCTTTTCCTGACGCGACCAAGGAGACGACCGGTCCGATCGTGGAGCCTCCGTTTGTCTGGATGAACGATGGCGCCTACATGGTGTTTCGTCGTCTAGAGCAACGAGTGCTGGCCTTCCAGAAGTTCGTGAAGGACGAAAGCCGCGTCTTGGGAATGGACGAAGGTTTGCTAGCCGCCCGTCTGGTTGGCCGCTGGCCGAGTGGCGCCCCTCTTGTTCTTGCGCCGTTGCAAGACGATGCCGCCCTCGGCGCGGATGCAACCAAAAACAACCATTTCGAGTTCCAACACGAAGACGCCTCTCAACGACGCTGTCCTTACGCTGCCCATATCCGCAAGACCTACCCACGCGACGATCTCAACGATGCGCCCGGCATACCTGCCTTGGCCGGCGAAGGCGGTGAGGCTTCGGTTCAGACACGGCGCCTCAGACGGGCCGGCATCCCGTTCGGACGCGAGGTCAACGATAGCGAGGTGATCGGAAGCGAGGCGTCGCGCGGACTGATGTTCGTTTGTTATCAGACCTCGATCATCGATCAGTTCGAATTTGTGCAAAAGGATTGGGCAAATAACGATACGTTCGTCTTCGGAAAGGGCCGGCCCAACGGCAGCGGTCAGGTGACGCCTGGACATGATCCGCTCATCGGACAGGTCGCGGGCGACTTGCGTGTAGTGGACGAACTCGTGCCGAATTACCCGACCGGCAACACGCGTAGCTCGATAAATATCACGCAGCGCTTTGTGCAAGCCACCGGAGCGGGCTACTTCTTCATGCCTTCCATCGCCGCTCTCTTGCATGGCCCGCTCTCCCAATAAAACGGAGACATTCCGGCATCACCGTGAGAGCTAGCAAAACCGATCGCAACCCAGGCACCGAACGGGATATATAACGATGGTAAGTGAAGATGAGGCAGCGGTCTGGCTCGCGGCAGGGGTCCTGCGCAGCGGCAAGTTTGACATCGAGGCAGTGACATTGGAGGCGATGGCCGCCGACGCGCCTGCCGGCGGTCTGGATACGGCGCTGAAGGCTTCTGAGAAATCCGATGTACGAGGCGGCGCCCTCGGAATGGAAATCCTTGGTGCCATTGTCGTGCCGGTGCTGGTCGAAGCCGCCAAACAGTTCTGGGCGAGCTACCAAAAAGAGCTCATTGAGAAGACCGGGAAGTCCGCCGCCGACGCAACCCTTGTTGCGATCAAAAAGTGGTTCTTTGGAGCACCACCTGAGGACAAGAGCCTGATTAGCCAAAAGCTTGCAAACGCTATCACACTCGCGGGCGAAGCCCGCAAAATGAAAGTCGCCGACATCGAAGCTCTTATCGCAGCCACTGCTCCCGAAAGGTTGGAAGCCGCGCTTGCAAAAACATGAAAATGACGCGGACAATACAATCGACGTGGCCTTCGCTCAGAGCGCCACCGTGGAGTTGCTCACGCACTACGCGGTATTGGTCTTCGTGCTGGTGCCAGTCCTGGCCCTGGTATTCCCAGGCATGCTCTTTGCCATCGGCGCAACAATGTTGGCATCGGTCATTCCCGATAACGCCGTCTCCCAATGGCTGCAAAACGATCGTTATAGCCCTTTGATCTTCGCTGGCGCCATCGCCCTTGTGATCGGCGTGGCGAGTGTTCTGGTGGAAAGGCGACAATTGATTTTAGCACCACCTGGGCTCAGGGAGCTGTCGGGTGAAAAAGGTTTGAAGTTGCATGAGATGGTTGCGGCCATGTGGCGGCGCCTCGCGCCGGACAGCGCGCCGCCCAGCATTCGCTGGTTTCCGGCACTGGACATCGCGGCCTACGCCACAACGCGCGACGCGCGGCCGGAACTGCAGGTCAGCGCGGGGCTCTGGCGCGCGGCAACGTCTGATGATCCGATTGCCACGGCGATTGTCGCCCATGAGCTGTCCCACCTCATCTATCGCGATCCCCGATCCCTGTTCTGGTTGAACATCATCGTCGTCGCAACAAGAGGCATTCTCGCTGTCACCGCCGGATTCGGTGCCGTCATTGTCCTCCTTGTACTGGGCTACGAGAGTTTGCGGATTCTGGACCGGGGAGACGGGTCTCTCTCAATCGTCTTTGCCTGCGTTCGGATTGTCGCAGCGGCTGGCGTGATCCTGATCCTCATCCCGCTCGGTTGGCTGGCACTTCGCCGTCAGGTCGCCTTCGTGACGTCATTGATCGAGGTGCGGGCGGATGTTGCGGGCGCTCTTTGGACCGGCGGCTTGCGGCAATACACACAGATCTTCGCGACGCACGAACGGGTACAAAAAACCACCGATCGGGACCTGCTCACCACCATCCTGTCGCCGTCATTCTCTCACATCCCTCAGCGGGAACGATTGTCCATCCTCGCGTCCCCGTCCCTGCTCGTGACGCCGAAGCTCGAGTTCTTTCTTTTGTCCGTAGTGCTCGTTTTCCTGCTGCCGATTAATTTCGCCACCCCATATCTCCTGGACGGCGTGCTCAATTACCTGGCAATTCAGGTTCTCGCCGCGGCCCTGAACGCCGTCATCGTCTCGATGCTGATCGTCGGATCTACGCACGGTCCGGTTTTGATCTCAGCGCGGCGGCTCTTCACCCTTGCCATCGCAAGCTGCGTAGTAACCGCCCTGCCCCGGATAAATCTTGAACCGTTATCGTACCTGCCATTTAGTTGGCTGATGGGTTTCGGTGGCGCAACTGCCGACTGGTCGACCCTTGGTAATAACATCGTCACAACGTTTAAGGATGTGGCTGAGAAAGGCCATCAAGGTCTATTCAATCCGGGAGCACCGGTTGCGATTTTGATCGGCTTTTTCAGCCTCTTCGTTCTGGGTCGAACGGTTCAGCAGAGATCGAAAGCAGGGGTGCGAATGGCGGCCGCCTGCATCACATCGATTATGGCATCGTTTATTGCCGGCTTCGATTCGTATAGGGCTGATACTTTACCGTGGGGTGCCGCGCTCAAAGCTCTTCCAGATGCCGCACCCGGACTTTGGGGAATGACATTGGCATTGCCCCTTGCCGCCGTTGCCCTGGTCGACTCAATTTTCTACCTATCGCACCGACTTGGCAGCCCGACTTGAGTTATCGGTAGGTGCGCCTAAGCTCAGGTTGCTATAAGGTCTTGAACGGAATCGAACCATCAACATGTCGCACTTTAAATATATAAGCATCTGAACACGTACGCTTTTTTGAAATTCCGGGGGCTCAATGTCCGCGTAAGGTGCTATTATGGAACCGATACTTGACTTGGCGTTACCCTGCGAGAGAAACATCATGAATGGATACAAAATTGATCACCTGATGCGGCACCAAATTCAAAGGTTGCATTGCATCGGTCCAAAAATGTAACCCAGGCACCCATTCTCCGTCCTTATACAGAATGAAATCGTCTTCCACTGGGTTAAACTCGACCGAATAACCTGCGCCGATTTGAGCAATATCATCGCCAGTACCCACACCGCCAATTTTACTTTGATAATCACCTCCAACAACTATTCGATAAAGAATATCGTTACTAGCAAAATTAAGAACTACAATTTTTGAACGAAATACAATTTGTTTTTTTGTTGATTGATCTTGTATATTTTTTTGAATATGGGAAACCCAACCCTCGTTTTTTTCAATGAAATTATCATAATCAATGCTCGCCATATTTCGTTCATCAAAAGTAATTTTGTCTTGAGCCGAAATTCGACTGACAGCTTCAGAGAATGACATTCCAACTACAAATCCCGCTGCACTTTTAGCAGGGACAAATGGAGCGTTCATGACTGGTAACTGGTGAGAGTGATCATCCGACATTGGTTATTTATTTTCCTTTATTACCCAATGGGCCACGGTTCCAGGCACTTCACCTACCGTAGGCGTGCCCTTGACATACGTAATCGGGTTTCCAGCGAAATCATAATAGTGCTGATTATCGAAGATTTGGCCCGGTATGAATCTCTGCGACGTGTCAATCACTCTGACAGTCGTTCCATCATGATAGGTGAACTTGTAATACTTGCCTGAGTCATGACTGCCACCGCCCGGATGGATTTCCACTTGTTTGACAAGCTTATGGTTTTGAATATTTAAAATTTCAATGCCAGCGGTTGAACTAGCCGTCGGCGTACCTCGAGTTACAGTAGCGCCATCAAGGCGGTAACTGGTTGCAAGGTCTTCGAAGCTAGAACCCGCCACTTGGGAGATGTTTCTGGGAATTCCGCTTCGAATCGCGAGTTCGTTGCGCAGCAAGTCCTGTGCAACTATGGAGCTGGCACCTTCATTGAGCGGCATTCCATTCAGCGCTGCAACGGCTTGTTCACCCGTCTTCAATTTGCTGAGATTGACCGACAAGCGATAGATCGCCCGTCCGCCTTCATAGGTTACAGCGACAGCAACAGTACCAATATCTACGAAGCGCTGATACTTCTCAGCCTCTTCCGGGGTCATTCCGCTGGCGACGAGCGTTTGCACCAACGCAGTCTTTGCGGTTTCCCCGCTAATGGCCTGCTGCATATCGCCATAAAGGTGATTTGCACTGGCCACTGCACCGATCGCACCGGCAACGCAAAGTGCAGTGCCTGCTCCGCTGCTGCAAGCCGCTACTCCACCGACCACCCCGACGGCATCGAGAAACGCATTAACGCCCCCCTCTTTCTTTGCCAGCTCGACGAGGAACTCCTCGATAGCGACGTTAGCTGGTTTGGAACCGGTTACCGCGCTCCGCAAGCTCTCTGCGAGTAGGAGATCGTACTCGAACCCCGACTGCTTAACGGCGAAACCTGATGCGTTGGCATTTCCGGTGCTTCCCTCGCGTCGATCTTTGTCCATAGCGTCGGAAAATGCCAGCAGGTCATAGATTTTGCTACGGCAGGATTGGGATTCGGGAGCCTCTTTACAAATATTTATTAGGCTCCTTGTGTTTTGCTGAGACTGCTCCATGAACTGGTTGTCTTGAAGGGATAGTGCGTCAATCTCGTCTTTCGAGCATGACGAATGGCTCGCAACGCACTGCGTCAGCTTTTTCCTGACAGCGATCGCTTCAGTTAGTTCCTGATGCGTGAGATAATTATAGCGAATTTCAGCGCCAGCGTACGCGGCGGACTGCCCACCTCCGACGGCTGAGGTGAGCCCCATAACGATACCACCAGTCACAATTCTGGACAGGGATTAACCTGCCTGTGTCCCCCCAAGGTCGGTTTCGCCCAAAAGGCCCGTGACCAATTGATCCACGTAAGGGGCGATAAGTACCGAGGCGGCGCCGCCAAATGCGCCTTTGACCATTCCGCTGACGTCATTGACGCCGCCAAGAAGCCCGCCGCCGAGACCATGCAGGGCGGCTCTGCCAACACCTCCGGCGGCCCAAAATTGAGCCTGCTCGATGTCACCACGCTGAAGTGCATCCGTGCTAAGTTTATCGGCAATATCACCGACAATTCTTGCCATTGTTGCCGCCGCGTCCTGATAGGATGCCTGCGTCTGGTACTGTTTTGTGAGAATTTTCTGTAAGTCTGGAATACCTGGCAGCGATGAGTTTGTCGCGTGTGTGTCACGTCGCAGCAGATCTAGATCCTGCGTCTGATTGAGAGGATCGTTGATGTAAATGTAACTGGGCGAAACTGCGCTGAGAGCTTTTCCTGTTTCGTTGGCGCCATCCCTGAGTGGAGGCGCGACGCTCGCTCCGTCCGACCCGACCGAACCTCCATATGTTTGCGCTTTCCACTTGGAATAGGTGTCAATATCCTCCCATTCCAGCTTTGCGGTTGCCAGCCGATTGTCCTCTTCCGCGGCGCGGCTCGTTATGAGCCCTCCTTTGAGCGAGGTCGTACCCTCAACATCAACATCAAAACCTAGAGCTCCAGCGCGGATCGCTGATTGTTCCGAGACGACGGCTACATCGCCGTTTGCGTTTTGTATTGTTCCGGAACCATTGAATCCACTTGTGCCAACAGATGCGCTTATAGAATTTTGTTTTGCGACGCTTGTGGCACGATCAATTTGGCTCTCAATATTGAGGTCGCCGCCAATCTGAGCTCTGACACCTTCTCCAGATACGACTGCACCCTTCAAATTCGTATCGTTGCCCGACAGCAACTGAATATCACCGAGACCATTAATTCTCGTATTGACATTGCTTGTCGAACTACCATCGCCGCTTCCGCGATTTGACCCGAAATTTGCACTAATTCCATTTGCGGCAACATTAACGCCCCCAGTGCCGACGCCAATGTCGAAGCCAATCGCGACACCGGCATTTGTACTGTTTTGACGGGAATGGTGTTGAGACGTTCCGACCGCGCTACCGAGATTGATGTCGTTGCCAGCCTTCAGCGTTAGATCTCCAAACCCCTCAATCGCAGTGTTCGCGGGAATGCCATTTTTATCAAAGCCTGCAACAACCTGCGCCCCAGAGCTATTGATGTCTCCGGTTTCCGCCTCAATCACAACTCCTTTGCCAGCGCGTATCGTCGTTACAACGGGAGCCGAATTGACGGCCTGATACTCGTTTTTCGATTTGTTGAAGCCGGCTGATAGAGAGGCAGAAAGTCCTACGTTTCCAGACGTCCCGATGTTTTTCAATTCTTCGAGCGCGGTATAGCCATACATGCCAGCGAAAACACCGTGCGAGAAGGCAGAGGTTCCTTTTTCCGACCCGCTCTGGCTCGCTGCGGCCGCCGCCTTGTTTACCGAGCGCACCAAACCACTGGAAACTTGCGCGGTTACGCCAACAAAGAGGCTCTCATGCATGCTCTCGTAATTGGTAACATCCTGCGCGGACAATAGATTGACTTTTCTAAGCGCAGTGATGCTGAGATCCCTCTCCGCCTCCACATTGGCCGCCTGGAAGTTTGCATCACGACCGGCGTTGAAGATGGCGTCGCGACCGGCAGAGAGCTGAGATGCCGAATTCATCTCGCCTGCCTGGCTGGTTTCATCCTTAACGGCATTGTAACCGACGCCGACCGAGATGCCGCCATTGCCCGCACTGAACGAAACACCGATACCGGAGCGCTTCTCCATTTCGCGCGATGCAAAACTTTCTGCACCCGGCGTCACGTTGATATCGCGGCTGGCGTCGATGGCGAGATCACGCTCGGCGGCAATATCAGAGCCGATCACGGACACGTCGCCGTTGCGGGCCGTAATATCGATATCCTGCCCTGCCTTCAGTGCAGAGGCGACGTTCTGGGTCGAGCTGTTTTCGCTTTCGTTCTGGGCCTTGCCCCATACCGAGAAGAAGCCACCACCCGAGCCAACGAAAAGGCCTGAAGACTTCTTGGCCGTGTCATAAGAATGGCTTTCCTGGCCGCCCAGGATTGCAACATTGTCACCTTCGATTGCAAGGTTCTGACCCGCCTCGATACCGGAGCCGACCACGACAGCGTTCCGTCCTGCGGACAAATCGACATTGCCCGACGCCGAAAGGTTCGAGGCAATCGTCGTCTCGTCATAGGAGTCGATGCTGCTGTTGGTCTTTTTCAGGAAACCCTTGGCGGACGACTTTTCATGCATCTCGACCGTGTCGGTGGCTGCCGCGATGGTCAGATCCCGGCCCGCGTTAATCGAGAGATCAGCAGCCTGATTTTCGTTTCCAGCCTTCAGATCGGAACCGGAAATCAGCGTGTCTTGACCGGACGTCAGTGCGACACCATTCCCGCCCGAGATGGAAGAAGAAACCGACTGGTTCTGCTCGATATGGCTCGACGTGCTGTACTTGCGTCCCTTGGAGGCGAGGTCGGCCACCTCGGCATCGCGTGCCTCGGTAATGGTAAGATCGCCACTTGCGCGCAGATCGACCTTTTCATCGGCTGCCAACTTGGAACCAATGATTGTCAGATCGCCGGACTGGTTGGCGTTGCCGGCTTCGGCAATGATCGATCCGCCTGCGGTGATAGACGAACCCTGTTGGCGTACCGTTTCAATCTTGTTACGGCCATATGTCGCCGATGCCACATCCTGGGCGGAACCGATTGTTACGTCTTTCTCGGCCTTCAGGATTACGCTTTCGCCGCTATCGATCGTCGATCCCGAAACGCCGATGTTTTCGCCTGCGACAATCGCGGTCGAACCGCCCGAGGAGAGCTTCGAACCCTGTTGCGAGGTGCTCGTCGTGGTCCGGTAACCGTCATTGACGGTCCGGTCGACACCCACGGTCCCGATATCCACGGATCCGTTTTGCGCAGACAGCGACAACGCTTCGCCAGCACTCAAATCGCTTCCGGAAACAGAGATGCCTTGGTCGCCGCTGATAACGAGATTGCCGCCGGCGGACACATTCGAGCCAACGGCATTTTCCTGGCCAGGTTCACCGACCGTCGCGGCACCGATGGTGACCTTGTTGCCGGAGAGCGATGCTGAGCCACCAATGTCTCCAGAAACACCCTTAAGAGCCAGAGCGCTTCCCGCCGAGATCAGCGCATTGCCGCCCGCCGAGATCGCAAGGTTCGTGTTGACGACCTCCTGCCCTCCGATATTGAAGGATTGGGCGTTGAGTGTCAGGTCGCGCGTTGCGGAAAGCTGCAAACTGTCGCCGGAGATGAAGCTGCCGCCCTGCGAGATAATGTCTGTGCCCTGCACAGACATGCCGGCACTTGCGACCATCGCCCCTGAATTGGCGATCTGGTCACCCTGAACCAACACGGAACCACCGGACAGAAGCGCTCCGGAAGCGGTGAGTTGTGCCTTGTCTGCCGCCGCGAGATAGACGACCGGGACAAGGACTTCGGCACCTTCGACGATACGCTTTTCATAGACCACGATCGATTGCGTCAACTTGGCGATCTGGTCATCCGACAGGCGCTCACCGATCGACAGGTTGTTGGCCTTGACGTAGTCGATGCCGTTATCCAGCAGGAGTTTCATCTCCTGGATCGCATCCTTGCCGGGCGCAAAGCTGTTGCCGAGACCGTAACCGGTCTGTCGGCGCAACTGCTGTTCGATCAGCTGGTTTTCGAAATAGGCATCGCCAAGAAACGGTATTTGGGAGTTTGGCTGATAGCCGATACGGCTGATGAAATAGCTTGAACCATAGAACTTGCTGACGTCGAGAAATTCCGCACGCGTTTCAAACAGGAATACCTGCCCAGGGATGGTGCCTCCGAAACCGCCGGAATTCGGCTTGGCGGCTGCGGCAAGCGCGTCACCACTGGTTTTGAGGGTATCGGCTAGCGAGCCGCTGCCATTCTGGCCGCCGGCATTGATGGCGGGGCCCGCCTGGCCGCCGACCTCAGAGCCGGTATTGGCAGAACCGGGCGACGAGATGACGATGTCTGCGAGGTTGAGGCCGGGAAGAGCACTGTTGCCGGTAAAGAGAGCACCCCCGCCTGTGATCCCGCCAAGACCGGCCAGAGGATCCGTCGAACCGGATGCTGTGCCAACGCTTGCACCACCTGCCACTGAACCATCGACTGCAGAATTGTTGATAGACGTGAAGCCGGCAATGTCGAGGTGGCCGCGTGCCTTGATGGTGCCGCTTGCCGCGCCAACCACTTCCATTTTCGTCAGGGTAGAAGTGCCGGACGCGACATCACGCGATGCATCGCGGTTACCTTGAGCATCGTAGGCCTCACAGGCACCCTGCGCCTGGCAGTAGGTCTGGGTTTTTCTGTAAAGCGCGACGCCGTCATTGTTGAGCGTCTGCCCACGTAGGCTGATATCGCCTTCCGCTTCGATGGCGCTGAAGGAGTTCGACAGCTGCTGCGCGGTCAGCGCGATATTGCCGCCGGCACGAAGCATGGATTGCGCGCTGCCGCCGTCAACGAAGCGATCCTCGGTTACCGTCTCGCGAATGTACGCGTTTTCGTCGAAATTGAAGATCGTGGCGTAGTCCCACTTGCTGCTCTCAGCCTGCTGGACGAAAATCTTCGATGGGTTGTTTGGGTCGATGACGAGATTGCCATTGGCGTCACGCGGCGCGTGCGAACGGACCCAATTGAGGATATTGGCAGATTTCGTAGGACCTTCACTGGAAATCCACGTCCAGGCCCGGAAAGACGAACCGTCTGCCAGGCGAACTTCAGACCAGAGATCGTCCTTGTAGTCGTCCCAGTTCTGACGAGGCAGGTCCTGATAGAGCCATTGCGAGTCATTATTTGGACCATAAAACAGATGCATGAACGGTCGCGCAGCGACGGCAGCGTTCAGTCTGAACGCCCCGCTTGTCTGTGACGACACGAGATTGTCTGTCGTCCAGGTCGGGTTCACCAGTCGGCGGTTGGAAAAGACTGCAGCGTTGAGCGCGATATTGCGACCGGCCTGAATGAGACCGGAGAGGTTTTCGACACGTTGTGATGCCGAGCCATCGGCTGCTGCGGCAATGTCGAGGTCCCGTTCCGACATGATCGCGCCCTGCTCGTTGACGAGCGCGTTTCGAATGTAGAGTTTCTGATCGGCAGCTGAATAGACAAGTCCGCTTGCCCGGTTGGTAAGGTTGTTGGCGTCGATACGCAGATCGCGGCCGGCCGCTATCTGGCCGCTGTTGTCAAGATCACCGACCGTCAGAGCGATATCACGCTGGGCGAGAATTGCGGTCGAGGCGTCCGTTGTGATCGTTCCGGCGCGAAGGCCGAGATCACCGGACGTGCCCGGCTGGTCGACGAACCGAAGTTTCGCATTCGCAAGATTGGCATTGCCGCTCAAATTGAGATCGAGGCCACCGAAAGCGTAGGTACTGCCGGCAAATGTTGCCGTCTCACCGGTCATCGACAGCTGACCAGACGACTGGATTTTTGCTCGGTTATTGCTGAGATCGAAGTTTCGAGCTGCCAGACTGATATTACCGACGGTCCGGGTCTGGTGGTTGATCGAGATCGCGCCGTTGCTGCTGCTAAGGCTTGCATCAGCAAACGATGTCATGCTGGCGTAGGAAACGTTGCCGGCGGCATTTGCGATGAGGTCCCCTGCACTCGTCAGGCCGCCAGTGTTGATCGCACCATACAGAGCCTCAAGCCGCAACTGGCCAGCAGTGCCCAGCCGCAGACCGGTATTGCTGGCAGAAAAATCAACACCGGCGATCAGGTCGTTGGCAGAGATGTCGCTTGCGGAAATGGTGAGATCACCAGCCGAAACCGTCTGCCCGGTCAGGCGTGCACTGTTGCCGGCCTCGATATTCAACGAAGCATGACTGGTCGCCTGCGCTGTCACGGAACCTGATGCAGACAATGCCATCGATCCGGCGGAAAGCAGGCTGCCAGCGTCAAGATCCTGCGTTGCTTCGATTACCATGTTGCCAGTGGCATTCGCGGGCTTTGTACCGCCGGCGAGCGCGCCGATACCGGAAGCGGCGGTGCCCAGCGTCACTCGCCCGCCTTTGATCGTGACGTCGGAAGCCGAAAGAAGCTGCCCGCCGATATCGGCAGAACCGATGATATTGATCGAGCCGTTGGCAAGAACATCCTGACCGAGGTAGCTGTTCGCACGACTGTCGAATGCGCCTGCCGCCAGGACTGATCCGATCTCGACGGTTCCCGATGTGGCGTCGATTGTGAGATCACCGCCTGCAGCCAGACGGGGACTTCCGCCCTGTGTTGAAGTTCGCTCGAAATCCAGACCCGAGACGATCTTGGCCGCCGATATCGAATTGCCCGTCAGGTTGATGTCTGCACCAGACAAAATATCCTGAGAGACATCAGTCGCAGCGTCGATGGTGATGCCACCGCGTGCGCGAACGTTGCCAGCTACAAACTGGTTCGCGCCGATCTGCAGAGAACCATAAGCGTCAACCGTGCCGGTCTCGACTGAACCGTGATTTGCCGTCAGCGTGATCGATGCATTTTCCCGCGCGCCTGTGGCCCTGCCCTGGGAATCGAACACAACGCCGGAGGCGATGTTTCCGCCACGAATTGTGTTGCCACTCAGATCGACATTGCTGGAACTCCAGATCGAACCCGCAACATCGATCGATCCGTCGATATCAATGCTGCCGCGTGCGCTGAGGCTGCTCGCATCGATGCTGCCC
Source organism: Neorhizobium sp. BT27B (assembly GCF_050455485.1). Taxonomy (NCBI): domain Bacteria; kingdom Pseudomonadati; phylum Pseudomonadota; class Alphaproteobacteria; order Hyphomicrobiales; family Rhizobiaceae; genus Neorhizobium; species Neorhizobium sp. BT27B. The sequence goes on along the minus strand of NZ_JBCIYT010000018.1, from coordinate 46,834 downwards.
GCGTCAATGGACAGAAGCCCCGAAGAAAAGATCGTGCCGGCAGTCACATTGCCGGACGATGCGCGGATGGTGACATCTCCGTTTCCGGATAGGATGGCACTGCCATCAGCCAGACGCTCGACGCCGGTCAGAAGCTCGTCGATTGTGATCCGGCTGCCGTCGATGAGCGTATTGCCGCCACTATAAAGCCTCGTAACGTCAATGCTGTCGCCCAGAATATCGACGTTATTGCGCACAAAAACCTCGTCATTGACGACAAGGTCAGCAACGATCCGGGCGCTGTCATTTGCAGTCAAATTATCGAGCTTGGCGGTATCGGCACTGATGGTGACGTTGCCGGCTGCGGCGACGGATTTGGCCTCGATAGCGTCCGATGCCGCAATATCCAGATTGCCCTGCGAACCAAATTGAACGGTTCCCGACTGCGACGCATTCAGCGCCACGCCTGCCATGACATTGCCGACGCTGACAGTATCGGCTGCGATGCGGACATCCGCGCCACCGAGAATGTCTCGCGCGACATTGAGCGCGCCACCGGCCGTGAGGGTTAGATTGTCATAGCTGACAACAGATTGCGCGGAAATCGAACCGGAGATCGCAGTGACGATAATCTCCTTAGCTGCGGTCAGCCCGCCCTGGGCGTTGACCGATCCACCAGTGACCGCTCGAATATCATTGCCGGCCTGGACGTTACCAAGTTGGAGACCACCATCGGCATCGATCGAAATCGTGCCGGCAGCATCGAGAGCACCAGTCACCGTTATGAGGCCTGCCCCACCCGACAGACCAATGTCGCCGCTCGAAGCGATGGTGTCGATGGTGATACCTTTCGCAGCTTCGGCTTCGACGCGCTGGGTGGACTTGATCTCGGCAGCTTTGATGTCGGCGCCGGATCGAACCTTCACACCGCCAGCGCCTGAGGCCTTACCAATGCTGATCTTGCCATCGGCGGAAAGAGACAGCTCTCCAACATTGGCTGCCATGTCGCCGCGCATGCGCACGCCGGCGCCTTTATCGTTGACGATGATCTTGATGCTATCGGCCTGCATAGCGCCGAGCGCCGAGCCGTCAATGGCATACTCATTGCCGCCGCTATCATCGCCAGCGGCGGTCGATGAGCGCGAACCATAGGCATAATCGCTCGAGCCAGCAGTAAGCTGCAGATCTTTACCATAAACTGGTCCGTCGATACGGATGGTGCGCGAAACGATATCGAAAATGTCGACGGCACCAGCGCCGTTGGCAAGGTTTGCGCCACGGCTGCCGATGGTCACGTCGCCCTTTCGAACGGTCAGGCCTTCCAGCGATCCGTCGGCGCCGATGCCCGGCACGCCGGTCGACAGGACTGCTCGCGGCGTGTTGATGAAACCGCAACCGTCGCAGGTCATGCCGTTCGGGTTGGCAATGATGACCGATGCACGCCCACCGAACACCTCGGTTGCGCCCTCGAGACGGCTTCGATTGCCACCAATCACTTCGTTGAGGATGACGGACGCCGGAGCCTTGCCGCGAAGATTGGGATTGCCGGGAACAACACCACCAAGACTGGAGCTGCCAACTTCACCGTTATAGTTGTTGAGGATCAGGCCCGGTGTTCCGACATTGAAGTCGCCGTATCGGTTGTGGGACAGGCCGGCGCCGTTTGGAGCGACGATATCGACCATGGGAACGCCGTTCGGCGCCGCAGAAATGCCCGGGCCACCGGTTGGCGTTCCTGGCGTAATCGCCTGCGCATGCGCCAGCGTCGGTTGAACGAGCATGGCAACGGTCAGAACCGTGCTGACTGTCCGCTTGAATGCAACAACAAGACCGCGGCTGGCGGAAGCCTTCAGGGTCTGCATGCGTGCCACCTTAACCATTGTCACCACTGCGTCGATAAATTGATGAAGAGAAGCTGCTCATTGCCACCATTGCGGCGGCTGACATGCAGAGCGGAAAAGCCCGTATCGAGATTGATGCGGCCACCGCCAAGCCGTGTTCCGGCGGTAAAGCCATAGGCCTCACCACCACCGATATCGAAACGTGTCTGGCGAAATATCTGCCCATAATCGAAGCCGAGATAGGGCCGCAGTTCGCCAAGGTAGGAGGTCATCACCTCATTGGCTTGCCATGGATTGGTCCGCCAGGAGACTTCGTTGCGCACAAAGAAGCCGTTATTGCCGAAAAGCTTGCTTTCCCGGCTGCCACGCACAGTCGACCAGCCACCTAGCGCCATCTGCTCGGATCCGAGAAGATTGTCACCAGAGAGCTGCATGTTGACCTGTGAGTTCACCTCAAAGGCGGTAAAGCCGAGGTCGATGGGCCGCGCGGCCGACAAACTGGCATACAATTTGGTGAAGCGAGGTTCGGCTTCTCCGGCGGCAGGCGCATCAGGATCGACGGCGCCAAAAATACCGAGGCCCTGATCGACCTGCGCGTCGAGATTCCATAGGCCACCAAGCATGCGCTGCGAATGCGAGACGCCGAACGAGCCGACCGTATAACGGCGGCTGCCAACTTCGAGCTTCTGTCCCAGCAGAAAATTATCGGTTTCCTTGTAGAGCAGTCCGCCGTGAACTTTTGTCAGGCTGTCCGCGTCGCGCTGAACGACCCGCTCAATGTCGAATCCAGCCTGCCCCGAGGTTCCGGTCGTCTCGACATCGGAGAATGCCGCGGGCACCATGCTTTTGTAATCGTACCAGGAGCCATTCAGCGAAACAGTCCAGTAGCCCCACGGGACGCTTACGTTGCCTGAATAGCTGTTGCTGGACCCACGCCCGTCACCGCCGCCGGGATAATCCGGGCCGGATCGCTCGTAGCTGAACGACATCAGATCATTCAGACCGAGCAGACCATCATAGGTAACTGCTACGGACGATTTCGAGTATCCGGTGGTTTCCTGTCCCAGATTGTTATTGCCGACCGTCACATGCCACGGGCGGCTTTGCTCCAGCGAGATGTTGAGCGTTGAGCTTCCTTCGGCAGTGCCCGGAAGAAATTCCGATTTGGCTTTATTGGAGCGGAGCCTGTTAAGTTGGTCGAGTCCCTGCTCGACATCGCGCATGTTCGCAGTTTCGCCCAACATTCCCGGGAAAGCCGTTGCAAGTGTTGAACTGCCGCTTCCGTCCTTACCGTTGATCTCGATTTTTTCAAGCACACCTTCAACGACCTTGATGCGCAGTATCCGACTGGCGACGAGGTCCTGCTCAGGCACATATGCCCGCGATGTGATATAGCCGCGATCGAGATAGACGTTTGTGACGGCCCGCAACAACTCGGTTATGCCGGGAAGGTGGATGCAGGTATTCGCATAAGGACGCGTGACAGCATCAATTTGAGAACCGAGTCGCGCTGCATCTTCAACAACCACGCGGGTAATCTCGAAACAGGCTGTCGAGGTTTCTCCAACGGGGACTGGCTGCACAGTTGGTGCGTCGGATCGTGGCGTTTGCCTGGTCAGCGTTTCGATGCGCTCGCTGCGCATCGCTTCACTTTGTCGGCGAGCGAAATCATCGGCCGGATTTTGTGCCATGGCTTGACTTGAATAGAACAGGCCAAGAGCCATGAGCGCGCTGCGCCAGGTTGTCGAATGCGAAATCATGTGATGACCGGATCTTAGCTTGCGGCGTTGAGTTTCTTCATCGCAGCCGTCAGGCCATCCAGAGAAAAGCGAATATTGACCGTCTGTCCATTGACGAGATCGAGCTTTGCACTGCCCGAACGCCCCTTCGACAATTGAGCCAGCAGTGCTGCATTCAATGGGCTTTGGACCCAGCAACCTGACTGGTTGCAGTTGCGGTAGGACAGCTTTGCCGCGGGTTTGTCATCGATAGAGATCGAAAGGCCGGCCGGCAGCAGGACGTTAAGGGGCACGAGCATTGTGAGGGAATGCGCCGGTTCGTTTGCGCCTTTCCCGCCATCCGCTGGCGCGACGGCAAAAGTCATGATCGTGACGTCCTGGTCGGCCTGCTTGATAGTGGCGACCTGTACGACCTCACATTGTTTCGCTGTGGCGCCCTGAGCCACTGTGCATCTGACGTTCCAGGCGCCAAAACGCTCAACGGCAGGCGCGGCCTCTGTCCCACCGGGCGCAGGCTGCTGGGCCGTCGCTTGTACCGAGAAAATTGAAAAAAATCCGAATGGCAAAAGCCATCCGAACGAAAAACCCCTGCTCAACACGACCGCCCCCGCAATCACATATTAGAAAAACGCGAATAATAATATTCGAATTCAGTTACTGAGAACGGGGGAAAAATGTCAACGCAGGCGTGCAATCGCAATACAAACGAAGTGAACAAACGGTTTCATCAACAGATATACGTTCTTATCGCTGATAGATCTAAATTTCCGTCATAATACAATCGCAAAATGGGTATTTTTACGATAGAATTGGCAAGGTATACTTACCTTACGCTGATCATCGGGCGGCGTTTTTTCGAATCACAACCGTTGGCTTGTATAGGTTTAAGACCGCCGTTCAGCACGCTGAGAATACCTTACGAGATTTTCCTGAATTAGTCGCGAAACTCCGACACACCAGATGTGTCCGACCTCAAGCCTGCCACGGATTCACGAGGACAACGCCAGTGCCTTGGAAATCCTGAATGTTGCGCGTCACGACAGCAAGCCCGTGCACGAGCGCTGTGGCGGCAATGATTGCATCGGCTTCATTGCGGCGATCTGGAACATGTAAATGAGCGCAGCGCGTCGCAATTGCATCGTCGATAGGTAGGATACGTTCCGAAAACTCCGGTCGAACCCGGCTATCCATCCATGCCCGCAGGCGAGAACCCTGCGTAACATCACGACGTTGGATACCGAGGATCCCACGTTCAAGCTCTAGAATTGTTATCGCAGAAATATACAGATCACGGGCATCCTGCGCACTTATCCAGGCCGTCACGTTCGGATCAGCCTTGCCGTCGCCAACCTTCCGGAGTTCGGAAACGACGTTTGTGTCGAGCAAATAATTCAAGACAAATCAACTTCGCGAGCTGCTGTGATTGCTCTCGGCGGATCAAAATCGATATTCGCCAAGCCGGGCATTGATAGGGCATCGACAAGATTGTGACGTTTACCTGTCAGGCGCTCGAACTCAACATACGTCATCAACACGTGTGACGGTCGGCCTCGATCAGTGATAACAACCGGTCCCGCCTCAGCAGCCCTTTTTGCTCTGCCGACATCGTGGTTCAATTCGCGACTGGTCAAGCTGCTGGTACCCATATGCGCCTCCATGTAGGAACGTAACTACCTATAGCGCTCTCACATTCAAGGCGCAATGGTGCTCAACGCACTTCGTGTCCCGACCTGAGCTTTTAAGCTCTTGATGAGAATCGAACCCACAACCCGCTTCTCATTTTAAATGAAATAACAGTGAGCCGTGAAAGGGCTTTGCTAAATACCCGGAAATTCGAATTCGCCTCTCGAAACTGCCGTGTGGCTGCTTCATGTCAGCTGCACATGAAGAAGCTATCAACTGACTTGATCTTGCTCACCTAGAACACAACCCGGGTTCATTATGCCCTGCGGATCGAATGCGTCTTTAAGTCGCTGCATTGACTGAAAGCCGGCTTGGTCGGTTCGCTTTCTTAATTCATCGATCAACTTGCGACCAATGCCATGTTCTGCACTGAAGCTGCCGCCCAGCGCATCCGCGCAATCGTTCACGATGGTGCGGATAGCGACCACCGTGCCGGCCGGATCATCGTAGCGACCCCAATCTCGGTGGCTGAATCTAACTGCAAAATGCACGTTGCCATCTCCCATGTGGCTAACGACAACGATTTGCGCCTCTGGATAAAGTGTGCGCACTGCGGCAGACGCGGCGGTCAAAAACCGTGGCACAGATGACACGGACACGGAAATGTCGGCGGACAGCACATGCCCGATATTACGGTTGGCATCAGCCGTGCCATGTCGTAGCGCCCAGAAATTATCGCGTTGCGTGCCGTTCTGCGCAATAGCGGCATCCAAAATCTCACTTGCATTCATTGCCGCTTCCAGAGAGGCAAGCAGCATTTCACTTAGCAATTCCGGACCTGACATATCGGCGAGTTCGATCAGCAGATGCCAGGGAGCATCGATCGGTGATGCGGCAATCGGTCGATAAGCGATAACGCTCGCAAGCTGTTCTTCGTTCATCAGTTCGAACGTCGTCAGCCGTTCACCGCAACACGATTGAAGCCTGTTTAGAAGCCGCAACGCTAATTCGGGATCCGCAACACCGACCCAAGCGGTTGAATGAACGTTGGGCAAGGGATGAAGCTTCAACACCGCACCGGTGATGATGCCAAGCGTTCCTTCCGCCCCGATGAACATATGCCGCAGAGCATAACCCGCATTGTCCTTGCGAAGTGCCTTCATGCCGTCCCAGGTCGTACCGTCGGGCAGTACGACCTCAAGACCGAGAACGTTTTCGCGGGTCGTTCCGTAACGCAGAACATTGGTGCCGCCGGCGTTGGTGCTGATGATGCCACCAATCTGACACGAGCCTTCTGAACCGAGGCTAATGGGAAACAGGCGGTTCATACAGATTGCGGCATACTGAACATCGGAAAGAACACAGCCGGCATCGACGTCGATGGAACCGTTGATCGCATCGATCTTGCGGATGCGCCGCATTTGCGAAAGGGACAAAATGACCGGCGGCCTGTCGCAGGCACCCGGCACACCAGCACCGGTCAGCCCGGTCCTCCCACCCTGTGGAACAATGGCACGCCCGGCGTCTGCACAGGCGCGGACGATTGCAGCTACATCTTCCGTCGTTTTGGGCAGGGCCACGCAGAGCGCGGGACCTGTCTGCCGCCCCCACCAATCTTGCAGATAGGCGGACATGTCATCGCCGGTGAGGACGGCACCAGCCCGCAGAAGCGAACCCAGCTGTGCCGGCAAATCCATCAGTAACCACCGGTCAGGAAAACGGTCTCGCCGGTCATGAAACTGCAGGCCTGCGACGACAGGAAGATTGCGGCACCCACCATTTCTTCCGGCTGTCCGGCCCGTCCCATCCAGTTTAACGTGCGGGCATATTCTTCCCAGCCTACTGGATCTGCATCCCGACGATGAGCGTTGCGGTCGGTATCGATCAGGCCGGGCGCAAGCGTATTGAGAAGAACATCGTCGCGTGCGTAATCGCGTGCCTGGCTTTGAATCAGATTATGCTGCGCCGCTTTCGTGGCGGCATAAGCAGTGACAACGCCTTTGGGGCGAAGCTGGTTAACCGAGCCGATCGACACCACACGCCCCCATTTTCGGGCAGCCATGAGCGGCAGGACCGTCTGCAGCATGTCCACAGTGGATCCGAGGTTGACCGCCAACTGAAAGGCAAGATCGTCCGGCGTCAGATCCACCAACGTCGCGTTAACCTGGGCGCTGGCATTGATGACGAGGATGTCCAAAGGCGCAATGGCTTCGGCGCGTTCGATGAGGTCGCGGCCGGCACCGGGGGCGGAAAGGTCGCCTGCCAGTTCCTGCGCCGTACCCCCCGCATCCGAAATACGCTGTTGCGCAGCGGCCGCGCTCCCGGATTTCGTGCCGTGCAGGATGACATGCGCGCCGGCACCGGCCAAACCTTCCGCAATCGCAGCGCCGATGCCGCGGCTGGAGCCAGTGACAAGCGCTGTGCGACCTTTCAGGCCAAAGACGGTTTCGAGACGCATCTTCTTATCCTTGAAACAGGGGAATGCGCGCACCGGCAACACCGGGACGACAGGAGAACAGGCCGCCGGACAAGGGGGCATCCGCCAGGGCGGAGGCCGGCAGGCGCGTGCGGGCGCTGGTAATGAACATGGTCGACAGGTCCTCACCACCGAAGGCGATGCTGGTCGGGCGCGGCACCGGCAGTTCGATCACTTGGTCGAGTTTGCCGTTCGGCAGGTAACGGCGCACGCTCCAACCATCCCAGATCGCACACCAGACGCCGCCTTCGGCATCGACCGCAAGCCCGTCAGGCCGGCCATCAGCCACGGGAACCCGGGCAAATTCACGCCGCCCCGACAAGGCGCCGGTCAGCGGATCGCAGTCATAGGCATGGATGAAACCCGGCACCGTATCGACGAAATAGAAGGTACGCCCGTCAGGGCTCCAGCCAAGTCCGTTCGAAACGACGATGCCGCCTTCCTTGCGCTCGAAAGCGCCGGCGGCGTTGATCCGGTAGAGCGCTCCGGTCGGTTTTGAGGCATCAATGCGCATGGATCCCACCCAGACGGCACCATCCGGTCCGCATTTGGCATCGTTAAGGCGATTGTCGACGATGCCGGCTTCCGGGCTGACGAACGGCGTCAGGCGACCGGAGGCAAAATCCAGCCATTCGATACCGTCCTGCGAAGCGACCAGCAGGCGTTCCTGCGTCACCGGAATGACGGCGCTGACGAGTTTGCCGGTTTCGGTGGTTTCGTTGCGGCCGGTGGCCGGATCGAAGCGATGCACCGCCGGATGCAGGATGTCCACCCAGTAAAGCGCCTTTTCGGCCTCATGCCAGACAGGGCTTTCGCCCAGTTGGGCACCCCAGGGCAGAATACAGCTGAGATCCGCCATCGGTCGGCCGACGGCGGTGCGCGGACGGGGGCGCGAACTGATGGCAACGGCGCCCGCCGCACCGGTGATCCGGCGAGCGGCCGCAATCAGCTCACGACCGGCCGGATGGATGTTGGAGGCATCGAGGCGCGAGGACGGGCCAAGCGCCACGAGCACGCCGATCGGCGTGTTGTCGCGACCCATGACGGGCGCCGCTACAGAATTCACGCTGCGAAGATGTTCTTCGTAGGAAATCGAATATCCCCGTGCCCGCGTCAGCGTCAGGTCGGCCTGCAAGGCATCGAGCGCGGTAATGGTCTGCGGCGTCTCGGCGTCCAGCGTCAGCCGGTCGATCAGGGCGCGCCCGACGGCGGGATCCTGGAAGGCGAGAAGCGCCTTGCCGGGTGCCGTGCAATGCAGCGGCACGCGACGACCGACCTCGACACGCACCGAAAGCCCGTTGGGAGAACGCTCGGCCAGATATTGCGTCACCACCCCATCGAGGCGACACAGTGCGACGGTTTCACCGAGTTCGGATGCAAGCCGCTCCAGTTCCGGCATCGCCGCCGAGACGAGATCGAAACTCTCCCATACCTTGTGGGACATTTCGAGAAAACGTTGCCCTAGCACATAGGTGCCTCGCGCCTCGTCCTGTCGCACCAGCCCGTAGGCGATCAGAGTGCGCAGAATACGGGCAAAGGTGGGCTTGGGCAGGCCCGATGCCCGCAACAGTTCGGCAAAGCGCAGCGGTTCGGGCGCATCGGCCACCATGTCGAGAAGCGTCAGCCCTTTTGCAAGTGCCGCCGTGCCGCCGGGTGTTTCCGGTTTCATTGCCTCGTCCTCCCGGCGAGACGGTGCAGCCTTGCGGCGGCCGCCTCTTCCAGCATCCGGTCCATCGTCCATTCCGCTTCAAACCCCAACGTGTTCCTGATCCGCGCGTTCGAAGTGTGGTAATAGACGCCTGCGCCGGGAAAATCGACTGGCACAAGTGGAAGGCCCGTCAACTCCGCCATGCGCGGCAGAAGTTCAGCAAAGTCTGCCGGTTCATCGGAGCCGAGATTGAAAACGCCGCCTGCCGCATCGGCATGATCGAGCGCCAGCAGAATGCCGGCGACCATGTCGCGGGTATCGGTGATATGCATGCGGAACGGCCGGCCGTTTTCATTTCGCGCCAGCACATGAGCGGGCTCGCCGATATCCTTGGAGCGCAAAAGATCCGCCATGGCCGTGTTGCCGAAATTGTACTGCTGCCGGATGCGAGGCTTCAGGAAAAAGCGCGGGCCAGAGAAGAAACTGTCTTCGTCCAGCAGCTCGGCCGCATCCTGCGTATGGGAAAAACGCAGGGTCACCGTCTCCATCCGGCCGGTTCGCTGATGGAAACGCACCAGCTCCTCGCCCAGAAACTTGGTCAGGCCGTAGGGAGAATTTGGTGCCAGCGGATGATCTTCGGTTACCGGCAGGAATTCCGGACGATTTTCCGGGTAGACTTCACCGGAGGATGCGAACACGAAGCGACGCACAGATTGCGTGGACGCTGCATCCAGCAGTCGCCGCGCGCCTTCGACATTGACGGCAAACATGCGATCGCGATCCGCCGGTGCCCAAGACATGAAGGCACCGAGATGCAGGATGTCGCTCACGCCCTCGACAGCTCGTGCCACGGCATCCGCATCTTCAAGCGACCCCACGATGTCTTCGCCGTCGGCTGAGGACGGCCGCAGGTCGAAGCCGCGCACGGCTCGGCCTTTTGCCCGCAATGCAGCGACCACGGCACGGCCGACACGACCAGCCGATCCCGTGACGAGGATCATAGCCGTTCACCCGTCTTGAAGTCGAAAAGGTAGAGCTGGGCAGGATCGAAACCGAGCCTGATCTCCTCGTTTCTCGGCAAGGTGCCGCTATGAGACACGCGGGCAATCAGGCCTTTCGACTTGCCGTCTTCGCCATCGGTGATCCGGGCGCCTTCAGCTTCGAAATAGACGTATTTCTCCGAGCCGAGGCTTTCGACCAGCGTCGGCCGCACGCGGAAGGTCACGGGCCCTTCACCGAGCGTCAGATGTTCCGGCCGCAGGCCAACGACGACCGGTCCCTGATGGGTGGTAGCACGCGGGAGCGAAATCTGCTGCCCGAAGGCGGTAAGCTGGCCATCACGCAGTTCCGCATTGAGGAAGTTCATCCCCGGCGAACCGATGAAACCGGCAACGAAGAGATTGGCGGGGTTGTTGAACAGCTCGTCGGGTGCGGCTATCTGCTGGATGAGGCCTCCCTGCATGATGACGACGCGGTCGGCCATGGTCATCGCCTCGACCTGATCGTGGGTGACGTAGACCGTGGTGACGCCGATGCGCTTGTGAAGCGCGCCGATTTCGGCGCGCATATGGACACGCAGCTTGGCATCGAGGTTGGAGAGCGGCTCGTCCATCAGAAATGCCTGCGGCTGGCGCACGATCGCACGGCCCAAAGCCACACGCTGGCGCTGCCCACCCGAGAGATCCTTGGGCTTGCGGTCGAGATAAGGCGTCACCTCGAGGATGCGCGCCGCGTCGTCGACACGGCGGTCGATTTCCGTCTTGTCGGTGCCGCGCATTTTCAGCCCGAAGCCAATGTTCTGGCGAACGGTCAGGTGCGGATAAAGTGCGTAGTTCTGGAACACCATGGCGATGTCACGATCACCGGGCGCTAAGTCTGTCACCTCGCGTTCGCCGATGAAGATCTGACCTCCGCTGGCGGGTTCCAGGCCGGCCAAAATTTTAAGCATCGTGGACTTGCCGCAGCCGGAGGGACCGACCAGCACAACGAACTCGCCATTCTCTATTTCAAGCGAGAAGGGTTGCAGGACATTGAGCGCGCCATAGGACTTGCTGACATTGCGAATGGAAATATTGGCCATGCTTATTTCTCCGCGCCAGCGGTCAGGCCGCCGACCAAATAGCGTTCAAGGAACAGATAAATTGCGATGATCGGCAGGGCGATGAAGACCGAGGCGGCGGAAATGTCATTCCAGTAGGTGACATATTCGCCCTGCATCGTGGTGATGCCGAGATTGGCCGTCCAATTGTCGGGCGAGTTCACAAGGAAGGTCCGCGCGTATGCGTAATCCGCCCAACTGAGCACGAAGGCATAAAGCGCGGTGGCGGCCAGGCCCGGCGTTGCGATCGGCAGAACGACGCGCACCATGGCACCGATCGGCGAGCAGCCATCGACCATTGCCGCCTGTTCGAGTTCTTTCGGTATGGTGTCGAAATATCCCTTCAGCATCCAGGTGGCGAAGGGAATTATCATCGTGGAATGCGCGAGCACGAGCGTCCACAGGCTGCCGATCAGGCCAAAACTGGAAAAGATCGAGAACAGCGGGATGACCAGCAGCGTCGCCGGCAGCATCTTGGCTGTCAGAACAAACAGCCCCATCGTTGCGCCGCCGCGCATCGAATAGCGCGACAGAGCGTAACCTGCACTGACAGAAACCAGCATGGACAGCGCCACCGAGCCGACGGCGGCCAGCATCGAGTTCCAAAGCCACATGAGGATGGGCTTTGCCGCCCAGACACGGGCGAAAATATCCCATTGCGGATCGGCAGGCCAGAAGGTCGGCGGCAGGCGATAGAGTTCGTTTGTGGTCGAAAGTGCCGTGACGACCAGCCAGTAGACCGGAAACAGGATCATCAGCAGCGTGAAGATCACCGTGGCATAAAGAGCGAGGCTCTGGGCGAATGTACGTCTCATCGAGGCCTCCTCAATAGATTGATTTCGAGCGCCGGCCGAGCATCAGCAGGCTGGCGATGATGCAGATGACCAGCGTCAGCACGCCGACGGCCGCGGCACGGCCAAAGTTGTGGTACTGGAAGGCCTGGTCGTAGGTCATGATCGACAGCGTCTGCGTCGAGCGCAGCGGACCGCCGCCGGTCAACACCTTGATGATCGAGAAGTCGCGGAACACCCACAACAGTGTCAGGACAAGCGTGACGCCCAGAACCGGCATCAGAAGCGGCATGGTGATCCAGCGGAAACGCTGAAAGACGCTGGCACCATCCACCTTGGCGGCGGCGTAGTAGTCGGATGGAATGGACTGTAGGCCGGCAAGGCACATGATCGACACGAAGGGAAAGCCCTTCCACACCATCGTGATCGCCACCGCCCAGAAGGCCGCCGTCGAACTGCTGACCCACGGGATCATCTGGTCGGAGAAGCCGAGCTGGATCGCCAGCCAGCCGAACAGGCCGAAAGAGGTGTCGAACATCCAGGCAAAGATGACGACCGCGATGATTTCTGGCACCGCCCAGGGTAGTGCGATGCCGAGACGCGCCACGGTGCGGCCCTTGAAGCGGTTGTTGGCAAGTAGTGCCGTACTCAACCCCACGGCGACGCTGCCAGCTGTTACGACCACCACAAGCTTGAATGTGACCCAGCAGGCCAGCCAGAATTCCTCCGAGGAAAACAGCCAGGTGTAGTTGTTGAGCGAGAACGGACGGCTGGCGCCGCCAAGCCGAGGGATCTTGACCTGCTGGAACGACAGATCGATCGCCAGGATCAGCGGCCAGACGATGATGGCGGCAACCATCAGCACCGCGGGCGCGATAAGGATGTAGCCGAGAAGATGCTGACGGCTGGGGCGCGCAAGGTCAAAGAACTTGCCCCGCCCCGCCCGAACGGTGTCGGTCATGAATGGTTCTCCTGCCGGATGCTTTCGTGATGTCCATGGCCCGCGAGACGGCGGGCCATGATCTCGAAACGGATCAGCCCTTGATGCTTTCTGCCTTGGACTGCATGGTTTTTGCCACTTCCGCCGGATCGAGATCCTGAATGATCATCCGCTGGGTTTCTTCCATGATCATCTTGCTGAACTCATTGTAATAGAGCTCCAGCCCGATCGGCACCCGGTCGATGCCCTTTTCGGACGCCGCCTTCATCGTTTGCAGCAGAACAGGGAAATGCGGAATGGTCTTTTCGACGCCCGATACATCGGCCTTCGGGCTTGGCGGCGTATTGCCACCCATCGTCGCATAACTGCGCTGGAATTCAGGTGTCATCGTCAGCTTGATGAAATCCCAGACAAGTTGCTTCTGATCGTCGGGAATGTCGGACGGCATGGCCAGCACATTCGACGAGCCGCCGAGCGGCGGCGTCAGCGGTGGCGCGGCGTAGACGATATCGCTCTTGGCCGTTCCCTTTTCGGTAGTGCCATAGAGCCATGGACCATCCAGGCGCATGGCCATCTTGCCGTCTGCAAACAATTTGCGCACATCGCTGGCGCTCATGTCGACCGGGCTGATGCCGCTTTTCATCACGGTTTTCCAGCGCGTCAGGCCCTCGACCATTTGCGGCGTATCGATGGTGATATTGCCGTCCTTATCGGTCCAATAAGCGCCGGCATCGATGATGTAGTTCAGCATTTCGGTCAGATACTGGCCCGGACCGCCCTTGGTTTCATGGCCGGTTCCGAACTGGTCGACAATGCCGTCTCCATTGAGATCCTTGGTGGTGGCCTTGGCGGCGGCAAGAAACTCGTCGTAGGTTTTCGGCACGGCGATGCCGGCAGCATCCAGAATCTTCTTGTTATAGGCCATGACGAAACCGAAATAATTGGTCATGATGCAGACGGTTTCGCCGTTCCATTCGCATGTCTTCTGGCCGGCCCAGCCGGTCATGTCGACGCCGTCCTTCTTCAGCCACGGATCGAGCGGTTCCAGCCAGCCGCTATCGGCAAACATCTGGAATTCGAAGGATGCGAGATGCACGATCTGCGGCGGCTGGTTGGCCGCAAACAGCGTCGTCATCGTGTCCGCGTAGGAACTGCGCTCCGCCTTGGTGAATTCGATTTTGACGCCGGGATGTTGTTTTTCGAATTCGGCGATTGCCGAATGCCACCATTCGCCAGTGCCGGCGTCATCGGTCTGCCACGAGATGAATTTCAGCACGGTGTCGGCCATGGCGGGGCCAAGGCTGCTCATCATTATCACGGTTGCAGTCGCGGCGCCGAGCGCCAGTTTTTTCACTCTCTTGTTCATGGTTTCCTCCTCCAAAGAACCAATTCAGATACGTTCGAGTAGCGCGAGCGCCGCCTCCGACGGCTTCACCCCTATTCCCGGCCCTGATGGCAGGTAATAGCGACCTTCGCGGCAATCCATGTCGCCGGAAAGAAGGCGACGGTTCGGCTCGAAGATCGAATGCTGGAATTCGTGTCCTTTAAGCGTCGGTAGTGTCGACGACGCCTGCAGGCTGGCCGCCAGAAAGATACCGGCGCCGACGGTGGCATGCGGGATCACGTCGATGCCGTGTTCGCTTGCCAGCGCGCCGATGCGAACGAAATTGGTGATGCCCTTGTGACCCATTTCCGGCTGCACGATGGCGATGCGGCAACGCCCTATCCGGGCGCGCATGTCCCAATGGGTGCGCCATTCCTCGCCGACGGCGATCGGGATATGGGTGCCTTTGGAAACCTTTTCGAGACCTGCGATATCCTCGGTCCACACCGGCGCCTCGGCAAACCACGGAGAGAACGGCGCCATTTCGGCAATTAGCTCCAGCGCCCGCTCCGGCGTCTGGTTCCAGTGCATGTCGGCAGCGATTTTTGCGTCAACGCCTAAAACCTTACGCAGGTTTTCCATTTCGGCCGCCGGGCCGTCATCGGCCACCGGCGTCGCAAACTTGAAGGCGTCAAAGCCGCGATCCTGCCAGTATTTCGCCAGCTCGCCGCGCGCCTGCAGCGTCTTTTCCGGCAGGCCGGACACATAAGCCGGAAAACTTTCGACCCCGCCGCCCAACAGATCGCGCACGGACTTGCCCGCTTCCTGGCCGGCAATATCCCAGAGCGCGATATCAAGCGCTGCCAACGCATCGACGTAAAAGCCGCCGGTATAACCGCGCACGCGCATCATGTCGTAGAGATCGTCGTAGATCGCAGAAGGATCCGTCGCATCTCGGCCGATAACGAAACCGGAAAGAAGATCGTTTATCAACGCCGCCACCGCGCCCGGCGCGACAATGCCATAGGTTTCGCCCCAGCCAACAATGCCGGCCTCGGTCGTCATGCGGACCAGCACGCTGCGGTCGAAAGTGGGATAGACCGTGCGATTGCCCTTGCGAACGATGTAGCCGTTCGCATTGACCACTTCACCTTCCCTCAATGCGCCGAGATAGGGCACCTTGCGCGGCTGCGTGAGCGTAAAAACCTCGACCGTCGAAATGGGGCTGTTCATGCGGCCTCCGCAGAAAGCAGACCGAGCTCCACCAGATTGCCATCGATATCGGCGATTGCCGCCGCATCGAGATCAGGTGTCGGCGCGCGAACACCCACACCATCGATCACGCCACGCCGCACAAGTACATGCTTTGTCAGCCGCATGCGGTAAACCGCCTGCAACACCAGAAGCGGCAGGGTGCGCACATAGATATTGCGCGCTTCATCCCGCCTGCCGGCAACAAGCGCCCGATCGATCGCAACATGCTCTCCGGCAATCTCCAGCGCCGGCATGGCGGCAGTCGCGCCGCGGGCATATTCGTCGAGAATATAGCGCGCACCACCGCCGCCGATCACACCCTTCAGCGTCTTGGGCGCGTGCGCAATGATATGACTGATCGCCGGGCCGGCTGGAAGCGTCTCTTCCTTCACATAGGCGACCTGCGGAAGCGCTTCGATGATCTCGACAATTGCCTGTGGCGACAGGTCGGAACCGCGCGGCGCTGGCGCGTTCTGAAGGATGATCTCCACCTCCGGCAGCGCTTCGACGATCTTGCGTAGAAATTCGATCAGCGCCTGCGCATCGGTGCCCACCGATTTCGGCGGCTGCACCATCAGGTAACGGATGCCGAGATCTGCCGCAATGCGACCATGCGCAACCACGTCGCGCCAATCGGCGGCACTGGCACCGGCCACCACCGGCACCCGGTCGGCCACAGTGGTCACCACGATCTTCAAAAGCCTGGCGCGCTCGTTGGCATCAAGGTTTTCCACCTCGCTGGCAAAGCCCGGAAACACGACGCCATCAACACCCTGCTCGAGAGCGAACTGCACCAGCCGCGACATGCCTGCCTCATCCACGGACCCATTCGCCAAAAAGGGTGTCGGCAGGACGGGCAAGATGCCCTTCAGACCAGCTACCATTTCCTCACCTCCCAATAAAGTATCATATCGTGGCACTATAAACTCACAGATTGACACTATACGCAGTGACGCCTTATGACAAGCCCCAAGATGAAACGAGCGGAGGAGGCTTATTGCATGGGAAACGCAGCATCGATTGTGGTCGACTGGGGAACAGCGTCGCTGAGAGCGGTACTCGTCGGCAATGACGGCGAAGAACTCGACAGTCTGGAAACGCCACAGGGCATCTCGTCGCTCGGAAAAGGCGACCATGAGGCCGCACTCATGACAGCGCTTGACCCCTGGTTTTCCGCCCACGGCGCCTCGCCGGTCGTCGCGCTTGGCATGATCACCAGCCGCAATGGCTGGGTCGAAATTCCCTATGTGCCCTGCCCGGCCGGTCCGGCAGAGCTTGCACGCGGCACGGTGCGGATGGTTCTGCCGAACGGTTCGGAACTGGTGCTTCTGCCGGGGCTGACCGATCCCGCGCGCCGCCCCTTCCCCGACGTGATGCGCGGCGAGGAAACCCAGGTCGTGGGTCATGGGCTGGACTGCGATGCAACGGTGATCATCCCCGGAACACACAGCAAATGGGCAAAGGTCAAGGCAGGCCGGATCGACGGCTTCCAGACATTCGTGACAGGCGAAATCTTTGCACTGCTGCTGAACCATTCGTTCATCGCGCGCGGAGCGACGCAGCCTGTTGTCAACGATCCGCAAGCATACCGCTGGGGTCTCGAGGAAGCGAAGAACTCCGGCGCCATGCTGTCCCTGCTGTTTTCGGCGCGAACGGGCGGCCTTGCGGGCAAGCTCTCCGGCGATCAGCTGCGCTCCTACGTCCACGGCATGGTGATCGGACAGGAATTCCGGCAGGCGCGCGAATCCGGCTGGTATTCGCCCGGTGACGAAGCGACGATCGTCGGCAATGACGGGTTGAACGATCTTTACGTCATCGCTGCGGAAGTGTTCGGACTGGCCATCGTCATGGGCGCCGACGACGTGCTGACCCGTGGCGCCATGGATGTGCTGCGCCATACGCGTTCATGAACCCTGGCGCGCAGCGCGACGTCGCAATGGTCGGCAATGCGCTGCCCCACCATTCGCTTGAGGACCGACATGTACGATTTCCCCGCCAGCATCTGCACGAGCCGACACGAAAACGATATCATCACCGTATTGGCACGGCTGGAGCGGCTCGGCCTTCCCGCTGATCCGATCGCCTTCTACGGGTCATCTTCCTTCCGGATCTGGAATTCCATCGCGGAGGATCTCGGGTCTCTCGACGTCGTCAATCTGGGTTTTGGCGGGGGCACGTTTCTCTCCGGCATCCATTATCTGGACCAGCTTCTGGCACCTCTCAAGCCGGGCAAAATCGTGCTCTATTTCGGCGAAAACGACATAGCCAGCGACGGCCTTACGGCTCAGACGACCTTTCGGCATCTCAAGGGATTGCGCGACCGAGTTTCTGAGATGCTGCCGCAATCCGAGGTATTCGTTTTGTCGATTAAGGACAGCCCGGCACGCTGGATCTACCGCCACGAATTCGCGGAGTTCAATCAATTGGCCCGCGACTGGTGCACGGAGCGCGAGAACACGACATGGATCGAGGCCAGCACCGGGCTGATTGGCGAGAACTGCCTGCCGATGTTCAGATATTATCTGCCCGACCTAGTCCACATGAATGCGGCGGGATACGCTGTTTGGTCATCAGCCATCAGGAGAGTTCAAGGTCTCCTTAATTAGGGCACGAGCCGGCGTCACTAAGCTCTTGAGCGGATGCGAACCGTCGATCAAAGGCTCAGATCTGCTAAGCATCTGCGAAAGCGTCTCTTTGGATGGTAAACCCCCGGTTGAAACGCAAAGCTCCATTATGGAAAATGTCGAATATCAAAGGCCATCAGACGGTGTATTTGTTTAAGCAGCGGCAATCAGATTTTTCGGTTACCTCAGTCGCTGATTTTCGGCGCTGAGGTAACCGTGACTTCTCGGCTCTTTATGGATACGCCGTTGAGCCATCCGGCTTGCGGGTGACCTTACGCTCCCAGTGGACATAATCGTCCTTTTCGAGCACCTTTTCATCGACCTCGATACCCCAGCCTGGGCGATCAGGACGCAGTTCCATATGACCATCGACCGGCATGTACGGGTCGAGTGCCCAGGGCGCGTGGCCATGCGGCTTGAATTCCAGAACATGGAAATTCGGCTGCGCCGCGCAGAAGTGAACATTGACGGCAGTCGCCAATGGTCCCATCGGGTTGTGCGGTGCGACCGTGACGTAGTGGGCCTCTGCGATCGTCGCAATACGCCGCATTTCCGACACGCCGCCGACCACGCAGATATCCGGCTGGATGATATCTGCGCCCTGCTGGGTCAACAGATTGAGGAATTCGAAGCGATTATAAAGCGACTCGCCGGTGGCGAGCGGCACGTTCACCTTCGACTTCAATTCCTTCCATGCCGGGATATGTTCCGGGCGGATCGGCTCCTCGTAGAACATCGGATCATTCGGCGCTATGGCCGCGGCAAGCTGGACGGCCTTGTAGGGCTCAAAAATCTTGGCATGCGCATCGAAGGCGAATTCGAAATGCGAAGGCGTGATCTCGCGGATGCGACCGAACCAGTCGCCGGTCTCCTTCACCAGCTCACCCCAGCGGCCTGAATGCAGGTCGCGGCGGTAGGGACTAAGCTTGAAGGCGGTATAGCCATAATCCGCATTGAGCTTCAGCGTCTGCTCAAGCACCTGTTCGGGATCAGGTGCGGTATAGACGCCGCAATAGACCCGCACGCGATCACGTACGCTGCCGCCGAGCAACATGTAGACGGGAAGCCCCGCAGCCTTGCCGGCGATATCCCACAAGGCATGGTCGATTGCGGAAATCGCGGCAAGACCGAGGGCTCCGGGAGGAAAGCGGCATTGCTGATTGAGTTTCAACACGAGGAATTCGACCCGGCGCGGATCTTCTCCCTCGATCTGGTGGAAAAGATAGTCGAGAAGCGGCGGCAGCGCCCAGTCGGGGCCGTGATTGTAACATTCCCCCCAGCCGGAAATGCCTTCGCTCGTCTCTATCTTCAGAAGAAGGCGCGGACGCTCATCCACGCGCTGCATGTAGGTCTTGATACCGGTAATATGCACGTCATTTCTCCGATCAGGCAGCCAGCGCTTCGGCTTTGACACGATCGACGATGCCGCGAAGAATGCTTCGCTCCTCGTCGTTGAGCGCGACCACGCCGGGAAGACGCACCGGCCCAACATCAGTGCCGAGCATGCCGAGCGCTTCCTTGACGACCGTGACATTGGCGCCGTTATTGTATTTGGTGCGCAACATCTCGAAACCGGCAATGCCGTCGATCAGGGCACGCGCACGGGCATAATCCCCCGCTTCTAGCGCCTGATGGACGGCATGCGAGCGTTCCGGAAAGACGTTGACCAAGCCCGATGTGAAACCGCGAGCGCCCATGGCGTAGAAAGCCGGCGCCCATCCTTCGGCAAGACCGCAGACCCAGATGGCTGGCGCATCCTGCGTGGAGCGAATGACCTCCGACAGAAGCATGAGGTTCGGCGATGCGAACTTGATGCCGGCAATATTGGGATGAAGGGCGAGTTTTCGGAAATCGGTGACCGAAAAACCGTCGCTGCGGACATAGGCAATGACCGGAACCGTCGAAAAATCGGCCAGTTCCAGGAAATAGCCGGCCTGATAGGACGGACCGGCAAACGGATCCATCGGGTGATGACCCATGATCGCATCGGCACCGGCGGCGATCGCATCCTTGGCAAGCGCCTTCGCTTCCGTCAACGAGCGGCCGACAGCGGCGCTGACCAGCGCCTTGCCATCCGCAGCCTCGATCGTCGCGGCATGCACCTCCCGCACCTCATCCATGGTCAGGGTGAAAAATTCGCCCGTGTTGCCGGCGGCCATCAGGTTGTGCACCCGCGCCTGCGCCATTCCCTTGATCAACGTCTTCAGCTTGGCAACATCGATCGAGCCGTCGCCCCTGTAAGGTGTCACCGGAACACCGGAAATTCCGGTTAGCGCCTTCCTGACGGTTTTCATTTTATCACTCACGTCAGACCTCTCCCTTTTTCTTGAAAACGATGCTCAGATACGTGTCGCCGGATCGCACGACATGGTCGCGCATGGTCCGCTCCGCCTTGTCGGCGTCGCCTGCGGCAATCGCCTCGGCAATGGCAACATGCTCGTCCAGCGCCTTCTGCCGTTCGGTTGGATCGAGATGAATGACGCGGCGAATGCTGGCGTCATAAAACTGCTGCCGCTCGATCAGCTTGGCGAGATAGCCGCATTGCGAACTTCTGTGGACGTGATCGTGAAACGTCTCGTTGAGCGCAATCAGGCTGTCGGCATCGCCGGAGGCGGTTGCTTCCTTCATGCGATTGGCAATCACCGAGAGCGCGGCCTTGCCTTTTTCATCGATACGCTTTGCCGCCAGATGCGCGATCATCGATTCCAGCGCGGCGCGCGCAAGAATCATTTCCTCTGCCCAGGACATGCTGAAGCGAATGACCACGCCGCGACGCGGCAGCGCCTCCACCAGTCCTTCCGTCTCGAGCTGGCGCAGGGCTTCCTTGATCGGCGTCGTGCTGACCCCGAACTGCTCGGCGAGATTACGTTCGTTGATTTTCTGGCCGGGCTGAAAACGCCCCGAAATGATGGCACTGCGCATGGCGCGATGAACATGATCGCGCACCGTCATCTGGAAGCTGGCGTCGATTTTTTCGAATTCGGCCTGGCCAGAAGCGGATGGGCTTGCGGCGGAGGGGTTGGCAGCGGTCATTTTCCGAAAATCCGTTGACGAGGATCAATTTGTGTGAAACTTGATATATCAGATTTGAAATCCATGTCGATACTGAAATTTCGATATGGCGAGGTTGAGGAGCCTTGGGAGGTAGATATGAAGATGTTGAAACGTGCGCTGCTTGCGTGCGCCATGACCGTAACGGCCGTCGGTCCCGCCGCCATGGCAGCGACACCGAAGGACGAGCTTGTCATCGCGATCATGATGACGACGATGCGCGGCCTCGACCCGCATGAGATCAATCAGCTGGAAGCGGCAGAGGTGGTTGCGAACCTCTATGACCGCCTTATCGCCCTGCCGCCCGACAACATCGCCGATCCCCAGCCATCCCTCGCGGAAAGCTGGACGATCTCCGAGGATGGCAAGACCTTCACCTTCAAGATCCGGCAGGGCGTGACCTTCCATTCGGGCAATCCGGTGACGGCACGCGATGTCGAATGGTCACTGCATCGGCTGGTCAAGCTGGGCCTCGCGCCCTCTACGGACCTTCGCCAATGGGGATTTTCGGCAAAAAACGTGGATGAACTGATCCGGGCGGAAGACGACCACACGCTGGTGCTGCAGACGCCGGAAGTCTGGAACCCCAATCTCATCCTCTACTCCCTTGCCAGCTATTCGACCTCCATCGTCGACAGCGTGTTTCTCGCCACCAAGGAGAAGGACGGCGACTGGGCGCGCAACTACCTGCAGACGGCAGACGCGGGCTCCGGCCCCTACTCACTCGTCACCTGGCGCTCCAATCAGCTTCTGATCGCCGATGCCTTCAAGGATTACTGGAAGGGCATGCCCGCAATGCGGCGCGTCTATATGGGGCACGTGCCGGAATCGTCGGCGCAGCGCCTGCAGATCGACGCCGGCGACGTCGACATTGCCACCCGCCTGTCATCGACGGACCTTGCCGGTCTTGAGAGAGACGGCAAGGTGACCGTCCAGAAGGTACCGGGCTTCGGATTTTATTATCTGGCACTGAACCAGAAGGACGAGATCCTATCCAATCCCAAGGTCCGCGAGGCGTTCCGATATCTCATCGATTATGACGGTCTGGCCAATTCCGTGATGAAATATTACGGCACCAAACAGCAGACCATCATCCCGGCCGGCCTGCCCGGCGCGTCGGACGCGATGCCGTACAAGCTTGATATCGACACGGCCAAGCAATTGCTGGCCGAAGCGGGTTATCCCGACGGCTTTTCGAAGGTCTATTTCGCCCAGCCCGGCACGCCGGAATCCGAAGTCGGCATTTCGCTCCAGAACAATGCCGCCAAGGCCGGCATCAAGCTCGACCTGCAGATCGGCGACCAGATCGGAAAATTTCGCGCCCGACAGTTCGAACTTTTCTCGTCGCGCACCGGCGAGCGCCTGCCCGATCCGCATGCGGTCCTGCAATCCTACGCCACCAATGCCAACAATGCCGACGACTCGAAGCTGGCAGGACTGGTGGCCTGGCGATCCGCCTGGGACGTTCCCAAAGATATTCAGGACATGGTCATTGCGGCCGCGCATGAAACCGACGCGGAAAAACGCGACGCGCTTTACGCACGGATCAACGAGGCCTATCTGCGCGCCTCCCCCGCACTCGTCACCTCTTTCCAACGCACCGATCCGAAAGCGGTTCGCAACGAAGTGAAGGGGTATGTCGGCCACCCGACATGGCTGACCCGCTGGGACACAGTGACCAAGTCCGAGTGACCTCATAAAATTTCAAGGATAGCGGCATGAGCATTATCCAGACCTCAGAGACCTCTGCGCCCAGAAAATCCGCGCTTCCAAAAGCTGCAGGCAAGGTCGTGACCTCGTTCGTGGTGATCCTGACGACCCTGCTGGGCCTGATGATGATCACCTTCACCGTCGGCCGCATGGTCCCCGCCGATCCCGTCATCGCGGTGATCGGCGATCAGGCGGATCAGGCCACCTATGATCGCGTCTACAAGGAAATGGGGTTGGACCGGCCGATCTATGTCCAGTTCGCCGGTTATCTCAGTGATGTCGTCCATCTGGATTTTGGCCAGTCTATCATCACCAAACAGCCCGTCTCGAAGGATCTCGCCCGCGTCTTTCCGGCCACGATCGAACTGGCAACGCTGGCAACGATCATCGGCGCAGGTCTTGGCATCCCGCTCGGGGTGATTGCCGCCGTGCGCAAGGGAACATGGGTCGACCATGTCGCCCGCGTCGTCGGGCTGTTGGGTTATTCGACGCCGATCTTCTGGCTCGGCACCATCGTCATTCTCGTTTTTTACGCTTATCTCGGCGCCATTCCACCCGGTGGCCGCATCTATCTCTATGACGAGGGCATCGTGCAGGCGCGCACGAATTTCATCCTGATCGATTCCGCCCTTGGTGGTCATTGGGATGTGTTTCGCAGTGCGCTGCATCACATCATCGCCCCGGCCGTCATCCTCGGCTACGCGTCGATGGCCTATCTCAGCCGCATGACGCGCAGCTTCATGCTCGAGCAGATGCGGCAGGAATACATTCTGACTGCGCGCGCCAAGGGCCTTGGTCAACGCCCGATCGTCTGGCGGCATGCGTTTCGCAACATCCGCGTCCAACTCCTGACCGTTATCGCGCTTGCCTATTGCGGCCTGCTGGACGGCACGGTGCTGATCGAAACCGTCTTCGCCTGGCCCGGCCTTGGCTCCTATCTCACCTCGGCACTCTTTTTCGCCGACATGAACGCCGTGCTCGGCAGCGTGCTTCTGATCGGCATCATTTCGATCGCCATCAACCTGCTCTCCGACATTGTCTACCGCTTCATCGATCCGAGGACCCGCTAAATGGCAAAGTCCGGCACTTTCTCAAATCTGCATGACTGGCTGATCAGCGAGGAATTCACCTCTGCGCGTCAGGCCAGACTGCACAGCATCTATCTCGCCTGGCTGAGCCTTCTTGCAAACCCTCTGGCGTTCGCAGGTTTTGCGGTCGTCTTTCTGCTCGTGGTCGTCGCGGCGCTGGCGCCTGTCATCGCCTTCCATGATCCCTTCACGCAGGATTTCGCCATCGCATTGCAGGCGCCCTCCTCAGTGCACTGGTTCGGCACCGACGAGTTCGGGCGTGATGTCTTCTCGAGGCTGATCTATGGGGCGCGCACGACGCTCTATATCACTATCCTCGTCACCGTCATCGTCGCACCGATCGGCTTCGTCATCGGCGCCACTGCCGGTTATCTCGGCGGCTGGGTGGATGTCGTGCTGATGCGCATCACCGATATCTTTCTCTCCTTCCCGAGCCTCGTTCTCGCACTGGCGTTTTCGGCAGCACTTGGTCCCGGCATCGAAAACGCGGTCATCGCCATTGCGCTCACCGTCTGGCCGCCGATCGCGCGTCTGGCGCGTGCCGAAACCCTGACCTTCCGTCATGCGGATTTCGTCATCGCCGCAGAACTGCAGGGCGCCGGCACCGGACGCATCCTGTTGCGCCATATCGTGCCGCTTTGCGCACCCTCCATCATCGTGCGTCTCACGCTCAACATGTCGAGCATCATCCTGACAGCCGCCGGACTCGGCTTTCTTGGGCTAGGCGCCCAGCCGCCGATGGCCGAGTGGGGCGCAATGGCGGCATCCGGCCGACAGTATCTGCTCGACGCATGGTGGCTGACGACGGTTCCGGGCATCGCGATCCTGACCGTCAGCCTTGCCTTCAACCTGCTCGGCGACGGGCTTCGCGATATCATGGATCCCCGCAATGGCTAACACATCCGACACAATTCTGACGGTCGAAAGCATGTCCGTCGAGTTCCCGACTTTGTCCGGCGTCACCACCGCAGTGCGCGACGTGTCCTTTAGCGTCGGCCGCGAAAAAATCGGCATTATCGGCGAATCCGGTTCGGGCAAAAGCACGACCGGCCGCGCCATCATGCGACTGCAACCGCCGCAGGCGATCGTAGAAGCCAGCCGCATGCAGTTCGAGGATATCGATCTTTTGACGGCAACCGAGGAAGAGATGCGCGCCATTCGCGGACGCCGCATCGCCATGATCCTGCAGGACCCGAAATATTCGCTGAACCCGGTGATGACCGTGGGCGAACAGATTTCCGAAACGGTGATCCTGCATGAACGCGCCACGCCGAAGGAGGCACGCAGCCGAACCCTTGCCATGCTGGAACGGGTCAACATCCGCGATCCGGAACGGGTCTTCGATCTTTATCCGCATGAAGTGTCCGGCGGCATGGGCCAGCGCATCATGATCTCGATGATGCTGATCGCCCAGCCATCGCTGATCATCGCCGACGAGCCGACTTCCGCACTCGACGTGACGGTGCGCCAGCAAGTTCTCTCGATCCTCGACGATCTCGTGGTGGAGCGCAATATCGGCCTGATCTTCATCAGCCACGATCTCAATCTCGTGCGCAGTTTCTGCGACCGCGTCATCATCATGTATGCGGGCCGTGTGGTCGAAACGATCGCCGCAGCCGATCTCGATCAGGCGCAACATCCTTACACACGCGGTCTCCTCAACGCGCTTCCAAGCCTCGACAATCCGAAGGACAGGCTGGAAGTTCTGCGTCGCGACCCGGCATGGCTGGAGAACTGAACATGTCCATGATCAAGGCCCATCATCTGGCCGTGTCCTACGGCCACGGCGAAGCAGCCCTCAAGGTTGTCAAAGACGTCTCCTTCGAAGTGCAGAAAGGCGAAACCTTCGGCCTCGTCGGGGAAAGCGGTTGCGGCAAATCCACCATTCTGGGGGCACTTGCAGGCCGCAACAAACAGTGGACCGGCACGCTTGAAATCGACGGCGAGGAGATCGGCCAGAAACGCACGCGCAGCCAGCTGGCAAAACAGCAACTGGTGTTTCAGGATCCGTTCGGTTCCATTCATCCGCGTCACACGATTGGCCGCACCCTGCTCGAACCGCTGGAGATCCACGGCAAGGACCGGCGTCAGGAGCGTATCGAAAAGGTGCTGACCGATGTCGGTCTGCCGCTGAACTTCCGCTACCGTTATCCGCATCAGTTGTCCGGGGGACAACGGCAACGCGTGGCCATTGCTCGGGCTCTGATTCTTGAGCCAAAAATCCTGCTGCTGGACGAGCCCACATCCGCGCTGGACGTGTCCATTCAGGCTGAAATCCTCAATCTGCTCAAGGATCTGCGCGAGCGCGAACAGCTGACCTATATCCTTGTCAGCCACGATCTCGCAGTGGTCGCGCATCTGTGTGATCGGGTCGCGATCATGCAGAGCGGCGGTTTCGTCGAGGTTGCGACGCGGCAGCAGCTGCTCGAAAATACCGTAGAGCATCCCTATACGCGTATCCTGATGGATGGCAGCCGCGGCTATGTGAGCGAGAGGCGGAAGTCTGACAGCGCGGCATTGCCCGCATAGTTTTTCGACGCGCCGGGTCATGACAGGCGTATTCAGAGATTCAAGCATCCGAGACCGACATGATCCAGAACCCCATTCTTCCCGGTTTCCATCCGGATCCTTCAATCTGCAGGGTCGGCAAGGACTACTACATCGCCACCTCCACATTCGAATGGTATCCCGGCGTTCAGATTTACCACTCACGCGACCTTCGGACCTGGACCTTGGCGGCCCGGCCTCTCGACCGCGCCGAACAGCTCGATTTGCGTGGCGCACAGGATTCCTGCGGCGTATGGGCACCGTGTCTGACGCATGCAGACGGCCGCTTCTGGTTGATCTACACGGACGTGAAACGCAAATCCGGTTCCTTCAAGGACTGCCACAACCATCTCGTCACCTCGGACACAATCGAGGGGCCATGGTCCGAACCGACCTATCTCAATTCCTCGGGTTTCGACCCATCGCTCTTTCACGACGACAATGGCCGCAAATGGCTGGTGAGCCTGACATGGGATTACCGTCGTCGGCCAACAGCCTTCGGCGGCATCGTCCTGCAGGAATACGACCATGGGCAAGGCAAACTAGTCGGCCCGGTTACCAACATTTTCCATGGATCCTCGCATGGTCTGGCGGAAGGCCCCCATCTGTACCAGCGTGATGGCTGGTATCATCTCTTGGTCGCCGAAGGCGGCACCGGCATGCGCCATGCCGTGACGATGGCGCGCGCACGCGATCTGATGGGACCGTATGAGCTTCACCCTGACACCCACGTCATCACCAGCCGCTTTCACCCGGACGCGGCGTTGCAACGCGCCGGCCATGGCGACATCGTCGAAACGCCGGACGGCGAGACCTATATGGTGCACCTGTGCAGCCGTCCGCTGCAGGGTATCAGGCGCTCCGTCCTTGGCCGGGAAACCGCCATTCAGAAATGTAAGTGGGGTGAAGATGGCTGGTTGAGGCTGGAGGGAGAGCCCTACGTGCCACAGGAACGCATCCTGTTGCCAAAAGGCGTCGATACGACCGAACGCATTGGGCGAACCGAGCGCTACTCATTCGCACCAACTTCTGGGTTGCCGGCCGATTTCCAATGGCTGCGAACGCCGTTTCCCGAACGCCTGTTTTCCCTTCAGGCGAGACCGGGTCACCTGAGGTTGACAGGCCGCGAAGCGATTGGCTCTTCATTCGAGCAATCTCTCGTGGCGCGGCGTCAGACGGATTTCGATTTTGACGCGGAAACGGAAGTCGATGCCGAACCTTCCAGCTATCATCAGATGGCCGGACTGGTCTCGTATTACAACAGCTTTGCGTATCACTATCTTTGCCTGACCCACGACGAAACGGCTGGTCGTGTGCTGCAAGTACTCTCCTGCGCAGGCGGTTGGCCGAAAGGTATGATAGATCTGGTGCTTGAGGTGCCGGTGTCTGTACCCGATGGTCCCGTGCGCATGAAACTGGAGGTAAGAGGAGCGGCCGGGCGCTTCTATTTCTGGAAAGATGACGATTGGGCAAGGATCGGCCCGGTCCTCGATCACTCCGTCCTTTCGGATGAAGGTGGCGAAGGGGAACATGCCAATTTTACCGGCGCCTTCATCGGCATGTCCGCCAATGACACGAGCGGGCAGGCAATGGCGGCCGATTTTTCCTGTTTCGTCTATCGCGTGAAAGAAGAGCAGGGACTGTGATGGCAGGCCGATCGTAAAGAAGGTCGTGTGCTTACGACGGCAAGAGAGTTGGCCTAGCCGATAGCGGTTTATGAAACCGTTCGACAAGCTGGCCGATTGCCAGATCCCTTGCCAGCAGGCAAGCCCCCAGAACGGTCGCCTCGGCACCCTTTCGAGAGATTTCCAGCTGCGTATCCTGGTTCCGGCTCTGGAATTCATCAAGAATGATCCGAGCAAAGGCTTCGTTGCGGGTGAGACCTCCGCCCAACACGATGATTTCCGGATCAAGAATGGTCGCGGCAGTCGCGGCAAGGCGACCAAGCGCCACGCCGTGTTCCGACATCAACAGCCTTGCCTTCTCATCACCGCTGGTCGCGAGCAGAAAAAGTGCTTCCGGTGAGGCGGGCATGAGATCGCCTGCAAAGGCCCCAGACACCGATTGCATGAGCCCGAGTGAACCGTACCTGCGCTCAATGGCATCAACCCCGGAAACAACGTCGCTGCTCCACGACAGCGGTATCTGTGCAAGTTCACCGCTGCCGCCCCGTCCGCCCCTGATCAGCGCGCCATCCGCAAAAAATCCGAGACCGATACCAACGCCAATCTGCATGTAGGCTGCATCGTCGTGGCCACGCATGAGGCCGTCCTGATGTTCGGCGACAGCTGCACAGTTGACATTGTTTTCCAGTAAAAATGGAGTGCTGCGCGGCAGCAGCGATGCCGCGACGAACATTTCTGCAATCTCGAGCGCCAGCGGTCGCGGCTTGCCCTCGCGCACCAGCCGCCGCGGCACGACCTGGTTGAGCGCAAGCGCGACCGCGAGCGGCGGCGTCCCTATCACCTTTAGCGCGGGAGAGTTGGCAACAAGCTGCCCCGCCAGCCCACCGAGCTTTTCCGCGCCTCCCTCGTGCTTGCGGCTTTCCTGCGCGAGAATGTGTCCATTGAGCAGACGGGCGGAAAAACTGATCTGTGTCGACCCGATATCGACGCCGAGAATCCAGCCCGCATCGTCGCTCACGCCGTATACGATCGTGGCACGCCCGCGCGCGCCCTGCTCTCGCCGCAACTCGCACACCATGGATTTCGCGGTCAGTTCCGTGAGCGCCAGAGTGACCGTGGGAAAGCTCAAACCGGCGCTCTCGGCAAGCAGTTTCCGCGTCGCCTCACCGACCTCAAGGAGGTGTGCGAAAACCAGCTGCGCCACTTCCGAAAGGGCACGATCCACAGCAGCGCTCATTAATTTCTCCATCAAATCACACCCTTGTGTAACCGACCCTGCATTTTCGTAAAAGACGCTTGACGCATTTATTAAAGTCGATAACTTTAATTTATCTCAAGGAGGGGATAAAGAGTTGAACACGGCGGTTTTTCCCAGACGCGAATGGATTTCGGCGCAGGCATCTTATGCCACGCAGGCCGACGAACTGATCGCGATGGTCGACAGGCTGGACGATCAGCTTCGTCAGGCGCGCCTTGAAAAACCTTTGCGTGTGACTTTGGTCGGCATCGGTGCAAGCCATGCGGCCGCCGCCACCCCGGTTTACGAAATGCGTCGTCATGGACTGGATGCTCACCGTTTTCTCCCAAGCGAGCTTCCGGCAGGACTGTCGGGTCATCACGGCCTGACAGTCCTGATTTCGCAGAGCGGCCGAAGCGCCGAGGTGGTCGATCTCGTACGCCATGGCATCGGCTCCGGTCAGGTTGCCATCACCAATTACACCCCCTCCCCGCTCGGCACGCTTTGCGGCCGCGAAATCAACCTCGGCAACCTTCCCGACAGTTCTGTTTCCGTCGTCAGCTTCACCGGCACGATGCTGGCACTTGCCATGCTGATCGAGCGCTGGACGGACCGGACCCGGACCGAACACTGGAAGCATCTGATAAGTCTCGCGGCGGAAACGGCCGATCGGCTGGACGGCGAAATCCGCGACGTGGCGGAAATGCTTCTTTATTCGGCGAGCATCGACATCGTGGCGCCTGCCCCCTTGATGTCGGTGGCGGAAGAAGGCGTGTTGATGCTGCGCGAGGGACCGAGGCTTTTTGCGACGGCGATGGAGACGCGGCAGTACCTTCATGGACCGATGGATGCCGCCGGACCGGGCGCGCATCTGCTGTTTGGTGGAAACCGTGAAGCACGGCTTCTTGCCCAGCTTTCGGAACGAACGAAACGCCTTGCCCTTGTCACCGGAAGCAGCACGGATGCCGTCCCCGACGGCTGCCACAGGCTGGTTCTTCCGTTCGAGACAAGCGATCCCATCTCCTTTGCGATTGCCTCCACTTTCATTGCCCAGAAACTGACGCTTCACGCCGCCGACATTCGCGGCTTCGACATCAATGAAGCTGCGTTTCAGCGGATCGACACAAAAACCGATAGTTTGACGAAAATATAATGAACGATTTTCAGACCCCCCTGCTGGTTGGCATAGATGCCGGCGGCTCCAAGATGCATATCCAGATCGCGTCGGCGCTGGACGGCCATGTGTTAGCTGACGAAGTTCAACCGAATACCGGCTGGGCCAACCTCGACGACGCGACACGCGCCGACACTCTGCTTGCGCTCGTGCGGGCCTCGAGCGCGCCTTACGGGCAACCTGTGGTGATCGTGGCAGGCGTGCATGGCAATGACAGCCCCGAACAGGAGGCAGTGCTGCGTGCGCCGCTTGCGGCCTATTATCCGGTCGTCCGCATTGTCAACGATTCCAACCTGCTGATCCTGGCCTACGGCAAATCCTCCGGCACCGGCGTGATTGCCGGCACGGGATCATCGGCGACGGCAACGCTCGGAGACACGGCATTGACCGTCGGCGGCTGGGGCTGGATCTTTGGCGATGAAGGCGGCGCCGTCGGTATCGTTCGGGATGCGGCAAGACAGGTGCTGGACGCGTATGACAAGGGCGAGCAGGATCCGCTGAGCGAAAATCTTCTTGCCCATTTCGGCGTCGATCATCCGCATGGCCTGACCCATGCCTTCTCGACCATCGATCCGCGCATCTGGTCGCAGGCCGCCCATCTGGTGTTCGAGGCCGCGGAACGTGGCTCGTTGCGTGCGCGCAAGATTATCGAGGACCATGCGCTTGCGCTTGCCGAACTCGTGGTGCTCTTGCAGCGACGTGGCGGCGACGTCGAAACGATCGTTTGCGCCGGCGGTGTCATCACCGGCCAACCCGCACTTTTCAACGCGTTCACCCGAGAAGTCCGCCGCCTGCTCGGCGCTTCGACGGAAACCGCACTTCTGCTCGATCCACCGGTCAGGGGCGCGCTCAATCTTGCCAAGCAGATCTACATAAAATCGCAAACGGGAACTACGAAGACCGATCAGCCTGTGGCAGATCGCGTTTCAATCTGAACGGAGGGAATTGCATGCAACATTTCAGCTCGAAACTGATGACAGGTGTCGCCTTCGCCATCGCGCTTACGACAGCGCCGATGGCACTGGCCGAAACCCCGAAGAACCAGTTGGTGATCGGCACTTCGCTGGCGCAGGTCCTGTCGGTCGATCCGCAGCAGGGCACTGAAACCAAGACCCAGGAAATCCTGGCGGCCACCTACGACCGCCTCGTCTATTCCGACGATGCCAACGGCAACACGGTGAAGCCGCAGCTGGCAGAGCGTTGGGAAGCCGATGACAAGGGCGTCACCTTCCACCTGCGTGATGCGAAATTTGCGTCCGGCAACGCGGTCACTGCAAACGACGTCGTGTTCTCGCTGGTGCGTCTGCTGAAGCTGAACCAGTCGGCTTCGCAGTACCTGAAGAGCGCCGGATACACCGCCGACAATATTGAGACACTCGCCAAGGCCGTCGACGACAAGACGTTTCGCATCGAACTGACCGACCGCGTCATCGCCGAGGACCTCATCTACCGTCTCGCCATGGGCGTCTCGAGCGTGGTCGACAGCGTCGAGGTGCAGAAACACGTCAATAACAACGATTACGGCAACGAGTGGCTGCGCACCAATACCGCCGGCTCAGGCCCATTCGTGCTGCGTCGCTGGGTTCCGAATGAAACTGTTATTCTCGAAGCCAACAAGTCCTATTGGGGCAAGGCACCGACGATGACGCGCGTGATCATGCGCCACGTACCGGAAAGCCAGACCGCTCGCCTCATGCTGGAACGTGGTGATATCGATATCGCCAACGCGCTGAGCGCGCCAGACGTCAAATCCTTTATGACCAACTCGAAGTTCAAGATCGAACAGATCAAGATCGGCGGCTTCTTCGTTCTCGCCATGAACGCCGGCAAGGAGCCGCTTTCCAACCCGCAGGTTCGTGAAGCGATCGCTTATGGTGTCGACTACAAGGGCATTGCCGAAACCATTCTCGGCCCCTATGGCCGCCAGCGCAATGTGCCGGTTCCGGAAGACTGGAAGGGTGCTATCGCCAATCCCGACTACTCACTGCAGCCGGAAAAGGCCAAGGAAATGCTTGCAAAGGCTGGATATCCGGACGGCTTTTCGCTGACGCTGAAGACCATTGCCCAGGCGCCGCGCGTCGACATCGCCACCGCCCTTCAAGCAAACCTCGCGCAGATCGGCATCAAGGTGGAGATCAAGCAGGGCAATGGCGCCGATATCGTCGCCTCCCACCGCGCCCGCGATTTCGATCTGCTGCTGCCGCAGGCAACCGCCATCATGCCGAATGCACTGGGCGCAATGAACGACTTCGTCACCAACCCGGACAACCGCCTGGAAGCCAAGAATGCCGGCAACTTCGTCTGGCGCTCGGCCTGGGACATCCCGGAACTGAACGATCTGCGCAACAAGGCCAACAGCGAGCGCGACGAAGCAAAGCGCGCCGAGATGATCAAGCAGCTGCAGGAAATGTTCATCGCCCAGAAGCCTGCGGTTCTGCCGATGTTCGAATCCTTCACGCCAATCGTTCTGAATGCAGGCGTAAGCGGCTACAGCACGAACCTCTGGTCGCTGAACCGACTTGAGAACGTCACGAAAACGGACGCGAAGTAAGCGAGACGGCCGATCATGAAGGAATTTACCCTCTTAGAACTCACGCGGCGGCTCGGACAGCTGGTTGTCAGCCTGTTTGCCCTGCTTGTCGTGACCTTCGTGATCGGCCGGGTTCTCCCGACCGATCCGATTGGTGCAATTGTGGGCGAGCTGGCGGACCCTGCCGCATTCGAAGCAATGCGGCAAAAGCTCGGCCTCGATCTGCCGATCTACCAGCAATTCTGGATCTACGTGACATCTCTGCTGCAGGGTGACCTCGGCACGGCGATCCTGACTGGCAATCCGGTCACCAAGGATCTAGCGCAGGCCTTTCCCGCGACACTCGAGCTGGCGACGCTTGCCGTCATCATCTCGACGGTCATCGGCGTGCCCCTTGGCATGGTCGCCGCTTTTTACCGCGATACCTGGATCGACCAGTTCGCCCGCGTCATTTCGCTGGTCGGCCATTCCATCCCGGTCTTCTGGTTCGGCGTGGTGGGTCTCGTCATCTTCTATGCAGGCCTTGCCTGGGTGGGTGGACCGGGCCGTGTCGATACCTATCTCGATGGGCTGATCGAGCCGCAGACCGGCCTGCTTCTGGTCGACAGCCTGCTGGTCGGTGATACGGAGACCTTCTGGAATGCTGTTCACCACATCATCCTGCCGGCTTGCATTCTCGCCTATTCCGCGATGGCCTACATTACCCGCATGACTCGCAGCTTCACGCTGGAGCAGTTGAACCAGGACTACGTGACGGCCGCCCGTGCCAAGGGTGCTTCCAGTGCTCGCATCGTCGTCGGTCATCTCCTGCCCAACATCGCCGTTCAGCTGGTGACCGTGCTGGCCATTTCCTATGGCAACCTGCTGGAAGGTGCGGTCGTCACGGAGATCGTGTTCTCCTGGCCCGGCATCGGCCAGTACATGACTAATGCCCTGATGATCGGCGACATGAACGCCATCCTCGCCGGCACTCTCATCATCGGTGCCATCTTCATGGCCTTGAACTTCATCTCGGATCTTGCCTATCTGGTTCTCGATCCGCGCACCCGCGAGGTGACGCAATGAGCGCGCAAAATACCGCCACTGAAATGCCGGGCCGCCCGCGTTCGGCCATTCTCTCCGGCCTTGCGGCGATCTGGGAAAAACTGTCTCGCGAGCCGGTCGGCCTTTGCGGTTTCTTCGTTCTGTTCGTTTTGCTTGTGCTCGCACTGTTTGCACCGCTGATCGCTCCATACGATCCGACCGTGCAGAACCTGCAGGCGGCCTTCCTGCCACCCAGCTGGTCGCATCTGGCCGGCACGGATGAATTCGGCCGCGACATCTTCTCGCGGCTCGTTTTCGGCGCGCGCATCACCATTTCCACAATCATGCTGGTGACGGTAATTGTCGGACCGATCGGGCTGATCGTCGGCGTCGTCTCCGGTTTCGTCGGCGGCCGCACGGATGCAATCCTGATGCGCTTTACCGATATCGTCCTGTCCTTTCCGTCGCTGATCCTGGCACTTGCCTTTGCGGCGGCCCTGGGCGCCGGTCTCGGCACGGCCGTCATCGCGATCTCGCTGACAAGCTGGCCGGCGATCGCCCGTCTGGCCCGTGCCGAGGCACTCGTTGTGCGCAACACCGACTATGTCGCGGCGGCCCGTCTTTACGGCGCATCGCCAATGCGTCTACTGTTTCTCTATATCGCCCCGATGTGCATTCCCTCCGTCGTCGTACGCCTGACGCTCAACATGGCCGGTATCATCCTGACGGCAGCGTCATTGGGCTTCCTCGGCCTCGG
The DNA here is from genome assembly GCF_050455485.1 of Neorhizobium sp. BT27B. NCBI lineage: Bacteria > Pseudomonadati > Pseudomonadota > Alphaproteobacteria > Hyphomicrobiales > Rhizobiaceae > Neorhizobium > Neorhizobium sp. BT27B. Next base: position 11,755 of record NZ_JBCIYT010000018.1, on the reverse strand, counting down.
TGCGCAGCCACCGGCGCCAGAATGGGGTGCGATGATTTCGAGTGGCCGCAAGTTCATGCTGGATCACTGGTGGGTTGCGGTCATGCCCGGCCTCGCCATCCTGATTACCAGCCTTGCCTTCAACCTTGTCGGCGATACGCTTCGCGACCTGCTGGATCCTCGCCATGCACGCTCCTGATCAAGACACAATCCTTTCGGTCAAAAACCTGTCCGTGCATTTTGGCCGCTACGCAAAACCCGCCATTGATGGCGTCAGTTTCGACCTCAAGGCGGAACGTCTCGGCATCGTCGGCGAAAGCGGTTCGGGTAAATCGACCCTTGGTCGTGCCGTCATGCGGTTGTTGCCACCGATCGGCCGGGTCACCGCAGACACATTGACCTTTGACGGCATGCCGCTGCTTGCCGCCAAGGAAAAACAAATGCGCTCGCTGCGCGGCAACCGCATGGCGCTGATCATGCAGGATCCGCGTTATTCGCTGAACCCGGTCCTGCCGATCGGCAAACAGGTGGCGGAAGCAGCACTCCTGCACCTGAAGGTCGGCAAGGCCGAAGCCTATAAAATCGCCGCGACCATGCTGGAACGCGTGCGCATCACCGATATCGAACGCACGATGAAGCTTTATCCCCACCAGATTTCCGGTGGCATGGGCCAGCGTGTAATGATCGCCATGATGCTACTGGCAAAACCGCGCATGGTGATTGCCGACGAGCCGACGTCGGCGCTCGACGTTTCGGTGCGCGGCGACGTGTTGAATCTGCTCGATGAACTTGTGCGCGAAAACAAAGCCGGCCTGATGCTGATCAGCCATGACATCCGCATGGTTGCCGCTTTCTGCGAACGCATCATGGTCATGTACAAGGGGCGCGTGGTGGAAACTCTGACCAACCTTGAAGAAGCACAGCACCCGTATACGCGCGGTCTGATCGCTGCCATGCCGGACTTGAAGGCACCGGTGCGGCGTCTGAAAACGCTCGACAGAAACGCAATCGATGCCGTGGAGACCCGCCCATGATCGACGTTCAGGATCTCTCCGTCTCTTTCGGCAGCGGCGCATCTGCCCGGCAGGTCGTCAAGAGTGTATCGTTTTCGGTCGCCAAGGGCGAAACGCTCGGCATCGTCGGCGAATCAGGCTGTGGCAAGTCGACGGTTCTGCGTTCGCTCGCCGGCCTCGACCGCCATTGGACCGGAAAGATCAACCTTGCCGGCACCGATGTGGACAAGACCCGCACCCGCGAACAGATGCTTTTGACGCAAATGGTGTTTCAGGATCCATACGGCTCCATCCACCCGCGTCACCGCATCAGCCGGGTTCTGGCCGAACCGATCCGTGCGATGGATCGCGGCAAGGGTTGGGACCGTGTACCGTCAGCACTGGAACAGGTCGGTCTGCCGGCGGCTTTTGCCGAGCGGTTTCCGCACCAGCTTTCCGGCGGCCAGCGCCAGCGTGTGGCCATCGCCCGCGCCCTGATGCTGGAGCCGGAAATCATCCTCCTCGATGAGCCGACATCGGCGCTCGACGTTTCGGTTCAGGCGGAAGTGCTCAATCTCCTTGCCGACCTCAAGGAAGCGCGTCAGCTGACCTATGTACTGGTCAGCCATGATCTGAGCGTGATCGCGCATATGTGCGACCGAGTTCTGGTGATGAAGAGCGGCGTCTTTGTCGACGAACTGACCAAAGACGACCTCTACGAGGGCCGCACCCACGACGATTATTCGCGCATGCTGTTCGAGGCGAGCGCAATCTGAAAAATCAGTGGCTCCGGCAGAGCCGCCTTCATTCACATCGATAAAAATGACGAGGCCAATATGTATCTCGGAACACAGGTGGACGCCCGCGACGATGACGAGTTTCGCATCTGGGCACAGCTCGGCATCAAGAACGTTTGTGCCGATCCGCCGGGCAAGCCGGCAAGCTGGACCTTCGACGATATTCTTCGCCAGCGCGAGAAAGTCGAAAGCTTTGGCCTGACGCTGGACATGGTCCAGTTGCCGATGTCGTCGCGGCCGATCGAAGAAACGCCTTATCAGGACATCCTGCTGGGCGGTGCCGATCGCGACCGTCAGATCGACGCCGTCTGCGCGATGATCGAAAACATCGCCAGGGCCGGCATTCCGGCGGCCAAATACAATCTCAACATCATCGGCATTCCGCGCACTGAAATGGAACGCGGCCGCGGCGGCTCGCTCAACGAGGCATGGCGCTGGGACAAGGCAGACCATGACGCCGCTCCGGGTCTTGCCGGCGTTCTTTCCGAAGACGAGAACTGGGAGCGCATCGATTATTTCCTCGAGCGCGTCGTGCCGGTTGCCGAAAGCAACAGGGTCCGTCTCGCCTGCCATCCGCATGACCCCTACACGCCGCCGGGCTACAAGGGCGTCACCCGCGTTCTAGGAACGGTCGAAGGCCTGAAGAAATTCGTGCAGATGCGCGAAAACCCGTATCACGGCCTGAACTTCTGCCAGGGTTCGATTGGCGAGATGCTCGACAATCCGCGCGAGGAAATCGACGACATCATCCGCTGGTTCGGCAGCCGGGAAAAGATCTTCAACGTCCATTACCGCAACATTCGCGGCGGCAAGCTTTCCTTCATAGAAACCTTTCCGGACGAAGGCGACATGGACATGATCCGCTCGCTGAAGATCTACAAGGAAGTCGGCTACAAATACATGGTCATGCCCGATCACGTGCCGACCATTTCCGGCCGCGACCCGGTCGGCGTCGCCTTCAGCTTCTGCTACGGCTACATCGCCGCCCTTCTCGAAGCGATGGACAAGGGTCACATCTGATCATCGGGCAGCCGGTTTCCGCCGGCTGCAATCCCACCTCCAAATTTTAAAAGGTTTCAGTCTGATGGATCACCATCCCCGGATCGCGTCCGCTCGCGCCGCCAAGATCACCATTCTGCCAACGGCGGAAGAGGCGAGCCAATTCGTCGCGGAAAGGCTTGTCACACTGGTGCAGGCAAACCCGACCTGCCGGCTGGGGCTTGCGACCGGACAGACGCCGCGCCGTGTCTATGCGAAGCTGGTTGCGGCCGCACAGGACGAAAAAGTTTCCTTCGCTAAGGTCGAAACCATCAATCTCGATGAATATTGCGGGCTTGAACAATCACATCCGGATTCATTCGCTGCCTACATGCATCGCGAACTGTTTTCCGGTGCCAGTTTCGATACATCTAAGATCAACCTGATCGATGGTGCGGCGAAGGACGAAACGGCGGAGGCAGCACGTTATGCCGCGCTCGTCCGCTCCCGTCCCGTGGATCTGCAACTGCTCGGCATCGGCACCAATGGCCATATCGGCTTCAACGAACCGGGTTCGCCGGTGACGAGCCGCGTGCGGATAGTAGAACTTTCGCCGGAAACGCTAGTCGTAAACCAGCAGACACTGCTGCAACTCGATCGGGTACCGACACGGGCCATCACGATGGGCATTGCCGACATTATCGATGCACGCGAAATCGTTGTTCTAGCAACCGGAGCGGCCAAGGCGGAAGCCATTCGCAAGAGCCTGTCTGGACAGCTTGGCGAAGCCTGCCCGGCCTCTCTGCTGCAGATACATGGCAACGTGCACTGGGTGCTAGATAAAGGTGCCGCGCAGCTACAGTGATTACGCTAACGCTAATATCTCCCTATTAGCTCTTGACCAGACTTGAACCAACTACCCGCCCATTTCTGATTTGATGTACCCTCATCGTTGGGAGCATGGTTGAACCTCGTTCAGGTCGAGCTATTACCAGCCAGCGATCTTGCTGTTTACTGGTGCCACTACAATCAGTGATCCGCGTACGGTGGCCTCTCTCCTGTCAACGCCGTTTGCGCACTGCGTCGAGTTTGGTCTGCCATACAGGACTGATGCGAAAACCCTCAATATCCGCGCGTTGAGCAACTGAATCCGTCACCTGCGAAATTGGCTGGATGGCGGGAATGCGATCGGCATAAAGCTTTTCGATATCCTGATACCGCTCTGCCTGTTTGTCGGGGCTCGTCTCAGCGAGCGCTGCGTCAATTCTAGAATTGAGCTCATCATCCTTGAATGAGGTGCGCCATCCCACAAGACCGGTCAACTTCGCCTCGTCGCGATTGTCCGGATTATACGCAAGGCTTCGCATGTCACCATCAGGATGCGAGATCTGGCCCCCGCTACGCCCGACGATCAGTTCGAAATTCCGTTCACGCATCGGGCCATAAACTTGCTCGCCGCTGCCGGTAAGAATTTTGATGCGGATTCCAGCCTGGCCCAGCAGGCTTTGCAGGACGATGGCGAGATTATCAAACGGTGGTTCCGACAATGTGCGAATTGTCAGATCGATGCCATCGGCATATCCGGCTTCGACAAGAAGCTTCTTAGCCGCCTCCACATCCATCTTCAGGCCGGGATCGTAGGGATCCTTCGCCAAGCCAATCTGTATGGGACTTAGATGCCGCACACCGAAATAGGGCATGACAGTCCTGTTCAGTCCATCGAAATCAATGAGTTTGAGGATGGCCTCGCGCAGCTTCGGATTGGCGAGGTTCTCGTTCTTTTGAGACATCGCAAGGTAGTACAGGCCGTTTCCGATCGATGTGGTAACCTTGACGGCCTCGTTAGACTTCAGGGCGTCGAGATCCGCAGCACCGAGCGAATAGGCAATGTCCAGATCGCCTTTTTCGATGAGCAGCCGCTGGCTTTGGGGTTCGGGGATATGCCGCATCAACACGCGGCTCATGGCTGGCGCCGGCCCCCAGTAATTGTCGTTACGCGCCAGCACGACCATCTCATTCGGGCGAAGTGATTGCACCTTAAATGCAGCGGTTCCGGCGGAGTTTGTCGTCAGCCAGCCCGCCCCCAGATCGCCGTTCTTGTCATGGCTCAGAACTTCCTCTTTATCGATGACGCTCCCCGTCCCCGCCATCGCCAAGGTCATCAGGATGATCTGCGGATCAATCGGCTGAAGAATGGCGATTTCGACCGTCCTGGCATCAAGAGCTTTGAAGCTTTGCGCGGCATTGTCACTGTTATAGCCGCGCAGACGCAAGTTGGTTGCCTGCGCCAGATTGAGTTTCAGGACGCGTTGTAGCGACCAGACGACATCGTCCGCTGTCACGGCGTTGCCCGAGGTGAATTTCAAGTCTGGGCGCAGGTGAAAGCGAATTGATTTTTCATCCGGCCCCACCTCCCATCGCTCGGCAAGTGCCGGGATGACCTTCGCTCGCTCGACGGGATCGATGCCGACCAATCCGTCGTAGAGATTGGCAAGAACCTGAACCCGCTCCTTGCTCGAAGAGCCGGCCGGATCAAGTGTCAGCACATTGGTCATCGAGAAGCCGATGACCAACTGGTTCGCCGGTGTTTCGGCCAATGCCGGTGTCATGCCGAGCAAGCTCGTCGTTGTCATAAGGGCTACGGCGATCAACATTTTGCGTCGTTTCATGGTTCCTCCCATTGCGGCCAAATTGACGCCGCAGGCCTCCTCTGCCTCGCGTCGACCGCTCCACTTTACTGTCGTGTCACTCCGCCAAATTGGCGTCGATGTAATCGAAATTGATATCCTCCCCGAGACCCGGCGCCTGCGACAGCCAGACGAAGCCGTCTTCGTCCATAGGATCAGGAATGGCATTCAGATATTCGGGGCAAGCATCATAATCGAGAAACGGGTGCAGCAGACCACGCTCATACCAGCGGCAATTCTTGGTGGCAGCGGAAATGGTGAGGTTTTCCGCTCCATGACCGTGCACCTCGCAGTTCATGCCAAAACTTTCGGCCAGATGCATGGTCTTCAGCGCCGGCGTGATGCCGCCGACATCCTCGACGCCGGTGCGAAGAATGTCGCAGGCTCCCGCCTTGATCCACTCCGCGCGGTGTTTGTATTTGCCACCAACCGATTCCGGCCCGATCACCGGGATCTTCAACTGCTGCGCAAGCCAGGCGTACGAAGACATCGACTGCTCGTCCATCACCTCCTCGATCCAGGTGAAGTTCAACGCCTCGAGGCCCTTGCCGAGCTCGTAAGCCTCCTGGCGGGAATACCAGTGATAGGCATCCAGCATCAGCGGGATTTTGGGTCCGACAGCCTCACGCACGGCGGCACAGGCCTTGAGATCCATCTCGATGCTGGGCGACCAGCTGACCGGCGGCATCCAGGTGTGAAGCTTTATCGCCTGATACCCGCGGGTGACGAGCTGCTGGGCAAACCGACCGTAATCTTCCGGCGTTGCAAGCCCGCCTTCCAGTTCGTCACCGCACATGATGGACCCATAGGCGGGAACCTTGTCCCGGTAGGAGCCGATGATCTTGTAGACCGGAGCCTTGAACAGATGGCCGGCGAGATCCCAGAGCGCACAATCGACGATGGCAACCGTCCGGTCACTGAGTTGACCTCCACTCCCCCGCTGCCAGTGCGCTAGATCCTGCCAGAGACGTTCACGGGCCAGCGCATCCTGATTGAGAACGACCGGGCGAATGAAACGATCGAGCAGATGCGGTCGCAGCTGTTCCGGGCTGCCAAAAGAATGCCCTTGAGTGCCGTCCTCACATGTCAGCGTCAACAGGGATTTGCGTACCTTGCGAGCCGGTCCAGGATGAGCGTGGCCATCACTGTCGATCTCCTCGTGTGTCGTGTACCAGAACGTGCGTACACTGGCATCAATGATGTTCATAGGTGTTCCCAACTTGTTCCGCCTTCGAAGCGGCCTGCTCGCTACGCCCGAGACATGAGGAGCAAACTTACTTGTCTGACGACAGATAGATGACATAAGACAGGCTAGAGGCAAGGAAGAGTGTCCGTCAATCCCCTTAATCGACGATTTATTCTCACGCCCGAGGTAAACCATTTGGATCGCTGACAGCGAGGCCTTTTGCCAGAGCTGATAAACTATGCTTCAATGCGAGGAATCGCGTAAAAGATACCTGATGTCTGGCGTCATCTTGTCTGCTGGGTAACACATAAAATTGGAATGGAGACTTTTGGGTGGAGCAGAACAGGGATCCGGAAAAGATCGACCTAGTCGGTCGCTCGCTGGTGACACAGGTCGCCGCATCGCTGCGTCGGGATATCGAGGGCGGCAAATTCAAGCCCGGTGACAAGTTGCCGAGCGAAAACGATCTTACAGGACTGCATTCCGTCAGCCGTGCCGTCATTCGTGAAGCCGTGGCCATTCTTCGAGCAGAGGGCATGCTGGAAGCACGCCGCGGCGTCGGTGTTTTCGTCACAGATTCGGAACTTAAGGGAACGCCGTTTTCAGGCCTTTCACTCGAGCGGATATCATCGGTGATCGAATTGCTGGAGCTGCGAGCCGCATGCGAAACGGAAGCTGCAGGCCTAGCGGCGGCTCGGCGTTCTCCGACCCAGCTCGAAGCCATCATCGACGTGCATCGCCGGATTGGCGCCAACGTCGAAAAGGGTCTGTCTACGCGGGATGACGACTTCGCGTTTCACCTTGGCATTGCGCAGGCGACCCAGAACCGCCGCTTCAGCGAACTCCTTCTGCTCATCAAACCCGGCATAATCCTGAACCGCACCCAAACGGGAACGATGACGATGAACCCTCACCTGCAGGAGGAGCACGGGCGTATCGTCAATGCTATTTTTGGCGGGGACGCAACCGCCGCACGAGAGGCAATGAACACACACCTGCAAGGCAGCTTAATACGCTACAAGACATTGCTGATCGAGCGCATTTCGGAGTGAGGGAATTTGGTCGTCAGATGTAAGTTGGCGCTGCCAGTTGTTAAGCTCTTGAGCCGATCCGAACAGTCGACCCTCTGTTTCGCCGCGGGATAACAGTTGTGAGGCCGTATAGAGCTTAACCTATGTGCTAGCCGAACGTCGAATATGGTTGGTTGACGACTGCCATTGGCTCTCAAGATTGAATACGGAGATCGGGCGAAAATTAATCCCGCCCGATTCCAAGACGACTAGAATTCCTGCACCGTGGGACGGATCACGATCGCATTGATATCGACGTCGTCGGGCTGCTCGATTGCAAAGGCAATTGCGCGTGCCACGGACGATGCCGGGATGGCCTGTTCGTAGAAACCATGCACCGTGTCCCGCGCGGTACCCGTCGTCCCCAGCTTCAGATCGCTCTCAACGGCGCCCGGTTCGATCGAGGTGACACGCACGGCGCTTCCGACCTCGATGCGAAGCCCCTCCGAGATCGCGCGGACCGCGAACTTCGTGCCGGAATAGACGGTACCGCCCGGCGCAAATACTTTGATGCCTGCGACGGAGCTCAGATTTATGATGTGGCCGCTCTGCTGCGCAAGAAACAATGGCAAGGCCGCGGCGATCCCATAGAGGGTGCCTTTGATGTTCACGTCGATCATCGCGTCCCACTCGTCCGTGTTGACTTCAGACATCGGCCGGATCGGCATTATGCCCGCATTGTTGATGATGACATCGAGGCGGCCGAAGTCTTGAACCACGGCCTCGACGACAGCCTTGACCTGATGCTTGTCGGTAACGTCCATCACGTACGCCCGGATGTCACCACCCTGCGCTGCGATTTCGGCACGGACCGCATCGAGCTTGTCTTGGCGCCTTGCGGCGATCGCCACCTTTGCGCCCTTTGCCGCGAGAGTTCTGGCGACCTCCGCTCCGATGCCTGTGCTGCCGCCGGTGATGAGAACGACTTTGTCTTTGATCATGATCTTGTCCTTGAGTTTGGTGAGGTACTGGCCACCCGCGAGGCAGCCGTTTGATGCGGGCCTAAGCCAGCAATTCGGGGAAAATGTTATGCTTTGGGGCGACGGTGGTGATGCGGCTGCAGGAAAGGTGAGAGAGCAAACATCAAGAGCGCCACAACAGCGAGGATCCAGAGAGGGATCCTGAAGTCGCCGGTGCTGTCACGAAGGATCCCCAGGAGCAGCGGGCCAAGCGCTCCGGCAGAATAGCCAATCCCCATCACGAACGCCGTCCAGGTGTTGGCGTCGTGGGCATCCGCCGCGTTGTCGAGGGGCAGGATCATTGCGAGCGTGAAGGATCCGCCGACACCGAACGCAATCATCGGGATAAAGAGGAAGGGCAGCAGCGTCGGCGAAATCGCGACGGCAGCCGATCCCGTAAGTGCCAGTGCGGCAAATAGGGCGATCACGATGCGACGATCTTCATTACGGCTTATCACTCCAGCCAATGGATTCGCGACCATGAATGCACCAGTGAAGCCTGCTAGCAGGAGCCCTGCCGAAGTAGCACTCATGCCGAGCTCTCTGAATATTGGTGCTGTCCATGAGACGAACCCGAAAAACAGGATGTTGTTGGCAGCGAAGTAGAGGGCGATGAGCCACGCAACAAGATTGGCGGTGGGCAGACGGCGCCGCGCCGATGTTGACGTTTCTACCACGAGCGCCCTTCTTCTACCTTCAGCAGCAGCGACAACGATCCAGGCGGCTATGGCCGTCAGGCACGGAATTGCCAGGATGCCGTCAGCGAACCTCCAGCCTCCGCCCAGATTTGCAAGCGGTTCGGTCAGGCCGGCCGCAAGCGTACTGCCGAGGCCCAGTGAGGATGCGTAGATCCCCATCAGAACTGCGGCCTGCTTCGGAAAATTCTTCTTTGCGAGGCCCGGGATCAGCGCACCTGCGACCGCAATCCCCGCCCCTACTCCCACAGTGGAAGCCAGAAGCATGGCGACCGAGCCGGAGAAGGCGCGCAGGATTGTCGTCAACATCAGGACGATCAGCGCGGTCAGAATGACCCTGTCGCGGCCAAATCGGTGGGCGAGCCAAGGAGTGGGAAACGCCAGCAAGCCCATCAGCATGGCAGGGATGGCTGTCAGCAGCGATGCCTCGGCGTTGGACATCCCAAACTCCTGACGGATATGGGGCAGCAGCGGTCCGACTGAAACGATGCCCGGACGAAGATCGATGGCGACCAGCACGATCGCAGCGACAGTGGCGGCGAACGAAAGCGCCGGGCGGGCGAGTGCTGCCGGAACGTCTGCGCTGGCAGCATCAACCTGAACAACCCGAAGACGATAGTCGGCTAACGGGCGGGTGGAAAGAATGTGTGTCATCGGGGATCTCCAGGGCGAGAAGCAGATTGATGGGCATGGCGGGCACGGACGAAGCCAACCCGCCATGACATAGGAGTTACTTCGCAGCCTCGATGATCAGCTTCGCCACCACGTCGGGGTGCGACAGCATGACGACATGGCTTGCAGCCACCTCGACAGCTGTCGCCTTGAGCCGCTTGACCTGGTCTCGCTGGAGCTGCGGCGGGATCACCTTATCATCCGTGGACACAACCTCGAAGGAAGGAACCGTGTGCCAGGCTGCCTGTGTGACGGGCGTTGAAACGGCCTTGACCCCAAATGCACCCTGTGTGGCCGCGATCAGTTCCTGTTCGTCGCGAGGCAGATCGGCTGCGAAGTAATTGAAGACACCCTCGTCGGTGAACTTCAGATAACCCGCATCATCTTTCTTGATGAATGGTCTGCCCGGAGCATCCGGATATGGCTTCTGGGTATCGAGGACCGACTGTCCGACCTCTGGAGCATAGGCCGCGACGTACACGAGCGAGTGAACCTTCGGATTAACACCCGCCTGCGTGATAACGGCGCCGCCGTAGGAATGACCGACCAACACGACCGGGCCTTCAGCATCGGCAATTGCCCGTTCAGTGAAAGCAACGTCATTTTCCAAGGTATCCAACGGGTTCTGGACCGCTACAACCTTCAATCCTGCCTTCTTCAGAAGCGGGATGACCTTGTTCCAAGAAGAACCATCGGCAAATGCGCCGTGAACGAGGACAACGGTCTTGGCCTTGAAGTCTGCCGCAGCCGCAGGCAAGGCGACGCTGGCTGTGATTGCGACGGCGGCGACAGCCGAGATGAGCGAGTTCAGGAATTTCATTTGATGCATCCTTTTGAAAAATTATTGATGAGGGGTGAGATCAGGCGCACTTGTCCGGTCCCGACCAACCGAAGTTGAAATCGGGCGCCACGCTCTGCGACGAGGGATCAAGCCGCGGACATGCGGATTTCAGAATGGGATCAGATTACGGGGCCGATGGTGATTTGGCTTCGGCACCATGTTTGGCCTAGGAGCGAGCGGGGACGAGAAGGTCGGCCAGAATTCCAGCGCCAGCCTCGGCGATGGCCACATCCTCTGCGACTGTGCCGCCGCTAACGCCGATCGCGCCGATCGCCTGCCCCTGGAATTGGATAGGGATGCCTCCCCCGAACACGACCACGCGACCGTTGTGGGAATGCTGAATTCCGTAGAGCTCCGCGCCTGATTGAGCCAACACGCTCAGCATGTCAGTCGCGTTGTTGAAGATCTGAGCGGTGAACGCTTTGTTGATCGCCAGTTCAACGGATCCCGACATGGCTCCATCCTCGCGCTCGAAGGCAAGTAGGTAGCCATCCGGGCCAATGACTGCGATCGAGCATGGGACATTCAAGGCGGTCGCCTTGGACTTTGATGTCTCGATCATCTCTCGGGCGTGCACAGCCGAGAGCGTTGGTTTAGAGCTGATCATCTCGATATCCGATTTTCGGGTGGCCGACCGCCGTCTGCTGGCGGCCGTCCACGATGCTGAATGATCAGGCTGCCCGGATACGGGTCTGGCGCAGGGCGGTGAGCAGAGCTTCGGCGGCCTCGCCGGAAGATCCCGGGTTCTGGCCGGTGATGAGTTGGCCATCCACGACCGTATGAACACCCCAGTCTTTTACCTTGGAGAACACAGCACCCTGGGCGATGAGCACGTCCTCGACCAGGAAAGGGACAACCTTGGTCAGGCCAACGCCTTCTTCTTCGGTGTTGGTGAAGCC
>NZ_JBCIYT010000017.1:0-93160 GCF_050455485.1 Neorhizobium sp. BT27B | reverse complement strand
TCTCCGCGTTATCAAACGCGGGGAGTGTGACACTCTAACTTTGCTAAAATAGGACATTCTAACTTTGCGGCTACACACAAAAATTCGATAATCTATCTTATGGAACCTATGGATTGAAATGCGATATCAGCTGCTTGGGTTCAAGCGCTTACACATTACAGTTCGCTAGTTTCGAACGCTATCTCGAAGCTCAGTCCATCATAGGCCGGCTGAACATGTGGCGGCGTCTCGGCCATCACTGCATCGTAATCCAGCGGCGTATGCATATGCGTGAGAATGGCGCGTGATGGTGCAAGGCGTTCGATCCATTCCAGCGCCTGCTCAAGCGACAGATGGCTCGGATGCGGCCGGTATTGCAGCGCGTCGATGATCAGCGTGTCGAGGCCCGACAGACGTTCGACGCTCTCGGCAGGAAAATCGCTGACATCGCTGCAGTAAGCCACATCGCCGATCCGGAAACCCAGCGAATGGATGTCGCCATGCACCTGCCTGTGTGGCATGAAGGACATCGGCCCGCCGGCACCGTCGATGACGATATTGCTGTAAGGCTGCTCGATCATGCGGGCAATGGCGATCGGCGGATAGCTGCTGCCTTCCGGCGTTTCCAGACAATAGCCAAAACCCTGGCGAATGCGTGCCAATGTCTCGGCATCCACATGGATCGGCACGCGGTGATGCTGGACGATAAAATAGCCGCGCAGGTCATCCAGACCATGGAAATGATCGGCATGAGCATGCGTATAAAGCACGGCATCGAGACGATCGACCCTGGCGCTGATCATCTGCGCGCGAAAATCGGGGCCTGTATCGATGACCACGGTCGTTTTTCCGCCATCGGGGCCGATCTGTTCGACAAGCAGGCTGGCGCGTGTGCGGCGGTTTTTCGGGTTGTCCGGGTTACAGGCCCCCCAGTCACCATTCAGGCGCGGCACGCCCGGCGATGACGAACAGCCGAGAATGGTGAAACGCCGCCGGTAACCCGCCACGATCAGAGCCTCGGCATTTTCGCAAAGATGCGAAACGCGTTGTCCGTGGTGATCTTGGCCATTTCATCATAGGTCAGGCCATGCACATCGGCCAGAACCTCGGCGGTGTTGACCACGTAGGATGGTTCGTTGCGCTTGCCGCGCCAGCGTTTTGGCGCAAGGTATGGCGCATCGGTCTCCACCAGCAGACGGTCGAGTGGCACGGTTTTGGCGATCTCGCGGATCTCTTCCGACTTCGGGAAGGTCAGGATACCGGAGAAGGAGACGTAACCGCCGAGTTCGACACCGGTGCGGGCAAGCTCAGCCCCGGACGAAAAGCAATGCAGGATGAAAGGGAAGGCCCCCTTCCCGCTTTCAGCGGTCAGGATTTCCGCCATGTCTTCGTCGGCACTGCGGCTGTGGATGACCAGCGGCAGGCCGGTTTGACGCGCCGCTGCGATATGACGCAGAAGCCCGGTCTTCTGGTCGGCCGGCGTCTGGGTGTCGTAAAAATAATCGAGGCCGACTTCGCCGATCGCCACAATCTTTTCATGGGCATTGGCGAGACGAACGAGATCTTCCGTCTGGATATCCAGTTCCTCGCCGGCATTGTTGGGATGGGTGCCGACGGAGCAGAAAACGGACGGATATTTTTCGGTAATCGCCAGCAGGCCGTCCAGCTTTTGAACCCGCGTGGAAATGGTGACCATCTGGCTGACGCCGGCCGCGTGAGCGCGCGCGACAATATCGTCGCGCTCCGCTTCGAAATCGGCGAAATCCAGATGGCAATGGGTATCGATCAGCATGTCTGTTCAGCCTTACGCGGACACTTCCGGCGCGACGTAACGCGGGAAAACCGGTTTTGGGGCTTCCAAGACCGTTCCGGGAACGAGACGACCGCTTTCACCAAGGGCTGCAAAGTCGCGTTTGTCGGCCGGCGCGGCCACCAGATCAAGCAGCTTTGTCGCCGATTCCGGCATATAGGGCTGCAGCAGGATGGCGATCTGGCGCACGACTTCGGCCGTCACGTAAAGCACGGTGCCCATACGTTCCGGATCCGTGTTTTTCAGGGCCCACGGCTGCTGGCCGGCGAAATAACGATCGGTTTCGGAGACGACGCCGATGATGGCTGCCAGCGCCTTGTGGATCGCAAGGCGGCCGATCTCTTCACTGCAGATCGCCAGAAGGCCGTCGGCCGTTGCCAGCATCGCCTTGTCTTCCTCGGTCAATTCGCCGGGCTGCGGGATCTGGCCGTCGCAGTTTTTCACGATCATCGACAGCGAGCGGCTGGCAAGATTGCCGATACCGTTGGCGAGATCGGCATTGATACGGATGCCGATACCTTCCTCGCTACAATAACCGTCCTGACCGAAGGAGATTTCGCGCATCAGGTAATAGCGGATCTGGTCGAGGCCGAAATGTTCGATCAGTTCGAACGGATCGAGCACGTTGCCGAGCGACTTCGACATTTTCTCGCCGCCCTTGGCCAGCACGAAGCCATGCGCATAAACGCGCTTGGGCAGCGGCAGGCCGGCAGACATCAGGAATGCCGGCCAGTAGACTGTATGGAAGCGGATGATGTCCTTGCCGATGATATGCGCATCGGCCGGCCAGAATTTTGCGCGCGGGCCGTTCTTGTCGGTCAGGTAACCGGTCGCCGTCAGGTAGTTGGTCAGCGCATCGACCCAGACATACATGACATGCTCGGGATCGTTCGGCACCTTGACGCCCCAGTCGAACGTCGTGCGCGAGATCGACAGATCGCGCAGACCCGATTTGACGAAGGAAATGATCTCGTTGCGGCGCTCGGCGGGACCGATGAAGTCCGGCTGGTCCTCGTAGAGTTTCAGCAGGCGGTCCTGATACTCGGAGAGCTTGAAGAAATAGCTCGACTCTTCCACCCACTCGACTGGCGTGCCCTGTGGCCCGTAACGAACGCCGTCGGCGCGGACTTCGGTCTCGTCTTCGCCGTAATAGGCTTCGTCGCGCACCGAATACCAGCCGGCATAGCTGTCCTTGTAGATATCGCCCGCATCGGCCATGAGGTTCCAGATCGCCTGGCTCGCCTCGTGGTGGCGCGGCTCGGTCGTCTGGATGAAATCGTCATTGGAGGCGTTGAGCAGCTTGCCCATGGCGCGGAATTCAGCCGAATTGCGCTGCGCCAGTTCTTCCGGCGAAATGCCTTCCTTGCGCGCCGTCTGCTGCATCTTCTGGCCGTGTTCGTCCGTACCGGTCAGAAAGAACACGTCACTGCCGGCGAGGCGCTGGAAACGTGCGATCGCGTCGGTTGCGATCAATTCGTAGGCATGGCCGATATGCGGCTTGCCGTTCGGATAAGAGATGGCGGTGGTGATGTAAAACGGTGTTTTGTCGGACATGGCGGCAGCACTCTGCAAATTTTCAGATTTGTCACCGCTCTTAAAGCAAGTTTTCGCGATGCGAAACAGCTTCTTTCCCTCAGCTTCGCAACCAGGGCGGAGCAATCAGCCCCGAACCTCCTCCAGAATGGAAATGATGGTCTGCTTGCGGTCGAGATTATAGGCCTGACCGATACCGATGCGTTGACCGATTTCGCTCGAAAGCCGCGCTGCCCGATCCGCACCGGCAAGATCGCCGGCAAGAGCCGCATTGCGCGCCCGCTCCACCAGATTTTCGGTCAGATGATCGATGAAGAAGCCGAACAGGACATCATTATCCTTGCCGGACAGCACGTCGGCGAGGCGGTGCATGGCTTTTCTGGCCCCTGCCCCTTGTGCCTTCTGCACATCCTCATAGGCCTTGATAATATCGTGCCCGCCGTAATTCATCAGTTTCAGCGCCTGTGCGACGCTGCCCTTGGCCAGCGCCGGCACTTCCTGCGCCTGTTTTCCGCCATCCAGCGGCGAGCCGAGCGCTGCCAGTGCCCTGCCGAGATTGTCATCCGAGAGCGGCTGCAGACGCAGCGGCAGGCAGCGTGAACGAATGGTCGGCAGCAGTTTGCCGGGCGCATGCGACAGCACGAGGAAAAGCGCGCGTTTCGGCGGTTCCTCAAGGATTTTCAGGATGGCGTTGGCGGCGTTGCGGTTGAGGTCGTCGGCGGGATCGATGATGACGATGCGCCAGTTGCCGGAACCGGATGTCTGAGAAAAGAAATGGCCGGCACGGCGCACTTCATCGACGGTGATGGCCGATTTGACCTTGCCGGTCTTGTCGTCCACCGGCCGTGTCAGATGCAGCAGATTGTGCGAGGCACCGGCAATGATCTGGCGGCTGACCATCGAATCGGGATCGGGCGTAGCGAGTTCTTCCGGTGCTTCCGAGGGTTCAGGATTGCTCAGCACATGATTGGCGAAACGGAAGGCGAGCGTCGCCTTGCCGATACCCTCCGGCCCTTCGATCAGGATGGCGTGGTGCCCTTTGCCGGAGCGGTAGCTGCGCGCCAGAAACTCTTCCGCCTCGGCGTGGCCGAACAGATTGGTATTGCGCTGCGGTGCGATGGCGCCATCGAGTACGCCGTATCCCTCGCCGCTCATGATACGGTTTCCGCGACACGGGCGACCTGCGCCAGAACGTCATTGGTGATGGCGGCAATATCGGCAGCGATTGCCTGTTCCGGCCTGTCGGCGTCGACGATGCGGCATCGCTGCGGCTCGCTTTCGGCGATTTCCAGATAGGCCTCGCGACGTTTTTCGTGGGTTGCCAGCTGCTCGCGTTCAAAGCGATCCGGCTCGGCGGTCTTGTCGATCGCTCCGCGACGACGGCCGGCGCGCGCAAGCCCGATTTCCGCCGGCAGATCGAGCAGGATGGTCAGATCTGGCATCAGACCATCGATCGCCGCCTGCTCCAGCGCCGCCATGAAGGCCGGTTCCAGATTGCCGGTCACGCCTTGATAGACACGCGAGGAATCGATGAAGCGATCGCACAGAACGGCTGCACCGCGGGCGAGTGCGGGCCGGATGACCTCTTCGACATGATCGTTGCGGGCGGCGGCGAAAAGGATCGCTTCCATGCGCACGCCAAATGCTTCGGCAGCCCCTGACAGGATCACATGGCGCACGGCTTCGGCACCCGGCGAACCACCGGGTTCGCGCGTCACCACCACTTCGAGGCCACGGCCTTGCAAATAGTCGGCAAGCCGGCGAATCTGGGTGGACTTGCCACTGCCCTCACCGCCTTCGAAACTGACAAAAAGTCCGGCTGATCCTGCCACTCTGCCTTCGCTCTCCTGGAGGCTCACGCGAGCCTGACGCCTTGCACCGATATGTGTGCGTTGCGCCGTCTTACCCCAAGTCTTGGTCGCGTGGAACCGTGATGGCGGCAATCAACAGGCGGAAAACCTGCTCAAAGCCAGAAGAACATCATCTCCATCATGGCGTCGGTCGCCTGCGACACCAGTGAGCCGGTGCCGACGGCCGATGCCGTATGAAGCGGCACTTCGCGCAGCAGCCTTTCGCCGGAATAGATTTTCAGCGTTCCTACCTCCTGCCCCGCGACGACCGGCGCCCTCAGCGGCCAGCGATAGACGATGCGGGCCGAAAGCCGCTCCGGATTGTTGGCCGGCACGTAAAGCTCGACCGGGCCTTTGGCCACGAGATCGACACGCCCCTGATCGCCGCCATAAACGCTGGCCTGCCCGACCGGCTCGCCATCCTTGAAAACCACCTTGTTTTCGAAGGATGTCAGCCCCCATTCGAGCACGCGTTTGGCCTCTTCCGTGCGTTCCTTGTCGCTGGCCAATCCGCCCATGGCCAGAAACAGCCGGGTACCATTGCGCTCGATCGAGGCGACGATCGCGAAGCCGGCTCCTTCGGCAAAACCGGCGCCGAGACCGTCGACACCGATATTCAGGCCCAGAAGCGGGTTCTTGTTGCGCTGGAAAATCTTGTTCCAGGTGAAATCCGGTTGACGGTAGAGGTCGTAATAATCCGGATAGCTCGTCTGGAGATGGCGGGCGAGCTCCACCATGTCACGCGCCGTTGTGCGGCTTTCGGCATCCGGCATGCCGGTGGAATTGCCGAAAATGCTGCGGCTCAGCCCGAGATCCTTGGCGCGATCCGACAATCTGGACGCGAACAGCACATCGGATCCCGCCATGCCCTCGGCGAGGATCATGCATGCATCATTGGCGTTCTGGATGACCACGCCCTTGACCAGATCCTCGACGCGGATTTCCGAATTGAGGGCCGCAAACATCGTCGCCGTGCCGGAGGGCGCGCCGCCCTTGCGCCATGAGTTTTCGGAGACGCGGTAGGTGGTGTCTGGGGTGATCTCGCCCTTTTTCAGCGCATCGAACACCAGATCCATCGTCATCAGCTTGGCAAGCGATGCCGGCGGAAAGGCCTGGTTTTCATTGTCTGCGAGGAGGACGGTGCCGGATTTCGCCTCGATCATGTAGACCTGGCGGGCCTTGGTGGCAAACAGCGGCGCAGCTTCACCGGGACCTGCCGCATGCACACACGGTGCCGCTGCGGAAAAGGTCAGGAGCGCCAACAAGGTGATACGCGTCAGCATGCTCGATCCCCGGAAAATGCATTATGAGATGATGTTACCGATTGCTAACAAGGCGGCTGAGCCCGCGCAATCTGGAGTGGCCATCAACTGTTTGTTTTCGACATGGGTTTTGTGCGGCAGGGCGGCAAAATTGCACCACCCTGCCCTGGCATCACGCGTGGATCAGCGGCGCACCCTCGGCAAGGGCATCGCGTTGAACGACTGCGCCTGCGCCTGCAGCGTATGCTCGCCATACTGCTGTTGCGGCATGGCGGCGACAGATCGCAAAGCGACCGGAGCAGAATAGGCTGTCATCGCGCCCGGACGCGACATCGGCACCGGGCCGACGAATGGCAGTTCGGCAAAATCCTGCATCGCCTGGAAGGATGCACCCTGACTGGGCGCCATGCCTTGCGTCGACGGAGCTGCCTGTGCCTGAACAGCTGCGAGCGCGGACGAGGCTTTCGACGACGGGCCGCTTGGGGTACGACCGGCAAGCGCCATGGGTGCAGGTGTCGGGATGGAGGAACCGTAGCTCTGCAACTGATCGCCAAAACGCTCGTTGGACGCCACCATGACGCCGGTTGCGATCTGGCCTTCGGGGCGGATGCCGGGAATGCGATCGCCCTTGCGGACGTAGGACGCCATCAGGAACGGCATGTCGTGACCGTCCATGCGGGCGCGGCCGACATACTGCACGTTCACATTGCCGGTGCCGGTGCGCTTCATGTCCAGCATGTCGGCCGCCTGACTCGACACGTCGATGATACGGCCCGGATGATAAGGTCCGCGATCGTTGACGCGGACGATGACCGACGAACCGGTATCGACATTGGTGACGCGCGCATAGCTTGGCAGCGGGAATGTCGGATGCGCCGCAGACAGATGGCTGGAATCGTAGACTTCGCCATTGGCGGTCAGGCGACCGTGAAAGGCCGAACCATACCACGACGCGAGACCGTTCTTGTTGTAGTTCGGATCTTCCTTGGGGACGTAGGTCTTGCCCTTCACCTGATAGGGATTACCCACCATGAAACGGCCACCGCCCTTCGGCACGGCCTTGCCGTCGCCAACCACGCGCGGACTGGCCTTGACGCCATATTCCTTCTCGGAAAAATATTCCTTGCTGCGCTGCTTTTGCTTCGGCTCAGGCTTGGAGGTCGCGCAGGACGCAACGCTCGCACACACCATAACGATACCGAGCCATCTCGCGCCGAGAACAAGCTTGCTGTTTTCTGAATTCAATTTTCTAGTCCCGCCGCTTTCGGGCCGCCCCAATCCCGTTTGGAGACAGTCCCACATGCAGTTCCGCGCGCCGCGCGCGTTTCCGCCTGTTGATCGCGCTTTATTTCTGCCCGCATGATGGCAAAATTGCGAATGAATTCTGTGGACTAGATAAAATACCGAATAACATGGTTAAAGATTGGTTTATTCGCCGGCCTTGCGCTTTGGCAGTCCCCTCGCCTCACAATGGCACGAGACGGGGAACGAGAGTGCCGAAACGAGGCAGTTTTGCGCAAGCCAATGGCGCGGTTTTGTCGGCAAATCATGGACAATTGCCGTCTGCGAACTATCTCCTGCGGGTGACTACAACCAGACCAGTTTAGGAGGAACTGCCTGTGAACAGAAACGTCATTGTCGGAATAGCTGTCGTCGTGATCATCGCGCTTGCCGTGTGGATGTTCATACCCGCCTCGAACGCGCCGACCACCACGACATCAGCGCCCGCCACGCCGCCGGCATCGAGCACCGCGACGCCTCCTGCCTCGCCTGCCCCCGCCACTCCGGCACCGGCAACTCCGGCGCCAGCGACGCCCGCACCCGCGAATTAAGCCGCACGAAAACGCGGCAATGGCCAGAGGCCGCCGGCTCGGAGGAGCGTCGGCGGCCTTTTTCTTGGACGGCACTAAATGATCAGCGCAGCACGCCGGTCGCCAACGCGCGCTGGATGCCTCGGACGTCGGTGCCCTTCTTCAGCGTCTTGGAGATCGGCGTGCTGCTGCCGGAAACCCAGATCTTTAGTTCCGAATCGAGGTCGAACGTGCCCGCCGTTTCCACAGAAAAGCGGGTGATGGCGCGGTAGGGGATGGACATATAGTCCACCTTGCTTCCCGTCAGCCCCTGAATGTCGACGAGGATGACGCGCCACTGGGTGAAGACGAAGAAGTCGCGGATGACCTTGAAGGCGAGGTCCGGCGTCTCGCCATCGATCAGCACACCGTTCAGTCGCTTGTTCAAATCGGCAGGATCCACCGAGGAACCGTGGCCGAGCAGTCCGTCAAAAATGCCCATGGCACCCTCTTAAAAGCGTTTATACCCGACCAAGTAGGTTATTGCCGGCCCAGAACAAGTCGACGACAGCGAAGGTGCAGTTGACGATCAGCCCTTGGACGCTGTAAAGCCGAATTCAGGAGTGACCGGGATTTTCATCCTGCGCATCAGCGAGGCTGCAAGGCCTGTACATCCCTTGGAAGAGTGTCCGAGTGGTTTAAGGAACCGGTCTTGAAAACCGGCGTGCGGGAGACCGTACCGTGGGTTCGAATCCCACCTCTTCCGCCATCTGTCAATAAAAACAATACGTTACGCGATATTTTATCCTTTTGCCATAACTACCCTTGCAACTTGTTTTTGGGGTTATCGTGAGAATTGTGATAGATACACACCACCTCAATAGCTCTACGCTCTCGGGATACCTAAGTCATTCTCGCGAACACATAGCTGTCCTTAATGATTACGCAGCAATGGAATCATTCAAACTCTATCGTTTGGAAAATATCGCAAGATCTTGGGGAGTGTTGGGTCGGTTTCCGGGCCAAGTTTTAGTTCTCAAGGGTAATAGAGGTTCAAGCCTTGTCGATCCTGCCACGTTTCCTATTGCAAACGAGTTTATTGATAGGGAACAAACTAGCGAAGCAGAGAGCTTCCACGAGATACTAGCAGCGGCAGTTGATGGGAATGAAAAACTTCAGAAACAGTTAGCGATGCGAGGAGAATGGGCGGACGAGCACATTGCCCGCATCATGGATAATTCCGCGGAAATAGGTCTCGACATCTCCGAGTTCCTTGGCCTCTTCACTCCGATAGAGGTGAAACGAATCAGAACAAGACAGCGGTGGCAACAGGACACGGCTGAAAAGTTTTTGAGGATCGTGTGCGATGTGGCGACACGGACCTTTGAAGAACACCACATCCCACTGCCGAATGCACATCACTTGGCAGATGCCTTCATATTCCGCTTCACCTTGGCTCAGTGCGTTTACCTAATGGAACTTGTTCGGAGAGGTACGCTAGACCGGAAGGCTGAGCTTGTGCGAAATGATGTGATTGATATCTCCTACACCGCGTATTCAACCTATTTCGACGGATTCATGTCGTCAGATGGACTTGCAGCTACGGTTCATAACCGAACGAGATTTCTTCTCAGACAACAGGGCGCACAAGTCCCACCGCAACTGTTCTAGGGGTTCGGAGGCGAAAACCCGCCAACCTTTTTCACGAGGCGGCGGGTTATCGGGTTACGCGGCAGCTTCGTAAAGCTCCTTCAGTTCGGCAATGTCTTCAGTAAGCATACTGCTATAGGCCTTCTCTGCGGCCTCAGAGACGGCCCGTGCAAGCGGTGAGCCTTTGACCCACTGAATTACCGCAACGCCTTTCTTGGGCCTCTCAGGGGTCGCCACAAAGCCAAGGTCGTGGTCGTGCGTCAGGATGATGTCCCGGAGCGTGGTTTGCAGGTCGGGTAGGAACACCTGAACCTTCGCCAGTCGCCGCGCGCCAGTCTCCCGGTCATAGCCTCTGCCGAGCGGTTCAATGCTAATAGCTTTCACGTTGATCATGCTGTCCCTCCTTCTGCGGTGAATGTGATGAAGGCTCCTTTCTGGTCTGGCTTCATCATCTTGACGTTGTAGGACCGCCCGGAACGCTTATCCCGGATGACCCATGTTGTGTTTACGGTTTTGGTGGCGGGCCGCTGCCGAATGGTGACTTCCACAGTCGAGACGCCGCGCGGTAGGTTGTTGATCACCATTTCATCGCCTGTCCGAACCTCGAACCGGCCCGCTGCGGTGAAAACAGTGACGAGTGGTCCGGCTCCGGGGATCACGCCCCCGAAACCGTCGTTGCCATCCGTCTTGCGCTGAAACTCGAAAGTTCCACGAAGATCGCCTGCTGCTGTCATTGCGTGACCTGCGATGCCTGGGCGTTTTGTGACACGCCGAGCGGAGCCATGTTCAAAGGCTGCATGTACGTATCGCCGCCTTCGACCTTGCTCATGTTTTCGAAACCGCGAATTTCGTCCACCGACAGGAAGCCAGCTTCACGGCCAATGCGGTAGGCCTCGTAGCGGGTCGCCAGATCACCACGAAGCAGGCCGGATAGGTCATGCTCGATGTAATGTGTCTTACGCGCCTCCGGCGAAAGCAGTGTGGCGTTGTAGACGGACTCGAACCGCTTGGCCCAAGGCGCAAGGACTCGATTCACAAGAGCGCGGGATTCCTCGCCAATGTTGCTGTAGGTCGCATCGTCAGTAATGCCGACAGCGGAAGGCGGAACACCCCACACCCGGCAAACGTCGAGATTCGAAAGCCTGCGGCTGTCGAGAAATTCCGAATCCTTCGCGGAAAACTGGAATGTCTCGAACTTCGCGCCGCCATCCAGCACCATGACCTCATTAGCCTTAAGCTGTCCGACGAACCGTTCCTTGAACTTTTTGATGGCTTCACCCTTGCCGTCGCCGCTAAGCTTCTCAGGGAAGATCAGAGCGCCAGCCGGACGGAAAGCATTCTCAGCCGCCGCGCCAGCCGTGTCCTGTTGAGCCAAAGCGAGGCCGAAGGTCGCGTTGGCAATCTGGATTGGCGAAAGACCTAGAACGCCGTCAACGGTCCGATAGCGAACGTGCAAGATTTCGTCCTGCGTGAACACGTCGGTGCCGCCATTGTCCTTGGCGACCTTGTAGCGAAGGCGACCGGACGATAGCTTTTCCACCGTGACGCTTGGTGACTTAAGCGGATAAAGCGCGGCGATCTGGCTGCGGCCATTCCGTTCAATCCGGGCGTAGGCGTTGCCATACATCAGAGCCGAAACTAGCAGCCATTCCCGGCCCTCGAACGCGGTCAGGAACGGCGAGAAGCTATCCTGAAGCACTGAGTAAAGGGCATGGTCTGAAGCCGCCACACGGCCCCCGTCTGCGTCTCTGCGGTAGACCTTCAGCGGGACCGAAGCAAGTTGCTCCGCGACAAGCTGGATGCACCGATGGGCTACCGCGTGACCGCTCGCCTTTTCGATATCGGCTCGGGCCTGCCAACGAGCGCCAAGGAATTCACCTAGGAACGGGTCGCTAGACGACACAGCCCGCGTTTCTTGCGTTTTAAACGGCCACATGTGCGCCTCCTTCCAGTTCCAAAATTCGAATACGACGTTCCGTGTCTGTCATCGGCGTGCGAGAGCGAACCGCCAAAGACGTGCCGCTGTAAGCCGGGAATGCCTGCACAACGCTAATCTCGCGAAGGTCAACGGCCTTCAGGGTTCGCTTTTCGCCGTGCCATTCTTCGCCGCCTTCCGGGACATTGAAGCCGAACGACATGCCGCCGATATCAGAGCGGGCAGCGAGCGCAGCGATGTCCCGGCCCAATTGCGTGTCAGGCAAGTCCAGTTCGAAACGAAGGCCCCTCTGATCCTCTGCGAGGATCAGGCTACCCGACCCGCTACGGCCCAACACCTTGCCGGGGTCATGATCGACCAAAGCGAGAATGTCAGGGTTGGAACGAAGTGAAGCGCCGAAAGCGCCCGGTTGAATGACTTCGCTGAAATCGCCAATGCGAGTTTCAAGGCCGAACGTGGCAACATAGCCGGTCAGCTTCTTGCCTACGGCCTTAACGTCAGTCGCGGCGCGTTTTTCAAAGTTGCTCAAAATGATACCTCCCTGAATGGCTGCACAAGGGCGTTGACGCCGAATGCGATCGCTTGTGGGGGCTTCTCCGCTGTGGCCTCGCGGTAGTTGAACCAATGGCCGATAAGCAGGAGGGCGGCGTGTTTGACGGGCGGCAATTCCATCTTATCGGCAGGAACGCCGGTTTCAGAAATGTAGCCTTCCGCCGCTTCAATCAGTGAAGAGACGTAGGAGTCATCCTCCGGGTAATCGACCCGGAGGTGAATCTTGGCCTCAGCTAATGAGACGCTGGCCATTAGCCGTTGTTGTTGCCCGTGGTCTGGTCCGTCTCAATTTCCGTCGAGGTCCAAGCAAAGGCTTCGGGGTGACGGATCGCAATGTCCGCATCAAGGAAGGCATGCAGACGAAGACCGCCCTTCGATGCGTCGGTATACGGGTTGGCGAGGATATCCACTCCGCTCCAGTAACCAATCAGCAGGTTGGCCCATGCGCCAAAGATCAGCGGGTCTTTGCCGCCCTTCTTCGGGACCTGATTGGTGGAAACGACCCGCTCACCATGGAACAGTTCCGAAATCGGGATCGTGCGGCCCAACGTCTTGACCTTGCGAGCCTGACCCATGAGCGACGGATTGGTGAGGAAGCCCGTGGTGCCGGTCACGTCGTCAAGCTCAAGCGCCGAAATCAGGTCGGCAGCCGTGTCCGAAATGAACGCCGGGGACGTGGTGACCATCTCAGCAATCGCATTCAGGATGCCGACTGGCTGTTTGTTGGCCGCAAGGCCATTGATCGCAGCGGCGTCGAGAGCCTGCGCCAGAACGAAGGCAAGATCCTGTCGAAGGACGTTTTCAAGTGCTACGCCGTTCTGAAGCTGAAGGCGGCGGCTAAGATACATTTCTCCGGAGACCGTCTTTGGCTTCAGCGAGACCTTGTCGAAGGCGGCGTCGCTCGCGGTGGTCGGCTCGTCTTCATTGACCCAATATGCAGTCGGACCAGAGGTCAGGCGGGGCAAGTCGAGATTGCCGGTCAGGCCGGAAATGACGGTTGCGCCAAGCGACTGCACGGCCAGAACCGGACGGACGCGATCAATAAGACCGCCAAGGTTGGTTGCAACGGTATTGCCAGCGGTGCCCGTGGTCAGCATGGCGCGATTTTCACTGCCAAAGATCATGGAAGTCGGGATCATGATGCCGCGAACTTCGCGACCCTTGGACAGTTCGTCGTGCATTTCGCGTTCTACGCCGGTCAGGTTGTCCGCATTGCCTTCGCGGATGGCCTTCGCGACCGAATAGGAGCGCATTTCACGTTCCATGCCGGTGTCCGGGGCAGCTTCTGCGCGCTCGAATTCGGCAATGGTGGAGGCGTTCTTGATCTGGCCGTCGAGGGCGCGGATTTCGGTCTCCAGAGCGGTGAAAGCGGCAGTGTCCGGGTTGTCGCCAAGTGCCTTGATTGCTGCAAGCTTGGTCGAACGGGTCTCGCGAAGGTGGAAAATATTGGTCAAATGATCTCCTTTTCTGGAAAGTGCGCATAGAGCCGTGGTCGGGCTGAATTGCTCGATTGGGCCTGCGCAACGATTTTGGGTTTGTTTGTGCCGATCACATGGAACGGCTGGTTATTCCGTGCCGGTGGCACGGGCTGCCCGTCCCTAAAACGGGGCGAAGCTCTTCAAATTGTTGGGGTGTTTCGAGCGGCGCGGTGTTTGCTGCCGCTCGATGACTGTGGTTATCTCTCCGCATTACTTTCAGCGCAAGAGAAAAACGCATTTGGCAAGAAAGTATATTTTTTCAGCGTTTGCTTGACAAAACAGCGGCCTAGGATTTTTTTATTCGGTAGTTTTCCACCACCGGTCCATCGTTGCTGAGCGCGCCACAGCTGCACTCTCTAACTCGGCGTTTCCCTTCTTTCCCATCCCGTAGCGCTTGAACTTTCCGCTTTTCATGTGGCGCACCTCCCACGGGAACTCATAAAGATCACTCGCTTTCGGATCGTTCTTACGACGTTCGAACAAGACTAGAAAATCGTCATCATCCCCAAGATGGATCGGCCACGCTGTCTCGTATCCCGGCAATTTCGTGTACGGGTTCGCCATTCATCCCTCCCTTCAAGCATCTTCCATGAGACACGCAGGAAGTGAATCGTCTTCCTCATGTCGCGCGGCAGTCTGCAACGCCATTGCCAGCGCAACAAGCCCGTCGATCCTGCCTGACGCCTTCGACTTATCCAGCTTGCGAGCGCCGGACGGGTCTTTCGTCACAACGGCATTGGCCGCACACATTTTCATGAGCGGGTTTCCGGCGTGATTGACCCTCTGTTGCGCGACGGCGACCTCAAGAACGTCAACAGCAGGTGACATGTCCTTATACCCTTGGCCGAACGGCTGGAGCGGCAAGTCGATAGACGCCTTAGCCAGTTCGCGCCGCAAGTCCTCAATGCGCCAGCGGTCGAATGCGATTTCCTTAATATCGAACCGGCCAGACTCATCAGCGATGTATTCCGCGACGGCCTGCGGATCGATGACCTTTCCCGGCAGCAATGTAAGCCGTGAAGCTGGTTGTCTGGCCCAAACGTTGTACGGCACACGGTCATGCTCGCTCTTTCCCTCGATATCAAATTCCGGCAGGAAGAAGCGCGGCAGGACTGTGAACCGGCCATCGTCTTCAGGAAACACAAGAACAAAAGCTGTTAAGTCACGGGCAGCACTCAAATCGAGCGCGCCATAGCATTCCCGGCCTTCCAGAGCGGTTTCGTTTATTGGCCCAAGATCGCAATCGTTCCACTCACGGGCAGCGATGAAGCGCACCGTCCCATCAATCCGTTGATTGAGGATTTTGTTGCGGAAGTCCGCTTCCTTCGACGGAATCCGCTGCGCCTGTGCCGCCATGCGCTCGACCTGTTCAAGGGCAAGAAAATCGCCTAACGCCGGATTGGCCTTTACCCACGTATCATAGGACCATGCGTCCTCGTCGGGGTCAGTCGTGAACAGCGCCAAATGAAAGCTTTCGTCTTCGATCTCTCCCGTTTTCACCTTCAGGCCGTAGTCAATCATTTCCGAAAAGAAGTGCGTGTCGTCCTTGGCCTGCGTGGAGATGACAACGACAAGCGGTTCGTCACGGGCACCAAGGGCGGAATCCATGGCGTCGAAAAGATCGCGCTTCACCCAATAACCGGCTTCGTCGGCAAGGAAGAACGAAGGCGACAAACCTAGCTTGGAATCAGCATCGGCGCTCACGGCCTTCAGCACGGAGCCTTCTCCGGGATATCCCGGTTCGACCTCGATTTCCTTGCTGAATTTGATGATATTGACGCGCTCGGCAAGCTCGACATGAGCTTCCAGCATGGCCTTGCATTCGGCCCAAGCCTTACCGGCCTGAATCTTGTCCATCGCGCCGAAATACAATTCGCCACGCTGTTCCGCCTCCGGTCCGACCAGATGACAAAGGGCGAGGGCAGCACTCAAGCCGGTCTTACCGTTCTTACGGCCCATGGACAGGACGGCAGTTCGCACGGGGCGACGGCCAAACTCGTCGGTGGCATAGATCGGGGCAAGAAACTCGTCTATCTGCCAGTCGCGCAATTGCATGTTCTGGCCAGCAAGTTTTCCCTGCGTGATTTTCATGTCATTGACGAATGCGACGACGGCTTCAAGTCTTGTGAGGCCTTCGACCTCCCAGGGGAGCACCTTGCGGTGCTGCGGCCCGCCCATAATGTCGCCAGCGGCTTTCCTCGGCTTGGCTCCCTTGCCTCTCTTGCCCATTCATGTCTCCTTTCATTGTTCACTTTTTCATGACGATTTCCTTTTCGCCGTTCAAAATTTGGAATTAAGTCTTTGCGAATGCCCCACGCCGATCCCAAGGCCGTTGACTTCCGTCTTTGGAGGCCCCCTACCCTCAGGACCGGCCAGAGAGGCGCGTCAGGCGTCATTCCAGCCTTCAGGGTCAATCGGGTTGCCATTCACGTCGAAGCCAGCCCATGCCCTGCGAAAGCCGCTGCTCTTGCCTGTCTTGGCAGTGCGTCGGTCCTTGGCATTGGTCTTGCGGTTGTGGCAGCTTGCACACATACTGGTCAGACCTTCCAACGGTGGGAAGGCTAGACCGCCAGCGTTGATGGCTAGATCGTGGTCAACCACTTCGGCCGCTTCGATGACGCCACGCGCACGGCACGGTTCACAGACGGGGCATTCCATCAGCTTGGCTAACCGAAGAGCTTTCCATTGCTGAGTTCCGTAAGGCCATTTGCTCATGAGGGGCGGGTAGCTCTGAGGCCGCTAGGCCGAACAGGGATAGGCTGCTTCGGTTTACGAGTATCGCGATTATTGTGCTGGAAAACCTGCCTGTTCAGATTCCCGCGCTTCATACTGCTACCCACTGACCATGGCTTACGCTCTCTGCCAGATCACGACGCTTCAGGCGTAGCAGACATGAATTGACCTCATGTCTGGTATGGCCGGTCAACCGCGCCAGCATGACAGGCGTTGCAGGCTCACTGCGCTTGCGTAGGATAGACAGCACCTGTGTATCTAGCTCGCCTAAGCCGCCATCCCAAAGGACCGGTTCCCGCACCAAAGCCCGGATGATCATTTCGTTCTGTTCTCGCATTCCTTCCATAATTGTTTCTCCTTCTCAGTTTTGGTGTCAGACAGAGGGACACCGGGACACACCTAAAGGTGTGTGTCCCTGTCCGTCCCCCTGCGATGTCCGGGACAAACGGGACAATGTCCTCGAAATGTCCCTAGTGTCCCTCAGTAATCGAAACGAAGCCGTCAGAGGCTTCCACAAGTCCCCGATCCTTCAATGACTTGATCGCGCGGCTATATCCCCGCTTGAGCGTCTCCCGATCCTTGTCCGGGTATTTCGCGTAATAGGCCTCCCTGACCAACTGTCCGGGAACAGGCTCTTCCTTGTCGGCCATCAATTCTCGCGCAATTTCCAAAATGTCCCTATGGCTTTTAGACAGCGGCGGCAGCCCTTTCCCGTTTGCTTCCGGCAGGGAAACCGGCACAAGAACGGGGGCGGTGGTCCATTCCCCTTCGTCATCCTTTCCAAGCGTCACGCTTTCGAAATCATAGGCGAGAAGGTCACCTTCCTTGCCATCGTTCGCGCCTGTGTTTTCGAGAACGACAACGCCGCCCTTCGTCCCGACCATGAATGACACATCAACCGCGCCATCCAGATCAATCGCGCCTTTGGCTCGCGTACCTGCATGCGTGGTGTGGTGGATCACGCAAACATGCGCGTGAGGAACCGTCTCCTGTATCAAGCTCACGGCATCGATAAGCCGCGTCATGTCCTTGGATGTGTTCTGATCGCCTCCACCGAAAACGCGAGTAAGCGTGTCGATTACAATCAGACCGCATTTCAGCCCGCACTCGTCTTCGGCCTGCTCGATAACGCTAATAAGCTCTTTCGCGTCCTCAAGTCCGTCTGTCAGGTTCATGTAGCCGGACACAACCAGCACCGGCAGATCATCGTTGAAGCGATGCTTCTTGCGCCAAGCCTTAATGCGTCTTCTGGTCAGCTTTGCGCGTTCCGCCGCAATGTAAAGAACGAAACCCGGCTTTCTGACTTTGAAGCCATGCCAATCCCAACCGGCTGCAAGGTGACACGCCATATCGGTCGCGCACATGCTCTTCCCGGCTCCGGGTTGACCTACGATGTAAGAGAATTCACCAGCGCCGAAGATGTCCCGGATCACCCATTCCTTGTGGTTATCCTCGTCTCCGATGTCATGCGCCCATATCAGGCTGAAGCGGCTTTTGATTTCCGTTTGAGGCCTACTCGCCTGCGGCTCGATAGCTGCCCGCCGTCTTCCTAGCTTTTCATAATCTATCTTCCCGGCCCAACCGGGGGAGTCATCTGCATGCGGTTCCATGCTCAGTGGGCAGTGCGGGCGGCGATACGCGTCTCGATCCAGCCTTCAACTTCTGCTCTGACATATGCGATCCGCTTCACGCCGATCAAAAGCGGCGGCGGGAATGCACCTTCCTTGGCCATCTTGGCGAGAAGGGTTTTGCTCATCGTCGTGGCGAAGCTCGCTTCATTGGGCGACATCAAGCGCGACGGTGTAATCTCTGCGGTCATTGGTCCTCCTGTCTGGTTTCTGTGTAATTCCTCATACGAAGGGTGCGACAACGCGAACGGATATCCGAGCGCGAACACGCACGTTGGGTAGGCTCAAATTTTACAGTGTTTTGGGTTGCCCAAGCGGGCGGCTACTGAACAGGACTTACGGGGTGCAGTCATCGGCCTGTTGCTGTTATGCAACATATGCTCCTCCTGCCGTTCAGTGTCAACGCTGTTTTTGCACTACTTGGATTTTTTTCCGCTTGCACAGTAGTTCGCCCATTCGACCATCAAGACTCGTCGTTTATCAAGGGCATCAGAACGCCGGTAAGCCGCCTCAGTCTTATCCTTGAGTGTATGCGCCAAAGCAGCTTCTATAATGTCTCGCGGATGGTGCGTAGCGTCACCCGCCCAATCTCTAAAGCTGGATCGCAGGCCATGCAGCGTTTCCGTGCCTCCAGATGCCGCCCGCAGTGCCTTCACCATGGCCGTATCAGAAATTGCCTTGCCTTCGCTCTCACCTTCGAAAACCAGATCGCCAGTAGCCGCTTGCTCGCGAGCCTTTAGGATTTCAATGGCGCGATCAGCTAGAGGGACGCGGTGTTCGCGCCCAGCCTTCATGCGCTCTGCCGGTATAGTCCAGATAGCGGCTTCCATGTCGATTTCTGACCAGACGGCACCACGGACCTCGCCAGAGCGTACGGCGGTCAGGCAGGCAAACTCAGCCGCACGGGCGGATATTCCGGCAGCTTCGCGAAGGGATGCGATGACAGCGGGTAGCGCCTTGTATTCGACCGCCTCATGATGCCCCCGTGAGAGCTTATTGCGGGCAGGCAGCAATTCTTTCAGACCGCCACGCCAGTCGGCGGGGTTGTCACCGGTGAACAGGTTGCGGGCCTTGGCATGGTCGATGACTGCCGCAATGCGCATACGAGTTCGGTCGGCAGTCTCCGGCTTCTCCGTCCAAATTGGCTTGAGGGTTTTCACAACGTCATCGCGAGTGATACTGGCTATGGGCAAGTCGTGTAGCGGTTTGGCGTAGGTTTCAAGCGTCATACGCCACTGGGCTTTGTGCTTGTCGTTTTTGGACTCAGCCTCTTTCTTCTCGATAACGTCTTCCATCAGGTCCAAGAACGTGACGCGTTTCTGAAGGTCTTCGCCGCGTGCCAACCGGTCCCGAATTGCATCGGCCTTTTCACGGGCAAGCTCTAACGAGACTGGGGCCGTACCTTGACCATAGCCGCCCAAGCCAATTTCCGTCCGCTTTCCGCCGCGCTTATAGATGAAAAACCACTGCTTGGAGCCGCCCGCCCTTACGCGGATGAAAAGTCCGTCGCCGTCACTGTAGATGCCAGCCTTATCGAGCTTCTTTATCTTCGTTTCCGTGAGCTTGAAGCGCGCCATATCCATTTCCCGTTGCCATAACCGCAGCATGAAAAATACGGAAAATATGAGTTTTTACAAGCGCAAAACGCCCCAATTTCAATAGCTTACGGAAACAAGCGGACACCTCTTCCGCCAAATGTTTTCCCAGACGTTGAAATAAAGTGGGCAATTATGAAACCGGCGGCGGTTAAAGCCCGGTCCGCCGCGTAGCTCGTGCGGAGCGAGCGCGGCGACAGAATGCCATCAACTTTGCGCTATGTCATTGAGATGACATGGTGCCGGGCCGATATTCCGATTGTTGTTTTATCGATAAACAAGATTGGAAGAGACAGATGACGAAACGTATTTTTGCATCACCGGGTCGCTATGTTCAGGGCAGTGGCGTGATTGCGGAACTCGGGACCTATCTGGCGGAATTTGGCGACAATGCCTTCCTCGTGTCCGACGATATCGTCTGGGGTCTGATCGGCGCTCAGGTCGAGGCTTCCGTTACCGGCAAGACGCAGTTTACCCGCGAAGGTTTCGCCGGCGAAGCTTCTGTCAACGAGATCAAGCGACTGGCAGATGCGGCGCGCAAGGCCGGATCCAAGGTCGTGGTCGGTCTCGGTGGCGGCAAGACGCTCGATACCGTCAAGGCCGTCGCCGACGAGTTGAAGCAGCCCGTGGTCATCGTGCCGACCATCGCATCCACCGATGCGCCCTGCAGCGCGCTCTCCGTCATCTATTCCGACGAAGGCGTGTTCGAGGAATACCGCTTCTATTCGAAGAACCCGGATCTGGTTCTGGTCGATACCTGGATCTGCGCGCAGGCGCCCGCGCGTCTGTTCGCATCCGGCATCGCCGACGGCCTTGCTACCTATGTCGAGGCGCTTGCCGTGCAGCGTTCCAATGCCAAGACCATGGTCGGTGGCGCCTCCTCGATTGCCGGCATGGCGATTGCCGAAGCCTGCGAAAAGACGCTGCTCACCTATGGTTTCAGTGCCTACAAGGCCGTCCAGCAGAAGCTGGTGACACCGGCCGTCGAGGCCGTCGTTGAAGCGTCGACGCTTCTCTCCGGTCTCGGTTTCGAAAATGGCGGTCTTGCCGGTGCGCATGCCATTCACAACGGCTTTACCGCGCTGCACGGCGAAATCCACAACCTGACGCATGGCGAAAAGGTCGCCTACGGCACCCTCGCCCATATGGTTCTCGAACAGCGCCCGGACGAAGAAATCGCCGAGTATATCGAGTTCTATCGCCTGATCGGCATGCCGACGACGCTGCAGGAACTGCATCTGGAAGGTGTCAGCCGCGAAGACCTGCTGAAGGTCGGTGAACTCGCCAATAGCGAGGCCGATACGCTGAGAAATCTGCGTTCCGATTTCACCGCCCAGGAAGTCGCCGATGCCATTCTGGCTGTCGATGCGCTCAGCCAGGCTGTGTAATCGGCAGTAGACGGCCTGATGTTGTTTCGGCAGAAAAGAGATATGGGCGCCACTCGGCGCCCATACGTGTTTCTGGCGAACGTTATCAGGCCAGAGGAGGGCGCGACCACCCTACCCTCGTACATGTCCCGTCGTGCTGAAATATCTGTTTTTACGGCAGAAAAACATGTCTTGCCGCGGTCGTGATGCGCTGATTTTTGATGAGTTTTCAAGCCTTGCGGTTGATCAAGTGACCCTGAGAGGCCATAAGCGACACGCCGCCTTGCGGCTTTCGCAAAGGAAAACGGCCAATCTCCGCTGCGCATTGCGGGCGGTAAGGATGGCGGTGCCTCGCGGCATAATCAGGCATTTTGAAAGGTTCTATCGATGGATGGCGTGACGATCTCACTGTTCCTGCTGCTGGCTGTCGTGGTGAGCGGCATGTTGGCGCGCCTGTCGCCTGTCGCCATTCCTTTGCCGCTGGTGCAGATCGCGCTTGGCGCGCTGATCGCGGTCGCCACCGGCTCTGCCGTCACCCTCGACCCGACCCTGTTTTTCCTGCTTTTCCTGCCGCCGCTATTGTTTCTGGATGGCTGGCGCATTCCCAAGGAAGGCCTGTTTCACGACCGCGGCACCATTCTGGAACTGGCGCTCGGACTTGTCGTTTTTACCGTGCTCGGTATCGGCTTTTTTGTCCATTGGCTGGTGCCTGCCATTCCGCTGTCGGTCGCGTTCGCACTCGCCGCCATCCTGTCGCCCACCGATCCGATCGCAGTTTCCGCCATTTCCGCCCGCGTGCCGATCCCCAAGCGGCTGATGCACATTCTCGAAGGTGAATCGCTGCTCAACGATGCGTCCGGCCTCGTCTGCATGCGTTTTGCGGTGGCAGCGACCGTGAGTGGCACGTTTTCGGCCGGCGATGCGGTTCTGACCTTCCTTTATGTGGCACTGGGAGGCGTTGCCATCGGCCTTGCCGTGACGCTCGCCGTCACCCGCTTCAAGGATCTCGTCTCGCGAAAGCTCGGCGAGGAAACTGGAGCGCAGATCCTCATCAGTATCCTCATTCCATTCGGCGCCTATCTTGCCGCCGAACACCTGCATTGCTCCGGTATTCTCGCCGCCGTCGCTGCCGGCATCGCCATGAGTTATGAAGAGGTTCGCGGCAAGGTACTGGCCGTCACGCGTGTGCGCCGCGCCGCCGTCTGGGACACGGTGCAATTCACCATGAACGGCATCATCTTCGTACTGCTGGGCGAACAGTTGCCGGGCATCATTTCCGGTGCCGCCAAGGTTGTCAGCGAGACAGGCCATTTGCATCCGATCTGGCTGGTATTTTATGTGGTCGCCATCAATGTCGCGCTGGCTGTGTTGCGCCTCACCTGGGTCTGGGTGTCGCTGCGTTTTACGCTGTTCAAAGCCGCTCGCAAGGGCCAGGTGATCCGCAAGCCCAGCTGGCGGCTGGTTGTTGCGATGTCGCTTGCCGGTGTGCGCGGCGCCATCACGCTTGCCGGTATTCTGACCCTGCCGCTGGCGCTGGATGACGGCTCGCCCTTCCCTGCCCGCGATCTGGTCATCTTTCTGGCCGCTGGGGTGATCATCGTTTCGCTGGTTGCCGCAAGCGTCGGCCTGCCGTTCCTCTTGAAAAACCTCGAACTGCCGCCGGAGCCGTCACATCAGCGCGAGGAGGACGAAGCCCGTATCGCGGCGGCCGAAGCAGCCATCAAGGCGATCGAGGCAACCCAGCACCGCATGGGTGAAGGCCGAAATGATGCGGATCTCTATTCCGATGTCGGTGCCCGCCTGATGGAGCTTTACCGCCAGCGTATCGATGGCCGCTCGAAGACGGAAGACGAAGGAAATCAGGTGCGAAAACTCGAGGAGATCGAGCGGGTCTTGCGGCTGGCCGCCGCGCGCGCCGAACGCGAACAGATTTTCAGAATGGTGCGTGCGCGCAAGATTCGGGAGGAGACCGCGCGAAAAATCGTGCGTGATATCGATCTGACCGAGGCAAGGCTGACCGCCGCAACGTGAGCAGGACGTCGCGGCGGACAGATGCAGATGGCGGGCAAGCTTCCCTGCCCGCCCCGGAAATCAGTCTTTACGCTTCATGACGCCATAGACGATGTTGCGGTTCTTGCCGAAGAACACGCTGGTCTCGTAGTCGCCACCTTCCGAGCATGCGTGGATGATGTTCCACATGTCGGCTTCCGAGCGCAGCAGCAACTGCCAGTTCATGAAGGTCTCGATGTAACCGTCCACGACAATCGGGTAGGAATAGTTGGCAAACAGGAATGTGCCGCCCGGCTTCAGCATGTCCAGCGCACGCTGGGTAAGCTTGATGGCCACCTTGTCGACCAGATAATCGTAAAGACCGGACGCATAGACGAGATCGAACTGACCCGGATCGATACGCTTTGCCAGAACCTGGCGGACCGAGCCATCGATCGCTTCGACGCCCATTTTGGCGTAATCGCGGGTAATGGTGCCGATGCTGACCGGATCCTGATCAAGCGCCACATACCGCTTCAAGCCGCCATTCTTGGCCGCCTGCGAGCATTCGACCTCGCGAAGATGGCCGGCGGCAATGCTGAGCACTTCCGTTTCAGGCCCCTTCTCTGCCGCCACTTCATCAACGAAGCGTGCCAGAATATCGCGGCGGTCCCAGTTGGCCTGCGAGGATGGTGCGGTGCTGGTATATTCGAACAGTGCCCGGCCGCGCTCGGAGGCACCGGCAATCATGTCCGAAACGCAGTCGTGGCGATAGATGAGATCGAGCAGGCTGGCATCGCCGGAGTAACCGCGCGGCTTGTCCCACGACCAGCGTGTCAGCGGGTCTTCGAGGAAATAGGCGGCGACGGGATGGTTCTGGATGAACGGAACGAGGTCCTGCCAAACGCTCTGATGCAGCTTGCCACGCAGCTCGTGCAGGGAGAGCGTGACGCGATCAATGATGGCGGTCGGATTGTCGTTCTTTTCGAACTGCTGGCGAGCAAGCTCCAGCAGAATCGATAGTTCGCCCTTCCCCACGGCGAACTGGCGATCGAAATCCTCTGCCTTTTCCACCGACATCTCATCGGCAATCTGTTTTGGTGTGATGAGACTGTGGCCGTCGAATTGCAATTTGATTTGGTTCACGTGACATACCCCACTGCTAACGTGAATGAATTATTAACGACCTCAATCAAACACGATACATCTAAAAACGCACCATAGATCTGCATTAATGATTAACTATCGAAATCCATGACTGGCACATTGGTCGTCTTGACCATTGAAGATTCAAGAAAAGTTAAGTGCCTTACCCGTAAATTTACGGGATGTGAGCTGCATGGCGGAACGGATCTGCCGGCTCACCGAAGGTTCTGTTAGGAAATTCGCAATTTCCGAAATGGACCAAGTTTATAGGACAGTGCATGAAGCACACATTTGCCGACGCCATTGAAACTGATCTTCAGAAGTCGCTGGAGCGACCGACGTCGTTGGAGTTGCGTGCGCTTTACCGGGAAGCCGACGAAAAGGCGCGCGCCACCGCCACCCGCAAGGGGCTGTGGATCGCCGTCCTGTCTTATCTCGGATATTCGGCGACGGACTTCCTGATGATCCCTGACGTAGCGATGCAGACCGCTGTCGCGCGCCTGCTCGTTTCGGTGTTGTCGCTTGCCGTGCTCGAACTGCTGATCATGCTGAAGGTGCATGCGCGCTGGCTGGACCGCACGAGCGCGGTAGCGCTGGTGGTGGCCTATGCGGCATGGCTGGTACCGGCCCTGCACACCACCCATGCCGAGAGCCTGTCCTATTACATGATTTTTGGCGCCATCTTCATGATGGGTGCCAACCTCTTCTTCAATTTCCCCTTCCTGCTGTCGATCGTGTCGTCAGGGGCCATTCTCGCGTCCTTCCTGGCATCGCTGATATTCTTCTTCCCGCTCGACAGCGCCTATGCCTTCGCCTTCACCACATTCTATCTCTCCTGCTTCGTGTTCACCTCCTATGTGAACTGGAAGCTGAATGTGGAGCGCTACCACGTCTTCCTGAATGCGCATGAGGCAAAGCTGCGCCAGACCGAGGCCAACGAGCGCGGTGTTGCCCTGCTGCGCATGTCCAACACCGATTATCTGACCGGTCTCGATAACCGCCGTGCCGTCGATCAGCGGCTGCGCACCTATTGGAATGAATGGCAGGGCGCAGGCCGCGGTTTTGCCGCCATGCTGGTCGATGTCGACTTCTTCAAGAAATACAATGATGGCTATGGCCATATCCAGGGCGACCACTGCCTGATCACCGTTGCCAATACCATCCGCGAGGCAGTGGAGCCGCTTGGCGGTTCGATTGGCCGTTACGGCGGCGAAGAATTCATCGTCCTTGCCCGTGTCGACAGCCGCGCCGATGTGGCAGCGCTTGCGGAAAAAATCCGCGCGACGATCGAAAGCCTCGGTGTCCCGCATGTCGAGCGACGTGACGGCACTGCCATCGTCACCGTCAGCGTCGGTGCCGCCTTCACGCGTGACCATATCGGCGCCAAGCTGGAAAAGATGATCCACGAGGCCGACCGGGCGCTTTACAGCGCCAAGGCGCATGGCCGCAACTGCGCCCGCGTGTTCGATCCGAGCGATCCGCATACCAGCGACGAGAGCGAAAATATCGCCGCGCTGCTGAAACTGGCGATCAACCAGAACCTCGTGTCGATGGTCTACCAGCCGCTGGTGGATCTGAAGACCGGCAGGCAGGACGCCGCCGAAGCGCTGATGCGCCTAAAGACGCTGGACGGCGACAATATCTCGCCGACCCTGTTCATCCCCATTGCCGAACGCACCGGCATCATTCTCGAACTGGGCAAATGGTCGATCCGCACCGTCTGCCGCGAAATGCTGGTGTCCAACCAGGCGGATGTCGTCAGCGTCAACGTCTCGCCGATCCAGTTGC
Source organism: Neorhizobium sp. BT27B (assembly GCF_050455485.1). Lineage (NCBI taxonomy): Bacteria > Pseudomonadati > Pseudomonadota > Alphaproteobacteria > Hyphomicrobiales > Rhizobiaceae > Neorhizobium > Neorhizobium sp. BT27B. Next base: position 67,074 of record NZ_JBCIYT010000017.1, on the reverse strand, counting down.
GCACGCCGGGCTTTGCGGCAAGCGTCGCGGCTATCCTTGGCGAAACGGGCGTTTCCGGCAATCGGCTGGCCTTCGAGATCACCGAAGGTCTCGATATGGAAATCCATTCCGACGTGCTGCGCTGCATCAGCGACCTGAAGACGCTCGGCATCCGCATCTGGCTCGACGATTTTGGCACCGGCTTTGCCGGTCTGTCATGGCTGCGTCTGATCGATTTCGATACCGTCAAGATCGACCGCTCCTTCCTGCACGACATCGACACCGAACGCGGCCGTATCATGCTCGGCGATATAGTCGATCTGGTGCGCCACCGCGGTCCCAACATCCTTGTCGAAGGCGTGGAAACGGAAGAGCAGTTGCAGTGCCTGCGCGACATGAATATCGATTTTGCGCAAGGCTATCATGTCGGCCGACCGGTCGCCGCGGCAAGAACCGCCGCCGTCCCGCGTGCCCTATCGCGCTGAGCGACGCCAGCCCGGACGAAAACCCGGTTTCGCCCCTTGCGAAACCGGCGCCATGAAAAAGCTCAGCGCCGCGAACGGTAAAAGCAGTGCAAAGCTCGCCAAAAGCCCAAAAGTTTCGGCAACGAAACCAAGCACCGGCGGCACGCCGATCGTCGAAAGCATCAAGGTCAGCGCCAGTGCTGCCAGATTGTCGGCAGGCGCGCCCTTGCCGCGTTCGATCGTGGTTGCCACCGCCAGCGGGTAACCGAGCGCAATGCCGCAGCCGATGACGAAGAACGCCACGCCTGTCAGCAACAGGCCGGGTGTGACCAGCATTCCGCACAGGCCGGCAATCACCATCAGCGCCGAACCACGCACCAGCGTCATCGTACCGTAACGCTGCCGTAACCAATCGCCGCAGAGCCGTGTCAGGCCCATGCCAAGCGTGAAGCTCGCATAGATGATGCCGGCCGTCGCCGCATCCGCGCCGGCGCGTTCCTGCAGGAAAAAGATACCCCAGTCGTAGATCGCGCCTTCGGTGATGCAGATGCCGAACACCATGACGCAGACCAGAAGAATGGTGCGGTCGGGCAGCACGAAAATCGTCGATCGTTTCGCATCCGGCCTTGTTTCGGGGGCGGAACTATCCTTTGGCGTGATGCGCAGAATGATCAAGCAGGCGACCAGAACCAGAGCCGAGGCCACCGACTGGTGAATGAACGGGGAGACCTCCCTCGCCGCCACGAAACCGGATGCCAGCGATCCCAGCAGCAGGCCGACGGACCAGAAGCCATGGCTGCGCGACAGCACTTTTACGCCGGTGCGCCTCTCCGTACCCGTGGCAATCATGTTGGTAGCGACATCCATGATGGTGCGCAGAAAACCGTAGACGATGAACAGCAGGAAGAACGGCATGATCGGGGCGATGGTGATCAGCGGCATGATGACCGCGCACAGTGCCAGAAACAGGGTCGCGGTAATCCGTGGCGTCAGCCGTTCGGTGATGCGCCCGGCCACAGACAGCGCCACCAGCGTGCCGATCGGCGCTCCCAATAGTGACAGGCCCAGAACCGCCTTGTCGACGCCAAGGCCGGCTTGAATGGCAGGCAGGCGGGTGAACAGCGAAACGAACAGGATCGAATTGCAGAAGAAGATCAGCGCGGGAGGCGCGAGCGTGGTCATGTCATCATTCCGGGAATCAGTATTTTTGACCGTATTCGCATCGCAAGATGAACACGGCAAGACAGCGGCTTGGCAGGGCTGCCATACGCAAACGGCAGGTGATAGCCGGATCAGCACAGGAATCTTTGCCTGCGCATCTTCACCTTTTCTGAAATAGCGCTAGCCTGACCTCCTGTCACTGGAGAAAGCCGATGCACGTTCGATCCATGCTTGTTGCAGTGTGTGCCCTCCTTTCATCCCTCGCCCCGGCCTTTGCCGAGGACCCCGTAGCTGACGCGCAGGCGATCATCAGCGAACAGATTGCCGCCATGAAGGCGCAGGATGCGGGCAAGGCCTATTCCTTCGCCGCCCCCGGCATTCGCGGGCTTTTCCCGGATGAAAAACGTTTCTTTGCCATGGTTCAAAAGAACTACGAGGCGATTTTTCACGCCGGAAACTATGCCTTCGGCCGCTCAAAGCTCGTCGGCGGCGGCGAACTGGTTTTGCAGGAGGTGATGATCACCGGCCCCGGCGGCAAGGACTGGACGGCGATCTACGAGATGCGGCTGATGGATGACGGCAGCTACAAGGTGAACGGCGTGCGCATGCTGAAGAACACGGCTAGTACCGGGATTTAGGTTTGCCAAGACGGGTACTTGTGAATTCGGGTGTAAAATTCTGAAATTCAATCATTGCCTGTATTTTCAGTTTTGTCATTATACCGTGCATGCGCAAAGGCTATGTCTACATTCTGGCATCAAGGCGTAACGGAACGCTCTATACCGGCATGACCAGCGACCTGCCGGGACGATTATATGATCATCAGAATGAGCTGACACCGGGCTTCACCAGTCGTTATGGTGTGAAGACACTTGTCTGGTTCGAGGAACATGATCTGATCGTAGATGCCATCCGTCGGGAAAAGACGATCAAGAAGTGGCCGCGAGCGTGGAAGCTCAATTTGATCGAGACGATGAATCCGGACTGGGAGGATATCGCCAACTATCTGCATGGCTTGTGATCAGATCAAAGCGGCTGATTTCGCGTCTTGGCGTTTCCTCTCCACCGTCATTCCTGTGCTTGTCACAGGAATCCAGTAGCGCCGCGTCTGCGGCGCGCTAGACTCGCGAACGGCAAAGCGAAGAAGAGTTCTTTCACCACGCAGACGCGTGGTGGCTGGATTCCTGTGACGAGCACAGGAATGACGCAGAGAAGAGAGCACACACCCGCAAAGCTCCGGGAGTTTTTGAATGTTACCAAGGACGGAGTCTGCAACATGATCGGAGCGACGCACCGGCGACGGAAATACTCAGAAGCTGCTGTCCGCCAACATCTCCTCGGCCTCGTCCCTGTCCAGCCCGATGACCCGACGGCAGAGTTCCAGGCTGAACCCTTGCCGTGCCATGGACGACAGTTCCTTGAGTGTCCGCTTTTCGTCCGCCTCGCCGCGCCGATAGGGGCCGAAACCACGCTTGCGAGCATAGGCAAGGGCCGCACGAACATCGTCGGCGTCTTCGAGCGCGATCGATGCCGTCTCCGAATCGATGCCTTTCTCCTGCAGCTTGCGCTGGATCATCCGCTTTGAACGACCGCTGCGCACGCCGGAGCGAACCTTCGTCTCTGCATAATTCTGGTCATTGAGCGCGCCCAGCGTCTGGCCGAATTCGAGCGCAGTTGTCGCCAGAACCTGCAGATGTTCTTCGGAAATATCCTCGAACTTCTGCCTGGCCTTGCGCTTGATGGCGTCGGACAGTTCGCGTTCCGACATCATCCGGCGCGACAGTCGGTAGAGGGTGGAGTTCTTGGCCCATGACAGCATGCGCGGCGTGACGCCGACCGGTTGATCCTGTTCGTCCTCGCCGCTCATCGCCGAAAAACCTCAGAGCTTGTCGATATCGCCCTTGGCCCAGGCTTCCTGCGTTTCCGCATAAAAATCCTCAAACCGGCCCTCGGCGATAGACTGACGGATGCCCTTCATCAGGTCCTGATAATAGTGAAGATTGTTCCACGAGAGCAGCATGCCGCCCAGCGCCTCGTCGGAGCGGACAAGGTGGTGCAGGTAGGCGCGCGAATAGTCACGCGCCGCCGGGCAGCTCGATTCCTCGTCGAGCGGGCGCATGTCTTCCGCATGGCGGGCATTGCGGATGTTGACGCGGCCACGGCGGGTAAAGGCCAGACCATGACGGCCGGAACGGGTCGGCATGACGCAGTCGAACATGTCGATGCCGCGCGCCACGGATTTCAGAATGTCGTCCGGTGTGCCGACGCCCATCAGGTAACGCGGCTTTTCGGTCGGCAGAACCGGCAGTGTGGTTTCCAGCATGGACAGCATCACGTCCTGCGGCTCGCCGACTGCAAGACCACCGACCGCATAGCCCTTGAGGTCCAACTGCTTCAGGCCTTCGGCGGAACGGACACGCAGAGCCGGAATATCACCACCCTGCACGATACCGAACATCGCCTTGCCCGGCTGTTCGCCGAAAGCAACGCGGCAGCGTTCCGCCCAGCGCAGCGACATTTCCATCGCCCGTTCGATTTCCTTCGGTTCGGCCGGCAGCGCCACGCATTCGTCGAGCTGCATCTGGATGTCGGAACCGAGCAGGCCCTGGATCTCGATCGAGCGTTCCGGCGACATGTGGTGCAGCGAACCGTCGACATGGCTCTTGAAGGTCACGCCCTGCTCATCCAGCTTGCGCAGACCCGAAAGCGACATGACCTGAAACCCGCCCGAATCGGTGAGGATCGGGCCGTCCCAGCGGATCAGCTTGTGCAGGCCGCCGAGGCGGGCGACGCGCTCCGCACCGGGCCGCAGCATCAGGTGATAGGTATTGCCGAGAATGATGTCGGCACCGGTATCCTTCACCTGATCGAGATACATCGCCTTGACGGTGCCGACAGTGCCGACCGGCATGAAGGCCGGGGTGCGGATCGTGCCTCTGGGCATCGACACTTCGCCGAGACGCGCGCCGGCATCGGTCTTTTTCAGGGTGAATTGAAAGTTTTCGGTCATCGGGGCATCCGGTGCAGCAGGCTGGAATCGCCATAGGAATAGAAACGGTAGCCGGTATCGATCGCGTGGGCATAAGCGCGCTGCATGGTCTCAAGGCCCGCAAAGGCGGAGACCAGCATCATCAGCGTCGATTTCGGCAGGTGGAAATTGGTCATCAGCAGATCGACCGCCTTGAAACGGTAACCCGGCGTGATGAAGATGCCCGTGGCATCGCTCCAGGGATGGATGAGGCCGTCGTCAGAAGCGGCACTCTCGATCAACCTGAGCGAAGTCGTGCCGACACAGACGATGCGCCCGCCCCTCGCCTTCACGGCATTCAAGGCTTCTGCGGTCTCAGCGCTGACATGGCCGATCTCAAGGTGCATCTTGTGGTCGTCGGTATCGTCGGCCTTGACCGGCAGAAACGTGCCGGCGCCGACATGCAGCGTCACGAAATGGCGTTCGATCCCTGCAGCGTCGAGACGCGCAAACAGATCGGGGGTGAAATGCAGGCCGGCGGTCGGGGCCGCAACAGCACCCTCCTCGCGCGCATAGATGGTCTGGTAGTCCTTTCGGTCCTGCTCGTCCTCGGGCCGTTTGGCGGCGATGTATGGCGGCAGGGGGATGTGGCCGGACCCCATGATCGCTTCGTCGAGCGCCGGGCCGGAGAGATCGAAGCGCAGGGTTACTTCGCCGCCCTCGCCCTTATCCTCGACCGTCGCCATCAGCGAACCGATCAGGCAGGTATTGGCGTCGGATTTGCCGAATTCGATGCGATCGCCAACCTTGATGCGTTTTCCCGGCTTGGCAAAGGCCTTCCAGACGTCCGGTTCGGTGCGCATGTGCAGCGTCGCCGACACCTGCTGGCCGCCCGCACCGTCACGGTGGCGAATGCCTTCCAGCTGCGCCGGGATGACTTTTGTGTCGTTGAAAACCAGCGCATCGCCGGGTTTCAGAAAATCCACGAGATCACGCACCACGTGATCGGCAAGTTCGGGTTCGTTACCCGGCTTGACGACGAGCAACCGTGCGCTGTCACGCGGATTGGCGGGCCGCAATGCGATATTGTCATCGGGGAGATCGAAGTCGAACAGGTCTACACGCACCGTCCGGGGCCTTTCAGAAAAAGCGAAACGCCCCGATCCGTTGCCGGGGCGTTTCTGGTCTGCTTATGAATGAAAAATCAGGCTGCAGCGTCGGCTGCAACGCGGATCGAAACGATCGAATCCGGGTCCTGAACAGGCTCGCCCTTCTTGATCTGGTCGATGAAGTCCATGCCTTCGATGACCTGACCCCAGACGGAATACTGCTTGTTCAGCCAGGGAGCGTCGGTGAAGCAGATGAAGAACTGCGAGTTGGCCGAGTTCGGGTTCTGCGAACGGGCCATCGAGCAGGTGCCGCGCACGTGCGGAACAGCCGAGAATTCAGCCTTCAGGTCCGGCTTTTCAGAGCCGCCCATGCCGGCGCGCGACGGGTTGAAGCTTTCGCCGCCCTTCTTGCCGAACTTGACGTCGCCCGTCTGGGCCATGAAGTCAGGAATGACGCGGTGGAAAACAACGCCGTCATAGGCCTTTTCGCGGGCCAGTTCCTTGATGCGTGCAACATGCTCAGGCGCGAGGTCCGGCAGAAGCTGGATGAGGACCTTGCCCTTGGTGGTTTCGACGATAAGGGTGTTTTCCGGATCTTTGATCTCAGCCATGGTATTCTCCTTGGTGTTTTAGCTTGGGGCTTTCGCCCGGATTGTCTGCTGCCGGAAACCCGGCGGCGGTATTGTCTGCAGTCAGATTGCTGGCCGCCAGATTACTGACCAACAGTGACCTTCAGCATGCGGTCGGGGTCGGAAACCTCGCCATTGCTGCCGGCACCCTTCTTGATCTTGTCGACATTTTCCATGCCGGACACGACCTTGCCGACGACCGTGTACTGGCCGTCCAGGCTTGGGTATTTGGTGAACATGATGAAGAATTGTGAGTTGGCCGAGTTCGGGCTCTGCGAGCGGGCCATGCCGACCACGCCACGTTCGAACGGCGTGCGCGAAAATTCGGCCGGGATATCCGGCAGGTCCGAACCGCCCATGCCGGCACGCGCCGGGGCAAAGCTTTTGCCTCCCTGCTTGCCGAACTGAACGTCACCGGTCTGGGCCATGAAGCCATCGATCACGCGGTGGAAAACGACATTGTCATATTCACCCTTGGCGGCCAGCGCCTTGATCTGGGCAACGTGTTTCGGGGCCAGTTCCGGCATCAGTTGCACGACAACCGGACCGTCCTTCAACTGGATGGTCATGGTGTTGGCATTGCTCGCGGCAAAGGCCGGGGCAGTAAAGGAAGCGGCCATCATGGCGCCGGCAAGGGCAAGGTGAAGCAGTTTCATCCTGGGCTCCGTTTGATAAACGATCAGCGTTTCAGCTTGGTAGTCAGCGCGTCGTGGACGGCAGCCGGCACGAATGTGCTGACGTCGCCGCCCATCGAGGCGATTTGTCGAACCAATGTGGCGGTTATGGGCCGCGAGGCAATGGCTGCCGGCAGGAAAACTGTCTGCACATCGGGTGCCATCTGTGCATTCATCCCGGCCATCTGCATTTCATAGTCGAAATCCGTGCCGTCACGCAGGCCACGGATCAACAGGCTTGCGCCATGCGCGCGTGCAGCGTTGATGACCAGACCGTCAAAACTCACGACGGAAACATTTTCGGCCTTTTGCGGCAGCGCATCGCTCAGAGATCGGCGGATCAGCTCCGCCCTCTCCTCGAAGCTGAACAGCGGCGTCTTGCCCGGATGCACGCCGATACCCACGATGACCGTGCCGGCGACATTGAGCGCCTGCACAAGCACATCGAGATGCCCGTTGGTCATCGGATCGAAAGATCCCGGGTAAAAAGCAGTGGTCATCGTGCCCGCGGTTTTGGGTTTTACAGCCATAAAAGTCACCGCCTTTTGTCACGGACGGCCGCCATTCGCAAGGCGGCCAGCGCCTGAACGGTAAATGAACACGCTGTTCAAGAGGGTTTCAGGCGCCCCATGTTTTTATCGATCCTGCAGAGACGGATGGAACGGTCCCGAAGTCCTGCCGCAGGAGTAAAAACATGCTGGTTGTTCTCGTCGTCACCGCCATCGGCCTCTCGCTTCTGGCTGAACTCGTCCTCACCGTGGACATGGATGACGCCAGAGGGATTTGAATCCTGAACGCCAGATGAACGGCCTCTTCAGGGAGGCTTCAGAGGGGGAGTATTAAAAATCCCTCAATGCGGAACCAGCATGCTCATTGCATGTTTACATAAAAGAAGGAATTCGGAGATGTTTGCGAAGAGAAATTCGGCAATGCCCGACAAGATCACCATGATCAGCGTTGTGTGGACCGCCATGATCGCAGTCATGATGACTGCAACTGTCACTCTTTACAACGACAAGTCCGACACGACTGCGACCAATTACACGGAGATGACCGGCACTTACCAGGGCGTCTCCTACTACTGAGGCCTTTAGGCCCGGAAAGGTATGAGATGTTCTTGACGATGACCATTCTTGCCGGGCTGATCAGCACCATGTTTGTTGCCACAGTCATGTCCTCGATTGCCGAGCTCCGCAGAGAGCGTGAGGATATCGAGGATTTTGCCCGCCGCCACAGGGCATTCTGAGGCCACCAATTCTGAACAAAAAGCCGGGTGAAATTTTCACCCGGCTTTTTTGCGTCTTCAGTCCTGAATGTTTGCGTCACTAATCCTGAATGGTGCGGAGTCTACACAATCACTCGATGAAACATAAAAGAAAAAGGCCGGGATCTCTCCCGGCCTTTTGCGTCTTATTCTTCGCTCGGTGCGTCGCCCTCTGGGGCGCCGCCTTCCGGCGTCTCAGCTATGGCGCCTGCTTCGGTGGTAACTTCACCCGGCAAGTCGCCTTCTTCCTCTTCACCTTCCGGCTCGCTGATGCGCTCGACCGATACGACCTTCTCGCCCTTGCCGGTGGAGAAGATGGTGACGCCCTTGGTGGCGCGGCTGGCGATACGAATGCCATCGACCGGTACGCGGATCAGCACGCCGCCGTCGGTGACGAGCATGATCTGGTCCTTGTCCTCAATCGGGAAGACGGCAACCTGCTCGCCGATTTCCGAAGTCTTCGAGGTGTCGGTGGCGCGTATGCCCTTGCCCCCACGACCCGATGTACGGAAGTCGTAGGACGAAGAACGCTTGCCAAAACCCTTTTCGGAAACGGTCAGAACGAACTGTTCGTGTGCCTTGAGGTATTCGTAGCGTTCGTCGGACAGCTGTCCTTCTTCCACCACTTCCTCGCCAACGAGAGCGATATCCTCTTCATCGACACCGGCGGCGCGACGTTCGGCGGCAGAACGCTTCAGATAGGCGGCGCGCTCCCAGGGCTCGGCATTGACGTGGCCGACGATCGTCATCGAAATGATGCGGTCGCCATCGGCCAGATTGATGCCGCGCACACCGATCGAGTTACGGCCGGCAAACACGCGCACTTCATCGACCGGGAAGCGGATCGCCTGACCGAGCGCGGTCGTCAGCAGAACATCATCGCCCGGAATGCCGAGATCTTCGTTCGGTGCCGTGCAGGTCTCGACGGAGAGGATTTCGTCGCCCTCTTCCTCGAGCTTCATGGCGATCTTGCCGTTGCGGTTGACCTGAACGAAGTCGGACAGCTTGTTACGGCGAACCGTACCGCGCGTCGTCGCGAACATCACGTCGAGGTTTTCCCAGGTCGCCTCGTCCTCGGGCAGCGGCATGATCGTGGTGATGCGTTCGCCGGATTCCAGCGGCAGCATGTTGATCAAAGCCTTGCCGCGAGACTGCGGCGTGCCGATCGGCAGGCGGTAGACCTTTTCCTTGTAGACGATGCCACGCGAGGAGAAGAACAGAACCGGTGTATGCGTGTTGACCACGAACAGACGCGAGACGAAATCCTCGTCGCGTGTCGCCATGCCGGAACGGCCCTTGCCGCCGCGACGCTGGGCGCGATAGGTCGCCAGCGGCACGCGCTTGATATAGCCGAGATGCGAAACAGTGACGACCATGTCTTCACGGGCGATGAGGTCTTCATCGTCCATGTCGAGGCCGGCATCCATGATCTGCGTGCGGCGCGGTGTGCCAAACTCGTCACGAACGGCAGCAAGCTCGCCCTTCACGATGGTCTGGATGCGAACGCGCGAAGACAGGATGTCGAGATAATCACTGATCTCGGCGCCGATCTTGTTCAACTCGTCGGCGATTTCATCGCGGCCGAGTGCGGTCAGGCGGGCCAGACGCAGTTCGAGAATGGCGCGGGCCTGCTCTTCGGAAAGATTGTAGGTCGCGTCCTCGTTGATCCTGTGGCGCGGATCATCGATCAGGCGGATCAGCGGCTCGACGTCATGGGCCGGCCAGCGGCGGGTCATCAGCTGTTCGCGGGCGGTCGCCGGATCGGGCGCGCGACGGATCAGTGCGATGACTTCGTCGATATTGGCAACCGCAATCGCGAGGCCGACCAAGATATGGGCGCGTTCACGTGCCTTGCGCAGAAGATATTTCGTGCGGCGGCTGACGACTTCCTCGCGGAAGGAAACGAAAGCGCGCAGCATGTCGAGCAGGATCATCTGCTCCGGCTTGCCGCCGTTGAGCGCCACCATGTTGCAGCCGAACGACGTCTGCAGTGGCGTGTAACGGTAGAGCTGGTTGAGGATGACATCCGCATTGGCATCGCGCTTCAGCTCGATGACGACGCGGTAACCCTGGCGGTCGGATTCGTCGCGCAGGTCGGAAATGCCCTCGACGCGCTTGTCCTTGACCAGTTCGGCCATCTTTTCGATCATCGTCGACTTGTTCACCTGATAGGGAACTTCGGTGATGATGATCTGTTCGCGATCACCGCGCATCGGTTCGATGGTGGCAAGGCCACGCATCATTACCGAGCCACGGCCGGTTTCGTAGGCCGAACGGATGCCGTTCTTGCCGAGGATCATGGCGCCGGTCGGGAAGTCGGGACCCGGAATGATTTCCATCATTTCCGGCAGTTCGATCGCCGGGTTATCAATCAGCGCGATACAGCCATTGATGACTTCAACGAGATTGTGCGGCGGAATGTTTGTCGCCATGCCGACGGCGATGCCGCCTGCGCCATTGACCAGCAGGTTCGGGAACTTCGCCGGGACCACGACCGGCTCCGACATGGTGCCGTCGTAGTTGTCACGGAAATCGACGGTTTCCTTGTCGAGGTCGTCGAGAAGCGCATGCGCGACCTTCTCCAGACGGCACTCTGTATAACGCTGGGCGGCCGGCGGATCACCGTCGATCGAACCAAAATTGCCCTGACCGTCGATCAGCGGCATGCGCAACGACCAGTCCTGCGCCATACGGGCCAATGCGTCATAGATCGCAGAGTCACCATGCGGATGGTATTTACCCATCACGTCACCGGTCACGCGGGCGCTCTTGACGTATTTCTTGTTCCAGTCGAGCCCCAGCTCGTTCATCCCGTAGAGGATACGGCGATGCACCGGCTTGAGGCCGTCGCGGACGTCGGGAAGCGCGCGGCTGACGATAACGCTCATCGCGTAATCGAGGTAGGACCGCTGCATTTCCTCCATGATCGAAATGGGTTCGATGCCTGGTGGCAGCTTTCCGCCGCCGGGTGTGCTTTGATCAGTCAAATCGGTTAGGATCCTGTTCGGAATCAGTTGACGTTTTTATAGCGGAAGGCGACCGCCAACGCCAATTTTGGAACCTGTTGTGAACAGGCTTTTACGACATATCGACAGCCGTAGCCATCGTCGTTTGTGGAGATCGTCCGCAAATGGGGTTTTCTCCGGGCTGCGGCTGTCCTAACAAGCTTTCAGGTTTACGGCAAGCATGCAGGAACAAGGCTTTAGATGGTAACGATCGACACGATCCTGAACGCACTGACGACGCTGCTTGTCACGCTCGATCCGCCGGGGCTCGCCCCGCTGTTCGTCGGGCTGACGGTCGGCATGGATGCAGCGCAGCGCCGCCACGTCGCCATGCTTGGCACAGTCACGGCTTTCGGCATCCTGGCAGGCTTTGCGCTTGTCGGCGCGCAACTGCTGGGTTTTCTCGGCATTTCCATGGGGGCTTTCCGCATCGCCGGTGGCCTGCTTCTGTTCTGGATCGCCTTCGAGATGATTTTCGAGCGCCGCAACGACCGCAAGGAAAAGACCTCGGAAACCGCGCTGACGGTCGATCACATCCGAAATCTCGCGATCTTTCCGCTGGCTTTGCCGCTGATTTCCGGACCTGGTGCCATTTCCGCGACCGTGCTTCTGGCCGGCAGTTTTCACGCGCCGCTGGAGCGCGCCATCCTTATCGGTGTCATCGGTGTCGCCATGCTGGCCGTGTTTGCCGCACTGATGATCGCCCCTGCCCTCGATCGTTTTCTCGGCGTCACCGGCCGTGCACTGCTGACCCGCCTGCTCGGCGTCATCCTGGCGGCACTATCGGTGCAGTTTGCCGTCGATGGCATCCGCTCGGCCTTCAATCTTTGAAGGTTTGGGCGTTTTCTTTTCAGCCCTTACCGACATGAAAAAAGGCGCCTCGCGGCGCCTTCTTGATCAGAACGGGATATCGTCGTCCAGGTCTCGCGAGAAACCGCCGCCGCCAGCATTGCCGCCGGAAGGATGGCCACCACCACGATTGCCGCCGCCGGAAGACGGACGGGCGTAATCGTCGCCACCGCCGTAACCACCACCAAAGTCGCCACCGCCGCCGCCATAATCATTGCCGCCAGCGGAACTGCCACGACCACCACCGCCACCGAAGCCGCCACCACCTTCGCCGCCACGGCCGTCGAGCATGGTCAGGGTCGAGTTGAAGCCCTGCAGCACGATTTCCGTCGAATAACGATCCGCACCCTGCTGGTCCTGCCATTTGCGGGTCTGCAGTGCGCCTTCGATATAGAGCTTGGCGCCCTTCTTCACATACTGTTCGACGACCTTGCAGAGACCTTCGTTAAAAACGACGACGCTGTGCCATTCGGTCTTTTCCTTGCGCTCGCCGGAATTGCGATCACGCCAGCTTTCAGACGTCGCGATGCGCAGATTGGCGATCGGACGACCGTCCTGGGTCCGGCGGATTTCGGGATCGGCGCCGACGTTTCCGATCAGGATCACCTTGTTGACGCTACCTGCCATGATATTCTCACTTTCTACGCCACGTGACGCGGCTTAAAAATCCAATGCCGGCACCATAGACTATAGCCGCGGCCCGGTGGGACCCTTCCGATCCTTTAATCCACAGCGATTTCCCGAAATGCCGCCAAATGGGCGGATTGTTTCAGGCTGAAGATTGTTCTTTATTTGTTCTATTTTATTCCTATAGTCATGTCAAACGAATCGGGAACGACGGTTTGACCTTTGTCGTTTCCATCTCGACACCGCCGAATCAATCACTACATAGGGAAACTTCCCTCCCATCAGGCTTTGGTAATGAGCGAACTCAAGACGATCTCCATTCGTGGCGCGCGTGAACACAATCTCAAGGGCATCGACCTCGATCTTCCGCGCAATTCGCTGATCGTGATGACCGGCCTGTCCGGGTCAGGAAAGTCGTCATTGGCTTTCGATACGATCTATGCGGAAGGCCAGCGCCGTTATGTCGAGAGCCTGTCGGCCTATGCCCGCCAGTTCCTCGAAATGATGCAGAAGCCGGATGTCGACCAGATCGACGGTCTGTCGCCGGCGATCTCGATCGAGCAGAAGACGACCTCGCGCAACCCGCGCTCGACGGTCGGTACCGTTACCGAGATCTACGACTACATGCGCCTTCTGTTCGCGCGTGTCGGCGTTCCCTATTCGCCGGCCACAGGCCTGCCGATCGAAAGCCAGACGGTCAGCCAGATGGTCGATCGCATTGTCGCTTACGAGGAAGGCACGCGTCTTTATATTCTTGCGCCGATGATCCGTGGCCGTAAGGGCGAGTATAAAAAGGAACTCGCCGAACTGATGAAAAAGGGCTTTCAGCGCGTGAAAGTCGATGGTCAGTTCTACGAGATCGCCGACGTTCCGCCGCTCGACAAGAAATACAAGCACGATATTGACGTCGTTGTGGACCGTCTCGTGGTGCGCTCCGACATCTCCGCTCGTCTGGCGGACAGCCTGGAAACCTCGCTGAAACTGGCCGATGGTCTTGCTGTCGCCGAGTTTGCAGACAAGCCCCTGCCCGCCAATGAAACCGCAGCCGGCGGCTCGGCCAACAAGTCGCTCAACGAAACACACGAGCGTGTGCTGTTTTCGGAAAAATTCGCCTGCCCCGTTTCCGGCTTCACCATTCCGGAAATCGAACCGCGCCTGTTCTCGTTCAACAACCCCTTTGGCGCCTGCCCGACCTGCGATGGTCTCGGCTCGCAGCAGAAGGTGGATGAAAACCTGATCGTGCCGGAACCCGGCCGCACCCTCAAGGATGGGGCGATTGCGCCTTGGGCCAAATCCTCGTCGCCCTATTACAACCAGACGCTCGAGGGCCTCGGCAAGGTGTTTGGCTTCAAGCTGTCCGACCGCTGGGAAAAGCTGTCGAAGGAAGCGCAGACAGCGATCCTCAAGGGCACCGAGGAAAAAATCGAGTTCAATTACGCCGACGGCGCGCGGTCCTATAAAACCACCAAGAATTTCGAAGGCATCGTGCCAAATCTCGAGCGCCGCTGGAAGGAAACCGACAGCGCCTGGGCACGCGAGGAAATCGAGCGGTATATGTCGGCAGCGCCCTGCCCGGCCTGCGCCGGTTATCGCCTCAAGCCTGAAGCGCTGGCGGTGAAAATCAACAAGATGCATATCGGCCAGACCACCGAAATGTCGATCAGGGTGGCGCGTGACTGGTTTTCGGCTCTGCCCGAGCATCTCAATGCCAAGCAGAACGAAATCGCCGTCCGTATCCTCAAGGAAATCCGTGAGCGCCTACAGTTCCTGAACGATGTCGGTCTCGATTATCTCAGCCTGTCGCGTAATTCCGGCACGCTGTCGGGTGGTGAAAGCCAGCGTATCCGGCTCGCTTCGCAGATCGGCTCCGGCCTGACCGGCGTGCTTTACGTTCTCGACGAGCCGTCGATCGGCCTGCACCAGCGCGATAATGCCCGACTGCTCGAAACGCTGAAACACCTGCGCGATATCGGCAACACGGTCATCGTCGTCGAGCATGACGAAGATGCCATCCTTACCGCCGATTACGTCGTCGATATCGGCCCCGCCGCCGGCATTCATGGCGGCACGGTGGTGGCCGAGGGCTCGCCGCAACAGGTCATGGCCAATCCGAAATCGCTGACCGGCAAATATCTGTCCGGTGAACTCGGCGTTGCCGTGCCGGCCGAACGGCGCAAGCCCAAGAAGGGTAAGGAAATCAAGGTTGTCGGCGCGCGCGGCAATAACCTGAAAAACGTCACGGCGGCCGTGCCGCTCGGCGTCTTCACGGCGGTGACGGGTGTATCGGGCGGCGGCAAGTCCACCTTCCTGATCGAAACACTCTACAAGTCGGCTGCCCGCCGCGTCATGGGCGCGCGCGAGATCCCGGCCGAACACGATCGCATCGATGGTTTCGAACATATCGACAAGGTCATCGATATCGACCAGTCGCCGATCGGCCGCACGCCGCGTTCAAACCCGGCCACCTATACCGGTGCCTTCACGCCGATCCGTGACTGGTTTGCGGGCCTTCCCGAGGCCAAGGCGCGCGGATATGCGCCCGGCCGCTTCTCGTTCAACGTCAAGGGCGGCCGCTGCGAAGCCTGCCAGGGCGATGGCGTCATCAAGATCGAGATGCATTTTCTGCCCGACGTTTACGTCACCTGCGACGTCTGCCACGGCAAGCGCTACAATCGAGAAACGCTCGACGTACATTTCAAGGGCAAGTCGATCGCCGACGTGCTGGACATGACCGTCGAGGAAGGCGTCGAATTCTTCTCGGCGGTTCCTGCGGTGCGCGACAAGCTGCAGGCGCTGTTCGAGGTTGGTCTGGGTTATATCAAGGTCGGCCAGCAGGCGAACACACTGTCCGGCGGTGAGGCGCAGCGCGTCAAACTCGCCAAGGAACTGTCGAAACGCTCCACCGGCCGCACGCTCTACATTCTCGACGAACCGACCACCGGCCTGCATTTCCACGATGTGGCCAAACTTCTGGAAATGCTGCACGAACTGGTCAATCAGGGCAATTCGGTGGTGGTCATCGAGCACAATCTCGAAGTCATTAAGACGGCTGACTGGGTGATCGATATCGGCCCCGAAGGCGGCACGGGCGGTGGCGAAGTGGTCGCTCAAGGCACGCCGGAGCAGATCGTCAAGGAAAAGCGCTCCTATACCGGTCATTTCCTCAAGGAACTGCTGGAGCGGCGCCCGGCCAAGAAGGTTGAGGCGGCGGAGTAATCCGCCGTAACCACGATATGGTAAGCTGATCTCAACGGGAGGCACTGATGAGCAATTCGGGCATGATCCGCACCGGCATCGGCGGTTGGACTTTTGATGCTTGGGAAGGCACGTTCTATCCCGAAAAGCTCGCCAAGAAACGGCAGCTCGAATATGCGTCGAGCAAGCTTTCCGTCATCGAGGTCAACGGCACCTATTACGGTTCGCAGAAACCGGAAACCTTTGCCAAATGGGCGTCTGAAGTGCCGGACGGATTTATCTTCTCGCTGAAGGCCAGCCGCTTCACCACAAACCGCAAGATTCTCGCAGAGGCATCTGAATCGATTGATAAATTCCTTAATCAGGGACTGGTCGAACTAGGGGATCGTCTGGGGCCGTTGCTCTGGCAGTTCGCGCCGACGAAAAAATTCGAACCGGACGATTTCGAAGCCTTTCTGAAACTCCTCCCGAACACGCTCGAAGGTCTGCCGCTGCGGCATTTGGTCGAGGTGCGCCACGACAGTTTCAAGGTGCCGGAATTCGTCGCTCTGCTGGAGAAATATAATATCGCGCCGGTCTGCGCCGAACATTTCGATTACCCGATGATTGCGGATGTCACCGCGGATTTTGTCTATGCGCGGCTGCAAAAGGGTTCGGATGAAATCCCCACCTGTTATGCCGAGGACGATATGAACGCCTGGGCAAAACGGCTGAAGACATGGGCGGCAGGCGGCGTGCCGGATGATCTGCCGCTGGTGGATGCCGGTCGCAAGGTCGAGAATAAGCCGCGCGATGTGTTTGCCTTTTTCATTCACGAAGGCAAGGTCAACGCGCCGCAGGGCGCAATGGCCATGGCCGAACGCTTGAAATAGCGCTTAGCGGAACGTCACATCGGCATGGTCGGCCAGATCTTCTGCCGTCATGCCCGGCCCTGCCCGCCTGGCCGCCTCGCCGTGAAGATAAACGCCCGCCGCCGCGGCCTCGAAGGCCGGAACACCTTGCGCCAGCAATGCGCCGATCATGCCGGCCAGCACATCACCGGAACCGGCAGTGGCAAGCCATGGCGGCGCATTGTCGTTGATGTAGGCGCGTCCATCCGGTGAAGCGATGACACTGTCTGCGCCTTTATAAATGATGACGGCATGGGCGCGGACTGCCGCAGCCCTCGCCTTTTCCACCTTGCCGAGCTTCTGGTCGGCGGCGATGTCGGGAAAAAGCCGCGCAAATTCTCCCTCATGCGGCGTCAGCACCAAATGTGTTTCACCGTTTCCGAACGCATTGAACAGCGTCTCCGGCTCATCCTTGAAGGACGTGATGCCA
This sequence comes from Neorhizobium sp. BT27B, assembly GCF_050455485.1. Lineage (NCBI taxonomy): Bacteria > Pseudomonadati > Pseudomonadota > Alphaproteobacteria > Hyphomicrobiales > Rhizobiaceae > Neorhizobium > Neorhizobium sp. BT27B. The sequence goes on along the minus strand of NZ_JBCIYT010000017.1, from coordinate 49,830 downwards.
TCGGCATCCAGAACCAGCGCCTTGTCCTTCAGTATCGCCACGAAATCCCGCGCGCGGTTTCCCACGCCAAAACCGGGCCCGAGCACACAGGCCGCAATCTTCGCGGTTTCAAGCCATTCGTCCAAATCGGATATCGTTTGAATTTGCCGAAGCATGACCGCCGTCAGCGCCGCGGCATTGACCGCCATGGCGTCCTCCGGCGCGGCAACCGTCACCAGTCCGGCGCCGCTTTTGAGGCCCGCCTTGGCTGAAAGACGCGCGGCCCCGGTATGCGAGGCCCCGCCGGAAAACACCACGAGATGGCCGCGCTTGTATTTGTGGGTTTCGGTGGCAAGCCGCGGCAGATGTGAAGCCCACAAGGCAGGATCGTTTTTCAGGATATCTCCGGCATGCGCAGCAACGATCCTGTGCGGAATGCCGATGTCGAAAACCTCCAGTTCTCCGCAGTATTCCCGACCCGGCATAAGCAGATGCCCCGGTTTCCTTGCCATGAAGGTAATTGTGCGCTCGGCCCGAAACGCCGCACCCAGAATTTGACCGCGCAGGCCGCAAATGCCGGAGGGCAGATCGACGGCGAGAACAGGCAGTCTTGCCTCACCGACCGCCGAGATCACATCGCCAACCTCCGTCGGCAAAGGACGTGAAAGGCCGGCTCCAAACAGCGCGTCTATGATCACGTCGCCCTTGAGCGGCCGGTATTCGCCCAGTTGCCGTTTATCGATCGGGCATGCCACCGCAGCGCGTCGTGCATCCCCCTTCAGTGCCGCCTCTAACGCCAACTCATACACGCGAACCACTGAGCCCGATTCGGCGAGCACGCGCGCCGCCACATATCCATCGCCGCCATTATTGCCCGGGCCGCACAGAACCACAAAGCACTCCGCCTGCGGGTAATGTTTCAAGGCAAGCGCCGCAACCGCCTGCCCCGCACGTTCCATCAGCGCGTAAGACGGAATGCCGCAGTCCGCTGATGCGGCATCAACGGCGGACATTTCTTCAGGTGTCAGAATAAGTGTGCTGATGTCGGTCATGACCCATGTTGACTCGTCTTACCCGATAAAAACAATGGGTTTCTTTTTCGGCAAATGCATCAAAAATAATCATATGCATAATTATCAAGCATCCGATCGTCTTCGGAGGCGCTAATTCAGTGCGAGAAGATATCCCTCGCATGGTAATGACCAACTTCTTGCACGGCACCACTTTCACCACACAGCCCGGAAACCCGCCCTTGGCTCGGGCCATCACTTAAGGCTAGGATATTTAAGGCATCATCGCACTTGGATTGGCATGATACCTGCATTATCAAGGGCTGGCGGGGAGTGCCCGCTCTCAGGGAGAAGCGGAGAGATATTTTCTCATGAAAAAGATCGAAGCGATCATCAAGCCCTTCAAGCTCGACGAAGTGAAGGAAGCCCTTCAGGAAGTCGGCTTGCAAGGCATCACGGTGACCGAAGCAAAGGGATTTGGCCGGCAGAAAGGCCATACCGAGCTTTATCGCGGTGCGGAATACGTGGTGGATTTTCTGCCAAAGGTGAAGGTCGAGGTCGTACTCGCAGACGAGAATGTCGAGTCGGTCATCGATGCCATCCGCAATGCGGCCCAGACTGGACGCATCGGCGATGGCAAGATATTCGTTTCGAACGTGGAAGAAGTGGTGCGTATCCGCACCGGCGAAACCGGTATTGACGCGATTTAATAACGTCCGGTCCAACCAAGGACCGGCACCTCATCATTCTCACACCCAAGGAAAGATCCCATGACGACCGCAAGCGACATCATGAAACAGATCAAGGAAAACGACGTCAAGTTCGTGGACCTGCGCTTTACCGATCCAAAGGGCAAGCTGCAGCACGTCACCATGGACGTTGTCGCCGTGGATGAGGACATGTTCGCCGATGGCGTCATGTTCGACGGTTCCTCGATCGGCGGCTGGAAGGCCATCAACGAGTCGGACATGGTGCTGATGCCAGATCCGGCCACGGTCCACATGGACCCGTTCTTCGCGCAGTCGACCATGGTCGTCATCTGCGACATTCTCGATCCGGTTTCGGGCGAAGCCTATAACCGCGATCCGCGCGGCACCGCCAAGAAGGCAGAAGCCTATCTGAAGGCGTCCGGCGTCGGCGATACCGTCTACGTTGGCCCCGAGCCTGAATTTTTCGTCTTCGACGACGTCAAGTACAAGGCCGATCCGTACAATACGGGCTTTAAGCTGGATTCGTCGGAACTGCCGTCCAACGACGACACCGATTACGAGACCGGCAACCTTGGCCACCGTCCGCGCGTCAAGGGCGGTTATTTCCCGGTTCCTCCGATCGACAGCCTGCAGGACATGCGTTCCGAAATGCTGACGGTCCTGACGGAAATGGGCGTCGTCGTCGAAAAGCACCACCACGAAGTGGCTGCCGCCCAGCACGAGCTTGGCGTCAAGTTCGACACGCTGGTGCGCAACGCCGACAAGATCCAGATCTACAAGTACGTAGTGCACCAGGTCGCCAATGCCTATGGCAAGACGGCAACCTTCATGCCGAAGCCGATTTTCGGCGATAACGGCTCGGGCATGCACGTGCACCAGTCGATCTGGAAAGACGGCAAGCCGACCTTCGCCGGCGACGAATATGCCGGCCTGTCGGAAAGCTGCCTGCATTACATCGGCGGCATCATCAAGCATGCCAAGGCCATCAACGCCTTCACCAACCCGACGACCAACTCCTACAAGCGTCTGGTTCCGGGTTATGAAGCACCGGTTCTCTTGGCTTACTCGGCCCGCAACCGCTCGGCGTCGTGCCGCATTCCGTTCGGCACAGGTCCCAAGTCCAAGCGCGTAGAAGTGCGCTTCCCTGATCCGCTGGCGAACCCCTACCTCGCCTTTGCCGCCATGCTGATGGCCGGCCTCGACGGCATCAAGAACAAGATCCATCCGGGCAAGGCCATGGACAAGGATCTTTACGACCTGCCGCCGAAGGAACTGAAGAAGATCCCGACCGTCTGCGCATCCCTGCGTGAAGCGCTCGAAAATCTCGATCGCGACCGCAAGTTCCTGACCGCCGGCGGCGTCTTCGACGACGACCAGATCGACGCTTATATCGAACTGAAGATGGTCGAAGTGATGCGTTACGAAATGACGCCGCACCCGGTCGAATTCGACATGTACTACTCGGCCTGATCCGCCGGATCCGATAACGCAGGCGGCTTCGGCCGCATGCCGCAAACGGCGGGACAAAATCCCGCCGTTTCTCGTTTCATCTCGTCTCAGCCATTTCGGCGCCATTCCTTTTCCGGTGCACCATGCCCGATCAATCCAAACCCGATCCTGCACGCCCGCTCGATTGGCTGATTTTCGCCCTCGTGCCGCTTTTCTTTTCCACCAACATCATTTTCGGCCGCGGCATCATTGGTGACGTGGCGCCCTATACCACCGCCTTTCTGCGCTGGACCGGCTCGACGCTGGTGACACTGCCCTTCATTTTCGCCGATCGCCGCGCAGTCTGGACCTTCGTTAGCCGTCATTTCTGGCTCTGGCTGGTGCTGGGCGGACTTGGCATGGGCATTTGCGGCGGTGTCGTCTATTGGTCGCTGAACTACACCACGGCCGCCAACGGCACGCTGATTTACACGACGTCGTCGCTGTTCATCATCCTGTTCCAGTGGATGTTCGCCGGCCGAACCATTGGCATCCGAGAACTGACGGGCATGGCGATCGCTTTCGCCGGCGTCATCGTCATCGTATTGCGCGGAGATCTCTCGGCACTGCTGCATCTCGATTTCAATATCGGAGATTTCGGCATCCTGATCGCGGCGATATCGTTTGCGACCTATTCGATCCTGCTGCGTCAGCCGGCGTTACAGGAGCTGCAGCCGCTGTCACTGTTCGGCATCATCGCGTTGTCGGGTGCGCTGGTTCTTCTGCCGCCGACCATCTACGAATTTTTCACCGATGGCCCTCTGCCGGATGAGCCGATGGATTGGGCAAAAATCGCAGGCATGGTGGCCTTTGCCTCACTTGCCGCGTTTTACTGTTTCCAGCAGACTGTGCGCGTGTTCGGTCCGGCTCAGGCGGGTGTCACGCTCTATCTCATGCCACCGGTTTCGATCGTCATGGCCATCGTCTTTCTGGGCGAAAGTTTTGCCACCTATCATGCCATCGGCATTCTGCTTGTGCTGGGTGGCGTCATTCTGGCGACCATGCCGAAGAAAGCCAGAGCGAGCTGAAATTCGCGGAATTTTCGCCTTTTAGGGAGCCTTTTCAGCGCTGAAGCATTGCCCTTGTAGCGTGGGAACAGAGTGACCACATAATGTTGCGAAAGGAAGTTCGCGCCATGAAACAACGCAACGCAAAATTCACCATCGGCGAAGTCGTTCGCCACAAGGTTTTCCCGTTCCGGGGCGTCGTGTTCGATGTGGATGCCGAATTCGCGAATACCGAGGAATGGTGGAACGCGATTCCGGAAAATATCCGCCCGAACAGGGACCAGCCCTTCTACCACCTCCTCGCCGAAAACGACGAGCAGGAATATGTGGCCTATGTCTCGGAGCAGAATCTGGAGCATGACGACAGCGAACAGCCGCTGCGCAGCGACAACGTCATGCGGATCTTCGATCGCAGCCCTTCCGGGGAGCTGAGGCCGAAGGCGATACTCGCCCATTAGGTGTCTGAAAAGCTGTTCAACCTCAAAAAAGGGCGCCATGACGGCGCCCTCAATATTTTTCAATCAAGCGGTTGAGCCCTCATTTCTTGAGGCGTTCTCCGAGAAGATTGAGATATTCGCTGTTATCGCTGCTGCTGGCAGCCTGACTGCATGAAACCTTGTAGTTCGGGTCGAGACCCTTGCGAACACACATGCCGATTTCCCAGCCCTTGGGGATTTCGGTCAGATCGACATCCTTCCATTTTGGGTGTCCGGTCCGGCGCAGCTCGTCGATATTATCGACAATCAGGCTGGTGACATCCGAAACCGCCTTGCAGGAACTGTTGTAATAGGCGTTCTTGCCGGTGCCATACTCGTAGGTCATCAGCAGTGTCTTGACCGCGACCGTCTGCACGGCGGTTCGCTGATACGGATACATACCTGCCGGGATCGTCACCGTCTTGTAGCTTGCCCGCAGCAATTCATCTGTGATCGGCACCAGATGAAAAGTACTGTCGATCCGCTTATCGGCCAATGCTGCCACCGGCGCTCCGGCGACGCGGATCATTGCATCAATCTCGCCCTGTCTTAAAAGCTCGATCATCTCGTCTGTGGTACCGGTAACACGCTCGGCGACGGGGATGCGCAGAATATCGAACATCAACTGCGATGTCAGATAGGCCGTGCTGTCTTTCTCACCGACGCCAATGCGTTTTCCGCGCAGATCCTGCAGGGTGCTGATGTTGTCAGGTGCCAGAACATGCACTTCGGCATCAAACAGCGGGAGCATGATACGCATACCCTGAACCGCTTCCTTGACGTCGGCATTCTGCCCCTTGTAGCTGCTCAAATAATTCAAGAGGTCGCCGTCAACGATGCCGAACTGGGTGTTATGGCGATTGCGAACCCCAAAAAAGCTTTCCAGCGCGCCTTTGGATGCCACAACACTCAAAGGCAAGCCGCATCTGTCGCCAAGCCCGGCGATATCCTCGGCGATCAACCCCTGTGTTGAACCTGCGCCTGCCGCCATGATGTGGCGCTCGGCTTCCTGCGCTGACGCGACCTGGGAACCAAGCGCGCCGATCAATGCCAGACCAATTAATTTAAGTGTTCCAAATCTCACGGGAGTCCTCGTAATTTTCCTATTGTTTCCGTTGCCGTCATTGCAGTCCTTGGCGCGGTCACGTCCGGCGCCCCGTCACGGTCATTCCTTTTTGACGTAGTGTCGCAGCGGAGTAGGCGCTCGTTGCGTCGTATTCCCGCGGGCAGGTATGACCTGCCAATCTCACTTGCGCCCGTTCCCGGTCGACTGCATGACAATGCCGATGCGTATCTGAGAAAGGCCGGCGCCTTCAGAAACGGGCACCGGCCTTTGCCGCTTCAAAACTATACGGAGCGTCTACTGACGCAGGCGATTGCGCAGCAGATCGAGATACTGCTGGTTATCGGCACTATCGACCTGTTCGGTGCAGCTGACCTCATAGGTCGGCTCCAGGCCCTTGCGCACGCAGGAGCCCACTTCCCAACCTTTCGGGATTTCCGTCAGATTGAGTGTCTTCCATTTCGGATGGTGACCGACACGGCGAAGCTCGTCCAGATTGCCAACGATCAGGTTGGTGAAATCAGCCACCGCCTTGCAGGAGTTTCTGTAGTAGGCGTTCTTCTCCGAACCATATTCATAGGTCATCAGCAGCGTCTTGCTAGCGATTGTCTTGATGGGTTCTCTCTGGAATGAATAGGTGCCCGCCGCCAGCGTTACCGGCTTGTAGCTGGCATGCAGAACGTCATCGGTGATCGGGACCATATGGAATGAATTGTCCAGCCGTCCGTCCGTGAACATCGGCATCGGGGCATTGCCCACCTTCAAGAGCGCATCGATCTCGCCCTGGCGCAGCAGTTCGATCATCTCATCGGCCGAGCCTGCAACGCGTTCAGCGACCTGAATGCGCAGGATGTCGAGAATAAGCTGCGAGGTCAGGTAGGCCGTGCCGTCCTTCTGGCCGACGCCAAGCCGCTTGCCGCGAAGATCCTGCAGGCTGTTGATGCCGGCGCGTGCAACGACGTGCACTTCGGCATCGTAGAGCGGCAACATGATGCGCATGCCCTGAATGGCCTGTTTCACATCATCGTTGCTTCCGCGGTATGCGGAGAGGTAATTGAGAATATCGCTATCGACGATGCCGAACTGCGTATTGTGTCGGTTCCTGACGCCGAAAAAGTTTTCCAGCGACCCGTGTGAATCAACGACATGCAGCGGGAGACCGCATTTGTTACCCAATTCGGCGATGTCGCGCGCAATCAAGGTCTGACTGCCGCCTTCCATGGACGCCATGATGTTGCGATCCGATTCTTGCGCCCGGGCCATGCCGGGCAAAAGACTGCCGATCACAGCCAGAGCGAACAAATTGAGTGATGCTAACTTCAAGAACATTCCCCCTTAGTGACGCGGTAGATCAGCAATCGCTATCGAGATCCCTAACCAGGTTTCTGAGTGGTACGACGGGCACCGGGTTTCCGAACACCTTTTCAAGGCTCACGGTCACGCAAGCACCTGCCGTCAATTCATCTTTCAGGCCGCTCCGCTGCGAAGCCGTCAGCGTATCCAGGCCTGTCGCCCTGGACAGCGCGGTTTCGACGTCCGAACCACTGCGAGGGGCGCGGGCGGAACGCGAATCCGACAAGCTTGCCGTCGTTTCGGATTCCATCTCGTCCCTGCGGTCCGACAGGGCCGCGCTACGGCTTGCCGTGTCCTCGATGATCCGCTGGAGAGCAATAGAGTCATCGCTGGCGGCGGATGACTGCGGGCGCGCGCTGGTTTGCGTCTGGGAAGAGAAACCCGGCGCAGACGTATTTGTCGGCGCGGCGTAGGAAAGCGCATCCTGGCTCGGCTGAGCCGGCTCGGATACGGTCACGGCCGTTGCCACGCGGTTCGCCGCAGGCTCGGGTTGCTGCCGAATTCTTTCGAGTGCGGTCGCGGTTTGCTCCGCCGCCTGCTCTGCCTGAGCGCGGCGGCGGGATTCATCACTCACCTGATCGCGAAGTGCCTCGACCTGCATCTGCAGTTCGGCGGCTTTAGAGGCGGCTTGACGTGCCTCCTCTTCCCACCTGTTTGTCTCGGTCACGGAGCGAGAAACGACACCGTTCTTCGCATTTTCATTGGCAACCGGAGCCGGGATCGCCAACGCTGCGGTTTCCGGCCGACGTTGATCGAAGAAGCTCATGACTGCGGCACCTGCGATAAACGCAACAGGCACGGCCATGCTCCAGGTGACCGCGCTGAATCCCAGAAATTGATGGGCGCCGCCCTCGACTTCTTCTACTTCATCCCAACGAGTACGCACTGCAAAACCTTTTTTCCGATTGGGGAGTGTTGTACCGATATGTTACTTATTCAGCAACTTCGAAAGGCCACATTCACTCGTAAAATACTTATTTAGCGTAAACGAGGTTAGTGCCACCCTGTTGTTTCAGGGAAACTTAATGTAGATTCAGTAAAGATTTGGAAATGCTTCGCGCAATGGTATGATAAACAATGGCATAGCAGCTTATGGTTGCGATAAAGACTATAGATAAGCTCTACTTCATGACGCTACTACGTTCTGCGCTTAGGTCAAACCTGATTTTCTAGTGCTCCACTATGTTCATCCTGCGCAGGCGGGACGAGATGGAGAACAAATCGTTAAATCTGAAAAATGCATCCGATTATAGAGTGCTGGGTAAATATACCCTGCGCGTTGCTTCAGCATCATCTATGGCGTGGCATCACACGATGTGAGGCCGTACGTTGCCAAGTGCTAGAGAACGTTTGAGCTAATTTGCACCATTCTGCCGGAGCAGGTTTTCGTCAGGGCAGAGGTGATCGGCGAAGTGCATGCCTTCCGGTAGGTTCGAGCCGATCGCCTCTGATCCTGGCGGAAAAATGCCCAGCCCCTCGGGGGGGGCTTACGCGGGCCGCCTAAGCCAACAGAATGATGCAAATTAGCTGCGACGTGCTTTGGAGACAAAAAAAGAGGCGCCCGCGAGGACGCCCCTTTATCATAAACGCTTCGACATCATGCGATGCCAGAAGATTACTGACCCTGCTTGGCCGCGTTCTGCGCGTCCTCAAGCTTCTTGCGGGTCTCTTCAGCCTTCTTCTGCATGCCTTCCTGCAGCGAACGCTGGCTTTCGGCAACCTGCGATTCAGAAATCGCCGGGCCATCGAAAACGCCGGTGAAACCGGAAAGCGTGATCTTGATCGGGTTCGGCGCGCGACGGAAGTTCACCGAGGTGAAGACAACTTCGGTACCCTTCTTGAGGGCGGCGAGGTTGGCATCCGTCAGCGGTGCTTCGGCAATGCACTTGTCCGGCAGGCAGACGGTGTAATCCATCTTCTGGCCCTTGCCGCCATCGATCTGCATGGTGATGCCCGGAGGCAGCAGGCGTGCGGTCGGAACCGAAACCTGCATGATCTTGCGAGTTTCCTTGCCCTGCAGCGTCATCAGGCCAACGGCGGTGATGAGCTGACCGTTCTGGGCGAGCTGGACGTTCTGGACGACGCAGAGGTCGTTTTCGCCCTGCTTGGCGCAGGTCTTGTACCACTGGCCCGGAGCCGGGCCGGCCGGTGCGGCCTGCTGAGCGGAAGCGGCGAAAGGAACTGCAGCCGTGCCGACCGTCAGAGCCAGAGCCGAAAGGGCCCGCGTGATGTTGTTTGCGTTAAGCGTCATAACGAAATCCGTCTCCTGAAATCCGTCCGAGAGCGACGATGCCGCTCGATATCGGGTTGCCTTCCTGCGTTCACCTGTCGGTCAAATGAGGCATTTGAATGACCCCCCGCGTTGAGCAACCTGTTACATCGCAGCTTCAGCGATATCCAGTGCCCGCGAGAATTTTCTTCGTATCAACCTTTATTTCCGCGGTGTTTGATTTGGTTTCCGCCACAAGCATGGTCTATTTTGCGCAGAATCATAAAGCATCATCTTCGAATGAAAGCCGCCCGCATGCGCAGACCGTCAGCCATACTTCTTGTCTTCTTGCTGGCCGGTACAGCAAGTGCGGAACCGCTGCACGGTATAGCCATGCATGGGCAGCCGGCGCTCGCCAGTGACTATACACATTTTCCCTACGTCAATCCAAATGTGAAAAAGGGCGGGCGCATCACTTATGGCGTTGTCGGCACCTATGACAGCCTCAATCCTTTCAACCTGAAAAGCATCCGCACCACCGCACGCGGGGTCTGGGATCCGTCTTTCGGCAATCTCATCTACGAATCACTGATGACGCGATCCAGCGACGAGCCTTTCACGCTGTATGGTTTTCTCGCCGAAAGCGTCGAATGGGACAACGACAGAACCTTTGTGCAGTTCAATCTCAATCCGAAGGCAAAGTGGTCAGACGGCCAGCCTGTCACACAGGACGACGTGATCTTTTCCTTCGAGGTGCTGCGCGACAAGGGCCGCATTCCGTTTTCCCTGCGCCTGAACTCGGTAGAGAAGATGGAAAAGGTCGGCGAGCACGGTGTTCGCTTCACCTTCAACGACAAGGCCACGCGCGAGACACCGCTCATTCTGGCCACTGCCACGCCAATCCTGCCGAAACACGCCATCGACGTGGACACGTTCGAACAATCCACGCTGAAACCACCGATCGGCTCCGGTCCCTACCGCGTGAAATCCATTTCGCCGGGCGAGCGCATCGTTTACGAGCGCAATCCCGACTATTGGGGCAAGGACATCCCCTCGAAGGTTGGCTTCGACAATTACGACCAGATCGCCATCGAATATTTTCTGCAGGACAACACCCTGTTCGAAGCCTTCAAGAAGGGTGCGATCGATGTCTATCCTGATGGCAGCCCCACGCACTGGACACGCGCCTACGATTTCCCGGCCGTCAACAATGGCAGCATCGTCAAGGACGCCTTCCAGCCGCAACTGCCGACCGGCATGCTCGGCTTTGCCTTCAATGTCCGCCGGCCATTGTTTGCCGACGTTCGTGTCCGTGCGGCCCTCTCGCTGGCCTTCGATTTCGAATGGGCCAACAAGAACCTCTTCGATGGCGCCTATACGCGTACGGAAAGTTTCTGGCAGAATTCGCCGCTCTCGGCGCTCGGTAATCCGGCCGACGAACGCGAGATCGCTCTTCTCGGCAAGGCGAAGGATCGGATCGAACCCGATATCCTCGATGGCAGCTATCGCCTGCCGAAGACCGACGGCACGGGCGGTGACCGCACCGTCCTGAAAAAGGCAGTCGATCTGCTGCAGGAAGCCGGATACACGATCCGCAACCGCCGCATGGTCGATAAAAAAGGCCGCCAGCTTGCTTTCGAGGTGATGACGCAAACGCAGGATCAGGAAAAGCTGGCGATTGCCTATCAGCGCAGCCTGCGGCTGATCGGTGTCGCCATGACGATCCGCACCGTCGATGATTCGCAATATCAGAGCCGCTCTGGCAGCTTTGACTATGATGTCATCGTAAAGTCCTACCCATCGTCGTTATCGCCGGGTATCGAGCAGGTCGGACGCTGGGGCTCGGTGGCCGCCAAGTCTCCGGGCAGCTTCAATTTTGCCGGAACGGATGATGCCGATCTGGACCGGATCATGGATGCCATGCGGCTTGCCCGCAACAAGGAAGACTTTCAGGCCTCCGTACGCGCCTTCGATCGCCTGCTTCTTTCCGGCCATTATCTGGTGCCGCTTTACCATATCCCGCAGCAATGGGTGGCGCGCTGGAAACGTATCGATCGTCCGCAGGCGTTGCCGCTTTACGGCTACCAGTTTTCCACCTGGTGGGACGCCCGCGTACAATAATTGAAATCCTGCCGCCTCCTCCCGGCGGCTGTTCTGACATAAGGAGTTCCGGATGGAACGGCTCACTATCGACCTCGTTTCGGACGTCGTCTGCCCATGGTGTTATCTCGGCAAGGCAAGGCTCGAGCTGGCCATTGCCGAAGTTCAGGATGAGGTCGGCATCGACGTCAACTGGCGTCCCTACCAGCTCAACCCGGACATTCCGGCGGAAGGCGTCGATCATCACAAATACGTGGCGGAAAAGCTGGGTGGCGAAGACGCCGTCAAACAGGCCCATGACCGTCTGCGCGAATTCGGCAAGGAAATCGGCATCAATTTCGATTTCGCCGCCATCAAGATCGGCCCGAACACGCTCGATGCCCACCGCCTCATGCACTGGGCGATGATGGAAGGCCGCGAGCTTCAGGACAAGGTAGCGACCGCGCTCTTCAAGGCCAACTTCGAGGAAGGCAAGAATGTCGGCGATCAGGCCGTTCTTCTCGACATAGCAGAACAATCGGGCCTCGACCGCAAGGTCATCGAAAACCTGCTTGGCACCGATGCCGACAAGGACACGGTGCAGGCGGAAATCACTGCTGCCAAGGACATGGGCGTGACCGGCGTGCCGTTCTTCATCATCGACCAGCAATATGCGGTAAGCGGTGCCCAGACCCCGGATGTGCTTGCCAACGCATTCCGCGAAATCGCGGCTGCCAAGGCCGAAGCCCGCAAGGCGATGAACTAAGACCATGACCACTGTTTCGAAAGACCATGCTCTCAAGGGCGTCCTGATCGCCTTCGCCTCCTTTGCCGCCTATGCATTCAGCGACGCCAGCGTCAAATTGCTGGAAGGTACGCTCAGCCCCTATCAGGCCTCGTTCCTCGGTGCCATTTTCGGTGCCATGGCCCTGCCCTTCATCATGAAGCCGGGCGACCGCTGGACCGATGTGTTTGCCACCACCAACCGACCGCTGTGGATCCTGCGTTTTGCAGCCCAGGCCGGCGGCACGATCGGCAGCGTCACCGCCTTCACCCATCTGTCGATGGCGGAGGCCTTTGCGCTGATCTTTCTGCTGCCGTCCTTCGTCACCATCATGTCGGTGGTTTTCCTCAAGGAACAGGTCGGATTTCGCCGCTGGGGCGCCGTCATCATTGGTTTCGTCGGAGTGATGATCGTGCTGCGACCGGGCTTTCGCGAGCTTTCGATCGGCCATCTCGGCGCCGTGTTCGGCGGTTTGAGCGGCGCCATCTCGATCGTCATCTTTCGCGCTATGGGACCGTCGGAGAAGAATATTTCGCTTTATGGCGCCGGCGTTCTCGGCACGCTGGTCGTCTGCGGCGCGCTGGCCATTCCCGGTTTCCAGGTGCCCACGGCCATGCAATGGGTCTGGCTTGCCGGATACGGCGGTTTTGCCGCCATCGCCGCCATCCTGTTGATGTATGCGGCCGCCTATGCCCCCGCCACACTGATCGGCCCGACGCAATACAGCCAGATGCTCTGGGCGGTACTGTTCGGTTATCTTGTCTTCGGCGATCATATCGACCTGCCGATGATGATAGGCATTCTGTTGATCGTCGGCTCCGGCCTGCTGACGCTGGTGCGCGAACGCGTGCGTGGCACGCCGCTGCCGCCATCGATCGGCACGGATGCGCAGGCCGCCGCGATGGTTTCGCCGGAAGAACCGACCGAGCAGAAATAAATCGAAACACAGCTGAAACGAAAAATCCCCGGGCGACAAACCCGGGGATTTTTTATGCCTTGGCCAGTTCGGCCATCTGGCCCATCACCTGGGCAGCGGTCACCAGCCGTTTTTCCGGCGTGGGCAGGTCGCGGGTCAGGAACACGCTGTGGTCCGGCCGGATCTTGGCCATCGTGCCCTGCTTGGCGATGAAACCGACGAGATTGGCCGGGTTCGGGAACTGCTTGTCGCGGAACTGCAGCACGATGCCCTTCGGCCCGGCATCCACCTTTTCGACATTGGCCTTGCGGCACAGCGACTTGATGTAAACGACCTTGAGGAGGTTCTGCACCTCCTTCGGCATAGGCCCGAAACGATCGACCATTTCGGCGCCGAAACCGTCGATTTCGGCAAGCTCCGTCAGTTCGCCGAGGCGGCGATAGAGGCCCATGCGCAGATGCAGGTCGGGCACATAATCTTCCGGGATCATCACGGTGATGCCGACGGAAATCTGCGGCGACCAGCCGGTATCGGTGATCTCGTCGTCACCCTTCACTTCGGCCACAGCCTCCTCCAGCATCTGCTGGTAAAGCTCGAAACCGACTTCCTTGATATGACCCGACTGTTCCTCGCCGAGCAGATTGCCGGCGCCGCGAATATCGAGATCGTGGCTCGCCAGCTGGAAACCGGCGCCAAGCGTGTCGAGCGACTGCAGAACCTTGAGACGACGTTCGGCCATCGTGGTGAGCTGCTTGTTGACCGGTAGCGTGAACAGCGCGAATGCGCGCACCTTGGAGCGACCGACACGGCCACGCAGCTGGTAAAGCTGGGCGAGACCGAACATGTCGGCCCGATGCACGATCAGCGTGTTGGCGGTCGGTACATCCAGGCCGGATTCGACGATCGTGGTCGACAGAAGCACATCATATTTGCCGTCGTAGAAGGCATTCATGATGTCTTCGAGATCACCGGCCGCCATCTGGCCATGGGCAACCGCCACCTTGAGTTCCGGCACGTCGGAGCGCAAAAACGCTTCGATTTCCGGCAGGTCGGCCAGACGCGGGCAGACATAGAAACTCTGCCCCCCACGATAATGCTCGCGCATCAAGGTTTCGCGGATGACCAGCGGGTCGAAGGGCGAGATGAAGGTTCTGACCGCCATGCGGTCCACCGGCGGCGTGGTGATCAGTGACAGTTCGCGCACACCGGTCATGGCAAGCTGAAGCGTGCGCGGGATCGGCGTTGCCGACAGCGTCAGCACATGCACGTCGCTCTTCAGCTCCTTCAGACGTTCCTTGTGTTTGACGCCAAAATGCTGCTCCTCATCGATAATGAGAAGCGCCAGATTGGCGAACTGGATGCCGGTGCCCAGCAGCGCATGCGTGCCGACGACGATATCGACCTTGCCGTCGGCAACATCCTTCTTGGTCTGTGCCAGCTCCTTGGCCGTCACGAGACGCGACGCCTGCGCCAGCTTGATCGGCAGACCACGGAAACGTTCGGTAAAGGTGCGGTAATGCTGGCGGGCGAGCAGCGTGGTCGGCACCACGACCGCCACCTGCGCACCATTCATTGCAGCGAAGAAGGCGGCGCGCAGCGCCACTTCGGTCTTGCCGAAACCGACGTCACCGCAGACGAGGCGATCCATCGGCCGACCGGCGGCGAGATCCTCGCGCACGGAATCGATGGCGCCGGCCTGATCCTCGGTCTCGTCATAAGGAAAACGCGCGGCAAATTCGTCATACAGTCCTTCCGGCGTCGCCAGAACCGGCGCACGCCGCGTGATGCGGGTGGCGGCGATGCGGATCAGCGCATCGGCCATGTCGAGCAGGCGCTTTTTCAGCTTGGCCTTGCGGGCCTGCCATGCGCCGCCGCCGAGCTTGTCGAGCTGCGCTTCCGCCGCATCCGAACCGTAGCGTGACAGGATGTCGATGTTTTCCACCGGCAGGAACAGTTTTGCCGCATCGGCATAATGCAGTTCAAGGCAAGCGCGCGGCGCACCTGCCGCCTCGATCGTCACAAGCCCGACGAACCGGCCGATACCATGCTCGGCATGCACGACCAGCGAACCTTCATCGAGGCCAGCCACTTCGGTGAGGAACTCCGCTCCACGCTTGCGGCGCTTGCCACGGCGCACCATGCGGTCGCCCAGAATATCCTGCTCGCCGATGACGACGAGATCGCCCGTCTCGAAACCCGCTTCGAGGCTCATCACGGCCGCAGCCGCCTCGCCTTTCTCCAGCTTCTTGAGATCGTCGAGCTTTTCGATCTGGCGAATACGCTTCAGGCCACGCTCGTCCAACACCTGCAACAGGCGGTCGAGCGAACCGGCAGACCAGCCGGTAATCAGCACCTTGTCGCCTTCGGCGCGCTTGTCGGCGATATGCTTGACGACCAGATCGAAAACGTTGACGCGCCCAGCCTCGCTATCGGCGTCGCGTTCCGGCGTTTCCGATTGCGTCTCGGCCTGGGTTTTTGCCCAGCGCGGACCGGCATGGGCGTCGAGCGAAAGAACCTTGCGGCCTTCGGAATCCATCTCGTTGAACGGCGTCAGGCGGATCGCACCGGCCTCGTCGAGACCTGCCGCAAAGCTTTTGCCGTCAAGATAAAGCTGCCCCGGCGAAACGGGTTTGTAGGGTGCGGCCTGCATGGCCGCCCCCTTGCCTTTGCCCTGAATGCCGCTGTCGCGCCGCGCCTCAAAATAATCGATCACCAGCTTGGAGCGTTCGGCCGCAGCTTCCCGTGCCGTATGGTCGGTGACGATACGAAAACCCCGCAGATAATCGAATGCGGTTTCCAGACGGTCGTAGAACAGCGGCAGCCAGTGTTCCATGCCCGCATATCGCCGGCCTTCGGAGACGGCCTGATAGAGCGCATCGTCCCGGTTGGCTGCGCCGAACAGCGACAGGTAGTTCTTGCGGAAGCGGCTGATCGTATCGGGCGTCAGCGTCACTTCGCTCATCGGGTTGAGATCGAGCGAACGCTCCTGTCCCGTCGTGCGCTGGCTGGCCGGATCAAAACTGCGGATCGTTTCCAGCGTGTCGCCAAAGAAGTCGAGGCGCACCGGCTCTTCCGTACCCGGAACAAAAACGTCGAGAATACCGCCGCGCACCGCAAACTCGCCGACTTCGCGCACGGTCGACACACGGTCGAAACCATTGCGCTCAAGGCGGGCGGCAATGTCGTCCATGCGGATCTGGTTGCCGGGTTTTGCCGAAAAGGCGAGGCTTTCGATCACATCCGCCGGCGCGATCTTCTGCATCATCGCATTGACGGTGACGAGGACGATAGCCGGATGCTGCTTTTTTGCATGCGCGATCAGGCCGGAAAGGGCCGCCAGACGACGCGCCGACGTATCGGCGCTCGGCGACACGCGGTCATAAGGCAGACAGTCCCAGGCAGGCAGCGTCAGGACCGGAATTTCCGGCGCGACGAAACCCAGCATTTGTTCCAGATCGGCCATGCGCTGGCCGTCGGAGATCACATAGGCGACCGGCTGACCGGCGCGCGCCATTTCGGCCAGCAGCAGCGGCTCGATACCGGTCGGCACATTGCCAATGATCAGCGGCGTCGAACCGGCGGCAATCTTCTTCGCATCGAAACCGGAAATCATCGGAAGGCATCACCCTTTGCATTCAGGCTTTCGCGGGTCACCAGATCGAAATCCGGACGATAGGAGGCAAGACGTTCGAAGAGCGGCGTGCGATATCGTTCCGGAACCGGAACGGCGCCTGTGATCCAGCTGTTCAGGTCCGCATCTTCCTCGGTCATGATGATCTCGAATGCGTCGAGTTCTTCGTCCGTCAGCGCGGAAATCTGCTCTTCAGCGAACTGCCCGAAGACGAGATCCATCTCGCGGATACCGCGATGCCAGCAGCGATAGAGGATGCGCCTGCGGCGCGGGTCGAGGTCTGCGCTGGTGCGCGTCAGTCCAGTCATGTCCGAAACCTTTGTTGCGTGCCCTCTATAGAGCAAGCCTTGGAGCGGTGGAAACCGGTTTTTCGGCAAAACCTGCCGAATGATGGCGCTTCTGACGCGGCCTCGCCAAATCCGCGCCCCTGGATGGAGTTTATCGCGCATTCAAAGTTGCAAAGCGGCATTCTATTTGTGACAAATAATCATATTAATGTGTTTCTCTGTCATCTTCTGGGAGGTATTCATGCGGCGTTTCGCCATTCTTGTTGCGCTGCCTTTGCTGTTCCTCGCGTCCGTGTGTGGCGCACAAAACCTGTCCGGGCAGCCATCCTATGCCGCCGGTTTTTCCCGACTGCCGGTGGAGACGGCAGAGGGCGCATTCGACATGTTTATCTGGTATCCGACATCCGTCGCGGAAGAACCATGGCAGGCCGGCCCGTTCACGATTTCGGCGACGCGTGGTGCTGCACCGGTAAAGGATCGTCGTTTTCCGGTGGTGCTGTTTTCGCATGGCAGCGGCGGCACGCCTCTTTCACATCGCAACCTTGCCGCCATGCTGGCCCGCGCGGGATATATTGTCGTCGCGCCTTTGCATGTGGGTGACGCCGCCGGCCATCCGCGTCTTGCCGATAAGCCAAAAGTTCTTTCGCTTCGGCCGCGCCAGGCGACGGCGGCATTGGAAGCGTTCCTGCAGAATGCCCGTTTTGCGCCGTTTATCGACGCGGAACGGATCGGCATGATCGGTTATTCCGCGGGTGGATATACAGCCCTCGTTCTGGCTGGCGCCCACCCGAATTTCCAGCAGGCCATCGCCTATTGCGCCACCGAGGGGCGCAGTGACATCGGATCGTGCGGACAGGCGCGGGACAGACCTCCCCAGCCGGCAGCAAGAAACGACGCTGCCCTGCCCCAAACGAATATTCGCCTCAAGGCAGTCGTTCTGATGGATCCCCTCGGCATGCTGTTCGATCAGGCGGGTCTTGCTGCGCTGACAATGCCCATCCTGATGATGCGGCCACAGGACGATTCCTACCTTCGTGCCGCGCCCAACGCGCTGGAATTGGTCCGAAATCTGCCAAAGAGACCGCAGGAAACGGTCGTTGAAGGCGCCCATTTCGTCTTCATCGATCCCTGCCCGGAAGTGGTGCGCGCAGAAGCCGCCCTTATCTGCGAAGATGCCCCAACGGTCGATCGGGTCAAAATCCATGTCGATATCGAACGCGATGTCCGCGATTTTCTCGGCGTGCATCTGTAAGGGGCGCGCGTTTCACATCTGAACAAACGCAGCCACGCCATCGCGGCGTTGAAATGCATCGATAAAGCATTTCGGCCCATTGCCAATTCGGCCTCTCCGTCGCATGTAACAAGGCATGCGACCCGCCGTGCTTGATCCGCTATTTTCGCCTGTTTCCGCGCTTGCCGGCGTCGGACCAAAACTTGCCGACATGATCGCCAAGGTCACCGGTCGGGAGGATGCCGACGACTGCCGTGTGGTCGATCTGCTCTTCCATGCGCCGTTTTCGCTGATCGATCGCCGCAACCGGCCGGGCATCGCGCTGGCGCCGCAGGGCACCATCGTCACCATCGAAGGCCGTGTCGATCGACACATGCCGCCACCGGCGCGCACCAACCAGCCCTATCGCGTGTTTCTCCATGACGAGACCGGCGAACTGGCGCTGACCTTTTTCCGCGCCAAGGGGAACTGGCTGGAAAAGACGCTGCCCATCGACGAACAGGTGATGGTCAGCGGCAAGGTCGACTGGTTCAACGGCCGCGCCTCGATGATCCACCCGGATTTCATGGTAAAGGTTTCGGAGGCGGAAAATCTGCCGCTGGTCGAGCCGGTCTATCCGCTCACCGCCGGTCTGTCGCCGAAAACGCTGCGCAAGGCGATCGAACACGCCGTCGCGCGCCTGCCAGAGCTTGCCGAATGGATCGACCTCAACCTCACGCAGCGTCAGTCCTTTCCATCCGTTTCGGATGCGTTTCGAGATCTGCACGACCCGCGTGATGCCGCCGATATTGACCCGCAGGCACCGGCGCGTCGTCGTCTAGCCTATGACGAATTTCTCGCCGGTCAGGTGTCGCTGGCGCTGGTCCGGCAGAAGATCCGAAAGGTGCCGGGCACGCCGATCCGGGTAAAAGGCGATATCGCCGCAAAGATCATCGCCGCGCTGCCCTTTTCGATGACCGCCAGCCAGAAACGCGCCGTCGAGGACATCTTGAAGGATATGGCCGGCGAAGACCGCATGCTGCGGCTGTTGCAGGGCGATGTCGGTGCCGGCAAAACGCTGGTGGCGCTCCTCTCCATGGCGGCAGCCGTCGAAAGTGGCGGTCAGGCGGTGCTGATGGCACCGACCGAAATTCTTGCCCGCCAGCATTTTGCGACGATTGCGAAACTGGCGGATGCCGCCGGTATCACCGTCGATATCCTGACAGGTCGCACCAAGGGCAAGGAACGCGAGGCGATCAGCGAACGCATTGCATCCGGCGAGGCGCAGATCATCATCGGCACGCATGCGCTGTTTCAGGATACGATCAGCTACCACAACCTGGCGCTGGCGGTGGTGGATGAGCAGCATCGTTTCGGTGTCCACCAGCGCCTGCGGCTGACGTCGAAAGGCATCTCGCCGCATATGTTGGTGATGACCGCAACGCCAATTCCGCGCACGCTGGTGCTCGCCGCCTTTGGCGACATGGACGTATCGAAACTCACGGAAAAACCGGCAGGCCGCAAACCGATCCAGACCGTGACCGTGCCGACCGAACGGCTGGGAGACATTGTCGGCCGTCTGCGAAGTGCCGTTGCAGAAGGCAAGAAGGCGTACTGGATCTGCCCGCTGGTGGAAGAATCCGATGTGGTGGAACTGATGTCTGCGGAAGAACGCTTTGCCATCCTCGCCCGCGAACTCGGCGAAAAAAATGTCGGCCTCGTGCACGGCCGCATGTCGGGTGCGGAAAAGGATGCCGTCATGGCGGCGTTCAAAAGTGGCGAAATCCGCCTTCTGGTCGCCACCACCGTGGTCGAGGTCGGCGTCGATGTGCCGGATGCAACGATCATGGTCATCGAACACGCCGAACGTTTCGGTCTTGCCCAGCTGCACCAGCTGCGCGGCCGCGTCGGCCGTGGTGCCGATGCCTCCACCTGCATTCTGCTTTACAAGGGCCCGCTCAGCGAGACCGGCCATGCTCGTCTATCCATCCTGCGCGACAGCGAGGACGGGTTTCTGATTGCCGAGGAAGACCTGAAACTGCGCGGCGAAGGCGAGCTGCTCGGCACCCGCCAGTCAGGCACGCCCGGTTTCAAGCTTGCCAGCCTCGAAGCGCATGCCGATCTTCTCGAAATCGCCCGCAAGGATGCGAGCTATCTGTTGGAAAAAGACCCGGACCTCACCAGCGAACGCGGCGAGGCGATGCGTGTGCTGTTGTACCTGCACCGCCGCGACGAGGCGATCAGGTTTTTGCGGGCGGGATAGGGGCTGCCAGAACCGGCACTTCCGCCGTTTTTGGCGCCCAGTCCGGTGCGATCAGGCCACCGGAGATCAGCAGGCGCGCGCCCTCTTCCGGCGTCATGTCGAGCATGACGATCTTGCTTTTTGGCACGAACATAAGAAAGCCGGCGGTCGGAACCGGTGTGGGTGGCAGGAACACGCCCACCATCTCCTCGCCATCCGCATTCAGCTTGGCAGCGATTTCGCCCTGCGCATCGCCGGCGATGAACACCAGCGCCCAGCTGCCGGGGCTCGGAAATTCAATCAGCCCGCATTTCTTGAAGGATGTCGACTGTTCCTTCAGCACGGTCTCGAAAATCTGCTTGAGGCTTTTGTAGAGGGTGCGCACCAGCGGCATGCGATGCAGCACCGACTCGCCAAAGTTGACGATCGTGCGGCCGATCAGGTTCTTGCCGAGAAATCCGATCATGGTGATCAGGATGACGGCGATCAGCAGACCTGTACCTGGAATGGTGACGTCGAAATAATATTGTGGGTCGTAACGCTGCGGGATGTATGGCGTTACCCAGCTGTCGGCCCAGTCGATGAAGGTGAAGGTCAGCCAGATGGTGATCGCCAGCGGAGCACAGATGATCAGGCCTGTGAGGAAATTATTTCTGAGCCGACCGGCCAGCGACAGTTTTTCGAGGGGATCGGTCATAAAAACCTGAATTTATGCTGAGTCGACGCCAAAGGCGGCATGGAAGGAAAGAATGCCGGATGGCACCTGCCCCCGCAAGGGCAAGGCCATCAAATATTCAGGAGGCAGACCGGGAGTGGTGAGGCCAGCGCCGCTCAGGAAGCCGAAACGCGTGTAGTAAGCCGGCTCACCAAGCAGCACGCATCCGGCCGCGCCACGTGCCTTCAGCGCCTGCAAGCCATCACGGATCAGATCACCGCCGACACCCCGGCCTTGATGTTTCGGCAGAACCGAAACGGGACCGAGCGCATACCAATCGGGTTCACCACTGGAAAAACGCACTCGTGAAAAGGCGATATGGCCAATGACAGCAGCGTCATCAACCGCCACCAGAGACACGGCCAGCGCAGCGGCAGCTCTCAGGCGGTCGATGATGGCAGGCTCGCTGCCATCGCTGTGAGGGGCACCGGCGAAAGCCTCCGCAGTGACGGCGGCGATTGCCGCCACATCGCCGGGTTGCTCAGGCCGCAAAATCACTCGACCGTCACCGATTTTGCCAGATTGCGCGGCTGGTCGACATCCGTGCCCATGAAGACGGCCGTGTGGTAGGCCAGCAACTGGATCGGCAGGGCGTAGATCATCGGCGAAATCACTTCGTCGACTTCCGGCAGCACGATGGTCGCCATGGTCGGCAGCTTGGTGGCCGCTGCACCCTTTTCGTCGGTGATGAAGATGATCTTGCCGCCGCGCGCCGCCACTTCCTGCATGTTCGACACGGTCTTGTCGAAAAAGCGGTCGTAAGGGGCAATGACAATGACGGGCATGTGCTCGTCGATCAGCGCGATCGGGCCATGCTTCAGCTCGCCGGCAGCATAACCTTCGGCGTGGATATAGGAAATTTCCTTGAGCTTCAGCGCGCCTTCGAGCGCCAGCGGATAGCTGGTGCCGCGGCCGAGATAAAGCACGTCCTTGAAACGCGACAGATCGCGCGCCAGGCTCTCGATCTGCGGCTGCACGGCATTGAGCACACGGCTCATGATGCGCGGCATCTCGATCAGATGGCCGATCATTTCCTTTTCAGCCGCAGCATCGATCGTGCCACGCGCGCGCGCAGCACCGATGGCAAGCGAGGCCAGAACCGCCAGCTGGCAGGTGAATGCCTTGGTGGAGGCAACACCGATTTCCGGGCCGGCCAGGATCGGGAAGACAGCATCGGATTCACGCGCGATGGTCGATTCCTGTACGTTGACGATGGCGCCGATCTTCAGTCCCTGCTCCTTGGCATACCGCAGCGAAGCGAGCGTATCGGCCGTCTCGCCGGACTGCGAAATGAACAGAGCGGCCTGCGTCGGCGACAGAGGCAGTTCGCGGTAACGGAATTCCGAAGCGACATCGATTTCGACCGGCAGGCGGGCATAACGCTCGAACCAGTATTTGCCGACGAGGCCGGCGAGATAGGCGGTGCCGCAGGCGGAAATGGCAAGGCCCGACAGCTTGGCGAAATCGATCGTGCCGGCCTGCGGCTTCAGTGCGTTGGCAGCGAAATCGACATAATGGCCAAGCGCATGCGAAATGATTTCCGGCTGCTCGTAGATTTCCTTTTCCATGAAGTGGCGGTGGTTGCCCTTGTCGACAACATAGGCCGCCGCCTGCGAAATCTGGCTCTGGCGCTTCACCGGCTTGCCGGAATAGTCGGTGACTTCGAGCTTGTCATGGGTGATGACGGCAAAGTCGCCATCGACCAGATAGGTGATCTCGTTGGTAAACGGCGACAGCGCGATCGCATCCGAGCCGAGGAACATTTCACCGCGACCGTGACCGATGGCCAGCGGCGGTCCAAAGCGGGCAGAGAGGATCGTGTCCGGTGCATCCTTGAACATCACGACAAGCGCGTAGGCGCCGTGCACGCGGTTCAGCATCTTCAGCATGGCGGCGCGATGATCGAGGCCTTCGCGCGTGTATTTGGCCAGAAGATGCGCAACGACTTCCGTATCGGTTTCGCTTTCGAACACGGCGCCTTCGGCGACCAGTTCGTCCTTCAGTTCCGAAAAATTCTCAATGATGCCGTTATGGACGACAGCGACGCCATCGACAAAATGCGGATGTGCATTCGGCACATTCGGCACGCCATGCGTGGCCCAACGGGTATGCGCGATGCCGATATTGCCCGGCAGCGGCTCGCCGTCCAGTGTCTTTTCGAGGTTGAAGAGTTTGCCTTCGGCGCGGCGGCGATCCATCACGCCGTCATGGATGGTGGCGACACCGGCCGAATCGTAGCCGCGGTATTCGAGCCTGCGCAGCGCATCGACCAGACGCTCTGCCACAGGTCCTTTTCCGACGATCCCGACAATTCCACACATGTACGCTTTTTCCTAAGTTGTTTGATCCGAGCGAATACCTAGCCGATCCAGTGACTTACGCAATCCGGCCGACAGTCACTTTCGGTGTCGCAGCGTAACGCTCCACCGTTAACATTTAGAAACACGTAAAGAGCGAGTTTAAACGCCCTAAAAAGAAAGGGAGCGCGGTATTCCGCACTCCCTTTTATCTGTTCAGCGTGACAGGTTTGTTTATTTGCCGCTGCGCGCCTTCTTGAGTGCCAGCGCCCGCTCGCGAATGACCTTTGCGCGATCCGGTTTCACGTCCTGACGTGCCCGGCCAAAAGCCAGCGCATCAGACGGCACGTCTTCGGTAATGACACTGCCTGATGCAACATAAGCACCGTCACCGATCGTGACAGGTGCCACCAGCGACGAGTTGGAGCCGATGAACGCATCCGCGCCGATACGGGTCTCGTGTTTGTTCACGCCGTCATAGTTACAGGTGATCGTGCCGGCACCGATATTGGTATGCGCACCGACAAAGGCATCGCCGATATAGGTCAGGTGATTGACCTTGGCGCCCTCGCCGATCTCAGCCTTCTTTACCTCGCAGAAATTGCCGACCTTTGAGCCTGCACCGAGATTGGCGCCCGGACGCAAGCGTGCATATGGCCCGACGGTCGCACCGGCGGCAACATAGGCGCCTTCCAGATGCGAAAACGCATGGATGATCGCGCCGCCCTCGACGGTGACACCCGGACCGAACACGACATTCGGTTCGATCAGCGCATCCTGACCGATCTCAGTATCGAAGGAGAGAAACACCGTTTCCGGGGCAATCATCGTCACGCCCGAGACCATGATTTCGTGGCGGCGACGCTCCTGCCAGAGTTTTTCGATATAGGCCAGTTCGGCGCGGTTGTTGCAGCCGGTCAGTTCGCTTTCCGGCGCATCGACGGCGACGACCTTGCCGCCGGCGGCGCGGGCGATCTCGACGAGATCGGTGAGGTAATATTCGCCCTTGGCATTCTTGTTGTCGATCCTGTCGAGCAGTTCGAGAGCCTTGGCGCCATTGATCGCCATCAGTCCGCTATTGCACCAGGTGACCTTGCGCTCCTCGTCAGTGGCATCCTTCTCCTCACGGATGGCGATGAGTTCGCCGTTCTCGACCAGAAGACGACCGTAGCCGGTCGGCTTGTCGGTATGAAAACCGATGACGACGATATCGGCGCCTTCGGTCAGTTTTTCGCGGGCGGCCGCGAACGGTGCTGGCGTGATCAGCGGTACGTCACCATAAGCCACGACCACATCGTCATAACCCTTGGCGATCGCGTCACGCGCCGCCAGCACCGCATGTCCGGTGCCGAGCCGCTGCGTCTGCAGAAAGCTGGAGGTGGTGATTCCGCCAATCTGCGCCGCCTTTTCGACCTTTTCGGCGTCACGTCCGAGAACCAGCGCCGCATCGCCCATGCCGGCGCCGACCACAGCCTGCATCACATGCGCAATCATCGGCCGACCCGCGACCGGATGCAGTACCTTCGACATCGACGATTTCATGCGGGTGCTGTCGCCTGCGGCGAGGATCACGGCCAGACATGTGCGGCTCATCGGTGGAAACTCCTTGGGTCAATCCTGGACGTTATTTAACGGCAGGATGATTGAAACGCTATGAACGGCTTTTATCGGGCAAAAACAAAAAGGGCACCCCTTGCGGCGTGCCCTTTTCACAGTTCGTCATATCACCGGCTCAAAGCCGACCAAATCGCCTCACTTCGGCAGCTTGTCGTCCACGCCTTCGACGTAGAAATTCATGCCGAGCAGAACGCCATCCTCGGCCTTTTCACCGGCCTTCAGCCATTCCGAGCCGTCCTGCTTCTTGATCGGGCCGGTGAACGGATGCAGTTCACCCGACTTGATCTTGGCTTCGGTCTCTTCGGCCATCGCCTTCACGTCGTCCGGCATGTTGGTGTAGGGCGCCATGGTGAGAATGCCGTCCTTCAGTCCGTCCCAGATCTGTTCCGACTTCCAGGTACCGTCGAGCGCTGCCTTGGTGCGCTTGATGTAATACGGACCCCAGGTGTCGACGATCGCCGTCAGCTGCGTCTTCGGGCCGGCCGCAATCATGTCGGACGCCTGACCGAAGGCCATGATGCCGCGCTCGGCAGCAACCTGGATCGGTGCGGTCGTGTCGGTGTGCTGGGTCAGGATGTCGACGCCCTGGTCGACCAGCGCCTTGGCGGCATCGGCTTCCTTGCCCGGGTCAGCCCAGGTGTTGGCCCATACGACCTTGATCTTGAAATCCGGGTTGACCGACTTCGCGCCGAGTTCAAAAGCGTTGATACCCATGACGACTTCCGGGATCGGGAAGGAGGCGATGTAGCCGGCAAGGCCCTTCTTCGACATCTTTGCAGCGATCTGGCCCTGGATGTAACGGCCTTCGTAGAAGCGCGAGTTGTAGGTCGCGACGTTTTCCGAAGCCTTGAAGCCGGTGGCGTGCTCGAACTTCACCTTCGGGAATTTTGCCGCAACCTTGACGGTGGCGTCCATGAAGCCGAACGAGGTCGTATAGATCATCGCGCAGTTCGAACGGGCCATACGCTCGATGGCGCGCTCGGCATCCGGGCCTTCCGGCACGTTTTCGAGGAAAGCGGTCTCGATCTTGTCGCCGAGCGCCTTTTCCAGCGCCTGACGGCCGATATCATGGGCCTGCGTCCAGCCGCCGTCGGTCTTCGGACCCACGTAGATGAAACATACCTTGGTCTTTTCCTGCGCCTGAGCGGCGCCCGACATGCCACCGAGAACGGCGGCCGACGCGGCGAGTGCGATGATCAGCTTCTTCATTTTCAACCCCTGTTGGCTTGAAGTGTTTGTTCGTTTGTTATTGCGCGCTGTCATCGGTCCGGAACGAAAGGTTTTCCGAGCGAGGCCGGCGTGTTGATGAGTGTCGTACGGCGATTATGCGAAATGATCACAAGAACGACAATAGTGGCGGCATAAGGAAGTGCCGAAAGGAATTGCGACGGAATGCCCACGCCAAAAGCCTGTGCATGAAGCTGGCCGATGGTAACCGCGCCAAACAGATAACCGCCGGCAAGAATGCGCCATGGCCGCCATGAAGCGAAAACCACCAGCGCCAGGGCGATCCAGCCGCGGCCGGCCGACATGTTCTCCACCCATTGCGGTGTATAGACCAGCGACAGCTGTGCCCCGGCCAGACCGGCACAGGCACCGCCGAACAGCACGGCGAGATAGCGCGTGCGCACGACATTGATTCCGAGCGCATGCGCCGACCCGTGATTGTCGCCGATGGCGCGCATTTTCAGGCCCGTCCGGCTTTTGAACAGGAACCAGTTGACGCCGATGATCAGCACGATCGACAGGTAGAAGATCAGGTCCTGCGCGAACAGGACACGGCCGATGAACGGGATATCCGACAGAACCGGAAAGACGATCGGCTGCAGCTTGGTGCCGGCCAGACCGACAAAACTTTCGCCCAGCTGGCCCGAGACGCCAAGCCCCAGAATGGTCAGCGCCAGGCCGGTCGCCACCTGATTGGCGACAAGCGTCAGCGTCAGGAAACCGAACAGCAGCGAAAACAGCGCACCGCCGCCGATGCCGGCGAGAATGCCGAGATAAGGCGAGCCGGTCATATGGGCGGTCGCGAAGGCGCAGACGGCGCCCATGATCATCATGCCCTCGACGCCGAGGTTGAGCACGCCGGAACGCTCGGTGACCAGTTCGCCCAGGGCGGCAATCACCAGCGGTGTTGCGGCGGTCATAACGGTGAGCAGGATCGCTTCGAACATTTTTAAGCTCCCACCTCCGTCTTGTTGCGCGAAAACACCAGCCGGATGCGGTAGAGGATCAGCGTGTCGCAGGAGAGCACGAAAAACAGCAACAGCCCCTGGAATACGCGAGACAACTTGTCTGAAATGCCGATCGACAGCTGCGCCGCTTCACCGCCGAGATAGGTCAGCGCCAGAACCAGACCCGATGCAATGATGCCGATCGGGTTGAGGCGGCCGAGGAAGGCGACGATGATCGCGGTAAATCCGTACCCCGGCGAGATCGACGGCTGCAGGTGGCCGATCGAGCCGGACACTTCGGAAATGCCGGCGAGACCTGCCAGCGCACCGGACAGCATGAAGGCGAACCAGACCATTTTCTTCGACGAAAAACCGGCAAACCGCCCTGCCCGTTCGGCCTGCCCAAGAACCGAAACCTCAAAGCCCTTGAGCATGAACCGCATCATGAACCACAGGGCGATGGCAGCGACGATAGCGAACACGGCCTCCCAGTGAGCACGGCCCGATTCCAGCAGTTCCGGCAGGATCGCCTCGGCGGAAAACGAAATCGTCTTCGGGAAATTATAACCCTGCGGATCACGCCAGGCGCCGCGCACCAGCCAGTCGAGAAACAGCTGGGCGATATAGACCAGCATCAGGCTGGTGAGAATTTCATTGGTGTTGAAGCGCGTCTTCAACAGCGCCGGAATGCCGGCATAAAGCGCGCCGCCGATCATGCCCATGATCAGCATGGTCGGCAGAAGCAGCGGCGATTGCCATTCCGGCACCAGCACCGGCAGGATCGACCCGGTGATCGCGCCGATGGTAAACTGGCCCTCGGCGCCGATATTCCAATTGTTGGAGCGATAACAGATTGACAGGCCGACGGCGATCAGGATCAACGGCGCAGCCTTGATCACCAGCTCATGCAGCGACCAGACATCGAAAAGCGGTTCGACGAAGAATGTGTAGAGCGTGGCGATCGGGTCCTTGCCCATCAGCCAGAACATCAGCCCGCCGAAAACCAGCGTCAGCACCAGTGCCAGCAATGGCGAAATGGCGGCAAAAGCGGTCGAGGCACGCGCGCGCCGTTCCAGTTCAATGCGCATGCGCCGCCTCCTCTGCCTGAGAGGCATTTCTGGTGGAATCGTGAATGCCGCCCATCAGAAGCCCGATGCGTTCCAGAGACAATTCCCCGGCGGGATAGGCTTTTGAAAGCCTGCCTTCGGAAATCACCGCAATCGACGTGGCGACCTCAAAAATCTCGTCGAGATCCTGGCTGATCACCACCACGGCGGAACCGGAATTTGCCAGATCGATCAGCGCCTGCCGGATGCGGCTTGCTGCCCCCGCATCGACGCCCCAGGTCGGCTGGTTGACTACCAGCACGGATGGCTGGCGATCAAGCTCACGCCCAACGATGAATTTTTGCAAGTTTCCGCCCGACAGCGAGCCGGCAGCGGGATCTTCGCCGCTCTTGCGCACATCCATGGCCTGACAGATGCGGGCAGCAGCAGCCTTCACCGCACCGTGGCGGATCACCTTGGCAAATCCGCTGGAAAGAAACGCCTTGCGGTCGGAATGCGCGCGCGCCAGCAGCAGATTGTCGGAGAGCGACATCTGCGCCACCGCAGCATGGCCATGCCGCTCTTCCGGCACGAACCCAGCCCCCAGCAGACGGCGACCGTTGATGCGCGTGCGCCCGACAGCCTTGCCACGAATTTTGACAGAATTATCGTCCGGGACCGGATATTCGCCCGACAGCGCGTCAAACAACTCGCCCTGCCCATTGCCGGCCACACCGGCGATCGCCAGCACTTCGCCGGCCCGCACGGTCATGGAAACGTCTTTCAGCGAAACGGCAAAAGGCGTGCGTGCGGCAACCGACATGCCGGACACTTCAAGCAGCGTCTCGCCGGTCGCGCCAAGCTCTTCGCGATGCACGGCGGCAACATCGCTGCCCACCATCATCCGCGCCAGCGATGCCGGCGTTTCCTGTCTCGGGTCACAGGTGCCCGTTACCTTGCCGTGACGCAGCACGGTGGCGCGGTCGCAGATCTGCCGCACCTCGTCCAGCCGGTGGCTGATATAAAGAACCGAACGGCCCTCTGCCTTCAGCTTGAACAGCGTTTCGAACAGCCGCTCCGCTTCCTGCGGCGTCAGCACCGATGTCGGCTCGTCGAGAATGATCAGTTTCGGGTTCTGCAGCAATGCGCGAACAATCTCGATGCGCTGACGCTCGCCGACCGAAAGATCGGCCACATGCGCCTTGGGATCAAGCGGAAGGCCATAGGCTCGCGACAGCGACGCCACTTCATCGGAAATTTTCGACAGCGAGATTTTCGGATCGAGCGACAGCGCGATGTTCTCGCCGACGGTCAGTGCCTCGAACAGCGAAAAATGCTGGAACACCATGCCGACGCCGAGTTCGCGCGCCTGAGCGGGCGACGCAATGGAAACCGGCTGGCCCTGCCAGAGGATCTGCCCGGCACTCGGCTGCAACACGCCGAAAAGCATTTTGACGAGTGTGGATTTGCCGGCGCCGTTTTCGCCGAGAAGCGCGTGGATTTCACCGGGGGCGATATCGAGATCGATCCCGTCGCATGCGGCAAAACTGCCGAAAAGCTTGGTCAGCCTTCGAACCGAAAGAAGCGAAGGCTCTCCCTGATCCTGCGATGAACTCACTCAATTCCCCTCATTCACCCTGGGCGGTTTTCTGAAGAAACCTGCTGCCCTGATGGTGACATCTGCAAAGACGTTTCCGTATCAACGCCTAAAAAACATTCAAGCTCTTTTTATTGCCATGCACAACTGCAAAGACGATCGGGGCACAGATCTTATTTGGACGAACCGAGCTTGGGGAAAAGCTGCAGCACGCCACCGATGACGTAGAGGTAAAGCCCGGTGATGACCACGCCCCAGACCAGCCATGCCGGGCTGTCGAAATGCAGCAGCAGCGCATAACCGCTGAGGCCGCACCAGAGGAAGAATATCCCCAGATTGAGCGGCCGCAGCCGCTTGACGCGGACCGGATGCAGGAAATTGATCGGCAGGAAGGTCAGGAAAACCGATACCACGACAATGATCATCGCCGTCGTCGCGCTCGGCTGGATCACGAACAGGGTGAAGATTACCATGTTCCAGACCACCGGGAAGCCTGAGAAGAAATATTCGTCGGTCTTCATGCCCATGTCGGCGTAATAAATGGCGCTGGAGACCACGATCAGGCCAGCCGCCACGAACGACCATGGCTCGCCGATCATGCCGCTCTTATAGAGGGCAAAGGCCGGAAGCAGAACATAGGTGACATAGTCGATAATGTTGTCGAGCATGTCGCCCGACCAGTTCGGCAGCACTTCGCGCACGCGCACTTTTCGGGCGATGGGTCCATCAATGCCGTCGATGAACAGCGCCAGGCCAAGCCACCACCACATGTCCACGAAACGCATTTCCGACGCGGCGACAACGCCGAGGAAAGCAAAAAAAGAACCGGACGCCGTCAGCATATGGACGGAGAAGGCGCGGATTTCCGCGTAGGGAACCTTCTTGTAGTTAAAGATGCGCCTGATCAAAAGGTGTCCCCGTCTCTTCCATAAGCAAAGCGGTATGCGACCAATCGCCAGCCAATGCAACCATCCGCGTGATGCGACGGTTAAAAGCGGCAAAATCGCTTATGGATAAGTAAGCCCGGAACGCATAAATGAGGGTAAGCAATAAGGAGTTCTGCCATGCATGATGTCGAGATAGCCGTCGTCGGACACGGACTGGCCGGAAGCGTGGCGGCACTGGCTCTGGCCCGCAGCGGCCGCAAGGTGGCGTTGATCGGCCCGGTGAAAGCCGGCAATGACGAGCGCACCACGGCACTGATGGACCAGTCGATCCGCTTCATGGACCGCCTCGGCCTGTGGAGCCAGATCGCGCCGTCTTCCGCCGGCCTGCAGGTCATGCAGATAATCGATGGCACCGACCGCCTGCTGCGTGCGCCGCCGGCACAGTTCCGCGCCGCCGAACTCGGCCTTGCCGCCTTCGGTTACAACATTCCGAACAAGGCGCTTTCCGACGTGCTGGAAAATGCCGTGGCCAATGAGGTGAATATCCGCCGCATCGACACCACCGTGGAGAAAGCGGAGCCGGCGACCGACAAGGTGACGCTGACCCTTGGTGACGGGGAAACGCTCGACGTCGCGCTGGCCGTCGGTGCTGATGGCCGCAATTCCATCCTGCGCAACGGCGCCGGCATCGACGTGAAGAAATGGGCCTATCCGCAATCGGCCGTCGTTCTGAACTTTTCCCATGAATTGCCGCACGGCAATGTTTCTACCGAATTCCACACCGAAACCGGCCCGTTCACGCAGGTACCGCTTCCCGGCCGCCGTTCCAGCCTCGTCTGGGTGGTGACGCCGGAGACGGCCGAACGCCTGTTGGCGCTGCCGCTTGAACAATTGTCTCTCGAAGTCGAGCGCCGCATGCAATCCATCCTCGGCAAGGTTACGGTGGAAGCCGGCGCGCAAAGCTG
The DNA here is from genome assembly GCF_050455485.1 of Neorhizobium sp. BT27B. Classification (NCBI taxonomy): domain Bacteria; kingdom Pseudomonadati; phylum Pseudomonadota; class Alphaproteobacteria; order Hyphomicrobiales; family Rhizobiaceae; genus Neorhizobium; species Neorhizobium sp. BT27B. The sequence continues at coordinate 18,088 of NZ_JBCIYT010000017.1, read as the reverse complement.
GCCGCTCTCCAGCCTGATGGCAAAACGCTTTGGCAAAGGCCGCATCGCTCTTGTCGGCGAAGCCGCGCACGCCTTCCCGCCGATCGGCGCGCAGGGCCTCAACCTCTCGCTGCGCGATGTCATGACTCTGGTCGATCTCGTCGGCAATGCCGATGGCCGCGATATTTCTGCCGATACCGGCGACCGTTTCGAACGCCGCCGCCGGCCGGATATCATGACCCGCACATTTGGGGTCGATCTGCTCAACCGTTCGCTTCTGTCGGATTTCCTGCCGATGCAACTGGCGCGCGCCGGTGGCCTGCACCTGCTCTCCGGCATCGGCCCGCTGCGCAATCTGCTGATGCGCGAAGGTGTCGAGCCGGGCCGCGGTTTTCGCGACCTGCTGCGCACCTTCAAGCCATCCTCACACCGGAAACAGGCCTAACTCGATCAGGTAGAGGAAAAGCGGCAGCGTCACCACCGAAAGCAGCGTGGTGATGAGAATGGTGGCGGACGCCCTCTCCTGCCACAGGCCGTAATGCTGGCTGATGACAAACACGTTGGTCGCCGTCGGCAGGGCGGCCAGCAGCATCGCCGCATGCACCCAGACAGGCTCGAAACCACCGACCGCCGTCAGCACGCCATAGACCAGCAGCGGGTGCACGATCAGTTTGGCCATCGCGAGATAACCGATCTCCACCGGCACGCGGCGGATCGGCCGCAGCGCCAGTGTCGCGCCCATGGCAAACAGTGCGCAAGGCGCCGCTGCCTGCGCCAGCATATCGACAAGACGTGAGGCCGCCGCAGGTATCGGCCATTCGAAACCGGCCACCAGAAAGCCGGCAATCGTCGACAGGATGAACGGGTGCAGCATGACGCTGCGCACCACGCCGATCGCCACCTCCCCACGTTTGCGCCGGTCACCACCCGCCAGCGCCATCATGGCCGGCGCGACGATAAAATGCATGGCGTTTTCCAGGCAGACGATCAGCGCCACCGGCACGGCAGCCGCCTCGCCGAAAGCGATCAACGCAAGCCCCGGCCCCATATCTCCGATATTGCCATAGGAACCGCCAAAGGCCTGAATGGTGCTGTCGCCGAACGTCGCGCGCCGCACCAGCAAGCCGATCGCAAAAAGCACGGCAAACAGCAGATAGGTGGCGCCGATATCGCTGGCGATGAAGTCTATCCGCGTCAGATCATGAAAGGGTGTTGCCGCCACCAGTTTGAAGAACAAAGCCGGCAGCGCCGCGTAAACGATGAAGACGTTCATGTAACCGAGCGCCTCGGCCGGCTGTTTCACCGCCCGCGCTGCAATATAGCCGATCACGATCAGCCCGAAGAACGGCAGAAGCAGCGTGATGATGGCCAGCATGGCGTGCCCTCAACCGATCTGGCTGAGGATCGGAAAGGTCTGCTGGAACCAGATCGCCATCGAACTGATGAAGCCAAACAGGAAGGCGATACCCGTCACCACCAGGAGCCCACCCATCAGCTTTTCCACCATGCCGAGATGGCGGCGGAAACGACCCAAGAACCGCATGAACGCGCCTGAAAAACCCGCCGCGATCCAGAAAGGTACGGCGAGACCGAGCGAATAGACGGAAAGCAGCATGGCGCCCTCGCCGACCGTATCGCGCGATGCGGCAACGCCGAGAATGGCGCCGAGCACCGGGCCAATACACGGTGTCCAGCCAAACGCAAAGGCAAGCCCCATCACATAGGCACCCGACAGCGTCGCCGGTTTGCCGCCGCTTTGGAACCGCGCCTCGCGGGCCAGCATGCCGATGCGGAAAAGGCCTAGAAAATTCAGGCCCATGATGATGATGATGATGCCGCCGATCTTCGACAGGATATCGAGATGCTGGCGCAGCAGAACGCCGATCGACGAGGCACCGGCGCCGAGCGCCACAAACACTGTGGCAAAACCGAGCGTGAAGCAGAAGGCCGAAAAAAGGATCGCCCGCTTGGTTTGCGCACTGACCACGACCGGCCCATCGGCCTTGCCGCCACGGAACTGATCGACCGACACACCGGCCATGTAACAGAGATAAGGCGGCACCAGCGGCAATACGCAGGGCGACAGGAAGGACAGGGCTCCCGCGAACAAGGCGCTCAGCAATGAGATTTCGGCAATCGACAACAAAACACTCCAGACCAGCGGATGCGCATCTCTCCTAGACCCGCAGACACATGCCTGCCAATCACCTTTTCCGGCGCATCGGTTCGCATGGCAAAATCAGAGCTGGAAAACCGGCGCACTGGAAAATCTGGTGGAGCCGAGCGGGATCGAACCGCCGACCTCCGCAGTGCGATTGCGGCGCTCTCCCGGCTGAGCTACGGCCCCTTGACGGCGCAAGGGATAGGCGACGGGAGATGCCGCGGGAATGCGGCAGGATGGCGCGTGTTGACGAATGCCAGTCGTGCTGTGACCTCCTACAAAGCGAAAAGCCCGCACGCGGCGGGCTCACGACAAGATTCATCGATTGCTCGGAATTCAGTCCAGCAGATCAGCCGGGACCTTGCCGCCGTTTTCCGCCAGCTTCTTGAGCAGCGCCTTGTGAAGCCAGGTGTTCATTTCTGCAGAACCGTTCTTTTCGCCGGTATAACCCAGTTCATCTGCCAGTTCCTTTCGCTCTGCGAGGCTCGCATCCATGCCCAGCGCCTTCATCAGATCGACGATCGAACGTTTCCAATCGAGCTTCTGCCCGCTGCTCTTGACGGCCGCTTCGAGGATCGGCGCAATATCGACCGGCTGACTCGAGGCGGCAGCCGTGCTCGCCGGCGAAGACGCGGCAGAAGTGCCCGAGGTCGCAGGCGCGACCGGCGCCGTGCCACCAACGGGCGCGGCACTGGTCACGGCTGGTTCCGGCGAAGCCGCTGCTGTCGCGGATGCCGATGGGGTCGCTGCGGCGGCCGGATGTCCCCAGATGGCGTTCTTGATCTTGCTGAAAATGCTCATGGATGGTCTCCTCGTTACAGGCCGGGAAATTCGGCGGCGACAATCAACGATTCTTGCGCGGCTTGTGTTCCGCATATCGGCAAGAGGCTTTGAGGACATTTGTGAAATGAGGGAAGGAAACCACCCAATATTTCCGACTTCCATGCGACTTGGAAATGTCGCATGATCGAAATCGGAAACCGGTAAGGTGGTGAGAGCGCAGGGGTTCGAACCCTGGACCTACTGATTAAAAGTCAGGATTTTAAGTAATGATTTTGATTAGGTAGTTGCAAACTACTTCCAAAACGCTCTACCAAGATTCAACGCCTTATCGTTCGTTTGCAAACTGACCTTCGGACGACTTGACTGTATTTTATGTATAGTAAGGCGCAACTCGTGGATGTGCAAGGGTGTGGTGGTAGAAGCTCTCCACCCTCACAACCCACCCCCTCAAATTCGTATATTGCAGCGTTAACTAATTCGCTTATAACGGCGATGGGCTTGAACACCCTGACTTCACATAGGCCAACCGATCAGCGGTTTGCCGAACCTATGCGCAGCTTAGCGGCTGGACGCATTCGCCATGGCTTTTTGCCGGGGGCGATGTGCCATGTCCAGGCTTCGGCTAAAAGTGCGTCGGCGCGTCTGTGAAGCGCGTGTTCAACCCCCGGCTTCGGTGCCGCCCACCGAGACGCTAAGGCAGGCTTGAACACATGTCAGTAGCAGTCGCATACGCAGAAACGCCGTCCAGACCACGGCGAGTTTATCAGGCTTCTTGGAAGTTTCGAATCGGCTCAGCAGTCAAATGCGGTGAGTTATCGGCGATCGTTCTTGACCGTCGCCGGAGCGCCAAAGGGCGCGAGACATACGATTTGTGGGTCATGGGGCGGGCGCGCGGCCGGCCTTACCGGGTGGTGTGTGGTGTGGCGTTGGTGGGTTAGTCGACGCGTCCGTGTCCGCGGCGAGCCCAGATACGATTGACTTTCAACTTTAACCGGGTACTCTCTGCTTGGCTTTATATAGCGGTTCTGCCGCTAGCCTCGTGTATTCACGTGGTCCCGCCCTCCCTTTTGGAGGTTAACCGGTAACGCCCCGCAAGGGGCTGGCACGCAATTCGCCCCCTGTTAACTCAAACCGAAAGGGATCAAAAATGAGACAGCTGACAAACCAAGACCATACGAAAATGGACCGGTTCATTGAGACCGTTCTCGATCGTTATAAGGCTGGCGATATAGACAGGACGTCCGCACGGGAAGACTTAACGCACGTGATCGCAGCACTCGACATTGGCAACGTCAACGAGTTCAGATCCTTCATGTCCGTGTACTCGGAGAGTGAAGTAGAGTAGCTCGCTCTAAAAATGGCTGGGGCGGCCCGGAGACCGCCCCTTTCTATCACCCATAACGCCGCAACGCGTCCTCGACCTTGCGGTATAGTGCATCCGGATCATTGTCGTTCGCGATAACTAGGTCCTCGTCGCCGCATCCACGTTCTGAGATGTGCTCGCCTACAATTCCCCCGCGCCCAGTCAGCCGGTAGATATCGCCGCCCAGTTGCCGGATGGCCTTTGCTTCATTGGGGAACCGCAGGTCGTCGACGACGACGCGCTTGCCTTCCGACGCCGCCTGCTCGACGCGGGCGCGCCAAAGCCGGATCCAGAAGTCACTACCGAGGATGTCGCGGCCCCACTCGGTCCCCAAGGTCTGCATGGCGTGCCTCGGCGTCTTGCCGCAGAGCAGATAGCTCGGCTTCTCCTTGAGGTCGCCCTCGATCTCGCGCTCGCTTAGGCCAACTGCCCGCATCATGTCCTTCAACGGTCCTGCAAACTTCACGAGGGTGTAGCCATGGACGTCGATCAGGTAGCCGGTCGCAGTTGACTTGCCGCTGCCAGCCGGGCCGGTGAAGGCTACGATGGGAGGCAGATTGTCATTGGCAGCCGTGGTGCCGATTGCTGCGCCAAGTGCGCGCAGTTCGGTTGGTACTGCTGTGATGCATCCGGCGTCTTTTGATTCGATGGTCATGCGGCTTCCTTTCTCATCATGGCGCGGATTGCATGAGCCGATCCACGGTGTGTGTTGACCATTGCTTCGTGAAACTGGCTTTCGTAGCCAACCTCGTGCCGCCTCGCTAAGTCATCATGGTAGGCTGCCGCCTCCTCCAGCGCATAAATGCGAGCGAGCCGCTTCGCCTCGTCTACCTCCCGGCGCAAGCGGGCGGTGGTGTATCTAGGCTGGTTGTCGGTCATGCATCCTCCTCCACTTTCTTCTTACTCTCCTGCCCGCTCCCAACCACAGGCCGGAACCTGCGAACGTTGAATGGCGGATCCTCATCACCGAATTGCGGGCAGACGCCGCGGTTGATACCCTCCAGCCGAACGCCGATATAGTCGCCGTTCATGTAGCTGGTGACCGGGCCGACCCACCGGGCTTTGTAGACGGTGCCTGCGGTGATGCCGAGGTATTGCTCCTGGTAGATGCCGTCGTCGATGCATTCGATCTCGTCGCCGGGCTTGATGGTGGTCATGCCTTCCACCCCATGAACTTCTTAAGGACGTCGGCCATGCGCGCCGCGACGCGGCAGTGTTCGACGGTTCGGCCATAGGTCGTCAGGTGCTCGCCGTGCGGCTCCGGCGAATCGTGGCAGCGACGCGCGAAGATGACGACTTGATCATAGCCGTAGTCATCGGCGATCCGCTTGGCTGCACTGATAGGAATGTCACGCATCTACCAGCTTCCTTTCGATTGCGTAGCAATCAGTGCCGTACATGCCTCCGTCATGCTTGATCGAATGCTGCGTGCCGTCCATCATCGTGATGACTAGGCGCTTGCTGTACGTGTCGTCCCAGTGGACGCTGGCGACGTGATCTTTGTTGACGCTGAGATTATGTGTCAGCCGTGTGAGTGCCATTATGCCGCCTCCTTCATCTCTGCCCGAACACGGATTGCGCCCATGATTTCCTTCACGGTCGTCCAAGGCACGACGACGTTACGCGAGCACTCCTCGCCGTCCTCATCCCTGTCTTCGATGTCGAAGCTGAATTCGCCGATGTATGCCGACTTGGTCTCCCCGCTCGGCGTCAACGCCTCCTGCAAACGGTCGATCTTCCCGCGAAGGTGCGCGAGAGATAGATCGTAGAAGCACTCGTTGGTGAACTCCGGCGCCTGATCCAAGGGCAGCGCGTAGCTGTCTCGCTCCTCGGGTGTGTACTTCGCCTTGATCGGAATGCCGTGGCCGGCGAAGTCCTCAATGGGCCATGTGCCAGCCTTATCTCGGATCCCGGTGTAGCCCATATGGCCGGGATTTTCGTAAAGGTCGCGCTTCAGCAGGACATACTGGGTCATGCTGCCCGCCTCTCCCACACGCCCAGCGCCGCCGACGGCAGATAAACGATCGGCTTGCCAGAATCCCTGAACCGTTTGATCTCGTATTCGAGGCCGACCGATTCCCACCAGCCTTCCATTTGCAGCACGACGAGCGCTGCAGCCGCATCGACGAATGGATCGCACTGGCGCTGCCAGAATGTCCAATCGAGCGCCGGAAGTCCGCCGTCATTGGCGACGACGTGGCCATGTGCGATCGGCGAGAAGACGACGAGGCCGCGACGCATAAGGATGGCGGCGCTTTCCGCAACGATCTTGGCCGCAACGTCTAAGCCTTGTGTGTACTTCGAATACGGCGAGCCGAGGTAGATGTAACCGGACAGGCCGGACAGGTCATCGACCGTAACAGTGACGCGCTCGGCTACTGGCAAGGAGCCTCGACTCAGCCCAATGTAGCGACCGCCCTGATGGTTGTCGTTCGCGGCTACGTATTTGTCGAGCGGTGCGAAGGTGGTGGTGGCGACGTCATCGTTATACTGTTTCTGTGATTCCGGTATAACGAGCTCGTCGCGGACCTGATCAATGAACGACATCGGCATCAAGCTCCCTCCTTCTCCGCAGCATCGACAGCGTCCGCCGCCTTGCGAAGGCAGGCGGCTAGCCCCTCACTTCGAACGTGGTTGAAACGCGCAATCACTGGATCATTGTTGATGCGGACCTCGTATTGATTGAGGCCGCGCAAATCGCCGTGGCGTGAGATGTTGTTGATGACAACCGACATCAGAAGCCCTTCCCGCCGGCCTTGAGCCGGTTCTCGATCTTGTGATCTTCCCGGTTGTCATTGTAGGCCATCTTCTCGACGATCGCGCCGCCGAGGTCGTAGCCCATGAACGTTGCCAGGTCGCCGATGCGGATCATGGCGTCGGCAAGCTCGACCTCCATCATCTTGCGATGCGGCAGCTTGTCGTCCTGCAGCTTTTTGCGGAAGCCCTCCATGGCCTCGCTGATCTCAGAGTGGATCAGACAAAGCATCTCGGGCACGTTGCGATCCAGCGCCTTGCCGGTGGTAAGGTCGGTGTACCAACCTGCCTTACGGCTGCGGGCGTGGCAGTCGGCTGCGAAGATGTTGATGGTTGCGGCGTGGGTGTAGGCAGGCGCCGCGTTGTCGTTCGCAGCGGCCATTGCCCTGTCGATGGCAATACTCAAGCCGTCCTTGGGGGCGTCGTGGTCAGCGCCCATCATGATGTCGTAGCTTGTTCCAGCGTCCATGTCAGTCTCCTCTGTGGTGGTGGTTGCCTCCGGTTGGTGGCCGGCGGCGTTGTCAAGGTATTGCCTGCAGCTGAAAAGCGATATAAAATCGCTTTTCGGTTTACTGAGTGGCGGCAATGAAAATTGTAAAGTCGAGTTTCAAAGGGCCGTACGCGGAGATCCTGGTTCAGACCGGGCTGCACGGCAGTTCAGAGCTAGTCTCATTCGGGCCTTTCGGGGCAATGCTGCACGAGGTCCTCAAAGACCCAATTGTTGCCAATGTCGATCTGGCCATCGAAGAGATTTCAAAGCAGTGCGGAGCCGCGGACGTTGAAGTAAGGGCGGCAATCCTCCACCACTTGACGGCCAACGACAATCCGCTTTAGGCCACCCTCTTCTGCTCCGCCGGCACGTTGTCGTTGGCAGCCGTCATCTTGGCAGCGCCCATCACGCGGGCCGCCGAGAGCGTGACGCGACCGTCCTCGCCAAAATCCTTGTGATACGTGATGACCTTCGCCGATCGGCCTGAGAGCCAGTTCGAGCCGTAGGCATCCGGCGCCGCGAGCGTTTCGTGTTGCTCCACCTTCATTAGATCAGTGGTGCGAAGCTCGTCGGAATGCTTGTGTCCGGTGTGCGCGTAGCTGAACTGGGTCCGGCCATAGATCTTCCGGAACTTGCCGACGAGAATGGAATCGACGTTCTTGGTGCCGCGACGGTGCCCGTGATGGTAGAACAGCGAAACGTCGCCATGCTCGATGACCGAGTACGTGCCGGGATTGGTATCGACCTTCACGCGTGGCTCTTGGTCATAGAACGCCGCTAGCATTTCGCGCAGCCAGACCTCGCCCGCCGGGTCGTGGTTGGCATCGCACATGACGACATCCAGATACTTGTGCTTCCGGAGCAGCATGGCGATTACCGCTCTCACAATACGGATCGCCGCACGCACCATCTTCGGATAGCGGCTGTCGCTGTCGAGCTGGTGCTGATGTTCAGGGGTGACGCTCTTGAACGAATCATAGTGCAGGAAATCACCAAGCTGAGCGAAGACTGCGCGCTCAGCCGGCGGAGACTGCGCTATTGCAGCGGCAAACCAATCTATGACGAGCTGCTCGCCAATACGGAGGTCATAGTCACCAGCGCCAGTCTCCTCATTCCAGGCAAGCGCACCGAGGTGATGGTCTGTGATAGTGTACTGATTGAGAAGGTCGGCAATGGTGTGCTCCGGCACTGCGGTAGGCGCCGCACGCGGAATCTCGTCTTTGAACGCCTCAACGGCCGCAGCTAAAGCCGACGCCTGATCCTGACCGTCATTGCGCGTCTTCACCCATTGCTGAATGGTCCGGCCTTCAGCATCGACGAGCGCCGAAACGCCTTTGACCGTGTGTCCTGCCGGAACTTCGAACTCTTCGCCCTTCTCTGGCTTCTGTTGTATGAAGTCACCATTCGGCGTGTTGGTGATCTGGCTGATCCGGAATCCCGGCAGCACCGGCTTCGTGCCGAGCATTCCAACCTCGGCGGCACGCTTGATGCTGTCATGTAGTGCCGACTTCTTGATGCCGAGCGCGGCGGCGGCCTTAACGAGCGTTCCGTGCTCGCGGTAGGCATCCGCTCTGCGCTGCAATTCTTCTGGGCTGGTCTTCAAGTGGTGGTCTCCTTGAGGGCGGCGTCGATGAGTTCGGACCAGACGCGATTGAGCTTGTCGGGATACCCATCGATACCGAGCGTGATGTTGCCGTCGCCACAGGAGAAATCGTCGAAGTAAACAGAGATTTCACTGGCGGCTTCGTGCAGGGCGGCGGACGGCTCGCGCATAGCCTCAATGGCGGCGCGAGCGTAGCTTTCGTAACTGTTGCGCCCCTCTTGGTCGGCTTTCGCTATTGCTTCGGTTACACGCTCAATCATGCTAGTCATGACCCAGCTATCCCTGCAAACTCCCGGAATTCGGCGACGGCCTTCTTCGTGGCCAGCTGGGCGGATGAGACGTATTCCCATGCGTCTTCGTTCTGGCCGTCCTCGAACAGGTCGGATGCCGCCTGCATATTGTCGAGCGATAAGGCCAGTGCCTCACCCAGCGTGTTGATCAGCGCCTCGCGCGCAGCTAGTTGCTCAACAATCACCGGACCGAGCACGAGCTCGTTCATTTTACGCGCGAGATCCGGATTGGCCTCAAGGGTCTGCATTGCGGCGCCGATATCGACGACGATCGGGACGGACATGGAAGTCTCCTCTATGTGATGGTGTGTTGGTTATCGCGGAAGTGGTCCGCGCTCAGATGGGTAGGTGGTGCTCCCGAATATCCAAAGGCCGGCAAACCACCTGAGTTTGAACGACACCCCGTACCAGCGAGCCAGCGCATGATCGGTGTAGTTGTTGAGTGCTTCGCCACCTGCGTTTTTGGATAGCAAACTGCCTGTGTAAGCTCGAAGTTTGGTGGGCAATTCCGGCTCGCCAGCATGAAGGCGAACCCCGAAAAGCGCCCTCAAGACACTCGCCCCAACAGCGCACAGACATCGGACGACGGCACGACGAAGCCAAATCGCACGCCGATCGGGATTAGGCCGGTAGCGTCAGACAGCAGACCGACGGTGATGCCGACGACATCGCCAGATGACGAGAATACCGGGCCACCGCTCATACCCTTCACGGTCGTGATGTCCGTGATGTAGACCAACTTCCAAGGACCTTGCGTCCGAGGGTCGCCGGCAATATTGCCGTAGGCCGATACGAAGTCGACGACCAGAGGATTGCCCATGGCCTCGATGACCGCCCCGACATCCATACGACCGCAGTCCAGGTGAGCGGCAGGCAACATCGCGGGCGACGTGCGCAGCAGCGCGATGTCGTATTCATTGTTGATCCACAGGACGTCGGCTTGGCGTGACTGACCATCCTTCGTCACCAATTGCACCGACTTCACGTCGCGGGCGACGTGCGCAGCAGTCAGAACAAATCCTGTGCCAATGTGCACGCCCGAACCGTGGCCGGTCTTTGTGACGACTTTGACGGTCGCCGCAGCTGTAACCGGCGCGGCGGTGAGCTTTTCTGTGTAGGCCGCAACCGTTGGGGCGGCAAAGTAGGCGACGCCGCTGAGTGCGACAGCGAAGGATGCGAACGCAATGCGTCTGAATCTGGTCATGACGGCCTCCTTTGTGTGGTGATGGTGGCCGGACGCTGGCGGTCGCAAATTCTTGTGTCAACTCGCGGCGTGCATGGGAACAATCATCAGCACTCAATGTTCTTTCTACGCGCCGGTTGATCTTGACGATGCGTCAGCTGGCAGCGCCATTGCCCCGCGTACCGACATGCGCGGGGCTTTGTGCGTTTAGAGCGCTCTCGACTGTTTCAGAACATATCGACAACGCAGGATGGGTTATCCACCGCGTTTCCACAGCCGGCCCTGCACATATAAATTAGCAGTTTCAATCAGCTATGATGTTGCCAACCACAGGCCGATTGACTCCCTCGCGAATGAGAACATAATAGGAACAAAAGCCTATTGTGAGATCATGAATACGAACCGCACCGTCATCGCAGACCTACAAGAGCGCATCGACCAGATCGCCGGCGGAGCTGTGCGTCAACGCAAAACGGTCCCTTTCGGAGTCCCCGAGATTGATAGCCGGTTGCCTGGCGGCGGATTGGCGATCGGAGCGACGCATGAGATTGCGGGCGGCGGAACCGACGTGGTGTCCGGCGCAGTGTCGGCGCTGTTCACGGCAGGAATAGCGGCGCGGATACCCGGCCCGGTCCTGTGGTGCCTCGCTCGTGCCGACCTTTTCGCGCCATCCTTGGTGCAGGTCGGCCTCAGCATGGACCGTGTGATTTTCGTCGAATCCAAAGACGAGGAAGGCGTGATCGAATGCGCCGAGGAAGGCCTCCGGTATCGCGGCGTGGCAGTTGTTGTCGCTGAACTGGTGCGCCTGCCAATGGTAGCCAGCCGACGCTTCCAACTCGCAGCAGAGCAGTCTGGAGCGACCGGGCTTATCATTCGTCGGTGGCGGCGCCAGCAAGAAGCCACAGACTTTGGAAGCCCGACCGCCTCTATGACGAGATGGCGGGTGTCACCCCTTCCTTCTGAACCCTTACCCGTTCCCGGCATTGGTCGGCCCCGCTGGTTTCTAGAGCTCATGCGTGTTCGCGCAGCTGAGAGTTTTGACGTTGAGGTAAACGCGTGCAACGCAACAGGCCACATGACATCTATCGAAGAACGAGAAGACCCATGGAGGGCAGCACTTTGAGCCTTCCCAAATTGCGCGACTTCCGCGGTGACAAGATCGAAATGGTTTGCCACCGGTGCGACCGCCATGGCGTCTACGATCGCAAACAGTTGGTCAAAAGGCTTGGGGCCGAAACGGAATTCGTCGAACTTCGCCGCATAATGGCCATCGGCTGCGACCGCCGCGGAACCGATCAATGCGAAGCTCGGTTCCCTTGTCTGTTGAAAGCCAACATACTCATCGAGGCAGGTAAATGAGCGACGAAAGCCGTACAGCCCAATTGGACGGCGCCGGGCCGTATCTTCATTATTGCAGCACCGAGGGCTGCGGCAAGTGGGGTGGCTGGGGATTCCGCCATGGGCACGATGAACCGAAATGGTGGTGTTATGAGCACTATCCATACAAACGCGGAACCGTGCGTAACGAGTCGGCAGAGCTTGCGGATAGCTTGAAATGAAAAAGCGCCCCCTGCCGGCGGGCAGGAGGCGCTTCGTTACTTATTGGGTGTCAGCACTTTGTGCCGGCGGCGCCTGCACCGGGATTTGTGGCGCCGGAAGAAGTCGTGCCGGACTGAGCTGCGCCCTGAGTACCGCCGGGCGCGCCGCAGTTCGACTGCGAGCTACCCGGCGAGTCGCTAGCCTTGCCACCGGACGCGCCGGTCGACGAACCGCCATTGTTACCGCCACCAGTGCCAGTCGAGCCGGAGTTGGAACCGCTTGCGCCGCTGGAACTACCAGAGCCTCCACCATTGTCGCCCCCTGTGCCGGAAGAGCCGCCAGATGACTGAGCCATTGCGGACGTTGCAAGGCCGAGAGAGAGCGCGGCGACTGTGAGAATCTTGATCATTGGGTGTTCCTCTTGTTTTTTGTTGATGCGAATGTCCAACAAGACGAAACTTGATTAGTTCCAATCGATATAGCGGGAGGATTGAAAGCGAGGTGTGCCTGATTGCGCCGCTTCGCGTAGCAGCTTAGCCATCTACCAGCGACAACAACCACTCGAATAGCTGGATGAAGTCTCGGCCTGTTCGCTGCAGGTCGTCAAACATCAATGTCAGTTCTCGGTGGACCAATATGCCGGCGATGACGAGGATCAGCACCGCAACCAAAGGCCAGATTGGTGGTTTACGTTTCGGCGTAGGCTTTGAAACGTCGACTGGACTGTTATCGTTCAAGTCTGTCCTCCTGTTTTTCCACAGATAAACCGGCCCTTGATATCTCGACAGACCTGAACGCGAAAAAATCCCGCAACATGGTGGTGGCAGCTGGCACATGCTGGATATGCTTTCGCGCTAACCTTACCGCTTAACGATATAGGTGTCTTAGAGTTGAATTCAGACTGCGAAAGCACAATGCTGCGTGTATTGCTGGAGGCTGACATGAAGCGAAAGCGCATGAATTCGGTAAGGTCGGAGCGCATTAGCTCCAGATCTCGAAAAAAAATGGAACCGCTTGCAAGCAAAGCTCAAAGCCTGCGCCTAGCGGAGTCCGCTCTCCGGTTACTCAAGCGGGCGAAGGCCGTGACTTGGGTGGATAGCGACAGCGAAAATTACTGCTGAGAATAACCGAATGGCGCGTCTGCCAAAAAAAACCGCCGCCTGGTCATGGCAGCGGGCACAGACTGGATATGCGTGAAGTCTAAAGTATGCACGTAGATCTAGGGTTGTCCACTCAATATACCGACCAGGTGGCGGCGCGCATCAACTGAAATAAAAAAAACGCCCTCCACCGCGAGGCAGAGGGCGTTTTGAAGATGGTCCGCCAATGCGGAACTTACTTTATCGGACTGGCGTTGTGAATCCCCGTCTGGTCAGCTCGTGCGCGACACTCGACGAGGCTGGCCTTCGACCACCCGGTCGATGCGAAGCGTCATGCCGTCGACGGCACTCTTGACGCCGCTGATGGCTTCCATGAGTTGCTCGGTGGTTTCGCGCATGCCGGCCTTGGTGATGTACGTCTCGGCGACATGAAGCCGGTGTGCCGCCAGCTCATCCCGGGAAAGGTTGGCAAGTGCCTGTGCAGCGGTCGCTGTGCCAACGGCGGCGTCCTTTGCCTCCTTCACCTTGCCCTCGATGCGCCACCAGATTCCCCAGAGCGCGCCGGACACCATTACGAAAAAGCCGACTACGGCCATGATTTCAGAGCCGCTCACTGTCTACCTCTCAATGCGTTATCGCGGTCTATGATGAAAGTGCGGAGCGCCAAGTGGCGCCGGTAACAGGTCAGTAGTACCGCCCGGTCCGAGATCCAGAGATCCTCGACTTGCGCCTGACTGAGCGCGCCCTTGCCAATATCGACAGGCAGGCCGCAGACCTTCAGTAAGCTGCTGTCCGGCCGCGCGATTGCCGGCGGCGCCGGTGGCACGATGCTAGCGGACTTGGTTGATGCGCTGCACGCTGCCAGCCCCAAGGCTAGGGCGGCCAGCATCAGGATCTTGCTGAGCTTCACTGGCCAGCCTCCTACGTAGTTCGAGGTTCTCGGCTTCCTGAGCCTCAAGGGTGGCGATGGCTTCGGCCTCGCGCCGTTTTGCGGCATTGTTGGCGATGGCCTGCCTACGTTGTTCGTTCAGGCTGGCCTCGGCTCGCTGGAGCGCGTCGGCAGCAATCTGTGCCTCGTACTTGGCCGAGGCAGTCTGATAACCGTCGTCGTAGATTCTGCCGTGGACCCACCACGCGCCCGCCATGAGCGATAGGCCGACGAGCAATGCCGCGCCGGCCTTTACAAGCCAGGCATCGACGCCCAGCAGCTTCGCAAACGCTCCGATCATTTCGGCAGCCCCGTCACGCAGACCTCAGCCTCACCGGGACGGGTCGCGTCCCCCATCTCGCGGCGGTTCACGAGGCCCTTGAGGACCCGGCCACCAGCCTTGTTGAAGGCTGTTGCCGCCTCGCAGCTTTCTCGCCATTTTGCCTGTCGACCGAGCCGTGCAGCGGTGGAACTACAGGTAGCACCAACGCCGACGTTCCACGATAGCGTGAGCATCGAACCGCGCCAGCTAAGTGGCGCCTTGTCCCAGTTGGCCACGCACTTCACAAGGTGCGGCCGGTAGTCTCGCTCAAGCTTGCCTGCCGTACGGGCGTCACAGCCTGCGTGCGTTTCGACCATGCCCTTGCGGACGTTGGTCGTGTCGCCATCACAGATCGTGTAGACCGGCCTCGTCGGTAAGGTGTCGAGATAGGCGACAAGATGTCTGCCTTCCCATGGTTGCATGATCTTGATGGCGAGCGCGGAATCGTCGTGAACGGCGGGCTGGCCGGGAAAGATGGCAACCATACCGGCCGTGGCGGCGGCGATTACGCCGGCAATCAGCTTACCGGCCCGCTTGGAAGGCAGGATTTTATTGATCGGCATTCGCCGGCTCCTTTTCGGGCTGGGAAAGAATGCGCGCGCCCCACGCTGCGGAAAGCAGTGCGATGGTGATCCACCAAGGCAGCCAATCAGACACGAAGGGCACGACGTTCAGGATGATGTCGGCGGCTGCGGCGATCTCGATAAGCCGCAGCGACCAGGCGCGACCGATCACGGTGCGCCAGTCTGGAAGGAGTTTCATGATACCCCTTTGATTTTAGGGAGAGCCGGCCTATCTTGGCGGTCGGCAGATTGTTTTGCGTCCTGCCACAGGTACAGGAGGATGCAATGAACGAAGATCTCGCGGCGCTATCAATTAGCGAAATCGCCCAGCAATTGGCCGCACTGGCGGCCACGCTACGCGAGTTGGCGGAAACGCCGGTCTTTGAAGAGCCTGCGAACGATGATGATGGTGAGTTGGTGAACTAGCGCATGGCAATGCGCCGGCTACACAGTGTATGCTGTCCACCTCAGACGGAGAGTGGATTGAAGAAAATCGCGATCATACCGTTGCTGGTCGTTTCAGGCTGCAGCACATCAAAGGTGACATATGTTGGCCCTGACGCCTCATATGGTTCCGGCATAATGGCGTCCGGTTTTGCTCGTGTAAGCAGCGGACGGTTCTCACTGACCGACGCGACCGGGGTTACCTGCTCCGGCAATTACTCCAGTTGGGATGACACACATCTGAAATTCCCTGTTTGGTGCACAGATGGCAAAAGCGGAACCGTCGAATTGAACCGGTCTGATGATGGTAAGGAAGGCATTGGTACGATCCAAGTTACGGATGGCGAGCCGAAACAAATCGCATTCAATTGAGGCGGATGCGCTGCGCTGGCTGCACAGTCATGGTGTTTCTCCAGGGTTGGTAAAATCAGCTCTGAACGTCGAAGCCCTCGCTGTTGCGACGGTCGGGAAGCTCTCAGGCGAAAAACGTGAATCAGTGTTATTGATTGCGCCCACCGTCGGTAGTATTCCTCTCTTTATGAAGCCCAAAGATGCGCCATACCTGACCCGTCTAGACCACCTGCGATTTGGGGCTGCAGCCTTGGTGCTGTTCTGGCACCTTTACAGATACAACGGGCAAATACCGACCTCGGATGTGCCTGCGTTTCCTCCGGTGAGCCTTTTGCAGGAGGGCCATACGGGCGTGGCGCTATTTTTGACCCTAAGCGGGTATCTGTTTTGGTGGAAGTGCCGGGATAAGCAGATCGAGTATTGGGCGTTCATTCGGAGCAGAGTCTGCCGCATCGCGCCGCTGTTCATATTCTGGATGGTGATTTATTTTTATCTGGGGGACGTTGATCCGGTAAAACTAACTTTAGCCATTGCCCTGATGCTGAACAATGGAACGGTTCCAGGTAACGGGTGGACGATCATTGTAGAATTCCAGTTCTATTTGCTATTCCCGTTTCTACTCATTTTTTCACGCAGCAAGAGTAATCGGAACGACAAGGATTTTCGCTACCTGTTTGGTATTCTAGCGCTTGCGATATGCGTTCGGTGGAGCGTTTGGCTCACCACTGGAACTGTTCAAGACTTGGCCTACGGAACGATTTTCGGACGCATCGACCAATTCATCTTTGGAATGATCTTTAGTGAAATCGCGATCCGCAGACCGCAAGTCTTTAAGCCTTGGCGGGTTCTGGCTGGCACCATGATCTTGGTCGTAACCACGGTTTATCTTTTTGACCGAGCTGGCGGGTATTTCGACCAGGGAGGCTACCCATCTAAATCGTTAGTCTGGGTTTTTTGGCCTATGGTGGAGGGTATCTGCTTTGGCCTCCTCATTGCCAGTTACGACCGTTCGAACATTCGCATTCCAAGGATTGTCGATAGGTTTCTTGCGCGGCTTGGGAGCTACAGCTACTCGATGTACCTGAACCATCACTTCGTCATTCTGGTCGCTTTCGCCCTTGCTACGTACTTTGATTTTACCCCCACTGGAATTTTCGCCGTTACCGTGTTCGGAATTGTTGCAGTTTTGCCTTTGCTTTGCGCAGTCTCTGCCGCGACTTATCATCTAATAGAGAAGCCGTTTGATACGTTGCGGAAGCCCTATTCGCAGAGACTTGAAGCAGTGGACATTACAGCTGCGGCGCCGATGCCCACATCTCATCAACCTGTTCATCCATAAGACCTAGCGCCGCCCCCACCTGGGCAATAAGAAAATGACCCCATCTGCGAGGGGTACTCCCATTATATTTTTACCACCGAGCGCGGTTTTGACGCGGTGCTGGGTGCCGGTCACGAGAACGAGCTGTTGTGGTTCCGGGAAGCATAATCTAAACTGAAAGGCGAAGGGTAGGAGTGTTTACGTGGTCACAAAAATAGCTATCCTGATTGCTGCGTGGATAACACGCCGAAGGATCGCTGCCAGAGAACGCGCAGCCGACATTGAAAAGCTCGTTGCCTCACCTAGCCGAATGACGGTACTCATTTACGCACATAGGTACCGTCTATCGAGCTGGGACTCAAACATCACCTCACAAATGTGGACATTGGCCGAATCGGCGGCAGCGGATGGGTTACTCACCGAGGACCTTAGAGACCATTTGCGAGATGGTTATTTGATAACCGCGCGAGGTCGGCAGTATATCCATGCGCCTGAACCTCCCACAACGATGGAAAAAATTCGGGCAGCTACGGACTACCTTTCCAATCGTCTCTCGTCGAGAAGCCGTTAAGCTATCATAAAGCCCCTGCACGGCCTGCAACGACTTCTCTATATCTATTTTTCCTTGTGCCGGGGCCAGGTTTTGTATCGTGTAGAACGTGCGACCACGATATCCGCAGCAACTGTTGCTTTAGACATTTTGTTGTATACCGCCCGGCGGGCACGATCAGTGAGAAGTTAAGCCAGTGGAGCGCGATTTAAGGATTGATGTTGCTAGAATAATCTGTGCGCTTTTGGTCGTTTATATCCACTACGGTGTCCGGTACGTGTACTCGTACCGTAAGCGCGATTTTCCATGCACCTTGCCGTAGGCGGCATCTCTGAACCAGCGCCTTTTCGAAGCGATATCCTGGTCT
>NZ_JBCIYT010000016.1:0-139556 GCF_050455485.1 Neorhizobium sp. BT27B | reverse complement strand
CGACGGATTTGTCGACGACAAAGAGCTTGTTGCTCGCATCAAAGCAAAATCTCCGCGGTAACAACCGGGCGGTTACCTTTGAACTTCGGTGTCTTCGAATTAGATCGGCCTGACTTTTTAAAAACACTGAGGCTTGGTCAATTGGAGAAGCTTGGCCTCATTGAAAACCGCAAGCGGAATTTCGACCTTTCGCCGCTGGCCGAATGTAAGTCACTGCAAAGTCTTTTCGTTAACGGCCACTCGAAGAATATCGATGTATTGGTGGGGTTGCAGCAACTCAGAAAACTGAGCTTAGGTGCCTACGCAAAGAAAAACCGGCTTGATTTTCTCAATGGCATGACGTCGCTCAAGGATCTGACACTGATCCTTGGTGGTCGTTCGGACATTAACGACCTGATGAGCGAAACGCTCGAAATTTTACAAATTCTCCGTGTGCAAGGCGTTGAGACACTGGGCGATCTGTCTCGTATGCCGGCGCTAGCTGCACTTCGGGTCGAAGACCAAATTAAACTCAGGCATCTAGATTTGACCGGAGCGAAACTGCAACGACTTGCGCTATTCAACTGCAAAAACCTGACGGAATTGTCGGGGCTGGATATGCAGGGTGATATAGAGGAATTCGCTGTCTCTCGCACGGCGCTCGATCTCGATAAATTGCGTGACAGGGACTGGCCTGTATCGGCGCGATCCGTGCGGCTTTTCTCGGGAAGCAGAAAATGGAACGATGCTGCCGAAGCTCAGATGAGCGCCCGGAATCTGAACCAGAAGCCTGACTACTGGTTTTAGCGTGATTAACGACAGCAGCCCTAACGTCTCGCCGCCTCCAGCAATGCCACCATTTCCCCATATCCGCGCGCCTTCGCGTGCTGCATCGGCGTCACGCCATCCTTGTCGGCAAGGTTTTGCCTTGCGCCGGCATCCAGCAGCAGTTTGACGATCTGCTGATGGCGCAGGCCGCCGTCGCTGAGAATGATCGCCTCCAGAAGTGCGGTCCAGCCGAGCTTGTTGACGTGGTTCACGTCCACGCCCGCCTCGATCAGCGTTCGGACCGTTTCCACATGGCCGCGTTCGGAGGCGGGAATGAGCGCCGTACCGCCGTAACGGTTGGTGCTCTTGAGATCGGCGCCATGCGACAATGTCAGTTTCAGGATTTCGAGATGGCCGCGTGCGCCTGCATAGAGATAGGGACTGTCCTCTATCTCGTCCCTGGCGTTGACGTCGGCGCCGGCCTCGATGAGCAGCCTTGCCGCCTCGATCTGGTTGGCATGGGTGGCGATGAGGAGGGCGGTCTGTCCATGGGCGTTGCGGCTGTCGATGCCGGCGCCTTCGCCGATCAGCGTGGTGACAGACTGCGTGTCGCCGTGGCGCGCAGCATCCATGAGTGCCGCATCCTTCGTGTCCGACATGGCAGGCTCCTTCATCATCGACAATGTCAGGGCAGCGAAGATCAGGACATGAAGCGATGTTTTCAAGTCCGGTCTTTTTGATCGCATCGTTTTCATCATGATCTTAGGGGCATTCGGTTCGCGTCTACGAATATGTGCGGATGAAAGCGCATGGTCGCAGGCGTTGCAAGCGGCAATGACCGAGGCGAGCCGATCTGCCCGCGAACACCGGTATGCCTTCAGACAAATACGGGAAAGCATGATGCCAAAATGCGGTGGCTGGTGGTAACGTTGCTTCGATAGGGCTTTGGCGATGGATCGGGGGGATATCATGAAACTTCTGCTGGTGGGGGCAAGCGGGCTTGTCGGCAGCCATGTGCTGAAGCTGGCTCTCGCCGATCCGCGCGTCACGCATGTGGTGGCGCCCGGCCGCAAAGCCCTGGCAGCCCATGCCAAGCTCGAGGCACCCATATGTGATTTCAGCGGGATGACCGGAGACGAGCCTTTCTGGCAGGGCGGTGCGGTGATCTGCACGCTCGGCACGACGATCAAGGTGGCGGGGTCGCAGGCGGCATTCGAACGGGTCGATCATGACTATCCGCTGACCGTGGCCCGCCTGATGCACAAGCGCGGCGCGCAGGTTTACGTGCTCAATTCGGCGATCGGTGCCGATGCGAATTCGCGTTTTTTCTACAATCGGGTGAAGGGCAGGCTCGAACAGGATCTGGCAGCGATCGGCTTTCGATCGCTGGCTTTTGTGCGCCCCGGCCTGATCGGCGGCGAGCGGGCGGAACGCCGTCGTGGTGAAGGCATCGCCGAAGCGGTTCTGAAAATCGCCGCGCCGGTGCTGCCGAAGCGTTGGCGCATCAATCCGGCGCCGGTGATCGCGCAATCACTGCTGGATTGCGCTCTTGCAGCAAAGCCCGGCATTCGCATCGTGCCGTCAGAAGAACTGACCGGACAGGTATAACGTCCGCTTTACTGGAATTCCGGCGGGCGCGGTCTTGGCAGCGGCACGTCCGCGACATTTTCCGTGGCCCATGTGTTGATCGTGTGCACGAGGCTCGGCAATTCGCCCTGCAAAAAGCTTTCGTGGCCGGGCAGGCCCATCGGGTACATGGCGTTGCGCTCGGCCTCATAAGCGACACTTGCGCCGGTGCACAGTTTGACGCGCATGTCGGGTGCCGACAGGTCCGTGCGGTTGACGATGGTCTCGACCCGGCCGGTGCCGGTGGGCAAGCGGTTTTCAAAGGCCTGCGTGAGATATTGGGCGGCGCGCTCGTTGCGCTCGCGTTCGGTGGTGGCGCCCATCATGACGACCATGACGCTACGGCCATTGCGCTCGGCAAGGCCGACATAGTTGCGGCCGGAGGCACAGAGAAAACCGGTCTTCATGCCGACCGTGCCGGGATAGCGGGTGAGCAGCAGATTGTTGGCCTTGATCTCCTTGCCATCAATGCTGACCGCCGTTGCCTGGAAGAAGCGGCGGTATTCCGGGAAAACGCGGTTGATCTCCATGGCGAGAATCGCGAGGTCGCGGGCGGTGGTGTAATTGTCCTTGTCGAACAGACCGTTGGGGCTGGCGAAATGCGTGCCGGTCATGCCGAGGCGGGCCGCTTCCGCATTCATGCGGCGGATGAAGGCGGGCAGATCAGCGCCGACCTTTTCGGCCAGTGCCACGGCGACATCATTGGCGGAGGCGACGATGGTGGCGTAAAGCGCGTCTTCCAATGGCATGGTACGGCCGAAGGTGAGGCCGGATTCGAGAAAGGCCTGTTTTGCCGCGTTGCGGGTGATCATGACCGGCGTGTCGAGACGCACGTCACCGGCGCGTAGCGCTTGGAAGGTGATCAGCGCCGTCATCAGCTTGGTGGTGGAGGCCGGATACCATGGCGCACCGGCATCTTCCTGATAGAGCACTTCGTGGCTGGCGGTATCGACGACCAGCACGGGCGTGGCATTGGCTGCCGTTGAGGACAGAAGGGTGGCCACCGCCAGAAGGGTTTTCAGCGAGCGTCCGGGATGAAAATTCTTGATCATGCGCAGTCTCCGACAGGAGACCTGTCCTAGGGAAAATATCAGCGACTGGCAACGGTCTGACGCCGGCCGCATTGTCGGCAAAGTTATGGATAAATTTGTGGTTTAGAATAGGTTAGGAATATCGCTATGAAAATATCCGCAAGTCTGTTGTCGTTGCTGCTTGCCGCAACGTTGGTTCCCGTTACGGCAGGTGCTGCACCGGCCAAGCCAAAAATATGCAACGCGCAGGCGGCGCAAAAGCTGATCGGCAAGAAAAAACCCAGCGATGCGCAGGCGAAAAGGCTGACGGGCGCGACAAACGTGCGGCAGATCGGGCCGGGCGACATGGTCACGCGCGATTTTCGGCAGGACCGGGTGACGATCGAGACGGATCCTGCAACCGGCCGGGTGACGCAGGCAAGCTGCGGGTGAGGGCGTCTGCGACATGGGGGTCACGCAGGCCATAGCGTTCATTACCTTCAACATCATCGCGATTGTCGTGGCCTGCTGGGTTGCACGCCAGCCGAAAAGCACTCCCGCCGGCGTGGCTTTGGGGGCCGGTTGTGGGGTGGTCCTGATGGCGGCTGGCTCCGCATTGGTGGGGCTTTTCGCGCATGTCCTGCCATTCGGACAGATGGATTTCTGGCTGGCCAGCTGGATCGGCCCTTTGTGATGTGAGGGATGGACGGCCCAGCCGTTGCCGGTGGCGAGGTCGCACCGGAGCATTGCCGGGATGTTCGGCTGAACCGTCGCAGGCCACATGTCGTTAAGCGTGCGCGCAGAATTATGATCCGGATAGGTTGTAAAACACCTTCCGCCGGGAGATGCTCGACCTGCCATTTGCTTTGGGAAAGGGGAGCCCTCTCGCATGTCGGAAAAACGCCCGCGCCGCCTTGCCGTGCTGATCGACGCAGATAATGCGTCGGCCAGGATCGCCAGTGGATTATTCGAGGAGATCGCCAAGATCGGCGAGGCGAGCGTCCGGCGCATCTATGGCGACTTTTCCGCGCCCCAGACAAAGTCATGGACCGACGTTCTGGCAAAATTCGCGATCATTCCGCAGCAGAATTTTGCCTATACGACCGGCAAGAACGCCTGCGATATCGCGCTCGTCATCGATGCCATGGACTTGTTGCACAGCGGCCGGTTCGACGGGTTCTGCCTCGTCTCGTCCGACAGCGATTTCACCCGGCTGGCGGCGCGCATTCGCGAACACGGTGTCGATGTCTTCGGTTTCGGGGAGCAGAAGACACCGGAGAGTTTTCGGCAGGCATGTCTTCGGTTTATCTACACTGAGAATTTGTTGCCGCCGGTGGCGACGAACGAGGCGGCAACTGTTCTGGCCGTAACGCCGCTAAAGCCGCCGAAAACTGCGACGGCGCTGATCAAGAAAGCGATCGCCCAACTGGAGAGCGAGGACGGTTGGGTGCATCTGGGACCGGTGGGCGCACAACTGTCGAACTTGACCTCCGATTTCGATCCGCGAACCTATGGCGCCAAAAAACTGAGCGATCTCGTGCGTCAGACCAATGCCTTCGATTTGGAACAGGCTGATGGAAGACCTTTGAGAATTCGCATCAGGCAACCTTTGCCACAGAAAGTCATTGCCTGAACAGGGCGGTCTGTTTTGTCCGCTGGCAATTGCTTGAGCAGGGAGAAGCACGATGTCCGAGATCACCGGTGGCTGCCGCTGCGGCAATGTCAGGCTCGTTGCGACCGGCAATCCCTATCGCGTCGGGATCTGTCATTGCTTCGATTGCCGCAAGACCCATGGCGCGCTGTTTCATGCCTCGGCGATCTTTCCCGAGGCGGCGGTGACAGTGCAGGGCGAGACACGTGACTATCGTGGCCGGCATTTTTGCCCGCATTGCGGTTCGCAGGTTTTCGGGCGCAGTGAGGACGAGGTGGAGGTCAATCTTGGTGCGCTGGACGAGATCGACCGGTTTGAGCCGACCTATGAATTATGGACCGTTCGCCGCGAAAGCTGGCTGCCGGATTTTCCGGTCAAAAGGCGGTATGAGCGCAATCGTGAGGGAGAAGGCCGCAGCGAGGATTAACCCCGCACGGCCGCTTCTATTGCCGCAACATCGATCTTTTTCATCGTCATCATCGCGTCAAAGGCACGTTTGGCCGGTGCGCCGCCTTGGGTCAGTGTTTCCATCAGGATGCGCGGGGTGATCTGCCATGACACGCCCCATTTGTCCTTGCACCAGCCGCAGTCGCTGGTCTGCCCGCCATTGCCGACGATGGCGTTCCAGTAGCGGTCGGTTTCGGCCTGATCCTCGGTGGCGATCTGGAAGGAGAATGCTTCCGACTGCTTGAAATGCGGGCCGCCATTGAGCCCGATGCAAGGGATGCCAAGCACGGTGAATTCCACGACAAGTACATCGCCTTCGTTTCCGTCCGGATAGTCGCCCGGTGCCCGCGTTGCCTTGCCGACGCTGCTGTTCGGAAAGGTGTCGGCGTAGAAACGGGCCGCATCTTCCGCGTCCTTTTCGTACCAGAGGCAGATGGTGTTCTTTTCCATGACCGGTCCTCCCTGTCATCGCTGAAATTATCCTCTGTAATGGAGGTAAGGAGCATGCGGCATTTCGCCAGTGCAAATGGAGCACATTAGACTTTTCGGCTGTGGGAAAGCCGGAAAGGCCCGATGACAGTGCGGCAAGTTCGGATTAACCAAGGTTTTTGCGAGCCGATAGACGCCACCGACGACTGATGCCGGTCGCCTATCCGCGAAGCGCAGTTTTAAAAAGATCAACGCCTCCGACCGAAATGCAAAACAGGTGCGCCGTCAAAACGCATGCCCGGTCGTCTGGCGAAACCAAGAGATGGGGCGAAACATGAGCGAGACGGGTGGTTATTTTCCGCGGTGGCGGCTGAAGACGGAAGGGCGCATCCTGCCCGACGAACGTCTGCCGGCAGGCCAGACAGTGGTGCTGGGTTTTCAGCATGTGGTGGCAATGTTCGGCTCGACCGTTCTTGCGCCGATGATCATGGGGTTTGACCCGAACGTCTCGATCCTGTTTTCCGGTATCGCGACGCTGATCTTCTTTATCGCCGTCGGCGGCCGTGTGCCGAGCTATCTCGGTTCGTCCTTCGCCTTCATCGGCCCGGTTCTGGTGGCAACCGCTGCCGCAGCCGGCGCCCCCAATCCGAATATCGCGGTGGCGCTGGGCGGCATCATCGCCGCCGGTGCGCTTTACACGATGATCGGCATCATCGTGATGATGGCCGGTCACCGCTGGATCGAAATGCTGATGCCGCCGGTTCTGACCGGTGCGATCGTTGCCGCCATCGGCCTTGTGCTCGCGCCGATCGCCATTGCCAGTGCATCCGGCACCGGCGCGGCCTCGCCCGATGGCAGCCAGCTGTCGCGCTGGGTGGCCATCGCCACCGTCACCGCTGTTGGCCTTGTCGCCGTCTATGCGCCGGGCCTGACGCGCCGCCTGCCGATCCTGATCGGTGGCGCCTTTGCCTATCTGCTCTATCTCGTGCTGGCCAACGGCATGGGTTACGGCACGCCGATCGATTTTTCCGGTGTTTCCGCTGCCGCATGGTTCGGCCTGCCGACCTTCACCGCACCGGTCTTCCACGCCTCGGCAATCACCCTGATTGCCCCGGTCGTCGTCATCCTGGTTGCTGAAAACCTCGGGCATATCAAGGCGATCGGCGCCATGACCGGCCGCAATCTCGATCCTTATCTGGGTCGCGCCTTCATCGGTGACGGCGTCGCCACGATGTTTTCCGGCGCCTTCGGTGGCACCGGCATGACCACATACGCGGAAAACATGGGCGTCATGGCCGTGACCCGCATCTTCTCGACGCTGGTCTTCCTCGTCTCGGCCTTCGTTGCCATCCTGCTCGGCTTCTCGCCAAAATTCGGCGCACTGATCCAGACCATTCCGGGTCCGGTTCTCGGCGGTCTGTCGATCGTCGTGTTTGGTCTTATCGCTGCCACGGCCGGCCGTATCTGGGTGGAAAACAAGGTCGATTTTTCCGAGCCGCGCAACCTGATCACCGTCGGTGTGGCACTGGTTCTGGGCGCCGGCAATTTCAAGCTCGATGTCGGTGGCTTCACGCTCGATGGTATCGGCACGGCGACGATCGGTGCGATCGTGCTTTACCACGCGCTCGGCTGGGCAAGCCCGCGCAAGGATGCCGACAACGTCTGATATTTCGAAGCGTTAAGATCGGTAGGGGCCGGCTTGTCCGGCCCTTATTCTTTTCTGGAAGGCGTCATTCCCCGCCGATCAGTTCCTTCACCCGGCGACCGAGCGCATCGGCCACGAACGGTTTGGTCATGACCTGCATGCCGCGCTCCAGATGGCCGTGGTTGAGGACGGCGTTTTCGGCATAACCGGTGACGAACAGCACATTGAGGTCCGGGCGTTCGACGCGCGCGGCATCGGCCAGCTGGCGGCCGTTCATGCCGTTCGGCATGCCGACATCGGTGATCAGCAGGTCGATGTCGGGTCGGGTGTTGAGGATTTTCAGTGCCGTTGGGCCGTCTTCGGCTTCCAGAACCGAATAACCGAGATCCTGCAAAATCTCGACCGCCACCATGCGCACCAGCGGCTCGTCATCCACCACGAGGATGAGGTTCTGGCCGCTGGCGACCGGCACTGGTGCATCCTCGACCGGCATGTCCTCGAAATCGCCATCGACGGTGTGGCGCGGCAGGTAGATGCAGATCATCGTACCCTTGCCGAGTTCCGAATAGATGCGCGCGGCACCACCCGACTGACCGGCAAAACCATAGACCATGGAGAGGCCAAGCCCGGTGCCCTGGCCAATGGGTTTGGTGGTGAAGAACGGATCAAAGGCGCGCTCGATGATATCTGCCGGCATGCCGGTGCCGGTATCGCTGACGCAGAGCGAAATATACTGGCCCTGCGGCAGGCCGCGCTGGGCGGCGGCCCGTTCGTCGAGCCACCGATTGCCGGTCTCGATCGTCAGTTTTCCGCCTTGCGGCATGGCATCGCGGGCGTTGATGCACAGGTTGAGAAGCGCATTTTCCAGCTGCCCGGCATCGACGAAGGCGGTCCACAGCCCGCCGGCTGCCACCGTTTCGATGGCGACGCCCGGGCCGACGCTGCGGGCAATCAGATCCTGCATGCCGGCAACGACGCGGTTGACGTCCGACGGTTTCGGATCGAGCGTCTGGCGGCGCGAGAATGCCAGCAGGCGCTGGGTGAGGGCGGCGGCGCGTTTTACGGCCGACTGCGCGCCGGTGAGATATCGGTCGATATCGCCGATGCGGCCCTGCGCAAGCCGTGTTTTCATCAGCTCTAGGCTGCCGCTGATGCCGGCGAGAATGTTGTTGAAGTCGTGCGCAAGACCGCCGGTAAGCTGGCCGACGGCCTCCATCTTCTGGGCCTGACGCAGCGCTTCCTCGGCCGCTAGCAAGGCGGTGGTGCGTTCTTCGACGCGCTGCTCCAGCGTATCATTGAGCGTGCGCAGGGCGGCAAGCGCCCGGTCGCGTTCGGCCTCGACGGCACGGCGGTTCTCGATGTCGAGCAACACGCCGGGAAAGCTGAGCGGCTTGCCGTCCGGCGAAAGATCGACGCGGCCGTTGGCTTCCAGCCAGTAATATTTTCCGTCCTGTCGGCGGGTGCGGTACTGATGCGCATAGGCGCCGCCGCGCGACAGAGCTTCGCGCATGGCGGCGGCAAGTCCCGCCTGGTCATCCGGGTGCACGGTTTCGACCACCTGTTGCAGGCTCAGCCCGACACGCCCGAGCGCCGGATCGATGCCGAAGGCGATGGCAAAGGCTTCGTCGACGGTGAACTTGTTGTTCGGCACATCCCAGAACCATGTGCCGATAATGGCGCCGGCTTCGAGCGCAAGCTGAACACGCTGTACGGCATCACGGGCGCGGGTTTCGCTTTCGCGCAGGGCCTTTTCGGCATTCTTCCGTTCGGTGATATCGCGAAACAGGACCGAGACCTGCCGCAGGCTGGCCGGTTCGACGCGGGTTGCCGAGACCTCGATAAAACGGCCGATCGACACGAATTCCTGCTCGAAACGCACGACATTGCCGGTCTTCAGCACGCCGCCATAGATATCCAGCCAGACGTCGGCATTGTCCGGCTCGATCTCGCGCAGCCGCTTGCCGATGATATCGGCAATGCCGGTCTGGCGTTCATAGCCGGAATTGGATTCGATATGGACGTAATCGCTCAAGGGACCATGCGGACCGTCGATGAATTCGATGATGCAGAAACCGTCGTCGATGGCCTCGAACACGGCGCGGCGGCGGGATTCGCTGCCTGCCAGTTCTGTTTCGGCGATGGTGTTCTGACTGGCCTGCAATGCCCTCAGGCGGACCACTTCGTCTTGAAGCTCTTCGCGAGAGAGCGATGCAATGTCTGGATTCACAGGGCAACCTTTCGAGCAGGCGTTTTGATTAGCATATACGCTTGAAGAGGGAAGCGGGTTGCATGCGCAGGGGCGCCGTAGTGCTGATTTTCGGCGAAAATTTACCGGAATAACTGCGCCCGACACGCTGGCCGTGCCGCCGCGTGGTGTTGCGCGCGCGGATGGTGTGGAGTGTTGCAAAATTCATATATTGTTCATTTCTAATTGATGAAGTTATCACTAATTAAGCGATTGCTGAAATGATAGCGGTGTTCTTCACCTGCGAGTGTCTTCAGCATGCGACATGTCCGACAGAAAATCCGCGCTCTCGTATTGGGCCGGGATGGCAATTTCAGCGTCATGACGGCGCTGATCATGCCTGTCCTTCTTGGTGTGGCCGGCATGGCCATCGATGCCACCAGCATGGTGCTTTCGAAGGCGCAGTTGCAGGACGCCACCGATGCGGCGGCGCTGGCGGTGTCGTCACGTCTGGCGGATAAAAAGATCGACGGCACGACCGGCTCTGATTACGGCAAGAATTTCGTGGCGGGACGTTTTTCCGGCACGGCGGATGCAGCCACGGTCACCGCGATCAAGGCGGCCACGACGGTATCCATCACCACGACGGCGCAAGGGTCTTCGGGGAAATCCTTCACTGTGGCGGTCAATTCGCGGCTGCCGGTGCCCTTGAACCCTCTGACCCGGCTGATTTTCGGGCAGCAGGTCAATGTTGCGGCAGCCAGCAAGACAGTGAGCGGTTACGGCGGCCCGCAGGGGCTCTCGATGGAAGTGCTGCTGGATACGTCCGGTTCGATGGTGCAGCCAACCACGACGCAGCGAACCAAATGCACACTGCAGATCCTCAACATCTGCCTAAGTTATACGACCTTCTACCTGACGAAAATGGACGCTGTGAAAGAAGCGGCAACGGCGATGTTTGACGGGCTCGACAAGGTTGACCCAACGCCGAAATTCATCCGCACCGGCGTCATAACCTATGCCAACGGCATGGTCGGGCAGTCTGCCATGGCATGGGGAACGACCAAATCCCGCAGTCAGGTGAACGCCATCGCAACACCGGTTGGCGGTACGGATGCGACCAACTCGCTGGATACGGCAACCAGCAACATCAAGGTCAACACCGGTAAAACCGATACGGAAAGCGTGGAGCAGAGGAAAAATGGTAACGATCCGGTAGACCGCGCGATCGTCCTCATGACCGATGGCGAAATGACCGGTAACAGCGCATTGTGGGATTCGACCATCGACAACAACGTCCGCCTGAAATGCGCAGCTGCCAAGACGGCCGGTATCAAGATCTATACCGTGGCCTTCATGGCGCCGTCGAAAGGTCAGGATCTCTTGAAATATTGCGCCACCACCGAGGCGAATTATTATGAGTCGAATTCGGTGGATGCGCTCGTTGCTGCTTTTGCCGACATCGCCGCAAAGGTGACAGCCCAGCCGAGCCGACTGACAAACTGATTGCTGGCCTGCCAGTCATTTCGCCAGCAGGCCTACTTTCTCCGCGATGAAGTCAGCGATCATATTCGTATCGTCGAGATCGAAAACCGGGATCGTACTGCCCTCGACGGCATGGTCGGCGGCAATGGCGACGATATGCGGGTCGTTCGGGGCAAGCGGCTCGCGATTGGCGGATTCCAGACGGCGTGCCTCGATCTTCGGCACCGGCTCGCGTTTGTAGCCTTCGATCAGAACGAGATCACAGGGCGCGATGCGGGCGAGAATGTCTTCAAAGCTCGGTTCCGGTTCTCCCCGCAATTCGTGCATGATGGCAAAGCGCGTGCCCGACACGATTGTGACCTCATGCGCGCCGGCCTCGCGATGGCGAAAGCTGTCGGCGCCGACCTTGTCGATATCGAAATCATGATGCGCGTGCTTGATCGTCGAGATGCGGTAACCGCGGCGGGTGAATTCTGCAACGAGGCGGACGGCAAGCCCGGTCTTGCCGGAATTTTTCCAGCCGGAAATGCCAAAAATGCGCTGGGTCATCACTGCTCCAGAAATGTTTGCGCCAGAGTAAAATCCTCAGGCGTATTGACGTTGAAAAACGGATCGCGCGAGCCTGCCGGCGTGTCCTCCGGTTCGAAAGAAACCGTGACATTCGGGTGGCGGGCCAGAAACGCCTTGACGCGGCGATTGCCGGGATCCTTCAGCCACTGTTCGAGATCGTCGGCGAGGCCAAGCGGCCAGAGCGCATAGACCGGATGCATATGGCCTTCGGACGCTGCGATGGCGATCGTCTCACCATTGGGGCAGGCGGCGACGAGGCGGGCGACGAGGTCGCGCGGCAGGAATGGACCATCGCCGGCAGCGCTTGCCATATGTGTATGGATGCCCTTTGCGGAAAAATGGCGAAGGCCTGCAAGAATGCCGGCAAGCGGCCCCTGATGATTTTCGAGCGTATCGGCCACGACCGGCAGGTTCTGGTGCTGCGCGAAATCGGGAAGGGCGTTTACGGCAAGCGCTGCGACCTGCGGCATCAGGCGATCGGCGACATGGGCGATCATCGGTCGCCCCGATAGCGCCATCGCCGTCTTGTCACAACCCATGCGGCTGGAACGGCCGCCCGCGAGAATGAGGCCTGCGATGTTTTCGGGACGTGGTGTTTCAATGGTCATGACGGCGTCTCATCATGCCGGTGGTGCCGGATCGGTTTCGCCGGCCGTTACCTGCCGGCGGCGGCTTTCACGGTAGAAGGTGTAAAGACCGGAGCCGATGACAAGGGCGATGCCGAGGAACATCCACGCATCCGGGATTTCACCGAAAAACAGGAAGCCGATGCCGAGCGCCCAGACCAGTGCGGTGTAACGGAAGGGCGCAACGAAGGAGATTTCGCCGGTGCGCATGGCAAGGATGATCGATTGGTAGCCGGCTAAGACAAGCAGCGATGCCAGTGCGAGAAGACCGAATGCACCGCCATCAAGCGGCTGCCAGCCACCCATCGGCACGATCAGCAGTCCGCCCAGCACGGTGATGACGGTGGTAGTGAACATGCTGACGGAAATGGAGGGAATGGACGGATCGACACGTTTGGTGGCGAGGTCGCGACCGGCGGTGAAAAACACGGCGGCAACGGCGAACAGGGCGTCGGGCACAAAACCGGCAGGGCCGGGTTTGAGGATGATCAGCACGCCGATAAAGCCGACGGCGATGGCCGACCAGCGGCGCCAGCCGACCTTTTCGCCGAGGAACAGCGCCGCTCCCAGCGTCACGGCAAGCGGCAGCGATTGCAGGATGGAGGAGGCATTGGCGAAGGGGATGCGGCTGAGCGCGGTGAGATAGGTGAGCGTTGCGCCGATCTCGAAGAAAACGCGCAAAAGCATGATCCTGTCGGTCAGCATGCGGCGGGTCGGAAGTGCGCCGAGATGGCGGGCGATCAGGAAAACGAGGATCAACGTCATGGCGCCGCGCACGAACATGATCTGTGCGACCGTTGCCTGCGAGGAGACGGCTTTGACCAGCGCATCGTTGCAGATGAACACCGCCATGGCGAGCACCATGAAAAGCGCGCCCCTGGAATTCGCCGATCGTACCATCCGTCCCACTCCCCCACGCCGAATCACGCATCATCGGCCTGAACTGAGAATCGGTGGCCGCAGCGATGGCGTGAAGGCCGGCTCTCCTTAAAGTGGTTTTGGCGAAATGGAAACGGCTGGTCTGCCGATCGTCAGGTGGCGACGATCTGCCGCCGGAAAATGAAGCTTTTCCGTGCATTGTTAACGGTTGCTCAATCCAATTTTCCGAGTGTTGCTAGAATTTCGCATGAGGCGAAAATAATGGCTGTGCGTCGCCGATGGGAGGCTGGTGTACGGGCACATTCGCGGGGGGAACCGCATGTCCTTTATCGACCGGCTTTTGCAGAGCCGCAGGATCGTCACCAAAGTTCTTCTGTTCGTCGTGCCACTGGTGCTGCTGATCGCCGGCGTCGGGCTGGCGGGCTATTACACCTCGACGACGCTGAACGGCCATATGACCGTCACACGCGCGACGATCGAAAATATCGGCGACTTCGAGCGCCTTCAGACCAGTCTGCAGGATTTTTCCAATGCGCCCGGCGACAAGACGCTGGCGGCCTTGAAGGCTGATATCGATGCCCAGGAAAAGGGTGTTGGCGCATTGCAGGGCCTGCTGGTCTCCGACGGTGACCGGGAACGTATCGCCCCGGTGATCGGCCTGGCGGCGGCCATGCGGGCGCATGCGGATGCGCTGTGGGCCGTCAAGGGCCGGCGCGACCAGAACGGCCGCGAGATGGATCTCGGCATGTCCAAGGTTCGTGCTCTCGGCACCGGCGTGCAGGGGCAGGTGGGCACGCTGCGCAAGCAGATGGAAGGCAAGGAAAAATTTGCCAAGGGTCTGCTGCTGGAAGCTTTTGCCTATAACGCCGTCTCCGGCCGCATCGGTGATCTGCGCGAAGCCATGCGCCGCGCCGAAAGCGATGATGCCGCCGTCAATACGGCAAAACTCTATCTCGCCACACTGAATGCCGAATTCGACAAGGTCATCGGCCTTGTGCCCGAGCGGGCCCAGAAGGGTTTTGCACCGGCACGGGAGGCCGCCGCCAATCTCGACAAGGTTCTGGCGAGCGATGCGCCGATCGCAGAAAAGGGACAGGCAGCCCGCGTCGGCACCAGTGCCTTCATGCGCATCCAGGGCGACCTCTCCAACCTCGCCACCACCAAGGCGGTGACGGCAGCCGAACGATTCGTCGGCCTCGAGGCCGACGTGGTGGCGCAGCGTGAACTGCTGACCCAGAGCGAGGAATCGCTGCGGCGGATCGATGAATTGCAGCTTCTCGTCGAGCGCCTGCGCATGACCGCCACCGAGGACAGCCGCAAGGCGGTTCTGGGCGGCATGACGACCCTGCGCAAGGCAAGCACACGCGTTTCGGAACTGTCGGCCACCAATGTCACATTGGCCGAGTTTGCCGGAAAGACCGAGGCGCAGCTTACGGCACTCGATAAATCCTCGGTCAAGCTGATGGACATCACGGCCGACTGGCAGAAACAGAAGGCCGAGGCCGCGCAGACGCTTGTCAACGGCATGGCCGGTCTGAAGGCTTTTGTGGCGCAGGCGCAGGAAACCGGCAAGCAGGACAGCGAACGTTCTGCGACGCTGTCCGTCATCGCGATGGTTGTCGGCACCGTGCTGGCGATTGCAGGCGGCCTGATGCTGGTCGAGACGCTGCGTGGTCCTCTGCGCCGCGTCAACGATGTGATGAAGCGTCTTGCCAATGGCGACCTCGATGTGTCGATCGAAGGCCGCGAGCGTGGCGACGAGATTGGTGACATGGTGCGTTCCGTTACCGTGTTCCGTGATGCCGCTGTCGAAAACGTGCGGCTGGAGCAGGAAGCGGCATCTGCCCGTGAGCTTTCGGCCGAAGAGTCCGAGCGTCGCAATGCCGAGCGTGCCCACGTGGCATCGGAGCAGCGCCGCGCGCTCAACGCCCTGTCGCACGTGCTCGGAAAGCTCGCGGAAGGCGATCTGGAAGAGGGCATGGCCGAGGATCTGGCGGAAGACTTTGTCGAGATGGCCCGCACCTACAATCAGGCCGTCGAGGCTCTGCGCACGACGCTTGCCGATGTGCGCAGCACCGCCGACGAGATCGAAGGCGGCACCGGCAATCTGGCAAGCTCCGCCGATGATCTGGCCCGCCGCACCGAACAGCAGGCGGCGGCTCTGGAGCAGAGTTCGCGGGCGCTGCGGCACCTCAGCGAGATCGTCGTGTCGACGGCCGAAAATGCCAAGCGCACCTCTGCCTCCGTCAGCGAGACGGAAGAGTTCGCGGTACGCTCCGGTCAGGTGGTTGAACGGGCCGTCGGTGCCATGGGCGAGATCAGCAAGTCGTCAGCCAAGATTGCCACCATTATCGGCGTGATCGACGAAATCGCCTTCCAGACCAACCTTCTCGCCCTCAATGCCGGTGTGGAAGCCGCGCGGGCAGGCGAGGCTGGGCGTGGTTTTGCCGTCGTGGCGCAGGAAGTGCGTGAACTGGCGCAACGGTGTGCCGGTGCTGCCCGCGAGATCAAGGATCTGATTTCGGCCAGTGCGACGCAGGTGAAGAGCGGCGTGCATCTGGTCGAAGAGACCGGACAGGCGCTATCATCGATCATCACCCATGTCGGCGAGGTGCGCAAACTCGTCTCCGACATTTCGGCAGCGACCGGCGAACAATCCACCGGCATCCGCGAAGTGACGCATGCGGTGCAGGAAGTGGAGCTGATCACCCAGCGCAACGCCGCGATGGTCGAAGAAAACAACGCTGAGATCCATGGTCTGCGCCGCCGTGTTGAAATGCTGTCGGAGAAGATCGAGCATTTCAAGACACGCGATCCGCAGATGCAGGTGGAACTGGGCGATTACGATCGCCGGCCGGGCTGGGGGCGTGAGGTGGCGTAATATCCGATAGCTTTATAAATGGCCGGGACGATGTTTCGGCCATATTTTTTGTCGGCTCGATGGTGCCGGAGTTGCGAAGACGGAGGTGTTCGAGTTACCACCGCTTTCGAACGTTCCAGAGTTCACCGATTAGCCGAACTCACGATGCGATCAATATCCGGCCTCACGCTGATAGCGAAACGCCAGAATATAACCGGTATTGTCCGCCGGCTCGAACCGATACAAGGCGACATAACCACTACTACCGAAGGGAATCAGCAACTCTCTCAGAGGTTCGTTGTCTGAAAATGGGCGACCGATATGCGGCGTCTGCGATAGTAAAGAAAAGTGGCGGGAGATTGCACGCTTGGCCTCGGCGGAAGACCGTCGCCGGCCTTATCCAGAAAACGCCGGCATCGCTCAAGCCCGGTCAACGCACCGCGAGTGACAATTACCTGTGGCACTCCGGAGGACCCTTTTCCTGGTCTGTGCCCCAACTCTCAAGCCAGTCCTGAACTTCTTGTCCGGTGAGGTGAAGTCCGCTCTCCTGATAGTCGGCCCAAGCGGCATGGGCCTCCTGACGAAAACCTTCTCGGTATTCTTCGCGCTCGACATATTGCCAGATGGCATCGCCGATCATGCCATCGGTTGATTGGTTGCGGACTTTCGAAAGCTTGTCGAGCCTTTCGCCAAGCTCATCGTCGATTTGGAGTGATGTGCGCATGATAATCCTGCCGCGTAAGGCTTGCAGCCTAACAAAATGGACAGCACAAATCCACCAGCCTCAGCCGCCCGTCACGCTCATATGCCGTGACACCGCCGGCCGGTTATTCCGGTCGATGATGAAGTCATGGCCCTTCGGCTTGCGGGCGATCGCCTCGTCAATTGCCGCGGCCAGATGCGTCGGGTCGTCACTTTCGCGCAAGACTTCGCGCAGGTCGGCGGCGTCGTTCTGGCCGAGGCACATGTAAAGCGTGCCGGTGCAGGTGAGGCGGACGCGGTTGCAGCCCTCGCAGAAATTATGGGTCATCGGTGTGATGAAACCCATGCGGCCGCCGGTTTCCATCACTTCGACATAACGGGCAGGGCCGCCTGTCTTGAACGGGATATCCTTGAAGGTGAATTGCTTCTCGAGGTTTTCGCGCAACACCGAGAGCGGCAGGTAACGGTCGGTGCGGTCTTCCTCGATCTCGCCCATCGGCATGGTTTCGATGACGGTCAGATCCATGCCGCGACCATGCGCAAAACGCATCATCTCGGGGATTTCGTCTTCGTTGAAACCTTTCAAAGCCACCGCATTAAGCTTGATCTTCAACCCGGCCTTCTGGGCGGCATCGATACCTTCCATGACCCTGGAAAAGTCACCCCAGCGGGTGATTTCCTTGAACTTTTGCGGATCGAGCGTATCGAGCGAGACGTTGATGCGGCGCACGCCGGCATCGTGGAGTTCCTGCGCGAAGCGGGCGAGCTGCGAGCCATTGGTGGTGAGCGTCAGCTCGTCGAGATGGCCGGTTTCGATATGGCGGCCAATCGAGCGCACCAGATGCATGATGTTCTTGCGCACCAGCGGTTCGCCGCCGGTCAACCGCAGTTTGCGCACGCCCTTGGCGACGAATGCCGAACAGAGACGGTCCAGCTCTTCGAGTGTCAGCAAATCCTTCTTCGGCAGAAACGTCATGTTTTCCGCCATGCAATAGGTGCAGCGGAAATCGCAGCGGTCGGTGACGGATACGCGCAAATAGGTGACCGCACGACCGAACTTGTCGATCATCGGAGCGATGCTGGCGGCCGGGGCGGCGACAAGCGGTGGGGTCACGAAAGAATTCACGTCGTTCTACTCCTGTACGTCAAATCTGGTGATTGTCCTGATCGACGTCAAGCATGCATATGGTCTGCGACTTTGGATCGTCTTGCTGCCGTCAACGCACTTGCAGCGAATTGACGAAATCCATAATCGTGAGCGGACAAAATTGGAAGAGCAGAGATGACCGACCCCATCACAGATAGTTGGCCGACCGAGATCAAGGTATCGCAGGACAAGCTCGTGCTGACGGTAACCTTCGACGATGGCGCAAGCTTTGCGCTGCCGGCGGAAATGCTGCGCGTTCTGTCTCCCTCGGCCGAAGTGCAGGGGCATGGCCCCGGCCAGAAGGTGACGGTGCCGGGCAAACGCCTGGTCGGCATCCGCAATGTGGTGGCCACCGGCAATTACGCGGTGCGCATCGCCTTCGACGACGGCCATGACAGCGGTATCTTTACCTGGCGATATTTGCGTGAGCTGGGCCTCGAGGGCGACGATAAATTCAGGGAATACGAGGGTGAGCTGTCAGCCAAGGGGCTGAGCCGCGAGCCTGTCATAAAAGCACGATAACAGATCGAAACGAAACAGAGGGGTAACAGAGTGGCGGCAGAATCGAATGCGGGAGAACTGGTCCAGGTCGTGGCACTGCTGGGGGCGGGCGTCATTGCCGCGCCGCTGTTCAAGCGGCTGGGCCTGGGTTCCGTTCTCGGCTATCTCGCTGCCGGTCTGGTCATCGGCCCATTCGGGCTGAAACTGGTATCGGATCCGCAGGCCATACTGCATATCGCCGAACTCGGCGTGGTGATGTTCCTGTTCATCATCGGCCTTGAAATGCAGCCGTCGCGGCTGTGGAACATGCGCAAGGACATTTTTGGACTGGGGGCTTTGCAGGTTCTCGTCTGTATCGCAGCGTTGATGGCAGTGGGCCTTGCCTTCGGGCAATCGGCGCCGGTCGCCTTCGTTGCCGGTACCGGCTTCGTTTTGACCTCGACGGCGATCGTGATGCAGATGCTGCAGGAGCGCAATCACCTGCATACGCCCAAGGGGCAGCGGATCGTTTCGATCCTGCTGTTCGAGGATCTGGCCATCGTGCCTCTGCTGGCCATCGTGGCGCTTCTGGCGCCGCAGGGCGAGACGGTGTCGTTTGTCGAGCGGCTGCAATCGCTGGGCATCGGTTTTGCCGCGCTCGCCGCGCTGGTGATCGCCGGGCGTTACCTGCTCAACCCGTTCTTCCGTCTGCTCGCCCAGTCCGGCGCCCGCGAAGTGATGACGGCGGCCGCCCTGCTGGTGGTGCTCGGGTCGGCATTGCTGATGGATTTTGCAGGTCTTTCCATGGCCATGGGCGCGTTTCTGGCCGGCGTGCTTCTGTCGGAATCCTCGTTCCGCCATCAGCTGGAAGCGGATATCGAGCCGTTCCGTGGCATCCTGCTCGGCCTGTTTTTCCTGGGCGTCGGCATGGCCGTCGATCTGGCGGTGATCTTTGCCAACTGGAGCCATGTGGTTCTTGCCGTGATCGCCTACATGATCGTCAAGGGCGTGATCATCTATGGCGTGGCGCGGCTTTTGAGGGCGCCGCATGCGGAAAGCCTGGGACGTGCGATCCTGATGGCGCAGGGCGGCGAGTTCGCCTTCGTGCTTTATGCCGCGGCTGCCTCCGTCGGCATTCTCGATGCCGATACCAATGCAGTGCTGACGGCGACCGTCGTGATCTCCATGGCGGTGACGCCGCTGGTGGTGGCGATCTACGTGCGTCTGGCGCCCAAGCCGACCGTTGACACAAGCGGTCTCACCGAGCCGGAAAACATCGAGAACACCGTGCTGATCATCGGTTTCGGCCGTTTCGGCCAGATTGTCAGCCAGCCTCTGCTGGCGCGCGGCTATACTTTGTCGATGATCGACAAGGATGCCGAATTCGTGCGCGATGCGGGCGATTTTGGGTTCAAGGTCTATTACGGCGACGGCTCGCGGCCGGAAATCCTGCATGCCGCGGGTGCGGCCACCGCCAAGGCGATCCTCATCTGTATCGATGACAGGGAAGCCGCCATCAAGATCGCCGAAATCGTCAAGGAAGAATATCCCTTGGTGCCGGTTCTGGCGCGCGCCTATGACCGCGGCCACGCCATCGATCTGCTCAAGGCCGGCGTCGATTACCAGATCCGCGAAACCTACGAATCCGCACTCGATTTTTCCGGCGAGGTCATGCAGGTGCTGGGCGAGGAGGAAGAGCTTGTGGCTCAGATGGTGGAGGAATTCCGCGAGATCGACCGCGAGCGTTTTGCCATGGAACAGGTCGGCGGCATTTATGCCGGCCGTTCGCTGATCAAGGGCAATGCCCAGCCCGCCGATATCATCGCCGCCAAGACGGCGCGAGAACGCGAACGCAAGGCAGCGGAAAAGGCAGCAGTCAAAGAGGCGACGACATGAGTGCGAGTGCGCAGGACGGAATCATTACCTCGATCGAGGGGCTGCGCGAGATCTACGGAGAGAGCAGCCCGGCATCGATGGTCAAGGTCACCGATTACCTGACGGCTGAATACCGGCAGATGATCGAGGCCTCGCCCTTCGTGGCGCTGGCGACTGTCGGGCCTGAGGGCATGGACTGTTCGCCGCGCGGCGATCTCGGTGGCGTAGTGCGCGTCGAAAACGAGCGCACACTGACGCTGCCCGATTGGCGCGGCAACAACCGTATCGACTCGCTGGAAAACATCGTGCGCGATCCGAGGGTAGCTCTGATGTTTCTCGTGCCCGGATCGAACACCACGATGCGCGTCAACGGCCGCGCAGTGGTGTCGGCGAAACCGTCGCTGCTCGACAGTTTTGAAATGGATGGCAAACATCCGCGCAGCGTGACGGTCGTCACGATCGAGGAGGTTTATTTCCAGTGCGCGCGGGCGCTGATGCGATCGGAATTGTGGAACCCGGAACGGTTCGTCGATCCGAAGAACCTGCCGACGCCGGGTACGTTGCTGAAAGCGGCCAAGGCGGATTTCGACAAGGAAACCTATGACCGCGAATGGGCGGCAAGGGCTGCCGCCACGATGTGGTGATGGAAGGCCGGCTGGTCGATCACTTCTTGTAGATCAGCCAGCCTTTGCCGAGATAATCCTTGCGCATGCCCTCTTCGAAGATCTGGGTGCGGTTGCGGCCATTGCCCTTAGCGCAATAAAGCGCGACGTCGGCCTGCTCGTAGAGTTGGCCCGGATCCTCGGCCTGGACGGCCATGGAAAAGCCAAGCGAAATGGTCACCGGACCGTAATCGACGCCGGTGCGCGAGTTGCGGAAGGGGCGGCTTTCGAGCGCGTGGCGCACGCGTTCGCAGTTGGCAAGGACCTCCTCGGGCGTATTGCCCTGAATGATCATTGCGAATTCCTCGCCGCCCGTGCGGGCGACAAAGACATCCTTGCGGACATTGCTGCGGATGACAGAGGCGACCGTGGCGAGTATCTTGTCGCCGACCGGATGGCCGTAAGTGTCGTTGATGCGCTTGAAATGGTCGATGTCGACCAAAATCAGCGCGGTCACCGCAAGGCTCATCTGATCGTCGTAAAGCGATGCCAGTTTTTCGTCGAAGGCGCGGCGATTGGCGAGCCGCGTCAGCGAGTCCGTGTTGGCTATGCGCTTGTATTCGTCGAGTTCCTTGCGGACATCGTCCATTTCCTGCGAGCGCTGCGCGACATTTTCGACCGTCTTTTCGCCATGTGCCATGGTGTCGCCGGTCGCTGAGGTCAGCAGGTCAATGGCGCTCGCAAGGAGGTCTGCGGAGAAATGGGATTTGGTGTTGATGCGTGAGGCGGTTTCCTCGAGCAGGCGATTGTAGCTTTCCAGCGAAGTCTGTTCCTGCCGGATCACCCGCAAAACACCTTCAAGTTCAATCGCGAGCCGCGTATGGGCGCGCTCGATGACCACCGCCTGCGGACGGCCGAGATACTCGTCGGCCAGATGATCAAGTTCTTCCTGCGTTGCCCGTGTGCCGAGCGCAACAAGCTCTCGCGACAGCTGTGCATTGCTGCCGATATAAGCTTCATAGAAAAGCTGGTAATTGCGAGGAATAGGAGCAACGCCCATCGACCTCAATGCATAAACGATCTGCCCAGCTAAATCAGAAGCATGCGCCTTTTGCGCTGTCGCCGTGTTCATCGGCTACTCCCGTGGTCCCACCCAAATTTAAACCTATGATTAGGGTCAAAGTCTTGGGAAAAGATTAAAAATATGGTTTCCACGACGTAATACTTAGATTCTGATAATCGCGACAAGCCTTGAATTGCAAGGCGTGCGGTGTTTTTTCTTTAGTCTATTTCTAAATAGGACCAGAAAAGGTATTTCCCGAAAGAGTTGCACCGGCTCATGGCTGTCCATGAGTCGGTGCTGATTTTCACGTCTATGGTGTGATCAGGTGTAACGGCGAACGTTACTTCGGGCCGATCATGTTCTCCGGGCGGACATACTGGTCGAACTCTTCGTTCGTCAGGTAACCGCCGCCGACTGCTTCTTCGCGCAGCGTCGTGCCGTTCTTGTGGGCAGTCTTGGCGATCTTGGCGCAGGCGTCGTAGCCGAGCTTGGAGTTGAGCGCCGTCACCAGCATCAGCGAGTTTTCGACACCCTTGCGGATGTTGTCTTCGCGGGCTTCGATGCCGACCACGCAATTGTCGGTGAAGGACACGGCGGCGTCGCCGAGCAGCTGCACCGACTGCAGGAAGTTATAGGCCATCATCGGATTGTAGACGTTGAGCTCGAAATGCCCCTGGCTGCCGGCGAAGGTGAGTGCCGCGTGGTTGCCAAAAATGTGGGCGCAGACCTGGGTGAGGGCTTCCGACTGGGTCGGGTTGACCTTGCCCGGCATGATCGACGAGCCCGGCTCGTTTTCCGGCAGCGACAGTTCGCCAAGGCCGGCGCGCGGGCCGGAGCCGAGGAAACGGATGTCGTTGGCGATCTTGAAGAGGGCAGCGGCAGCAGCATTGATGGCGCCGTGCGAAAACACCATCGAGTCATGCGAGGCGAGCGCCTCGAACTTGTTCGGGGCGGTGACGAAGGGCAGGCCGGTGATCTTGGAGATCTCGTCAGCAACCTTCTCGGCAAAACCGATCGGTGCGTTGAGGCCGGTGCCGACGGCGGTGCCGCCCTGGGCGAGCTTGGACAGGGCCGGGATGGTCAGTTCGATATTGGCGATGGCGGACGCCACCTGCGCGGCATAACCGGAGAATTCCTGACCGAGCGTCAGCGGCGTTGCATCCTGCGTGTGGGTGCGGCCGATCTTGATGATATGCGCGAATGCCTTGACCTTGGCCTCGAGTGCCTGATGCAGGTGTTTCAGCGCCGGCAGGAGGTGATGGTGGATCGTCTCGACGCAGGCGATGTGCATGGCCGTCGGATAGGTGTCGTTCGACGACTGGCTCATGTTGACGTGATCGTTCGGGTGTACCGGCTTCTTCGAACCCATCACGCCGCCGAGCACTTCGATGGCGCGGTTGGAGATCACTTCATTGGCATTCATGTTCGACTGCGTGCCGGAACCGGTCTGCCAGACGACGAGCGGAAAGTGGTCGTCGAGCTTGCCGTCGATCACTTCCTGCGCCGCATCGACGATGGCCTTGCCGACGGTGGCGTCGAGACCGGAAAGCTCCATGTTGGCGCGGGCTGCTGCCTGCTTGACGATGCCGAGCGCACGAACGACGGCCAGCGGCTGTTTTTCCCAGCCGATCTTGAAATTGCCGAGCGAGCGCTGGGCCTGTGCGCCCCAATAGCGGTCGTTCTGAACTTCGATCGGGCCAAACGTATCGGTTTCGGTGCGGTTCGTCGTCATATGCCTCTGTCTCCCATCGCCCGCCGTCGCGGGTTGAACTTGCCGGCCTGAATAAATGAAGGTGAAAATGAGCCTGAGCCGGCGGCGCATTTCTATACCATTGTCAAATGACTGCAAGCGGAAGAGGGCTGTTGAAGACTGCGAGAAATCGGGGTTTTACCCTGTTTGCGGTGGTGTTCGTGCCATTATTGCCACGATGCGGTGAATAGAGGTTTTGCGAGAAAATCTCGGAACTGGAAAGAATTGCGGATGTCAGTAAAAATTTAACGAATGTTTTCTTAAGGTTCTGGAAACGATTTGACGTACGGTCCGTCGAGCGAGTGGCTGTTGTCACGTTTTCGTTTTCTTTTCATGGCGCGCATGTTCGGCTACAGACGTGTCCGCATTTATTCGAGGACGATCATCAAGCGAATCGCGATGATCGTAGAGCTAGAACGGGGAATACCTTGCTGAAATTGCGGAAGACCACCACCACGCTCGCGCTGCTTTCGGGGATTTCGATGCTGGGCGGCGCCATGTTGCCGGTCGATGCTCAGGCCTACACGCTGATGGACATGCTGAAGGTCCGCTCGCGTGAACAGAGCGCCAGGAATTTGCCGGGCGTGGTCACCGAAATTCCGTCCGAGCGCGCCATTCGTGATCCGGAGCCGCTGCCGAAGGTCGCCCCGCCAAAATACTTCACTTACCGCGCCGATGCTCTGCGCGCCGTGAAGACCACCGGTTTTGCCGCTGCGTCTGCAGCCGACCAGACCCGTTTCCTGGCTGAGGCCCGCGTTTCCGCGCCGGCCGAGGTCGCAACGGCCGTCGAAGCCTATTATGCGCGCAACGGTGCCCCGCTGTGGGTGGAAAATGGTGAGCTGACGGAACGGGCACGCGCCGTTCTGGCAACGCTGAAGAAGGCTGCCGATTACGGTCTCGATCCGGCCGACTACGCTGTCGACGAGCCGCAGCTGACGACCGCAAGCGTTTCGCCTGACGCTTCGGGTGCTCATGCTCCCGACGCCGTAAAAACCTATTCGACAACGAACACGGCCGAGGCCGCACCGGCAACGTCTGCGCAGACCGCACCGCCGGCCGGCACTGCCGAGGCAGCAACGGCTGCAACGACGGAAACGGCACCTGCTGTGACCACCGAACCGGCGCCGGTTACCACGACCGAAGCAGCGCCTGCCGCTGAAGCCACTGCTCCGGCCGCGGCGCAGGCACCTGCCGCAACCGTTCCGCCGGTTGCTGTGGAAAACGCACCGGCCACCCAGCCGGCCGTGACCGAGCCGGCAGCACCGCAGGTAGTCCTCGACGACAGCCATGCGAAAGAGCTGATGCAGTTCGACGTGGCGCTGTCCGCCAAGGTCATGCTGTTTGCGCAGGACATGGTGCGTGGCCGTCTCGACCCGAACCGCATTTCCGAGTTCCACGATTTCAAGCGCAAGCCGGTGCAGCTTGCCGCCATCATCGATGGCGCGAAGACGGCACCTGACGTTGCTGCCTATCTCGACGGTCTGGCGCCCAATAATGCCGAGTTCAAGGCACTGAGGAACGAGCTGGCGCAGCTGCGCGTCGCTTCCGAGCAGGACGACGCCATCAAGCTGCCGGACGACCTGCTGTTGAAGCCCGGCATGAGCAGCCCGGACTTGTCCAACGTTGTCGCTGCGATCCAGAAAAAGGCATCGGAAGACTTCAAGACACGTCAGGCGGAGGTGATCGCCACCTACCAGCAGACGCCGGAATACACACCGGAACTGGTTGCCTTCGTGAAGGACTTTCAGAAGGAAGCCGGTCTGAGCGCCGATGGCGTCATCGGTCGCGGCACCGTGCGTGCGCTGATCGGCGACAGCAACGAGGACAAGGTCGGCAAGCTGATCGTTGCCATGGAGCAGCTGCG
This sequence comes from Neorhizobium sp. BT27B, assembly GCF_050455485.1. Taxonomy (NCBI): domain Bacteria; kingdom Pseudomonadati; phylum Pseudomonadota; class Alphaproteobacteria; order Hyphomicrobiales; family Rhizobiaceae; genus Neorhizobium; species Neorhizobium sp. BT27B. Next base: position 113,913 of record NZ_JBCIYT010000016.1, on the reverse strand, counting down.
CTGGCTGCCGGTTGATCTGGGCGATCGCCACGTCATGATCAACCAGCCATCGTTCCGCGTCGCCTATTACGAACACGGCACGGAACAGTTCTCCATGCGCTCGGTGATCGGCTCCAAGGCGCACCAGACCTTCTTCTTCCAGGACAAGATCAAGACCGTCGAGTTCAACCCGTCCTGGGGCGTGCCGCAGTCGATCATCGTCAACGAGATGGTGCCGAAGCTGCGCAAGGACCCCAGCTATCTCGATCGCCAGGGTTATGAAGTCGCCGTCAACGGCCGTGCCGTATCGTCGACCAGCGTCGACTGGTACAGCTCGACCAACAACATCTCCGTTCGCCAGCCGCCGTCGAGCGACAATGCGCTGGGTGATCTGAAGATCCTCTTCCCGAACGCGCATGCCATCTACATGCACGACACCCCGGCCAAGAGCTTCTTCAAGCGCGACATGCGTGCGCTGAGCCACGGTTGTGTACGTCTGGCCGAACCGCGCAAGATGGCTGCAGCACTGCTCGGCATCAGCGAGAAGGAAGTCGATGCCCGCATCGCCAATGGTCGCAATGCGCCGACTCCGGTGACCGCCGACATCCCGGTCTATGTTGCCTATTTCACGGCATGGCCGAACAAGGACGGCAAGGTCGAATACTTTGGCGACGTATATGACCGCGATGTGGCGACCATGAAGGCGCTGGCAGCGACATCCAAGGCACGCAATCCGCAGGCGTGATGCCTGCGAAACGATAGAATGCAGAAAGGGCGCCCTCGGCGCCCTTTTTCGTAATCGCTATTTTTTCTCGATCAGCTGCAGAACCATTTCCGGCGTCAGTTCATCGAAACCGTCGATGATCGCCGTCGGATTGAGTTCGGCCACCGGCACGTCCGAATACCCGAAGCTGACGCCGACGGACGGGACATTGGCGTTGTGGGCGGCGAGGATGTCGTTGACGCTGTCGCCAATCATCACGCTGCGGGCCGGGTCGCCGCCGGCCTTTTCGATCGTTCCAAAAATGTGGCGGGCATCCGGCTTGCGGAACTCAAACGTATCGCCGCCGGTGATAGCCACGAAATAGCGCGTGAGGCCAAGTCCTTCGAGCAATGGCAGGGCCAGCGTTTCCTGCTTGTTTGTGCACACGGCAATCGTCATGCCGGCCGCCTGCAGGCGATCGAAACATTCGGTAAGGCCGGGATAAGCGTGGCTCTTGCCCGGCATGCCGGCCTTGTAATGGGCGATAAAGCGATCGAACAGCGGCTCAAGATCATCTTCGGAAAGCGGTGTGTTCTTCAGGTCGAAGGCGCGGCGGATCATCACGCGGGCACCCTGGCCGACCAGATGCGTGAGGTCGTCATAGGTCACCGGTTCAAGGCCAGCAGAGGTGATCGTGTGGTTGAGGCTTTCGATGAGATCGGCATGGGTGTCGATCATCGTGCCGTCGAGATCGAAGACGACCAGGGGAGCTTTCACGTCGGGATACCTCGGATTTCTGACGCCATGGGAAGGTTTGGCGGGGAGGGGAATGAAGTGGTTCAGCGCTTCCGGTTTAGGCAAAGCGGTGAGCGAATGCAAATGGCGGCCAAGTAACCATAAGCCGTCAATCAAATGAAAAGCCTGTCGAAAACGTAACATCCGGGGCCTTTTGTTTATGGCACGAGCCGTGTAAACAGCAGCGGACCAAACGACTGGACGATGAACAGGGGAGCTTCTCGCGCATGGACGCCCGGGAAATGAAGATCAAGGCGGCTGCCGCCGCGCTTGAACATGTCGAAGACGGTATGCGGCTCGGCATTGGCACCGGATCCACGGCGGAAGAATTCGTGCGCCTGCTCGCCGAAAAGGTCGCAGGCGGCCTCAAGGTCGAAGGCGTGCCGACATCCGAGCGCACGGCGCGACTGTGCGTCGAACTCGGTGTTCCGCTGAAATCCCTTGATGAACTGCCGGAACTCGATCTGACCATCGACGGTGCCGACGAGCTGGATGCCAATCTGAGCCTCGTCAAGGGTGGCGGCGGCGCGCTTCTGCGCGAAAAGATCGTGGCCGGCGCATCCGCGCGGATGATCGTGATCGCCGATGAAAGCAAGGTCGTGGATACACTCGGCGCGTTTCCGCTGCCGATCGAGATCAATCCCTTCGGTTCCGTGGCGACACGCATCGCCATCGAGAAACTGGCTTCGAAGCTGGGACTTTCCGGTGAACTGAAGCTGCGCCGCAGTGGTGAGGACATTTTCACCACGGACGGTGGACATCATATTTTTGACGCATCTTTTGGCCGTATTCCTGATGCAGAGGCGCTTGCAGGCGCCCTCAACTCCATTCCTGGAGTCGTGGAGCACGGGCTTTTCATTCACATGGCGTCGCTTGCGATCATTGCCGGACCGGCAGGGGCGCGGACGCTGAAAGCGAACAACACAGGAGCTAACCTTTCATGATCAGACTAGCGGTTTTTGGCCGTGCTGCCGCAGTGGCAACGCTCGTTTCCGGCCTCGCTCTCAGCGCCGGTGCGCAGGCACAGGAAATTTCCGCCTCGCATCTGCAGGCAGCGCGTGACACGATCAATGCGATCGAGGCAACCCGTCAGTTCGACAACATCCTGCCGAACCTTGCCGAGCGTCTGAAGGCCGAGTTCATCCTGTCCTCGCCGAATTTCCAGGACAAGATTTCCGAGACCGTCGATAACGAGGCCATCGCTCTGGCTGCGCGTCGCTCCGATCTCGAAAAGGAAGCCGCAACGGCTTACGCCAAGGCTTTCACCGAAGATGAGCTGAAGGCGATCGCTGCTTTCCACAGCTCGCCTGCCGGCAAGAAATTCCTCAGCACGCTGCCGCTGGTTCAGCGCGAACTGGGCCGTGCCGCCGAGATCTGGGCAAATGGCATTTCGCGTGATCTGACCAACCAGAGCACAGCCAAGCTGCGCGACGTGGTTGCGGTTGCTCCGAGCCAGCCTTCGGGCGCCGAAGCCGTCAACCCGGCACCGACTCAGCCGTAAGCGGTTGCGAAATTCGAGTTCATCGAAAGCCCGGCTTCGGCCGGGCTTTTGCATTTGCGAAATCGCACATTATATCCATGCCGTTCTCTTCGATTCCTCCCTCCCGAATTCCTGACTGGAGCCTTTCATGACCACCGCTGCGACCACTTACGACTACGATCTTTTTGTCATCGGCGGCGGTTCTGGCGGCGTGCGGGCAGGGCGTGTTGCCGCCTCGCTCGGCAAGAAGGTGGCGATTGCCGAGGAATATCGTTTCGGCGGTACCTGCGTCATCCGCGGCTGCGTGCCGAAAAAGCTGTTCGTTTATGCCTCGCAGTTCCCCGAGCATTTCGAGGATGCGGCCGGTTACGGCTGGAGCGTTGGTGAAAGCACCTTTGACTGGGGCAAGCTGATTGCCGCCAAGGACAAGGAAATCGACCGTCTGGAAGGTCTCTATCGTCGCGGCCTGGAAAATGCCGGTGCCGAAATTCTGGCAACACGCGCCGAGCTGGTGGATGCGCATACCGTGCGTCTCACCGCCACCGGCAAGACGGTGACGGCCGATCGTATCGTCATCGCCACCGGCGGCACGGCGAACCCGCATACCTCGCTGCCAGGCCATGAATTGTGCATCACCTCCAATGAGGCTTTCCACCTCGAAACCCTGCCGAAGTCGATCCTGATCGCCGGTGGCGGTTACATCGCCGTGGAATTCGCCAATATCTTCCATGGCCTCGGTGTCGAGACGACGCTGATCTATCGCGGCAAGGAAATTCTTTCGCGCTTCGATATCGACATGCGTCGCGGCCTGCATGCGGCGATGGAAGCCAAGGGCATCCGAATCCTGCTGACCGACGTGATCGAGGATGTGGCGAAGAACCCGGCGGGCGGCCTGACGGCACGCACCAAGGCCGGCGAAACGCTGCAGGTGGAAACCGTCATGCTGGCGCTTGGTCGTGACCCGCATACCAAGGGTCTTGGTCTGGAAGCTGCCGGTGTGAAGACAGACGAGCGTGGCGCCATCATCGTCAACGAATATTCGCGCACCAATGTCGAAAATATCTATGCGCTGGGCGATGTGACCGACCGCGTGCAGCTGACGCCTGTGGCGATCCATGAGGCGATGTGCTTCATCGAGACCGAGTACCGCGGCAACCCGACCTCGCCGGATCATGACCTGATCGCGACGGCGGTGTTTTCGCAGCCGGAAATTGGCACGGTCGGTCTTTCGGAAGAAGAAGCCGGCAAGAAGTTCGAAAATGTCGAAGTCTACCGCGCCGAATTCCGGCCGATGAAGGCGACGCTTTCGGGCCGCACCGAGCGCACCATCATGAAGCTGATCGTCAATGCCGAAGATCGCAAGGTGGTGGGCGCGCATATTCTCGGCCACGAAGCCGGCGAGATGGCGCAGCTTCTCGGCATCACGCTGAAGGCCGGCTGCACCAAGGATGATTTCGACCGCACCATGGCCGTACATCCGACCGCTTCGGAAGAACTGGTGACGATGTACAAGCCGAGCTACCTGCTCAAGAACGGCGAACGCGTCGAGGGCTGATCAGGCCGGCAAGGCGCGAAACTATCCGATCCGCCACACAGGTGGCGGATCGTACCGATCGGCGGCACCGCCGGTCTATGCAAGGAGGAGGCGAAGGGTTATAAGCCGCCTCAAATTTCGAAAGGCACCATGGCCGGGACGGCCATAACGTGCAGATTGGGTGAGTATCATGGCACAGAACTGGACACCGAGCACCTGGAGGCAGAAGCCTATTCAGCAGGTTCCGGACTATCCGGATGCCGATAAGCTGCGCGAGACCGAGCAGCAGCTGGCAACGTGGCCGCCGCTCGTCTTCGCAGGCGAAGCGCGCCGGCTCAAGAAGTCGCTTGCAAACGTGGCGGAAGGCAATGGCTTCCTTCTGCAGGGCGGCGACTGTGCCGAAAGCTTTGCCGAGCACGGCGCCGATACCATCCGCGATTTCTTCCGCGCCTTCCTGCAGATGGCCGTGGTCCTGACCTATGGCGCCCAGCTGCCGGTGGTGAAGGTCGGCCGTATCGCCGGCCAGTTCGCCAAGCCGCGCTCCTCTGGCATCGAAACCCAGGGCGACATCAGCCTGCCGAGCTACCGTGGCGATATCGTCAACGGCATCGAGTTCAACGAAGCTGCCCGTATTCCAGACCCGGAACGCCAGATCATGGCTTACCGCCAGTCTGCTGCGACGCTGAACCTTCTGCGCGCCTTCGCGATGGGTGGTTATGCCAACCTCGAAAACGTGCAGCAGTGGATGCTCGGCTTCATCAAGGATTCACCGCAGGCGGATCGTTACCGCAAGCTGGCCGACCGCATTTCCGAAACCATGGAATTCATGCGGGCGATCGGCATCACCTCGGAAAACAATCCGAGCCTGCGCGAAACCGATTTCTTCACCAGCCACGAAGCGCTGCTTCTGGGTTACGAAGAAGCGCTGACCCGCGTCGATTCCACTTCGGGTGACTGGTACGCTACGTCCGGCCACATGATCTGGATCGGCGACCGCACACGCCAGGCCGACCACGCGCATATGGAATTCTGCCGTGGCATCAAGAACCCGCTTGGCCTCAAGTGCGGTCCTTCGCTGCAGCCGGACGACCTGATCAAGCTGATCGATATCCTCAATCCGGCCAACGAAGCCGGCCGTCTGACGCTGATCTGCCGTTTCGGTCACGACAAGGTTGCCGACCATCTGCCAAAACTTATCCGCGCCGTGGAAAAGGAAGGCCGCAAGGTCGTTTGGTCCTGCGATCCGATGCATGGCAACACGATCACGCTCAACAACTACAAGACCCGCCCGTTCGAGCGTGTCCTGTCGGAAGTCGAGAGCTTCTTCCAGATCCACCGTGCCGAAGGCACGCATCCGGGCGGCATCCATGTCGAGATGACCGGCAAGGACGTGACCGAATGCACCGGTGGCGCACGCGCGGTGACCGGCGCCGATCTACAGGATCGTTACCACACCCATTGCGACCCGCGCCTCAACGCCGATCAGGCGCTCGAACTGGCCTTCCTGCTGGCCGAGCGCATGAAGACCGGCCGCGATGAAAAGCGCATGGTTGCTGCTGCGGTCTGATTTCGTATTGGCTTGAAACAAAAAAGAGGCCGGCGTCGGGGGTGGACGCCGGCCTTTTCAGTTTGCCCGTACGCGAAACGCTGAACAGGACGGGCGCGGGGTGGATGGGGAACCCGCGATTACAGTCTTCGAATACTCGGCCCGCTAGATTGGGGGGTGGGGTCCGGCACTGGCTTTATATTCGAAGATGATAATATAATGCCAAGCAGCCATTAACAAATCCTTTCTTTAGCGATAACTAATTTGCATCTGTCATTTCGCGTCTCACGGCATTCGTGGGAAAAGTTGGGCGCTGCCTGTCGAGACCTTGCCGGATTTGTGTGTTACGCGTGCCGGTACGATGAACAGGAGTGCCGGATTTGCTGCGCAGCTCGATCGAGATCTTCAACATCCGTACCCGTGAAAGCCGTGTTCTGTGGCAGACGGAGCAGCTTTTCGAGGCGCCGAACTGGTCGCCGGACGGGCGTTATCTGATGCTCAACTGCGATGGCCGCATGTATCGGCTGGCATTGGAAGATTCGAGCGTGCCGCAGCCGGTCGATACCGGTTTCGCCATCCGATGCAACAATGATCATGGTATTTCGCCAGACGGCACGCTGATCGCCATTTCCGACAAATGCGAATTCGATAAATCGGCGATCTATGTTCTGCCCGCCGTCGGTGGCGAGCCGAAACTGGTGACGAAGAACCTGCCATCCTATTGGCATGGCTGGTCGCCGGATGGGACGCGTTTCACCTATTGCGGCATCCGCGATCAGGTTTTCGATATCTATTCCATTCCGGTCGATGGCGGCGAGGAACGCAGGCTGACCTTTGGCGAAGGTCGCAATGACGGGCCTGATTTTTCCGCCGACGGCAAATGGATCTATTTCAATTCCAGCCGCACGGGCCGCATGCAGATCTGGCGTTTGCCGGCCGAAGGCGGTGCTGCCGAGCGCATCACCGACAGCGATTACGGCGACTGGTTCCCGCATCCGTCGCCCAAGGGCGACAAGGTGGTGTTCGTGTCCTATGACAGCGACGTTTTCGACCACCCGCGTGATCTTGATGTGCGGGTGCGTCTGATGGATATGGATGGCGGCAATGTCGAGACGCTGTTCGATCTTTTTGGCGGGCAGGGAACGATGAACTCTCCCAACTGGGCGCCCGGTGGCGACGAGTTTGCCTATGTCCGTTATTTCCCGCTGACCTGAAGATTTTTGAAGAATGCTGACGAAACCGAACCCCGAAAAAGGGCTGGCCGAGGCTGGCCCGTTTGCCCGCGACGAACTGGCGGCCGTCTACCGCGCCATTCATTCCCGCCGCGACGTGCGCGACCAGTTCCTGCCCACGCCATTGCCGGATGATCTGCTGCAGCGGTTGCTGGAAGCCGCGCATGCGGCACCATCCGTCGGTTTCATGCAGCCGTGGAGCTTTATCCTCATCCGCGACGAGGCGACGCGTCAGGCAGCCCACGAGGCGTTTTCCCGCGCCAACGAAGAGGCTGCCGGATTGTTTTCCGGCGAACGCGGCGACATCTATCGCAGCCTGAAACTCGAAGGCATCCGCAAGGCGCCTCTGTCGATCTGCATCACCTGCGATCCCGACAGGGCGGGATCCGTCGTGCTGGGCCGTACCCACAATCCACGCATGGACGTTTATTCGACCGTCTGCGCCGTGCAGAACCTGTGGCTCGCGGCCCGCGCCGAAGGCGTCGGGGTAGGCTGGGTCAGCATCTTTCACGATGCCGACATCAAGGCGCTGCTCGGTATTCCCGAACGCGTCGAGATCGTCGCCTGGCTCTGTCTCGGTTATGTCGACCAGCTTTACAGCGAGCCGGAACTGGCGCTCAAAGGCTGGCGCGAGCGTCTGCGGTTGGCAGACCTCGTGCATGAGGGGCGCTGGCCGCAGGACAAGGCCTGACGGGCTTCACTGGCGCTGCTGGGCGCTTCTGTCGGCCGGGTTGGCGAGATCGATATCGGAGGCATCCGGCAGAAAGACCGGGCCGACCATGCGCACCGGTTTCGACGGATCATAGTCGCGCTCCGGCACAGGCGGCAGTTCCGGCGCCTTGGCCTGTTCTTCCACAGGCGGCGGTGTGTTGAACTGGATGATCGACGATTCTTTAGGCGCAGTCAGCGTGACGACGGAAGACGATGTGTCGGCCGGGGTTTCGGTATCGGCCGCTGGCAAATCCTGCTGCGGGTCGACGGAGACGGTTGTCGCGTCAAATTCGGGCGGTGTGCAATTGTTGGCCTGAATATCGGCGCGGATCAGCCTGGTCTCGTGATTGGTGATAACGAGGCTGCGGGCCTGATTGCGGGCCGATAAAATGTCCTGACGGTTCTGCTCCATGCCGCTCAGCATCTGCCGCAGAACGCGGCAGGCCGCATCATTGGGGCCGCCGAGTGGCGTGATGCTGATCGAGCCGCATTCATGGCGGCGCATGTCCAACCGCAGTTTGCGGATCTCGATATTCTGTTTGGTCAGCGCCTGCGCATGTTCACGCACATTGCTGGTATTGCCGATGATGTGAGGTGCGTTGGCAAGGCGGCGATAGAGGTCTTCGCAAAGCGCGGCATTGTCCTGAGCCATTGCGGGCAACGGGCTTAAGCACATGATCAGGGATAACAGCCGGTGAGGGCGCATCCTTCATCCTCCATTCGGTCCCGTATTGCAGGGGCCGTCATCATCTGGTTGTCGAAGTCCGGAGGCGGATGGTGCCGCCTCCGGATTGACATTGTCCTAACAGCCTTACGCCAGGATGGCCGGCAGGGTCGGCTGCGATGCTTCGGCAACGGCGATCGCCGTCATGTTGACGACGCCACGCGAGGTGACGGACTGGCCGAGAATGTGGGCCGGAAGGGCAGCCCCGACGAGGATCGGGCCGACATGCAGCGCATCGGTCATGTTGCGGACGATGCCGAGCGAGATGCTGGCGGCATCGAGGTTCGGGAAGATCAACAGGTTGGCTTCACCGGTCAGCGTGCTGTCCGGCATGGCGCGCTTGCGCACCACTTCCGAAAGAGCAGCGCCACCCTGCATTTCGCCGTCGATTTCCAGATGCGGTGCCTGTTCGCGCACCATTGCCAGAGCTTCGCGCATCTTGCGGGAACTGTCCGAATCGCGCGAGCCGAAATTCGAGTGGCAGATGAGTGCTGCTTTCGGCTTGATGCCGAAACGCTGCACTTCCTGCGCCGCCAGAATGGTGATCTCGGCGATCTCGGCAGCCGACGGGCTGTAGTTCACGAATGTATCCGTGAAGAACATCGCGCCGCGCTGCGAGATCAACAGGCTGAGGCCGGACAGCGAGCAGGCGCCGGGGCGCATGCCGATGATCTGACGGATGTGGCGCAGGTGGCTGTCATAGCGGCCTTCGAGGCCGCAGATCAGCGCATCGGCTTCACCGCGCTTGACCGACAAGGCACCGATGATGGTGTTGTTGGTACGCACCAGCGTGCGGGCGGCATCCGGGTTGATGCCGGCGCGGCCGACCAGCGCAAAATAGTCGTCGACATATTCGCGGTAACGCGGATCGTCTTCCGGATTGACGACGGAAAAATCCTCGTTGGGGCGCAGACGGATGCCAAAACGCTTCAGCCGCGCCTCGATGACCGAAGGACGGCCGATCAGGGTCGGTATGGCGATCTGTTCGTCGAGCAGGACCTGAACGGCGCGCAGGACGCGTTCGTTTTCACCTTCGGCGAAGATGACGCGCTTCTTTTCGGCGGCCTTGGCGGTCGCAAAGATCGGCTTCATGACAAAGCCAGAACGCCAGACAAAACGGTTCAGCTGATCGAGATAGGCGTCGTAATCCTGGATCGGACGGGTGGCGACACCGGTCTCCTCGGCGACCTTGGCGACGGCCGGCGCAATGCGCAGGATGAGGCGCGGATCGAAAGGCGAGGGGATCAGGTAGTTCGGGCCGAAGATCGGCGTCTCGCCAGAATAGGCGCGGGCGACGACGTCCGAGACTTCCTCACGGGCCAGCGCTGCGATCGCCTGCACCGCTGCCATCTTCATCTCTTCGTTGATCGTGGTGGCGCCGCAATCGAGCGCACCGCGGAAGATGTAGGGGAAGCAGAGGACGTTGTTGACCTGATTGGGGAAATCCGAACGGCCGGTGCAGATCATCGCGTCGGGACGGGCGGCACGCGCCAGTTCCGGCATGATTTCCGGGTTCGGGTTGGCGAGCGCCATGATCAGCGGCTTTTCCGCCATCTGCGCCAGCAGTTCCGGCTTCAGCACGCCGGCAGCCGAAAGGCCGAGGAATACGTCGGCGCCGCCGATGCTGTCGGCCAGAACGCGGTTGTCGCTCTTCTGGGCGTAGACGGCTTTCCACTCGTCCATCAGCTCGGTGCGGCCTTCATAGACCAGACCTTCGATATCGTGGACCCAGATGTTTTCCTTCTTGGCACCAAGCGAAACCAGAAGGTTGAGGCAGGCAAGCGCTGCCGCACCGGCGCCGGACGCGACGATCTTGACGTCGGAAATGGTCTTGCCGGCCAGTTCCAGGCCGTTGAGGATGCCAGCGGCCACGATGATGGCGGTGCCATGCTGGTCGTCGTGGAAAACCGGGATGTTCATCTTCGCGCGCAGCTGGCGCTCGACTTCGAAACATTCCGGTGCCTTGATGTCTTCAAGGTTGATGCCGCCGAAGGTCGGCTCGAGCGCCGCGATGGTCGAGACCATTTCCTCGACTTTCGGCGCATCGATTTCGATATCGAAAACGTCGATACCGGCAAACTTCTTGAACAGGACGGCCTTGCCTTCCATCACCGGCTTGGAGGCCAGCGGGCCGATATTGCCAAGGCCCAGAACAGCGGTGCCGTTGGAAATCACGGCGACAAGGTTGGCGCGCGCCGTGTAATCGGCAGCGGTTTCCGGATTGTCGCGGATAGCAAGGCAGGGAGCGGCAACACCCGGCGAATAGGCGAGCGCGAGGTCGCGCTGGTTGCCGAGCGGCTTGGTCGCGGTGACCTCCAGCTTGCCGGGACGGGGAAATTTATGGAAATGCAGCGCCTGCTCTTCGAGTTCGCCATTGCTGGCGGGGTTGGCAGGCGTATCGGACATGTTCGATGTCATTGCGACCTCGGTCAATTTTCTTCTGGAAGGTCCCTCAATACAACAAATGTTCCGAGGGTCCAGCCGCATATTGATCAATAACGATATTTCGGGATCGGGCGTGTTGCGCTGAGGTTACTCAGGGTGGGAACCGGGGCAAAAGCGGCATTCTGTCATGCTAGTGAAACAAGACTCTGTTTTTCAGGAGCCAGGACGACGCGACGAAAGGGCGGTTTCGTGACTGGGCAAATGGAAACAAAACATTTCAGAACCCTGTTCATCTCCGACGTGCATCTCGGCTCGAAGGCGGCACGCACGGATTTCCTTCTGGATTTCCTGCGCTACCACGAGGCCGACACGATCGTGCTGGTCGGCGATATTGTCGACGGCTGGCGTTTGAAGCGTAGCTGGTACTGGCCGCAGGATTGCAATGACGTGGTGCAGAAACTGTTGCGCAAGGCGCGCAAGGGCACCCGCATCATCTACATTCCCGGCAATCACGATGAATTCCTGCGCTCGTTTCCGGGCGTGCATTTCGGCGGTATCGAAGTTGCCGACCGTATCATCCACGAGACGGCGGACGGCCGCAAATATCTGGTTCTGCATGGCGACCAGTTCGATGTCGTGGTGCGCAATATCCGTCTGCTCGCCTATCTCGGCGACTGGGCCTATGACGCGGCGATCGTCATCAATATCGGCCTTGCCGCCATCCGCCGCAGGCTTGGCCTGCCTTACTGGTCGTTTTCGGCCTGGGCAAAGCTGCAGGTCAAGCAGGCCGTCAATTTCATCGGCGAATTCCAGAACGTGGTGGCCGACGAAGCGCGCCGCGCCGAAGTCGATGGCGTCATCTGCGGCCATATCCACCACGCAGTGATGGAAGACATCGACGGCATCCACTACGTCAATACCGGCGACTGGGTGGAAAGCTGCACGGCGATCGCCGAGCATATGGACGGCTCGTTCGAGCTGATCACCTGGCGACAGATTGCAGCGACGGCGCAAGTGCATGCGCTGCCGGCGCCGGAAGAACGCGAGATGTCGGCAACGCAGGCGGCTTGATTCTTCGCAGCAGCAGATTTGATATGGGCCGGTCATGGTGACCGGCCCATTGTCATTTCAGGCATCAGGCCTTGTATTTTGCTTCCAGAAAATCGAGCAGGTTGAAGGCTGTGAGAATGTTGCCGAACAGGAAGTCGGCGGACGGCAGCTCGATCTTTTCGCCCATCAGGTTGGCGAATGTCGGCAGCGCCTTCAGTTTTTCGCTCATGGCGCCGGCACCCTTGGCGCCTTCATCCTCCAGAAGCAGGATCAGGTCGGCTTCGAGAAGATCGAGGCGTTCGAGGCTGATATTGATGAAGGCATCGTCGCCGCCGGCCTGCTGTTGCGGCGGCGCCTTGAAGCCGACATCCTTCAGCACCGCCCATGTGAAGGAATTGTCCTGCAGCATGTAGCGGACAAGATTGGTGCGAACACGGGCGACCGTTGCCGTGCCGGCCTTGTCGCCGATGATGGCGCGAACGGCCTTGGTGCAGTTGTCGTAACGGTCGAGCAGTTCTTTCGCCTCGGCGTCGCGGCCCGTCACCTGCGCGATGCTTTCAAGCGCCTTGCGCCAGTTCTTCTGGTCCACATCGATCAGCACCGTCGGAGCGATCTGGCTGTAACGGTCGTACATGCCCTGCTGGTCAGGCAGGTCGTCATTGCTCATCAGGATAAGGTCGGGCTCCATGTTGAGCACGGCCTCGTAATTCGGCTCCTCGGATGTGCCGATGTAAGCGATATCGGCGGGCAGGCGTTCGGCCACGCCCTTGGCGAAACCACCGGTAAAATTCGGGCGCGAGGCGCCGACCGGCTTGATGCCGAGCGCGACGGCCGGCTGCAGCACGCCATCACCATCGGTCACGACGATGCGCTTGGCCACCTTGGGGATTTCGACCGGGCCGATGAGGTCGGTGACGGTGATGGTGTCTTGCGCGAGAACGTCCTGTGTGAAGACGGTGCTGGCAGCGAAGGCAAGCGAGGCCGCGATCATGTCGCGGCGCGTCAGGGAAATGGGCATGGGCATTATCCTCTCGTCAGTCTTTTGAAACGGCGGGGTGGGAATTGTCGTGCAGGCCGCGTGGCACTACCAGCGGTGTGCCGAAGATCGGATCGGCGATGATGATGCTGTCTAGGCCGAATACGTCGCGCACCAGCGCCTCGGTAACGATATCGGCGGGGCGACCTTCAGCGACCGCATGGCCGCCGCGCATGGCGATCATGTGGGTGGCGTGGCGGCAGGCCTGATTGAGGTCGTGCAGGACGGCGGCGATGGTGTAGCCGCGTTCGCGGTTGAGCTTTTCGAGCAGCAGCATCAGTTCCATCTGATGGGCGATGTCGAGGAAGGTGGTCGGCTCGTCGAGCAGCAGCAGCGGCGTTTCCTGCGCCAGAACCATGGCGATCCAGGCGCGCTGACGCTGGCCACCGGAAAGTTCGCTGACACGACGTGCTGCGAGATCGTTCATGCCGGTCGCCTGGATGGCTGCGGCAACGGCCTGTTCGTCGGCCCGGCTCCACTGGCGCAGAAAATTCTGGTGCGGATAGCGACCGCAGGCGACCAGTTCGGTGACGGTGATGCCGTCAGGCGCGATCGAGCTTTGCGGCATCAGGCCGACGCTGCGAGCGAATTCCTTGGTCGGGATGGAGGAGATGGCGCGGCCATCCAGCAAGACGGAGCCCTTGCCGGGGGCAAGCAGCCGCGCCAGCGCCTGCAGGAGCGTGGACTTGCCGCAGGCATTGGGGCCGACGATAGCGGTGAAGGAGCCGGACGGGACCGTGACGGTCAGGTCCTGGGCAATGACCGACTTGCCGTAGGCGAGTTCGACGGCCTGCGCTTCGAGGCGGGGGGCGGCGTGTGTGGTCATGTGCGGCGGGCCTCCTTGACGATCAACCAGAGGAAATAGGCGCCGCCGATGCATAGCGTGACCACGCCGACCGGCAACTGGATGGGACTGAAACTGTGCTGCGCGACGTAATCTGCGGCGGAGAGGAGAAGCGCGCCGGTCAGCATGGAGGCGGCAAGCGACGTGCCGGCCGTGCGGGTGATGGCATGGGCGATCGGTGGGGCGGCCAGCGCCACGAACGGGATGGGGCCCGCCATGGCGGTGACCAGTGCCGTGGCGACGATGGCGAGCGCCATCAGCGACAGCCGCACGGTTTCGACCCTGATGCCGAGCGCGCGGGCGCGCGCATCGCCCATTTCCATCAGCCGCAACGGCCGTGACAGGACCAGCGCCGCAATGATGACGGGCACGGCGACCCAGAGCGCCGGCAGCAATTGCTGGCTACTGACCCTGGCAAGCGAGCCCATGCCCCATGTGTTGGCGGCCATGGCGGTGGACAGCGTCGACTTGATGAGTATCCAGTGATTGGCCGAGGTGAGCATGGCGCTGACGCCGATGCCGACGACGATCAGTTGGAAACCCTGAATACCCTTGTGCCAGGTGAGCAGGTAGACGGCGAAGGCGGTGAGCAGACCGCCAGCGATGGCGCTGCCGGCAAGCACCAGCCAGCCGCCGCCGGCAAAGGTGATGGCGAGGATGGCGCCGGTATAGGCCCCGGCATCGAAACCTACGACATCCGGGCTGCCGAGCGGATTGCGGGTGATCGACTGGAAGACGGCACCACCGAGGCCGAGCAGCGCCCCGAAGAGGGCGGCGGCTGCGGCGCGCGGCATGCGCCATTCGAGCACGACCAGCCGGGTGCGGCGCTGGCCATTGCCCAGCAGCACGTCGATCACGTCCATGACCGGAATGCGCACCTGTCCGCTGACAAGGGCGGCGATCACGATGGCGAAAGCAAGCGTGACGAAGATGGCGTAGGCCAGCAGAAGCCGCTTGTCGATGCTCATGCCGACACGATCGCCGAAGGCGCGGATGGTGAGGCGCCGGCGCATGAAGGAGGGATGCAGGTTCATAGGGCCGTTACCTTGCGGGCGCGCACCAGCCAGATCAGCACCGGCGCACCGATGAATGCGGTGACGATACCCACCTGGATTTCCGCCGGGCGCATGCTGAGGCGGCCGATGATATCGGCGGTGAGCAGGATGATCGGCGCCAGAACCAGCGTATAGGCAAAGATCCAGCGCTGGTCGTTGCCACCGATCCAGCGGGCCACGTAGGGCACCATCAGGCCGAGAAAGCCAAGCGGGCCGGCGGCGGCCGTGGCGGCGCCGGTCAGAAGCATGACGGCGATCACGACCATGATGCGGGCGCGGCCGAGGCCGGCGCCGAGCGAGCGCGCCTGATCGTCACCAAGTGCCACGATGTTGAGGACCGGTGCCGATATCAGCGCAAGCACGATGCCCATGGCGACAAAAGGCGCGGTATAGGTGAGGTTGTCGTAGCCGGTGATGGCGAGCGAGCCGACTTCCCAGTTCAGCATGTGGTCAAAGGTGTTGGGATCTAGAAAGATCAGCGTCGAGGTGAGGCCACGCAAGACGGAGCCGATGGCCACACCGGCCAGCGTCAGCCGCAAGGGCGTCGCACCGGCGCGACCGCCCATGGCAGCGGCATAAACGGCGATGGCCGCCAGTCCCGTGCCGGCGAAGGCGAACCAGATCAGCGACAGCGGATGCGAGATGCCGAGCAGGCCTATGGCGACCACCATGGCGAAGGCGGCACCCGCATTGATGCCCAGAATGCCGGGATCGGCGAGCGGATTGCGGGTCAGCGCCTGCATCAGCGCGCCGGAGAGTGCAAAACCGATACCCGCCATCAGGCCGAGCAGTGTGCGCGGCAGGCGCAGCGACCAGATGGTTTCGCTGTCGATGCCGGAATCAGGCGAGATGAGCGCGGCCGCGACATCGCTGACGGGAACAGTCCGGGCACCGATCGCAAGGCTGAAGCAGATGATGGCGGCAAGCGCCGCAATGGCGACAACAAGGCCTATGCTTTTGCCATTCCGGCCTGTTGGGCGGGAGATATCGGCCGCAAGCGCAGCATGTTCGACGGGACTGGAACTCATGAAAACGATCGCTCGTCCTTCGTGAGATCGCCTCCCGTCGATCTTTTGATGACAAATTTCGTCATCTTTTGATCATCTGACTTTCGTCAAGTCAATCACTTCGGTGTAGTGTCATGTTTTACCCCCACAGTTCCGGCAGTGGCGCGCTGACCAGCGAACCGTCATAACGCAGGCCCGGAACGCGGTCGCGCGCCAGCAGCAGCGGGCCGTCGAGATCGGCGTATTCGCAGCCGTCGGCGAGCAGCACTGCCGGCGCCATGGCCAGCGACGTGCCGACCATGCAGCCGACCATGATCTTGAAACCCAACCGCTTTGCTTCCGCCTTCATCAACAGACCTTCGGTGAGGCCACCCGTCTTGTCGAGCTTGATGTTGACGGCATCGTAACGGTCGCGAAGCGCGGCAAGATCGGCCGTGGCATGAACGCTTTCGTCGGCGCATATCGGCACCTTGCGGCGGATGTCGGCAAGAATGGCGTCGTTTCCGGCCGGCAGCGGCTGTTCGATCAGTTCGATATTGGCCTGTGCCGCGACCGCCAGATGACGTTCGATATTGGCCTCGGTCCAGCCCTCGTTGGCATCGATCACGATGCGGGCGTCGGGGGCTGCTGCACGCACGGCGCGGATGCGCTCCGCATCGTTTTCCGTGCCGAGCTTGATCTTCAGCAGCGGCCGATGGGCATTGGCGGTAACCTGTGTCGCCATGGTCTGTGGATCGGATAACGAGATCGTGTAACAGGTCACCATCGGCGCCAGATCCGTGACGCCGAGCAGAGCCGCGACCGATACGCCACGCGTCTTGGCCTCGAGATCAAAGAGAGCGCAATCGATGGCGTTGCGGGCAGCACCCGGCTTCATTTCGGTGAGCAGCGATTCGCGGGTCAAACCTTGTTCGATGGCCGGCGTGGCGGCGCGAATCGCCTCCAGAACGCCCTCGATCGTCTCACCATAACGGCGATAGGGCACGCATTCGCCGCGTCCGGTCATGCCATTCTCGCTTATGGTGCAGGTCACGACCTCGGCTTGCGTCTTGGAACCCCGTGAAATCGTGAAGGTCCCGGCAATCGGGAAGGATTCTGTTGTGGCTTCAAGGTGACGCCGCATGGTTTTAGCTTTCCCGCTCATGGCAATTCGTTAACAGGTGTTTATATTGCCGTTTCCCGATGGTGCGATCAACGGGCGTTTGAGCAGAAGAAGATTTATGCAGGCACAGCCGAACCCCGCCGAAACGTCGGACGCGGATATCAGGATCGAAGAGATCGACAATGGCGGCCAGCGTATCATTCTGTCCGGCAGCTGGCGCAGCCATGGCATCTCCTCGGTTCTGCCGAAGCTGGCAAGCCTTGAAACCGGCAAGGCCAATGGCCGGCTGGAAGTGGATGTCAGCGGCATAGACGGCATCGACACGGCAGGCGCCTGGCTTTTGCGCCGCATGATGACGCGGCAGAAGGATGCCGGCGGCGAAGCCGAACTGGTTGGCGCCGATCCTAAGCTGCAGGAACTGATGGACGTCCTGCCGGAAAGGACGCCCGAGCCGGAAAAGATCGTCGACGACAGCACGCGGTTCCAGCGCATTTTTGCACCGCCCGGCGAAGCAATGGTGGCGCTCTATCAGGACCTCGTCGCGGCGATGAATATTCTCGGCTCCGCGGTGCGCGGTGCGCAGATGAAGCTCGGCCATGGAACCGGCGTTTCGCCGGCCTCGGTCGTCACCCAGATCGACCGCATGGGCGTGCGCGCCACGCCGATCATCATCCTGATGTCTTTTCTGATCGGTGCGATCATCGCCCAGCAGGGTGCGTTCCAGCTGCGTTATTTCGGTGCCGAACTGTTTGTCGTCGATCTGGTCGGCATTTTGCAGTTGCGCGAAATCGGCGTGCTTTTGACCGCGATCATGATCGCCGGCCGTTCCGGCAGTGCGATCACCGCCGAGATCGGCTCGATGAAGATGCGCGAGGAGATCGATGCGCTGACCGTGATCGGCCTCAACCCGATCGGCGTGCTGGTGTTTCCGCGGCTGGTGGCGCTGACCATCGCGCTGCCGCTTCTTGCCATCATCGCCAATTTTTCGGCGCTGACGGGTGCTGCGGTGATCACCTGGGCCTATTCGGGCATCACCTTCGAAACCTTCCTCGGTCGTCTCAACGAGGCAATCGACTATTCTTCCGTCGCATCCGGCATGATCAAGGCGCCGTTCATGGCGCTGGCCATAGGCATCGTGTCCGCCGTCGAAGGCATGAAGGTTGGTGGCAGTGCCGAGTCGCTCGGCCAGCATGTGACTGCATCCGTGGTGAAGTCGATCTTTGCGGTCATCCTGATGGATGCGCTGTTTGCGATCTTCTATTCCGCGATCGATTTTTGAGGTGGATATGACGGCCGACAGCGAAACACTGGAGAGAAAAGCGCCGGCGACCAGCGATCGCGACGTCATTCTCGAAGTGCGCGATCTGACCGTCGGATTCGGGTCGAAGATCGTGCTAGACAATCTCAACCTCGATATCTATCGCGGCGAAATTCTGGGCTTTGTCGGTGCGTCGGGTACCGGCAAGTCGGTGCTGATGCGCACGGTGCTGCGTCTTTTGCCGCACCGCTCCGGCACGATCAAGATCCTCGGCGTCGATTACGACACCGCCGACGAGCAGAAACGTATCTCGCTCGACACGCGGCTTGGTGTTCTTTTCCAGCACGGCGCGCTGTTTTCGGCGCTGACGGTGAAGGAAAACATCCAGCTGCCGATGCGCGAGTATCTGCAACTGCCGCAGTCGCTGATGGATGAGCTGGCCTATCTCAAGCTGGAACTCGTGGGCCTGCCGCCGGATGCGGCCAACAAATATCCATCGGAACTGTCGGGCGGCATGATCAAGCGTGCAGCGCTTGCGCGCGCGCTGGCGCTCGACCCGGATCTCGTTTTCCTCGACGAGCCGACATCCGGTCTCGACCCGATCGGCGCCGCCGATTTCGATGCCCTGATTGCCAAGCTGCGCGACACGCTGGGCCTGACCGTCTATATGGTGACACACGACCTCGATAGCCTGTTCTCCGTCTGCGACCGTATTGCGGTTCTCGGCCAGAAGAAGGTATTGGTGGAAGGAACGCTGGACGACATGTTTGCCTGCGACGACGCTTGGGTTCAGTCCTATTTCCGCGGCAAGCGCGCACGATCGGTTGTGACTGAGCCGGTCGACCGAGCCACCGAACACCCAGAAAAGTGACCGGAATTTATGGAAACCAAAGCCAACTACGCCCTCGTCGGATTTTTCACGCTTCTGGTGGTCGCTGCCGCATTCGGCTTCGTCTACTGGATGGCGCAATATGGCCGCGGTGGACCGACCGGTGAGCTGGCGATCCGCATTCCGGGCTCGGCCAACGGCCTGTCTGTCGGTTCCGCGGTTCGCTTCAACGGTATTCCGGTGGGCACCGTGCGCAACCTTGCCATTGATCCGGACGACCCGCGTTTCTCCATCGCCTTCACCGAAGTGCAGCTGGAAGCGCCGATCTATCCGTCCACCAAGGCCGTTCTCGAAGTGCAGGGCCTGACGGGCGCTGCCTATATCGAACTGTCCGGTGGCCGCGTCGGTGAAGAAAACATCGTCAAGAAGGCGCAGGAGGCCGGAAAGCCGGCCGTGCTGATTGCCGACCAGTCGAGCGTGACCAACCTTCTGGCAACTGCCGACCAGATCCTCAAACGCGCTGATACCGCGATTGGCGACATCCAGGGTTTTGTCGCCGATGCCCGAGGACCGCTGACGCAGACGATCAAGCATGCCGAGACGTTTACCGCGTCGCTGAGCGAAAACTCCGGTGCGATCGACGAATTCCTGCAGAGCCTGTCGGCATTGTCGGGCACGTTCAACACGGTTTCGCAGCGACTGGATTCGACGCTGGAAGCGGCTGAGCAGCTCGTACGTGCCGTCGACGCCAACAAGGTCAACAACATCCTCAGCAATGCCGAAAAGGTATCGGGCGACATCGCCGCCTCGACCGGCGAGCTGCCGGCGATCATTGCCGAGGTCAAGGACACCGCCACTAGCTTCAAACAGGCTGGTGTCGATGCCCAGAGCGTGCTGAAGCGCGCCGATCAGCTGATGGCCTCGGTCGATCCCAAACAGATCGGCTCGGCTGTCGATAATATCACCCAGGCGTCTTCCGATGCACGCGGCGCTGTCGCGTCTGCCCGAGAAGTCGTTGATGGCGTGGCTGCCCGTCGTGACGAGATCGATCGGGCGATCGGTGACTTTGGCGAACTGGCCAAGAAGCTGAACGAGGCATCGAGCCGCGTGGACGGCATCCTCGCCAAGGTCGATACGATGGTGAGCGGCGACAGTTCCGAGGGCATGTTCGCGGAAGCGCAGAAAACGCTGCAGTCGATCCGCGCCGTCGCCGACAATCTCAATGGCCGCATCGGCCCGATCGCCGACAATCTCAACCGCTTTTCGTCGGCGGGTCTGCAGAACGTGCAGACACTGGTCGGCGACATGCGCCAGACGGTTGATAACCTCAACCGGGCGATCACCAATTTCGACAACGACCCCCAGCGGCTGATCTTTGGCGGCGAGGACGTGAAAACTTATGACGGCAGGACCCGACGTTGATGGCGTATCAGGCGTTCAAGTACAGGGCTGATGGGAGCGTGAATATGGGTTCGAAGTCTTTTGGGTTTGCCCGACACGGCGCGGTGCTGACGCTGCCTATCCTGGCAGCGCTCTTAAGCGGCTGCGGCAGCAAGGCCAACAACGACACGTTCGACCTGTCGCTGACACCGGTCGCGAGCACCAGCGATTCCGCCAAGGCGAGACAGATCCTCGTTCCCGAGCCGACCGCGCTGAAATCGCTGGATAGCGAGCAGGTCGTGGTGCGGGTCTCGCCCTCGGAAATCCGTTATCTCGGCAAGTCGCAATGGGGTGACCGTCTGCCGCGCATCGTGCAGTCGAAGCTTGTTCAGGCGTTCGAGAATACCGGCAAGCTCGGCGGCGTCGGCAAGCCGGGGCAGGGTCTTGCGATCGATTACCAGGTCGTCACCGACATCCGCGCCTTCGAGATCAATGCATCCAGCCCCAAGGCGGCCGTCGTCGAGATATCCGTCAAGATTCTCAACGACCGCAACGGCTCGGTACGCGCCCAGAATGTTTTCCGCGCGACGGTTCCGGTCTCGGGTGAAGAGAATGCCACCTTCATCGCCGGCATCAATCGCGCCTTTGCCAAGGTCGGCGCCGACATCGTTGACTGGACGCTGAAGTCGATCTGACGTCCATTCGATATCACAAACGCTGAACAGCCCTCGGATTACCGTCCGGGGGCTGTTTTGTTTTCGGCCTGGCCTTGTCATTTCCGCAGGATGTTTGCGCTGTCCGTCAGGAAGGCAGCGTGTCATTGCCTCGGCGGTCTGAGTAGACACAAAAGTCGGAAGAAGTGCAGATGCCAGCCCGGTAGCCATTGGACGGTGTAGCCTTACGACTGCAGCAACTGATCTCCGTTGACCGGATCGTCCTCATCTTCGTCGCGTGCACAGATAAGCGCGTGAAAAGCATCCTGGGTCGAGTGCAGCAACCGCATCGCCTCGTGCTCGCTGCGCAACGGTAAAGCCGACCGGCGGATGTCCCGCAGGTGGCTGAGTTTCAGATCGATTTCATCCGAATAGCGATGCGCCACAGAAACCTCCTGGTTCCTGTGGCGCACTTTATCATAAAATGATGATGTATCAACTATTGATCAGCAACTAACGCGACAGTTGATCAGTTGAAGCGACCTGCTGCGTGTGCCAGCATGGTGTAGACCTTGCCGGTGTCCGATGTCAGGTAGCTCTGCGTGACGCTCTTGTCGCGGTCGGTGCGTGCGACATCGGCAAGCAGCTTTTCGAAATCAGCAATATAGCGATCAACGGCAGTCCGGAATTCCGGTTCACGATCGTATTTGCTCTTGATGTCGTCGAAGGTCTGCTGGCCCTTGAGCGTGTAGAGGCGACGGGTGAAGACGTCGCGCTCGCCGCGCTGGTAACGCCGCCACAGGTCGACCGAAGCTTCATGGTCGATGGCGCGGGCGATATCGACCGACAGCGAGTTCAGCGATTCGACCATGTGACGCGGGTTGCGGTTGTCACCATGGCGGGTCGACGGCTCCTGCGGTGGACGCTGGCGCGGTGCGGATTCGGCCGGCTGTTCGTCACGCGAAGCGCCACGCAGCAGATCGCTGATCCAGCCACCGTTTTCATCGCGGCGCTGCGGTTCGGCAGCGCGCGACGGCTGCTGTGCCGGACGGTCGAGCGGCAGAGAGCCACGCAGGCCGCTGGCCAAGCCACCCGAGATGCCGCCCGACAGGATATCGCGCGGGGACTGGGTTGCGGCCGGAGCCGGCTGTGCGACGCGCTGCTGCAGAGCCGGGGCAGGCTGCTGCGGTGCAATCGGTGCCTGGGTGTAGACCGGCTGCTGTGCGATTGGCTGGGGGGCGATTGGAGCAGGAGCAGGAGCCGGCATCGGAGCAGGCGCCGGGGCCGGACGAACCGGTTCGGCGACTTCGAGCTGCTGGGCCGAACGGCCGACCAGTGTCGAGATATCCTGCAGGGCCTTGATCTGCTCGGAAACGGCGCGACGCATGGCGGCAGCGCTTTCCTTGGCTTCTTCCGGCAGGTCGAACGCACCGCGCTTCAGTTCCGAACGGGTGGCGTCCAGTTCCTTGCGGATGTCGCCGGCCGAGCGGCGGATCTCGTCGGTCGCACCGGCGAAACGGCCGATCGCGTCATCGACCGACTGGCGCAGCGTTTCGCGCAGCTGATCGGCGGCCGTGTCGGACTTGCCGGCAGCGTCTGCGAGCATGCGCTCGACATCGGCAAGCGAGCCGGCAATACCACCGCGCATGCGATCGGACAGTTCACGCGAGCGGCGTTCAGCATCACCCAGCGTACCTTCAATGGCGCGGGTCGCTTCCTGACCGGCGTTGAAGAAGGCGTTGCGCATGTTTTCCGCCGTGGCTTCGGCACGCTGCTGTGTTTCGCCAAGCGAGCGGCCGATATCGGCGAAGGACGACTGCAGGCCTTCGCGAAGGCGCGAGGAAACCTGCGAGGAACGATCCTCGGCGCGGTCGAATGCGCCTTCGACGAGGTTCGTCAGGTTGCGCATGGTGAGTTCGATCTCTTCCGAGCGTTTGACGAGGCCGACCGAAAGGTCGCGCAGAGCCGTCTGACGTTCGTCGAGCGTGCCGACGAGGTTGGACTGGGCGGCACCCAGCAGTTCCGACGCCTGGCCGAGAACACGCGAGTGGTCGTCGAAGCGGCCGACGATATTGCCGACCTGGGACAGAGTTGCAGACGAAACGGTCGACAGACGCTCGACATTGTTTTCGAGAAGACGGCTGGCGCTCGATACGACGTCGGCAGACTGGGCGGCAGACTGCGAGAACCGGTCGGCAGTGGCGCCGAGACGTTCGTCGGCGGCACCAAGCTGTTCAGCAGCGCGTTCGATCGTGCCACCAAGCTCGGCAGCGGTGCGCTGAACCAGCGAGGCGATGCCCGTGTTGCTGTCTTCAAGGCGCGAGATAAGGCTGTGGACGCTGGCGGCCAGACCCTGCTCGACGCCCTGCATCTTGCCGGCAACTTCGTCGCCGCGCTGGCTGATGGCCGACAGCGTGTCGTTGGTGCGGGCAGCAAGTGCCTCGACCAATGCATTGTTTTCCTGGCGCAGGCGCTGGCTGGTTTCTTCCGCGGCTGCGGAAAGACGGCCGGCCGTCTGTTCGGCGGCAGAGGTCAGCTGCTCGGCAGCGAGGCGGCCGGATTCGGCAGCCTGTTCGAGAGCCGGGCGTGCCTTTTCGTCGATCAGGCGCGAGAATTCGGCCGAACGGCTAGCCAGCATCGAGTTGAGGTCACGCGAACGGTTGTCCAGCGACGAGCGGATGGCTTCGCCGCGGGCTTCCAGTGCCTTGTCGACCTGATCTATGGCGGCATTGATTTCACCGGCAGTCTGCGACAGCGCGCTGCGGACATTGTCGCCGCGCTCGCCGAGCGACTTTTCTGCGTCGCCGAGTGCTTCCGTAATGGCGGCGACCTGACCCTTTACCAGCGCATCGGCTTCGGCAACCTTGTTGACGATCGAATTGCCGGCTTCGGAGAATGCCTGTGCAACGGCTGCGGCCTGACCGGAAAGACGGCCCTGCGTTTCGGAAATGCGGCCGACGATCTCGTTGGAACGGTTCTCGATCGACTGCGTGAATTCGGCATTGCGGGCGCCGAGTTCCTCGGAGAACTGCGTGCCGGCACGCGACAGCGATTCGACGGCGCGCATGGCTTCGCTGTCCATGCCTTCGGCAGCCGTTGTGACGGCGTCGCGCATGGCGGAAGCAAGCGTTGCTGCCTTGCCTTCGATGGTGCGGCTGACGGCATCGAGGCCGACATTGAGGGCGCGGTCCATCGTGCCGAGGCGCTCTTCAAGGCGACCGGTGCCGGTTTCGAACGTACCGTCGATGCGGGCTGCAGCCGTTTCGCTGGCGGCTTCGAGACGGCTGCTGCCGCCGTCAAGGCTCGCTTCGATACGGGTTGCGGCTTCGCCGGCAATGCGCTCCAGATCGGATGTGCGCTCGGCAAGTGTTTCGCCGAGATTGCGGCCAACGCCATCGACCAATTCGGAGACCGAACCGAGCTGCTCGCGCATGCGGCCTTCGAGGCCGGTGAGCGTGCCATCGACGCGTTCGCTGGTCTCGTTGAGGGCGGTGGAAACGCCGCCGACGGTTTTTTCGATACGGCTGGAGAACTGGTCGGCAGAGCGGTTGATCTCGGCAGCGGCCGTGCTCAGCTTGGCGGCGATTTCGCCGGCGCTGGAGGTGAGGCGGCCTTCGAGATCGTTGCCGACGCCATCGACGAGACCACGCAGGCCTTCCTGCTGCAGTTCAAGCGTCATTTCCAGCATGCTGGCGCTGGTGGCGATCGAGGTGCCGATCGACGTTGCCTGGTCGGCGAGCATTTCGCTGAACTGGCCTTCGGCTTCCGTCAGCGTCGCCGAGATCATGTCGCGGCGATCGTCGAGCGTGGTGCGCATGCGCTCGTAAGAGCCATCCAGCGTTTCCGACAGACGCTCATTGCCGGCATCCATGGTTTCGGAGACCCGCTCATGGCCGGTGCTCATCATGGTTTCCATGCGCAGCAGGCCGTCGGTGATCGTGTCTTCGAAACGTTCGGCATTCTGGCCGAGCGCCATTTCGATACGGCCGGCACCGCCGCCGACCGAGCGGTCGATCTGTTCGGCACCCTGCTCGAGAGCGCGGGTGATTTCGGCACCGCGGTTTTCGAGCGTGGCTTCGAGGCGCTGCTGGTTTTCCGAATAGACGCCCTGCAGGTTTTCCGTGCGCGCAATAAAGGCGGCTGCGACGCGTTCGTCGGCATTGTTGACGGTTTCGAGAAGGGCGTTTGCCTTGTCCTCGATGGCGCTGTTCAGGCGGTCTTCGCCGAGTGCCAGCGATGTCGCCATTTCCATCGACTTGTCGTCGAAGATTTCGCCAAGGCGTTCGCTGCTCTTGGACACCATGTCGCCCATGTCGGTCATGCGGCGGCCGAGATCCTGCTCGATACGCTGATGACCGGCAGACAGAACGGTTTCCATGGCCGCAACACGATCGTCAAGAACACCGGCAAGACGCTCAGGCGCTCCGCCGACGGCATTTTCGATACGTGCGGTGCGCTCGTCCAGCACTTCGGCCAGACGCTCGTGGCTGCCGCTGACGGCGTTGACGATGGCAGCCGAATGACCGGCCAGCGTGTCGTCGAAGCGCGTCTGGCTGTCGGAAAGGGCGTTGAAGAGCGCGCCGCTGCGTTCCGCCATGACGGCATCGATACGCTCGTGCGCTCCGCCAAAGCTGTCGGTGATTTCCGCTGCGCGTGCGTTGAGCGCCTCTGTGAATTCCTGGGCGCGACCTTCCAGTGCGCCGGAGAGTTCGCGGCTCTTGGCGTCGAAATCGGTGGAGAAGGCGCGGCCCGATGCTTCCAGGCTTTCGTTCAGAGCGCGGCCCGAAACTTCGAGATTTTCGGTCAGGCTGCGGCCAGAATTGTCGAGCGTCTCGGCAAGCACGCGGCTGCGATTGTCTATCGCCTGCTGGAATTCATTGGTGCTGGCGTCGAGGCCTTCGGTCAGCGCTGCTGCGGAGGTCGCAAGGCCGACCGTCAGCGCGAGGCTGCGATCATCGATGGCCTGCTGGAACTCGGCCGTGCGGGCATCGAGGTTTTCGGCCAGGGCTTCGCTTGAGGTGGCTAGGCCGAGGGTGAGCGCAAGGCTCTTGTCGTCGATGGCTTCCTGCAACTCGGCGCTGCGTGCGTCAAACGCTTCGGTGAAGGCACGGCTGCGCGCGTCAAGCGCATCGCTGATCTGGGCGGTGCCGGATTCAAGCGTGCTTTCGAGGATTTCCTGGCTGGTACCAAGCGTGGTCGCAAGTGCGAGCGACTGATCGGTGAAGGCCGATCCGATGCGGTCGATGCTGGAGGACAGAATGCCTTCCAGAGCCTCGGAACCGCCCGTGACGCTTTCCTTGATACGGATAAGGCTGTCGCTGAGCTTGCTGTCGAGCGAGCCGGAGCGCTGATCGAAGGCCGTGGTGAATTCGTCGAGGCCCGAATCGAACGTGGTGCTCAACTGACCGATCGTCGCTTGCAGGCGTTCTTCGAACAGGCCGGTGCGCAGGTCGAGATCCATGACCGCGTCGTCGGCAGCGTTCTGCAGGCTCTGACGGAAGGTCGAACCGCGCTCGTCGAGAGCAGTATTGAGCGACGAGATGACGCCGTCGAGCGTGCCGGTGATGGCACGTTCGCCAGAGGTCAGACCCTCGGTGATTTCGCGTGTGCGAGCGACCAGGGTTTCGTTCAGCTGACGGGTGCGATCCGAGAGGGCCGCGTTCAGCTTCTCGGTGTTGGCATCGAGCGTCGAAGCGCGGGTTTCGAACCGGCCAAGCAGATCCTGACCGCGTTCGGCCAGCGTCTTCGACAGGTCGTCGAGGCGGACGTCGAATTCGCCGGCGAGCTGCTTGCCGGAGGCCTGCAACGTCTGGACCATGCTATCGGTCTTGGCCGTCAACAGCGAGCCGAGGGCTTCGCCTGCGGCGTTCGAGCGTTCCATCAGGGTGGCTGCGCGCGTCTCGATCATCGAGGCAAAGGCTTCGCCCGAAGTGGCCAGACGCACCGAAATTTCCTCGGTGGCCAGCGACAGATCTTCCTTGAGCTGGTCGTGAGCGCCGACGATGGAGGAGCGGATACGATCGGCATGGTTGACGATGGCGTCACGTTCCGTGCCGAGTTCATGCACGAGACCACGTACGCGCAGCTCGTTATCGGCATAGCTGCGCTCCAGCGCGTTCACTTCCGAATGGACGAGGGTTTCCAGCTCGGTTGCGCGGGCAATGGTGCGCTCGATGCCCTCGTTCATCGCCATGACTTCGCGGCGCACGGCCTGGCCGACGGACATGATGCGGTCGGTGGCGATCGTTTCCGGCTCGGACAGGCGCAGAGCCACTTCAGCCATCGAACGGGCCGCAGCGCGCAACTCGTGCGCACGCGCCATCATGATCGAGAAGGCATAAAACAGCATGATCGGCACGAAAATGCCGACGCCAATGGCAACGACGCCCGGCGTTTCGAGAATCTGCGCGACCGAGGTGAACTGCCAGATCTGCGATCCATAGATCAACTGGCCAAGGCCGAGGCCACCAATTGCCCAGAGGGTGGAGAGAATCGTGGAGTTGCGCAGCGCATTGCGCATCGCGCCACCATCGAGCGTGCGCAAAAGGGCTGCGGTCGGGCGGCGGCTGGCATCGTTGGCAGGCGAGAATGTCGGGGATTTCGGCGCGGTCGGTTCGGCTGCTGCAGGGCGCGCCTGTTCGGCTGCGGCCTTGCGGACTTCGGCCTGGCGTGCGGCCGCCTGTTTTTCACGCGGTGATGCTTCCGCTGCTGCGGATGGCTGTCGCTGCTGCGGAGGCTTTTCGGACACGGTCTTCTCCCGCGCTTGGGAAGTGGAGCCAGAGCGAGGCTTGGGATCGTCTTCGAAATCGTTGTTCAGCGCATCTTCCAGCGCCTGAAACGCGGTTTCGTCGATCGCATCGCTATTGTTGTTCTTCACCATGCGGTTACGCCTCGTTACTAACACCGGTCATATCATCCAACCCGGTGCCGCATGCAAATGGGTACGGGTGACATGCCTGTCGGTTGAAGCCGCCGCCGACGGTTGCCGGCGATCGGATCGTCCTAATCTTTATTCCAGTCCGGAACGCTTTCATTTCAAAGGGATGATAAGGAATGCTTACCGACCCGCCTTCCGGTGCGTGAAAATTTGGCCGAAACCGAGGCACACGCGCTTGCCAAGCGTATTGTAGTGGCACATTCGCCGTTCCGTTACAATTCGGAGCAGCCGCACAAGCCATACAGCGCAGGCCTGTTAACAGAAAATATACCATATCGGGACGTCAAAACCCTTCAAAACACGAGGCTTAGTCAAAATTAACCATGACTGCAGAAAAGCCGTCGGGATTGTGCCGGATTTTAGGTGGATAAGCATTTTCGCCCGGCAAAATCGGGAAATTGCCTCATATCCAACAACAGGACGAATGCCCATGTCTGCCGCCGTATCCGCTCACCAGATGCCCGACAATGCGACAGATGTCGGACCCTCCGCCACCCGTCCCGTCGATCTCGTTCATCTGGCCCGCCAGACCATGGGGGACAAGGACCTTGAAGTCGAGATCCTGTCACTGTTTGCACGCCAGGCGCGGGCTGCTCTGACCGAAATGGGTGAGGGCAGAATTCCGGCAGCAACCGTCGCTCATCGAATCAGGGGCGCGGCCAATGCTGTCGGCGCCTTCAAGGTTGCGGCCGTCGCCGGCGAAATCGAAGCCGGGCAGGATGACGCGGCAACCTTCTCGCGTTTCGGCGCGGCGGTGATCGAGGCTGAAAACTTTATCAACAAGCTCTGCCGCTAAAGCATGTCGCGATCCTTCGGATTAGCTTTCACGCTTTAGATCTGTGTCGTCGCATGTCGTTATCGCAAAACCGCTACACACTTTTGCGCGACATGCGTCAGGCGTGGCGAAAATACCCCGAACCACCGCAAAAGGCGGCGGTTCTGGCCGTTCCGGGTCGCGGCCGTTGTTGACTGACCAAGGGTTTTGTCCGAGAGAGATGGGCTTTGCATCACCCCATAAAGCCCGGATACGCAGATCATGACAAAGCTCACAATCGTTGCCTTCGACGGTACCCGTTTCGAACTCGACGCCGCTGACGGCTCTACGGTGATGGAAAATGCCGTGCGCAATTCCGTGCCGGGCATCGATGCCGAATGCGGCGGTGCCTGTGCCTGTGCCACCTGTCATGTCTATGTGGACGACGCATGGACGGAAACGGTCGGCGGGCCGGCGCCGATGGAAGAAGACATGCTCGACTTTGCCTTCGACCTGCGCCCCACCTCGCGGCTCTCCTGTCAGATCAAGATGACGCCGGCCCTCGACGGGCTGGTCGTCAGCGTGCCCGAACGTCAGGGCTGACGCGTATTTCCCAAATTTCGGTTGGCCAAAAAAAACCTCGCTGCGCCGGAGCGAAGCGAGGTTTGAGGTAGGCACGTCGCTGCAGGTGAGGGAGGGAACACCAGCAGCAATGGGACGCACCGGGAGAACACCGTACAAAGCCCGATAGGGGGCCAGAAGAATGGCGCGCGATCCGAAACCGACTGTCGGTTATCAGGATCGGCGCACCTGCTGCGCATTCGCACCGCCTTGCTCGGCGCCGCAGGATTTGAAACCCGATCAACTGAAATTGATAATATAAGCGATCGTTGAAATATGCCAGCCGAAGAAATTACCTCTGATTGATCGCAGAGGACGAAAGGCTCGCGTAAGTTTCAGATTGCAGCTGGCATTGCCGCATTGTGATGCAGCCGAGTCCCGCAATGATGCAGGATCCTGTGATCAGGCGGTGGCTGATGCGCAGGGCGATGCCGGATTGCGGAAACTGGCGAACAACCGCCGCACGCAGCCGCAGCCTTCCGAATCCAGATCGAAATTGCGGCCGCCAAGCAGCCAGTCCCAGCATATGCCCTTGATCATCCACTTGACCGCATAGCAGGCAGAGGCGGGCGTCCATCCTGTGGCCAGCTTGCCGTTGGCTTGCGCGCGCTGCAGGATCTGTTCGAGCTGGGTATTGTGAAGCTCTTCGAGTTCCTTCATCGCCTGCTGAACGGGCGCGAATTCCTCGGTGAAATTGGTGCGTAGAAGGATGGTCAGCATGCGCTGGCGCTGCTGGTCGGTCGCCATGACCTGCATCCATTCACAGGCCGAATCCTCGATCATGGTCAGAGCATCCATGCCGCAACAGGCAGGATCGCGCAGTTCCAGCATGTTGAGGAGCGGCAGTCGGAACGTGTTGTAGAGTTCGAGAAAAATATCGGTCTTGCTGTGAAAGTGCCAGTAGACCGCGCCGCGTGTCACGCCCGCGGATGCCGCGATTTCATCAAGGGTCGTCGATCCGACGCCCTTTTCGAAAAACATCTTTTCGGCTGCATCGAGAATGGCTGCGCGGGTTTCCGCTGCTTCAGCCTTGGTCCGTCTCATTTCTCCTCCTTCCCGCCGACTTTCGGGGCACCTCGAAAAAAGGCGCCCCGAAAAACCTGTCGACGATGATCCTCCATCACGGGAAACGCTGGGGCTTCCCGTGAAAGTGTCAGTGCGCCGTCGTGCCGGGCTTGTCTTCGCTCTTGCTGGCTTCCAGCGGTTCCTTGCGGGCGTCCTTGGAGAACAGCCGCATGATGAACACGTAGAAGACCGGGACGAAGAAGATCGCCAGGATGGTGGCGGAGATCATGCCGCCGAGAACGCCGGTACCGATGGCGTTCTGGCTGGCGGCGCTGGCGCCGGTGGCGATTGCCATCGGGACAACACCGAGCGTGAAGGCAAGCGACGTCATCAGGATCGGGCGGAAGCGCAGATGCGCTGCCTCGACGGTAGCATCATAGACGCTGCGGCCTTCGGCACGCAGGTCCTTGGCGAACTCGATGATCAGGATGGCGTTCTTTGCCGACAGGCCGATGATGGTGATCAGGCCGACGAGGAAGTAGACGTCGTTCGGCATGTCGCGGATCATCACCGCAGCGACCGAGCCGATAACGCCGAGCGGCACGACGAGCATGACCGACAACGGGATCGACCAGCTTTCATACAGCGCCGACAGAAGCAGGAAGACGAACAGGATGGACAGCGCGATCAGCGCCGGCGCCTGTGAGCCCGACTGAATTTCCTGCAACGACTGGCCCGTCCACTCGTAACCGAAACCGGACGGCAGCTGGTCGGCGAGACGCTCCATTTCGGCGATCGCGTCACCCGAGGAATAGCCCGGACCGGCCTGGCCGGCGATACGGATCGAGGGATAACCGTTGTAGCCGATCACCTGCGAGGGGCCACGCACCCATTCGGCAGTCGCAAAGGAGGACATCGGCACCATGCCGCCGCTGGCGTTGCGAACGTTCAGCTTCAGAAGGTCGTCGGTCTTCATGCGCTGGTTGCCTTCCGCCTGAACGGTGACGCGCTGCATGCGGCCGTTATTCGGGAAGTCGTTCACGTAGGACGAGCCGAGGTTGGCGGTGATGGTGGAGTTGATGTCCGCGAAGGTAACGCCGAATGTGTTGGCCTTTTCGCGGTCGATCAGCAGGTTGACCTGTGCGGCGTCGGGCATGCCTTCGATACGCAGGCCGGCAAGGATGGGGCTCTTGCCCGCTTCCGCCATCAACTGATCACGTGCTGCACCCAGTGCCGTCTGACCCTGACCGGAACGGTCCTGCAGACGGAAGGTGAAGCCGGACGAGTTGCCGAGACCCTGGATAGGCGGCGGCGACAGCGAGAAGGCGATGGCATCACGCAGGCCAAAAATCTGGCTGTTGATACGTCCCGCAAGGGCATCGGCGGAGTCTTCCGGACCGCGCTCGTCCCAGTCCTTCAGGGTGATGAAGGCAAGGCCGGCATTCTGGCCGGAACCCGAGAAGGAGAAGCCGTTGATGGCGATGATACGCTCGACGGCCTTTTCCTTCAGCGCGATCTTCTCGATCTGCGAAATGACTTCCGTGGTGCGGTCGGTGCTGGCTTCAGCCGGCGCCTGAACGTCGACGATCAGGAAGCCCTGGTCTTCGTTGGGCAGGAACGAGCTCGGAAGCTGCGTGTAAGCCCAGCCGAGGCCGACCAGCAGTGCGACATAGATGATCATGAAGCGACCGGAGCGCTTGATGAGCTTGCCAACACCGCCAGAATAACCGTGCGACGCCTTGTCGAAGCCGCGGTTGAACATCCCGAACAAGCCCTTCTTGTCGTGATGATCATCGGCAACTGGCTTGAGGAAGGAGGCGCACAGCGCCGGTGTCAGAGAGAGCGCGAGGAACCCCGAGAACAGGATCGATACGACCATGGTCAGCGAGAACTGCTGGTAGATGATGCCGACGGCGCCGGGGAAAAAGGCCATCGGGATGAACACGGCCGACAGGACCATGGTGATGCCGATAATGGCGCCGGAAATCTGGCCCATCGCCTTTTTCGTCGCTTCCTTCGGCGACAGCTTTTCCTCCGCCATGATGCGTTCGACGTTTTCGACGACGACGATGGCGTCATCGACGAGAATGCCGATCGCCAGAACCATGGCGAACATCGTCAGCACGTTGATCGAGAACCCGGCGACGAACATGATCGCGCAGGTGCCGAGCAAGGCTACCGGCACGACCAGCGCCGGGATGACGGTGTAGCGAAAATTCTGCAGGAAGATGAACATCACCACGAAAACGAGGATCATCGCCTCGATCAGGGTGTGAATGACCTTTTCGATGGATACTTCCACGAACGGGCTGGTGTCATACGGAATTTCGTATTCGACGCCCGAGGGGAAATATTCCTTCAGTTCTTCCATGATCTGCTTGACGCCTTCCGACGTCGCAAGCGCATTGCCGGTCGGCGACAGCTGCACACCGATCGCCGCGCTCGGCTTACCGTTGAGGCGAGACGAGAAGTTGTAGCTTTCCGCACCCACTTCGATGCGGGCAACGTCGCGCAGACGAACCGACGAGCCGTCAGGGTTGGCGCGCAGAACGATCGCACCGAACTGTTCAGGATCGGTCAGCTGGCCCTGAACGTTGATCGTCGCGGAAATCTGCTGGCCGATCGGGTTCGGGGTGGCGCCGATACGACCGGCAGCAACCTGAGCATTCTGTGCGGTGATCGCGGCGGTGACGTCGGCGGCAGTCAGGCTCAAGCCGACCATCTTGTCCGGGTCCATCCAGATACGCATGGAGCGCTGGCTGGCGAACAGCTGGGCCGAGCCGACGCCCGGCACGCGGCGGATTTCGCCGATGACGTTGCGCTGCAGATAGTCACCGAGGCCGATAGCGTCCGTCTGGCCGTCCGTCGAGGTGAGCGACACGACCATCAGGAACGAGGTGCCGGCCTGTTCGACGCGCAACCCTTGAGAGGTCACGGCGCTCGGCAGGCGCGGTTCGGCGCGGGCGATGCGGTTCTGCACTTCGACCTGGGCTTCACCGATATTGGTGCCGGGCGCGAACGTGACGTTGATCGACACGCGGCCGGAGGATTCCGACTGCGATTCGAAGTAGATCAGGCCCGGAACACCGTTCAGTTCCTCTTCGATCGGGCGTGTCACGCCCTGATAGATGTCTTCGGGCGAAGCACCCGGATAGTTTGTGGAAACGGTAATCTGCGGCGGTGCGACATTCGGATACTGCGCAATCGGCAGCATTGGAATGGTGATCACACCCGCCAGCATGATGAAGATTGCGACGACCCACGCAAAGATGGGCCTGTCGATAAAGAAACGTGCCATGAAACCGGGTCCTTACTGCTTCGCGGGCTCAGCCGGCTTTTCGGCGTTGTTATCCGGCGCGGCTTCTTCCGTTGCCGGCTTTTCCGGCGACCAGGGCTGCGGCTTGACGGTGGCGCCGGGCCCGGTCTTCTGGAAACCGTCGGCGATGACGCGGTCGCCAGCCTTCAGGCCGGCGGAAATGACCCAGCGTTCGCCGAGTGCACGACCGACCGTGACCGGGCGCTGCTCGACCTTGTCTTCGGCGCCGACAACGAGAAGGCTTGCCTTGCCGCCGGCATCACGCTGGATGGCCTGCTGCGGCACGGCGAAGGTGTCGCGCTCGAGACCCTGTTCGATCTGCACGCGGACATACATGCCCGGCAGAAGATCGCCGTCCGGGTTGGGGAATTCACCACGTAAGGTGACCTGACCGGTCGTCTCGTCAACGGCGGCTTCGGAGAACAGCAGGCGGCCGTCCTGCGGATACTTGCTGCCATCGTCGAGCATCAGCTGTGCCTTGGCCTCATTGGGGCCGGTCATCAGCTTGCCGTTCTGCAGGGCACGGCGCAGGCGCACGAGATCGGCGGCCGGCTGGGTAAAGTCGGCATAGATCGGGTCGAGCTGCTGGATGGTGGCGAGATTTTCAGAACCGGTCGAGCTAACCAGTGCGCCTTCGGTAATCAGCGCACGGCCGATGCGGCCGGAGATTGGCGCGGTCACATTGGCATATTGCAGGCTGAGCTTTGCCGAGGCGACACCGGCGCGGGCGACAGATACCTGGGCATCGGCCTGTGCGAGCTGGGCGATGGCGGTGTCGAATTCCGCGCGGGATGCAACGTTGGACTTGCTCAGCTGGGTCTGGCGGTCGGCCGTCTGGCGGGCCTGCAGCTGCTGTGCCTCGGCGCTGCGCAGTGTCGCTTCGGCGCGGTCGAGTTCTACCTGGAACGGTGCCGGGTCAATGCGATAGAGCACATCGCCTTCCTTGACCAGCGAGCCCTGCTCGAACACACGCTCGACGATAATGCCCGAAACGCGTGGGCGCACTTCGGCAAGACGCGTCGGGGCGATGCGGCCCGGCAGATCGCTGTTGATCGGCAGCGTTTCGGGCTGCACGGTGATGACGCCGACGGCAGACGGTGGGCGGGCAGGGGGCGCCCCCGCCGCCTGATCTTCCTTCTGACAGGCGGCAAGAACGGAAAGGCTGGCAACCAACAGACCAGCGACGGGCAGTTTCATTCGCATAGAGAACCCCATGGACCCAAAGACGGCAATTTACATACGTGTTAGTCTGTATGTAAAATTGCTGCAAGGCAACATTTGCGTGATGTCAAGTTTACGGCAGGCAGACAGGCGCCTGCGGCTTGGCGGGTTTTGTGCTCGCCAAGGCGTGGCGAGGCAACGCCGAACCTGCCGGTTCGGTTCCACTGCGACAAAATTGCGCGGCTTGTTTTGCTGAGACGTGAAGGATTTGGGCCGATCGGGCGCGATCTTACTGCGCCGAAACACCCCTGTTTTTCAAAACACGCATGATGCGGCTGTCGAAATTCTTCGATTCGACCGCATCGAAACGCACCTGTTCGCGGTCATGCGAATCGATCGCCTCGCGGCTGATCTCGCCGACGCGCTTTTCGAGGATATCGCAGTCGCGGGCCGGGCGAATGGCCAGCAGCCGTGCTTCCAGAGTGCGTGCGTGCGTGCGGGCAATTTCGGCGTGGCGTTCCTCATGGCGTTTGATATCTGCCGAAAGCGCATCCCAGATCGATGCCAGCGTGCCGGATGCCGCGCCGCGATTGCGCCAGCGTGGCAGGATGATGTGGGTGCGCACCGTGACCTTGACAGCGCCGATGGAACAACGGCCGCCGCGTTCCACATAGCTGACTTCACCGCCGAACTTGATCTCGGTCGCGCCGGGATGCCGGGCACCGGTATGGCGGGTCAGCGGGCCGCGACGTTCCAGTTCGGCGTCGAGATCTTCTGCTGTCTTGCCGCCGATCGAGAAATAGGAATAGGTCTTGGTGACGACTGGCTGCGCGGCAAGCGGTGCCGTCAGCGCCAGCAGGATCGTCAACGTCGTTGCTGATTTGAGGACCGGCACCCGGGGCGAACGGCGAAAGCTGCGCATCAATGGTATTCTCGGGTGCTGGCAGATTGAACTGGCGCAAAGCTTGGGGCATAGCCCACCCGAGCGCAACAGAAGCCACGCAATTTCACGTGTACAAAGCAAGGATTGGGATGACCGTGAGTCTCCTCGGCAACAACGTTTCCGGCAATGGCGTCTGGCAGGTCGGTCATGGTCGGTCGCTGGATCTGGCCACGAGCGGCCATCTGATGGCGATCGTCAACGTGACGCCCGACAGCTTTTCCGATGGCGGCCGGCACGACAATGTCGATGCGGCAGTGGCGCATGCCAAGGCCTGCATCACTGAGGGTGCCGTCATCATCGATATCGGCGGCGAATCGACACGGCCGGGTGCCGAACCGGTGAGCGAAGCGGAAGAACAGCGCCGCGTGTTGCCGGTGATCGAGCGCCTCGCGGCGGAAACCGATGCGTTGATTTCGATCGATACCTATCGCGGAGCCACCGCGTCGGCGGCCGTGAACGCCGGGGCGCATATCATCAATGACGTCTATGGCCTCAGCCACGATCCGTCGATTGCCGACATCGCGGCGAAAACCGGCGCGGGCCTCTGCATCATGCATACCGGTCGCGGTCGCGAGGCGGAGAAGCTGCCGGATGTGATCGAGGACCAGTTCCTGTTTTTCAGAAATGCGCTTCGGATCGCCGATGCGGCTGGCGTGGCGCGCGAAAAAATCATGCTCGATCCGGGTTTCGGATTTGCCAAGACCCGCGAAGACGAAGCCGAACTGATGGCGCGGTTTGCCGAACTGCATGCGCTGGACCTGCCGCTCCTGATCGGCACCTCGCGCAAGCGCTTCATCGGTGCGATGACCGGCCGCGAGCGTGCGGACGAGCGCGACGTCGGAACTGCGGCGACGACCGCCGTTCTGAGGCTGGCGGGCGCGCATGTTTTCAGGGTTCATAACGTGGCTGCCAATCGCGATGCGCTTCGCGTGGCGGATGCGATTCTTTTGGCAGCGAAAGCCGGAAACCGGGATAGCGTGGAGACAAGGCCATGACGCTCTATACGATCTATCTGAAAAACTGTTCGTTCTTCGCCCGCCACGGCGTGTTGAGCGAAGAAGAGCGGCTCGGCCAGCGCTTCTTCGTCGATGCCGAACTGGAGGTCGAGGGCGGCAAGGCGCTGCACACCGACGAGATCGAAGACACCGTGCATTACGGCATCGCCTTTCAGGTGATCGAGGCGGTGGTGACCGGTCAGCGCCGTTATCTGATCGAGGCATTGGCGCAGGATATCGCGCTGGCTCTGTGCAAGCGTTTCCCGCAGATCAGGCGTGCCGCAATCGCCGTGCGCAAGCCGAGCGTGCCGATCCCCGGCATTCTCGACTATGTGGAGGTCCGTATTGACCACCGTCCCTGACAACGTCTGGAGCAAGGCGACGCTCGGGCTCGGCGGCAATATCGGCGATCCTAAGGCGGCGATGGCGCAGGCGCTGCGCCTGCTCGACGGTCGTGACGACTGTCGTGTGCTGGCCGTATCAAGACTTTACAGCACGCCGCCCTGGGGGAAGACCGATCAGGCGGACTTCTTCAACTGCTGTGCCCTGATCGAAACCACGCTCGCGCCGGAGGATCTGCTGGCGACGGGTCTGTCGATCGAAAAGACGATGAAGCGGGAGCGGCTGGAGCGCTGGGGGCCGCGCACCATCGATATCGATGTGCTGACTTACGGGGACGTGGAGAAGGATACGCAGCCGCTGCAACTGCCGCATCCGCGCATGACCGAGCGTGCCTTCGTGCTGATGCCGCTGGCCGATATCGCCGCAGATCTCATGATAAAGGGCAAGCCGGTATCATCCTGGCTCGCCCTTGCAGATGTCGGTGGAATATCCGTCGCGGACGAAAGCCGCGACTGGTGGAGATGAAGATCAGTTCTTGATCGAACCGACGGCCATCTGGTCGAGGTCGCGCGTCAGGGTCAGGCCGATGACCGGGATCATCTGCTCCTCCACCTTCACCGAGATGGTGATGTTCATGTCGTTGTCGCTCTTCATGCTGGCAACCATGGCGCCGTTCAGCTTGGCGCGGTTTATGCCGAGAACGATGCGCTCGCCGTTGAGCGAGCCGGTGGTGATGTCGAGACCCTTGCCTTCGGCGCCATCCAGAAACTTGCCGGTATAACCCTTGGCCGTCTTGATGATGGTGGCATTCATCGGCTGCTTGAAGACGCCGACGCGGCAGGTGCCGTCGAGTTTCAGGCCGGCGTCACCCTCTGAAGTCGCTGCACCGATGAGATTGCAGGTGAACTTGGTGCCCTTGTATTTTCCGGCGACGATTTCGCCGGGACCTTTCCAGGTGCCGGCGGCGCTTTCGAAAAAGACCTGATCGCGCGACGCAGCGCCAGCCTCGGGAGCCATCGCAACCGTGGCGACGGAGATGGCGACGGCAAAGCCACCGAACAGCGAAAAGATGCGCGAAACCATTCAAAAATTCCCTGGCAAAGGCCAACTGGTAGAGCCCGCAAATTAGCGGAGGATGGTTAATGAGTGGTTTCTTTTGCTGTTCGTCGGGTGTTTCACGCCGGGTCTTTTGGTTTCGATGTGGCGACGATATCCCCCATGAAATCGCCTATTCCCGGCCGTTTCAGGGCTCGGAAGGGCAAAGGCCGGCACAGATCCATGGCGGCGATACCGATACGGGCGGTCAGCAATCCGTTGATCACGCCTTCACCGAGTCGGGTGGAAAGCCGGGCGGCCAGACCGTGTCCAAGCACCTGCTGGGCGATGCCGTCACCCACCGCAATCGAGCCGGTGACGGCAAGGTGCGCAATGACATCACGCAGCAGCCGGAACATGCCGAGCGTGCCGGGCCGGCCACCGTACAGTTCCGCCATGGCGCGCACCAGGCGCGACACTTCGAACAGCACATAGGCAAGATCGACCACGGCGCGCGGGCTGATGGCGGTGACGACCGAGACGCGTTTCGAGGCGGCGAGAATCAGCAGCCGCGCCTCGCGGTCGAGCGGCGTCATCAACTCGCGTTCCGCGAGGTCGAGGTAATGCGGGCCGTCGATGATCTCGTCCTTCGTCGCGTCCAATGCGGCACGGCCGCGCGCGGTCTCGGCGCGGTGTGACAGGATTGCGGTGAGGCGTGTGACGAGGGCGCGGGTCGATTTTGCGCCCGTTGCCGAGTCGGTGCCGGTCTCGATCGCGACAACATCGGCCTTGAGTGACTGTACGGCACCGATCCGCAACAGGCCCAGCACCTCGCGCGCCACAACGACGGCAAGCGCGGCCAGCGCGACGGAGAGAAGGCCGATGGCGGTGTAGCCGAGCCAGTCGGATCGGGAAAAAAGATCGCGGATGACGCTGTCTGCCCACAGGCCGAAGGCGAAGGAGGCGAACACACCAAAAGCACCTGCGGCGAGTTTGCCGAACGAAAAACCGTGGTGACGGGGCAGGGCGACAGGCACATTCGCGAGATCCGCGTCGGTGGCGCCGAGGAAGGGATCGTCGGCATCGGCCGTGGCGGTTATGCCATCGTCAAAACTGCGCGGCGGGCGGCTGGCGGCTAACGGAAGATCGCGCTCGCTTTCGACCGTAAACGCCGTCGGGCGACGGCGCGGCGTGTCGGAGGATGGTGATGCCGGGGGCTTGCTGTGTTCGTCGGATGGGGTCATGCGAGACGGTCTCCGAACAGGAACTGCATGGCGCGGTCAAGGCGGATATGCGGCACGGACAAAGCGATGCCGCCGGTGTTTTCTTCGACTGCGGGAGGGCGAAAACGTACGATATTCAAATCAGGTAGATCCGTTTTTTCATCCACTTTATCGATTTCGCGAAAGAACAATTCCGGGCTGTCCGGCAAGTCGCCGGGAAAGATCGCAGTTTTCTTTATTCCGTCGAAAATTTCGTCGCCGATCCGCTCGCCGGCCATGGGCGTGCCGGTGATGACGGGCAGCAGGTGACCATCCTCGCGGACTGTTGCCTCGCGGGTGGCCCGCACGGAGGCGAGCGCCATCACGTCGATGCCGGCGCCGGTCATGCCGATACGGTGGATGGCGCGATCGACGAGGCGGCGGGTAATCGCCTGCAGCCGGTCGTGGCTTTCGTGGTGCAGATGGTCGGCCTTGGTGGCGGCAACCAGCACCTTGTCGATACGGCGGCCGAGCAGCGAGCTGAGAAAGGAATTGGTGCCGGGGCGGAAACAGGCGAGCACATCGGACAGCGCCCTCTCCAGATCCTGCACCGCTTCCGGGCCACGGTTGACCGCCTGCAGCGCATCGATCAGCACGATCTGGCGATCAAGGCGGGCAAAATGTTCGCGGAAGAACGGTTTTACGACGACGCTCTTATAGGCTTCGAAACGGCGCTCCATCATGGCCCTCAGCGAGCCTTTTTCGGGACGCGTCTCCGCCACGTTCGGCATCGGCGCAAAGGTCAGCGCCGGCGAGCCGTCCAGTTCTCCGGGCAGAAGAAAACGGCCGGGCGGCAGGGTGGAGAGCGAGCGTTCGTCGGATTTGCAGGCCTTCAGATAAGTGGCGAAACTTTCCGACAGACGGCGTGCCGTCATCTCGTCGGCCGGGCCTTCCATGTCGATGCTGGCGCAAAGGCCGAGCCATTCACGCGCCAGCTCCGCACGCACGCCACCACCGGCGAGCGTTACGGCATTGTCGGAAAACGTTTTGTAATCCTGCGCCAGAAGCGGCAGATCGAGCAGCCATTCGCCGGGATAATCGACAATGTCGATCGACAGGCGACCGGGCGAAAACATGCGGTTCCAGCCACTGGCGCTTTGATAGTCCAGCGTGATGCGCAGTTCGGAAATGGCGCGGGTCGAATCCGGCCATATGCGTTCGCGCACCAGTGCCTGGATGTGATCCTCGTACTGAAACCGCGGGATGGCATCATCCGGCTGCGGTTCAAGACGGATGGCGGAAACGCGGCCGGAACGCACCGGCTCGAACAGTGGCAACCGGCCGGCGTTCAGAAGATTATGGACGAGCGAGGAAATGAACACCGTCTTGCCGGCACGGGACAGGCCTGTGACGCCGAGACGAAGCGTCGGGTTGACGAGGCCGGTGGCGCGGTCGGTCAGCGTGTCGAAGGCGATACGGGCGTCGTCGGTGAAACTGGTCAGAGAAGGCGGCAAGGCGTGATCCCGGTTGCTGGCGGCATCTCAAGGCGATGCCTGTCCTGCATATAGGGAGGGCAAGCGCCGGAAGGAAGAATGTCCCTGCCGGATCATTGCAGGATGGAGCAGTTCGGCTCTATTGCCTCGGCCTCAGGCGAAAATGAAGTCGTGCAGAACCCAGCTTTCGCCGGCATGGTCAAGGACGGCAAGGCCGGCGGTCG
Source organism: Neorhizobium sp. BT27B (assembly GCF_050455485.1). Taxonomy (NCBI): domain Bacteria; kingdom Pseudomonadati; phylum Pseudomonadota; class Alphaproteobacteria; order Hyphomicrobiales; family Rhizobiaceae; genus Neorhizobium; species Neorhizobium sp. BT27B. The sequence goes on along the minus strand of NZ_JBCIYT010000016.1, from coordinate 72,582 downwards.
GATAGCCGCCGGGAATGGCCGAGCGCAACTGCTCACGGCCAATCAGGCTTTCCAGCGTTTCCTCGATCGACGGATTATGCCCGACCAGCATGACCGAGGGTGAGGGCGCCTGTCCGGCCAGCAGCGCCAGATAGGTCTCGACCGTGCCGTTATAGATTTCGTCAACCGCCTGCATGACGCATTCGCCTGCCATGGCCCGGTGCATTGCATCCGCCGTCTGGCGGCAACGGGTGGCGGTGGAGGACAGGATCAGATCAGGGCGATACCCTTTATCCACAGCCTTTTCACAGACCAGTTCGGCCTCGCCGTACCCGCGATCGTCCAATTCGCGATCAAAATCGCGCTGGCCTGATTGCGCCTGTGCGGCACGAGCGTGACGCAGGAGATAGATTCGCGAAGGTGGCGGTTCGATGATCGTCATGGAGGCCTCTGCCGGTCAAAACGCGTGGACATCAGGGGTAACGCCATGTCGCGATCCGCGTCAACTACCCGTCATGCACAGCTCGGTTGCAGGTCGGCGGCGCAGGGTATTTTCCGAATCAATCGGTGGAAGTGCTTTAAAATTAGCCGTTTAGCCGATTTTTGTGTCAGTTTTAAAAATGCATTAACGACGCGTATCAGACTTGAATCGCTGCCACCCTAGGGATATAGAGCGCCGCATAAGTTCTGTTCTTCAGGAGAAATCGCGTTGAGTGAGAAGATCGATCTTAGCAGCTTCGTCCTTTCGGAAGAAGACGAGTTCATGAATGTGCGACAAAAGGCCTATTTCAGGGCCAAATTGATCGCCTGGAAGAATGACATCCTCAGAGAAGCGCGCGAAACGCTCGGCCACCTGGCTGAGGAAAGCGCAAACCACCCCGACCTAGCAGACAGAGCCTCTTCCGAAACCGATCGCGCTATTGAATTGCGTGCCCGTGACCGTCAGCGCAAGCTGATTTCCAAGATCGACTCCGCCCTACAGCGGATCGATGAGGGCACATATGGATACTGTGAAGAGACAGGAGAGCCGATCGGCTTGAAGCGTCTCGACGCCCGTCCGATCGCCACCCTGTCGATCGAGGCGCAGGAACGCCACGAAAGACGCGAAAAGGTCTATCGCGACGAATAGGACCTGGCGGATGGCGAGAAATCCCTGAATGCCAGACAGACGACAAACAAAAGGCGCGGATTTTTCCGCGCCTTTTGTGTTTTTGGGGCCGTTGAGGCGTCTTTCTAAAAATTACCGGTCGTCTTTCGTCACCGACATCTCGCCAAAAATCCGCGCAATCTCGTTCTGCAAGGCCGGTTCCTGGGTGGCGCCGGTCACGCGGGCAAGGCTGGGGTCGCGACGTGGCAGCTGGCCGGGAGCATTTTGTACGGCCGGTCCAACGGCCGGGGCCGCATTGCCGCTTGCGAGATTGCTGGCCATTTCCTCCTCCAGAATACGTTCGAAATCGGAGCCAAGTGGTTTTGCAGGCGCGGCTGCGGTTGCAGTGGCAGGGGCGGGCTGGCGTGCCGGGGTGACCGGCATCTGCACCACAGGTGGTGTCGGGCGTTGTGCCGGTGCCGGCACGGCCTCTGCGCGGGGCTGCTGGAACACACGCTCGCGGGCGGCGTCGAGAAGATCGGCGGCATTGTCGATTGTCGTCGGCTCGCTGGTCGGGCGTGATGCGACGATCTCGAAATGCGGTTCAGCCGCTTTCGGCGTTTCATCGATGCTGACCGATGGCGCCGGTTCGCTCTGGAACCTTGACGGCGAAGCGACCATCGGTGCCGCAGCCGGTGCAGCCGTTGCAAACGCGGTCGTCATCGGAGTTGGACTTGCCGGCGCGGCAACTTCGCTGCGCGGTTCGGCGGACGGGAACTCGATCACAGGTGCCGGATCGACGGGCCGCGGCGTTTCAGGCGAACGCTGCTCGGCTTGCGGCGTGATTTCCGAAACATTGGGCTCAGCTGGAACTGCAAGCGGTGCCGGTTGCACCGGTGCCGGTGGAGTTTCGGAAAACTTCGGCGTTTCCGGATTGCGCGCTGGCGGCTCTGCGGGCGCGGTGGAACGGACGGGTTCGGAAACCTTTGCGACAGGCGCGATATCGACAGGCTCGGCGCTGAGCCAGGCGAATTTTTCCTTCTCTTCCACCACGGCGGCCGGCTTTTCCGGAGTGGCGGTAACAGGCGCGGCACGCGGTGCGGGTGCAGAAAGGCCGGCAGCGCGTGCGGCCGGCTCGGGCACGCGGGGCGGTTCATCTGCGACAAGTGCTGGCTGTTCCGGCTCCGAAACGGTCTTCATCAGTGTGTGGTAAGGCGGGCTGCGGCCATCGACGATACTGCTCTCGATGACGATGTCGGTCGGGCCGCCGATCATGATCAGATGTTCGACATCGTCCCGGCGCACCAGAACCAGGCGTCGGCGGGCATCGACGGCGGCCGCATCCAGCACCTGCAGGCGCGGCTGGCGATTCTTGCCGCCACGCAGGAACGGCGACGGGCCGCCGCGACCGCGTATCAGCCACAGCACGAGGATCAGGCAGAGAAAACCTGCGGCGACACCCACCACGGCGATGGTAAGGTTGCTGCCATAGGCACCCAGCATCTCATCAAGCATAAGCCACTCCTTCAGCAATTAGACGCCGTCGTTAGAAACGGGCTGTGTCAGGATCATGACGCCAGAGAAACGCGGTGCATAAGTGAAACGCGGGGCATATCTGTGACATTCTGGAACCATGGGACAGGAATATGGATCGAAAGCAAGGATCGGCAATCGTATCCCTTCGTTCTTCAACGGGTTTCTGTGTCTTCTGAGCTTTTTGCCGGTGCCGCAAATTGCTAAGAAGGATCAGCCGACCGATTCCGATCCGCGCCGATTGTCAAGGCGAGGCGCTTGCGGCCGACATGTGAGGGTGAATGACGAAGATGCAGCAGAGCGGCCTGAACGACGCGCCGCTGGTGGAACACGGAGCGCGCGGCGGAACCGTGATCCGGCTGCTCGTCCTTGCCGCGGTGCTGATCGCGGTGGCGATTAGTTTCGTTGTTTTCAAGGAAGCGCTTGATAGCGAACTTGTGCTGGGTGTGCTCGGCATCCTAGCCATGGTCGGCATCTTCTTTCTGGTGTCCTCGGTCATCGGTCTGGTCGAAGTCATGCCGCAATCGCGCTCAGACGATCTGGCCCGTGGTTTTCTCGGCGGTCATCCGGACGGCATTCTGATCACCGATTCCAAGGGCCGTATCATTTACGCCAATGCCGCTTATGGCCGGCTGACTGGCGCCACCAATGCAAGCCAGGCGCAATCGCTCGAAACACTGCTGTCGAAAAACCGCGAATCGACCGAGGCGCTCTATCGGCTGACCACGGCTTTGCGCGAGGGTCGCGAAGGCCACGAGGAGTTTCGCCTGCTGAAACCGCTGGGCCGGCCTGGTGATAACGGCTCCGGCGCGCACTGGTATCGCCTGAAGGCGCGGTTGCTGGCCAATGGGGCTTCGCGAAAGCCGCTCGACATCTGGCAGATCACCGACATCACCTCGGAGCGCGACGATCAGGAGCGGTTTTTCCGCGAGTTGCAGAACGCCATCGATTATCTCGATCACGCGCCGGCCGGGTTCTTTTCCGCCGGTCGCAAGGGCGAGATCTTTTATCTCAACGCGACGCTGGCCGAATGGCTCGGTTACGACCTCACGAAATTCGTGCCGCGTTCGCTGACCATGCAGGATCTCGTGGCCGGCGAAGGCATGGCGCTGATCCAGTCGGTTCAGGCGACGCCCGGCCAGACGCGCACGGAAACGCTTGACCTCGACCTGCGCCGCGCCAACGGCCAGAGCCTGCCGGCACGCCTTGTCCACAGCGTCAGCACCAGTCGTGATGGTGCACCCGGCGAAAGCCGCACCATCGTTCTGGCGCGGCCGAAGGGGGAGGGTGCGGACCTTTCCTCGTCGGCCATGCGTTTCACCCGCTTTTTCAACAACACGCCGATGGCGATCGCCTCCGTCGATGGCAATGGCAAGATCCTGCGTGTCAACGCGCCGTTCCTAAAACTGTTTTCCGGTTTGGTGTCGCGCGACGAAGCGGAAGCCGGCGCGCCGCTCGAGGTGATCTTTAACGAGGCGGTGCGGCCGCAGTTGACCCAGGCGCTGGCCGAGGCCAAGGACCGCCAGAGCGACATCGCCCCGCTCGAAAGCCGCCATCCGGGTGACGAAAACCGTTACCTGCGCTTCTTCGTCAATGCCGTGATCGACGAGAGCGATGAGGCGCCGGAAGAGGTGGCCATCGTCTATGCCTTCGAGACGACCGAGCAGAAGGCGCTCGAAACGCAGATGGCGCAGACCCAGAAGATGAATGCCGTCGGCACATTGGCGGGTGGTATCGCCCACGATTTCAACAACGTGCTGACAGCCATCCTTCTGTCCTCCGACCATCTGCTTTTACAGGCGCGGCCGGCGGATGCCAGCTTCGCCGACCTGATGGAAATCAAGCGCAACGCCAACCGCGCCGCGGTTCTGGTGCGCCAGTTGCTGGCCTTCTCGCGCAAGCAGACGATGCGGCCGAGCGTGCTGAACCTCACCGATGTCGTTGGCGATCTGCGCATGCTGGTCGACCGTCTGATTTCCGGCACCAACGTCAAGCTCGATGTCGATTACGGCCGCGATCTCTGGCCGGTGCGCACCGACCTTTCGCAATTCGAGCAGGTGCTGATCAATCTTTGCGTCAACGCCCGAGACGCCATGCCGGAAGGCGGGCGCATCACCATCCGCACCCGTAACGTGACGGCGGAAGAGGGGCGTGCTTATGCTGGCGCCGATCTGCCGGAAGAAGATCTGGTGATGGTCGAGGTCGCGGATGCCGGCACCGGCATTCCGCCGGAAATCATGGACAAGATTTTCGAGCCCTTCTTCACCACCAAGGAAGTTGGCAAGGGCACCGGTCTTGGCCTGTCTATGGTCTATGGCATCGTCAAGCAGTCGGGCGGTTACATCCATCCCGAATCGGAAGTCGGCAAGGGCACGACCTTCCGCATCTTCCTGCCACGCCACATTCCGGAACCGGTCGTCGTTGCGGAAAATGGGACGGGCGGCGAGGTTGCGGCGGTTGCGGCAGCGCCAAAACCTGAATCGGCATCGGCCAATGCCGATATCGATCTCACCGGCAATTCGGCGGTCGTTCTGCTCGTCGAGGACGAAGAGGCAGTGCGCCGAGGCGGCAAGCGCATGCTGGAAACCCGTGGTTACACCGTGCATGAAGCCGGATCCGGCGTCGAAGCGCTGGAGATTATGGAAGAGCTCGAAGGCAAGGTCGATATCGTCGTCTCCGACGTGGTGATGCCGGAAATGGACGGACCAACCCTGCTGCGCGAACTGCGTAAAAATTATCCGGACATGAAGTTCATCTTCGTATCGGGTTATGCGGAGGATGCGTTTGCGCGCAACCTTCCGGCCGATGCCAAGTTCGGTTTCCTGCCAAAGCCGTTCTCGCTGAAACAGCTGGCGGTGACAGTGCGCGAGATGCTGGATCGGCAGGACTGAGGTGGTGAGCGGGCGGCGAATCGGCCGTCCGCCTTGACATGAAACGGCGGCAGAATACCGCTGAAATGGCTGTTCCAGGAACAAACAGGAACAGCTTATCTGCTTGAGAACATTAATAGAACGAAGGATCAAAAGATTCATTTGAATCAATCGCATCGTGCCCACTTGTTAAAATAGAACAAAAAGAGTACGAATTGGCCATCGGTTACAACATTGATTGCGTGGCGGCGATAACCTAAAGGGGTGGTTCAAATGGCTCAGAATTCTTTGCGGTTGGTAGAGGAAAAATCGGTGGATAAAAGCAAGGCGCTGGAAGCGGCACTCTCCCAGATCGAACGCGCGTTCGGCAAGGGATCGATCATGAAGCTCGGCTCGAACGATAGCATCGTCGAGATCGAGACCGTATCGACCGGTTCGCTCAGCCTCGATATTGCTCTCGGCATTGGCGGTTTGCCGAAGGGACGTATTGTCGAAATCTACGGGCCGGAAAGCTCGGGTAAAACGACGCTGGCGCTGCAGACCATTGCCGAAGCCCAGAAGAAGGGCGGCATCTGCGCCTTCGTCGACGCCGAACACGCGCTCGACCCGGTCTATGCCCGCAAGCTCGGCGTCGACCTGCAGAACCTTCTGATCTCGCAGCCGGATACCGGTGAACAGGCTCTCGAAATCACTGACACGCTGGTGCGTTCCGGTGCCGTCGACGTTCTCGTCGTCGACTCGGTGGCAGCACTGACGCCGCGCGCTGAAATCGAAGGCGACATGGGCGACAGCCTGCCGGGCCTTCAGGCCCGTCTGATGAGCCAGGCACTACGCAAGCTGACCGCTTCGATCTCCAAGTCGAAGACGATGGTCATCTTCATCAACCAGATCCGCATGAAGATCGGCGTGATGTTCGGTTCGCCGGAAACCACGACCGGTGGTAACGCGCTGAAATTCTACGCTTCCGTCCGCCTCGACATCCGCCGTATCGGCCAGGTCAAGGAGCGCGAGGAAGTCGTCGGTAACCAGACGCGCGTAAAAGTCGTCAAGAACAAGATGGCGCCTCCCTTCAAACAGGTCGAATTCGACATCATGTATGGCGAAGGTGTTTCCAAGACCGGCGAACTCGTCGATCTCGGCGTCAAGGCGGGTATCGTCGAAAAGTCGGGTGCGTGGTTCTCCTATAACAGCCAGCGTCTGGGGCAGGGTCGTGAAAACGCCAAAACCTTCCTGCGCGACAATCCGGAACTGGCCAACGAGATCGAATTGTCGCTGCGCCAGAATGCCGGCCTGATTGCCGACAAGTTCCTGCAGAATGGTGGCCCTGATGCCAATGATGGCGACAGTGCTGACGACGCTTAATCGACCTTTCCCGCATATCTGATCAACAAACCGGCCGCGCATCGATGGATGTGCGGCCGGTTTGTCTTTGTGCGGCTGGACAGGGCAGGGCGCGGACGATAAAAGCCGGTGGTTTCTGGCGAATTGGCCCGCACTGGGCGGTAATGAAGGGCGTAGCATGAGCGGCGTGAATGAAATCCGGTCGACCTTCCTCGACTATTTTGGCAAGAACGGCCACGAGATCGTATCGTCGAGCCCGCTGGTTCCGCGCAACGACCCAACGCTGATGTTCACCAATGCCGGCATGGTGCAGTTCAAGAACGTCTTTACCGGTCTGGAAAAGCGCCCCTATTCGACGGCAACGACCGCGCAGAAATGCGTGCGCGCCGGCGGCAAGCATAACGATCTCGACAATGTCGGTTATACCGCCCGTCACCACACCTTCTTCGAAATGCTCGGCAACTTCTCGTTCGGCGACTATTTCAAGGAAAACGCCATCGAGCTTGCCTGGAACCTGATCACCAAGGAATTTGGCATCGATGCCAAGCGCCTGCTGGTCACCGTCTATCACACCGATGACGAGGCCTTTGGCCTGTGGAAGAAGATCGCCGGCCTGACCGACGACCGCATCATCCGCATTCCGACCAGCGACAATTTCTGGGCGATGGGCGATACCGGCCCCTGCGGTCCCTGCTCGGAGATCTTCTATGACCACGGCGATCATATCTGGGGTGGCCCTCCGGGCTCGCCGGATGAGGATGGCGACCGGTTCATCGAGATCTGGAACCTCGTCTTCATGCAATACGAGCAGGTGACGAAGGAACAGCGCATTGATCTGCCGCGTCCGTCGATCGACACCGGCATGGGCCTTGAGCGCGTTGCAGCGCTTCTGCAGGGCAAGCACGACAATTACGATATCGATCTTTTCCGCGCCCTGATCGCGGCCTCGGAAGAAGCCACCGGCGTCAAGGCCGAAGGCGAACGCCGCGCCAGCCACCGCGTCATTGCTGACCACTTGCGTTCCGCCTCGTTCCTGATCGCCGATGGCGTTCTGCCGTCGAACGAAGGCCGCGGTTATGTTCTGCGCCGCATCATGCGTCGCGCCATGCGCCATGCCGAGCTGCTGGGTTCGCGCGATCCGCTGATGTACAGGCTGCTGCCGACGCTGGTTGCCCAGATGGGCCGCGCCTATCCGGAACTGGTGCGTGCCGAAGCCTTGATCTCGGAAACGCTGAAGCTGGAAGAAAACCGTTTCCGCAAGACGCTGGAACGCGGCCTCAACCTGTTGTCCGACGCTACCAATACGCTCGCCAAGGGTGACATGCTGGATGGCGAAACCGCCTTCAAGCTTTACGACACCTATGGTTTCCCGCTCGACCTGACGCAGGACGCGCTGCGCGCCCGCGAAATCGGCGTGGATATTGCCGGCTTCACTGACGCCATGGAGCGCCAGAAGGCCGAAGCCCGCTCGCATTGGCAGGGTTCCGGCGACAAGGCGACCGAAACCATCTGGTTCGAACTCAAGGAAAAGCTCGGCGCTACCGAATTCCTCGGTTACGACACCGAGACCGCCGAAGGCGTCGTGCTGGCAATCGTTGCTGACGGAAAATCCGTCGAAACCGCCAAGGCAGGCGACACCGTTCAGGTCATCGTCAACCAGACGCCGTTCTACGGCGAATCCGGCGGTCAGATGGGTGATACCGGTATCATCCGCGGCGAAGGTTTTGCCGTCGAGGTGACCGACACCCAGAAGAAGGGGGCAGGCCTTTTCGCGCATCTGGCTGTTGTAACCGAAGGTGAGGTCAAGGTCGGCGAAGCCGTCGCGCTCGCCGTCGATCACGCCCGCCGGTCGCGTCTGCGCGCCAACCACTCGGCAACCCACCTTCTGCATGAAGCGCTGCGCGAAGTGCTCGGCACCCACGTTGCCCAGAAGGGCTCGCTGGTGGCGCCCGAGCGTCTGCGTTTCGACGTCTCGCACCCGAAGCCTATCTCGGCGGAAGAGCTGCAGCGCGTTGAGGATATGGCCAACGCCATCATCCTGCAGACGGCACCTGTCACCACCCGTCTGATGAGCGTCGATGACGCCATTGCCGAAGGCGCGATGGCACTGTTCGGCGAAAAGTATGGCGATGAAGTGCGCGTCGTGTCGATGGGCCGCGGCATTGAAGGCTCCAAGGCCGGCAAGGCTTATTCGGTCGAACTCTGCGGCGGCACGCATGTGGGAAATACCGGCGAGATCGGCCTCGTACGTGTTCTCTCCGACAGCCCCGTCGGCGCCGGTGTACGCCGTATTGAGGCGGTCACGGCAGAAGGCGCACGCGCTTATCTGGGCGAGCAGGATGAGCGCATCAAGGCGCTGTCCGGCGTTCTGAAGGTTCAGCCGGCAGAAGTTCTCGCTCGTGTTGAGACGCTGGTCGATGAACGTCGCAAGCTGGAGAAGGAACTTGCGGATGCCAAGCGCCGTCTCGCCATGGGCGGCGGTGGCCAGGGTGACGGTGCTGCCGACATTCGTGAGGTTGCGGGCGTCAAGTTCATGGGCAAGACGCTGAATGGCATTGATGCCAAGGACCTCAAGGGACTAGCCGACGAAGGCAAGGTTACGCTCGGTTCGGGTGTTGTCACGCTGATCGGCGTGTCGGAAGATGGCAAGGCAAGCGCCGTTGTGGCCGTCACCGAAGATCTGGTCGGCCGTTTGAGCGCCGTCGATCTGGTCCGCATCGCATCTGCCGCGCTCGGCGGCAAGGGCGGCGGTGGTCGCCCGGATATGGCGCAGGCCGGTGGCCCGGATGGCGCCAAGGCCGACGAGGCGCTTGAGGCAGTCGCCGCGGCGCTCGGCGCTTAAGATTGAAGCGGGCCGCAAGGCCCGCTTTTTCGCTTCAAGGGGATTTTTTCATGGGCGTGAACGCCGAGATTGCGGACGAACTGGAGCAGGTAGCCGAAGGGCTGGCGCCGGGGCTTTTCAGGGATGCGCCGGACAGCGTGTCGTTCAACAAGCTGCGCAAGCGCCTGCTGCGGCAGGTGCGCCAGGCATTTGCCGATTTCGACATGCTGAAAGGCCAGAAACGCTGGCTGGTCGGCCTGTCGGGCGGCAAGGACAGCTATTCACTGCTGGCGATCCTGCTCGATCTGCAATGGCGCGGCCTGCTGCCGGTCGAATTGATTGCCTGCAATCTCGATCAGGGCCAGCCGAATTTTCCAAAACACATCCTGCCGGAATATCTGGCGTCGATCGGCGTCAAACACCGTATCGAATATCGTGACACCTATTCGATCGTGAAGGAAAAGGTGCCGGCCGGCGCGACTTATTGTTCGCTCTGTTCACGCCTGCGCCGCGGCAATCTTTACCGCGTGGCGCGCGAAGAGGGCTGCGACGCATTGGTGCTCGGCCATCACCGCGACGACATTCTCGAAACCTTCTTCATGAACTTTTTCCACGGCGGACGTCTCGCTGCCATGCCGGCGAAACTTCTGAATGACGAAGGCGACGTGATGGTGCTGCGGCCGCTCGCCTATTGTGCCGAGGACGATCTGACGAAATTCTCTGCCGCCATGCAGTTCCCGATCATTCCGTGTGATCTCTGCGGGTCGCAGGACGGGCTGGAGCGCAATGCGATGAAGACGATGCTGTCGGGCATCGAACAGCGCATGCCGGGCCGCAAGGATACGATGCTGCGGGCGCTGTCGCATGTGAATCCGTCGCACCTGCTCGATACCGGACTTTTCGATTTCAGCAATCTGATGACCGCCGAAAGGAAGTAGTTTTGCCTGACATGCCCGTTGACGTCTCCGCCCTTGCCGATCTTCTGCGCCGTGCCGCCAAGGCGGAAATCCTGCCGCGCTTCCGCCGTCTCGGCAGCAATGACGTACGCTCCAAAAGCGAGCCGACCGATCTGGTGACGGAAGCCGATGAGGCCGCCGAGCGGATGATGAAGCGGGAAATGGCGGAACTGGCGCCTAACGCGCTTTTTATCGGCGAGGAGTCGGTGGCTGCTGATCCCGCACTGCTGGACAAGCTGAAGGATGCGGAACTCGCCGTGATCGTCGATCCGGTCGATGGCACGTTCAACTTTGCCTCCGGCATCCCGGCCTTCGGCGTCATGGCCTCGGTTGTCTGGAAGGGCGAAACCGTGGCCGGCATCATCTATGATCCGATGGGTGACGACTGGGTAATGGCGGAAAAGGGCGCAGGCGCTTATCTGCGTCGCCCGGATGGCGATGCGGTGCGTCTGAGTGTGTCGGAGCCCCGGCCAATCGGTGCGATGATCGGCATGGCGTCGGCCGGCTATTTTTACGGTGAGGAACGCGAGAAGGTTCTGGCCAATCTGGCCAAGGTCCGCTTCTTCGCGAACTACCGTTGCGCCGCGCATGAATACCGTACGTTTGCCGGCGGCCACGTACAGTTCATGATCTACAACAAGCTGATGCCCTGGGACCATCTGGCTGGCGCGCTGATCGCCACCGAAGCTGGTGGTCATGTTCGTCGCCTGGACGGTTCGCTCTACGAGCCGCATCAGTTCGACGGTGGCCTTCTGGTGGCCACCGATCCCGACAGCTGGCAGACCCTGCACGACGAAATCTTTGGCGCCTAAAGCTGACAGGTTGATGGATTTTGTTCGCTGTCGAAGATAGGCTTCCTGAAAAAGGGGAGCCTATCTTGATGAGCATATTGCCAGACATTTCAATACGCAGAGCAGGCAGGCAGGACGCTTTAGTGGTGCGTGAGATTGTCCGTGCCGCCTATGCCAAATGGGTGCCCGTCATCGGTCGCGAGCCGATTCCCATGACGGTGGATTATGCCGAGGCGATCGTTACCAATCGTATCGATCTGCTGGAAAACGCAGGCGTTGTCGTCGGGGTGATCGAGACGATCCTTCGCGATGATCATCTCTATATCGAAAACGTTGCCGTTCGGCCGGAATTCCATGGCCAGGGTTATGGCCGTGGCCTGCTTGCGCATGCGGAGGATATTGCTTCCTCGGCGGCGCGAAAGGAAATCCGCCTGCTGACCAACGCAGCGTTTACCGCCAATGTGGTTCTGTATGAACGGAGCGGTTATGTCCTCACCCATACGGAACCGTTCATGGGCGGAACGACGCTCTACCTGAGCAAACGGCTGACAAGCCGTATTCAGGAGAGCGTCTGAAGCTGATCACACCCGCGGATTATGCGGCTGAAACAGCTTTCCCTTTTCCGCGATCAGCACGAAAATCAGGCCGATGATCGAGACGGCGAAAAAGCCGGCGACCATCGGCAGCGCTGTGCCATCGAACGCCTGGCCGATAACCGCACCGATCGTGGCGCCGCCGATCGTACCCATGAAACCGAGTACGGATGACGCTGTGCCGGCTACATGGCCGAGCGGCTCCATTGCCAGCGAGTTGAAGTTCGAACCGATCCAGCCGAACTGAAACATCGACAGAGCAAACAACGTGAGGAACAGGGCAAACGGCATTGGCTGCGGCCCAAAAATCTGGATCATCAACCAGATGAAGGTCACTGTGATGAAACCCAGCAGCGATGCATGCGAGAGCTTTCGCATGCCGAAACGGCCGACGATGCGCGCATTGATGAATGATGACAGCGACATGAACACGGCGACTGCCGCAAAGGCGACTGGGAACCAGACGCCCAGGCCATAGATCTGGTTATAGACCTGCTCGGCGGAGTTGATGAAGCCGAACAGTGCGCCGAAGATGAAGGTGCTGGCGATCGTGTAGCAGAGCGACACGCGGTTGGTCAGCACGATGCGGAAACCGGCGATCACCGACTTCACGGTGAAGGGACGAATGTCTTCCGGATGCAGGGTCTCCGGCAGGCGCTTGTACATCCAGAACACGACGGCCAGTGCGCCGACCGCCATGAAGACAAAAATCAGGTGCCAGTCGCCGAATAGGAGAATCAGCTGACCGGTACCCGGCGCGATGACGGGCACGACCATGAACACCATCATGATCAGCGACATGACTTCCGCCATGGCGCGGCCGCCGTAAACGTCGCGAACGATGGAAATGGTGATGACGCGGGTGGCGGCTGAGCCAACACCCTGGATGAAACGCAGGACAAGCAACGCCGTGAAGGAGGGGACGGCAATCAGGCCGACAACCGCAAGTGACGACAGAATGTAGATGGTCAGGCCGACGATGATCGGCTTGCGACGGCCAAAACGGTCGGAGATGGGGCCATAGAAAAGCTGCGCCAGGCCGAAGCCGAAGAGATAGGCCGAAACGACGTACTGGCGATGATTTTCATTGACCACATCCAATGCCGCGCCGATCTGCTGCAGACCGGGAAGCATGATGTCGATGGCAAGCGCATTGAGCGCCATCAGCATCGCCATCAGTGCAATGAATTCGACCTTGCCCATGCCCTTGAGGCGCTCGGGCGTGGTTTTTGAAGGGTATGTCACAGCTTTTCCTAAACAACGTTAAAGGCGCCGTGGATGCGGCGCCTTTGATAAATGCAAAGTCTAGAGTCGGGGCTGGCGCGCCCCGAAAATCAGGCCGCGCGGACGGCGATCCCCTGTTCCTCGAGCTGCGTCTTGAGTTCGCCGGACTGGAACATTTCGCGGACGATGTCGCAGCCGCCGATAAACTCGCCCTTGACGTAGAGCTGCGGAATTGTCGGCCAGTTGGAATAGTCCTTGATGCCCTGGCGAAGGTCGCCATCGGCCAGAACATTGATGCCCTTGTAGTCGAGCCCGAGGTAATCCAGAATTTGGACGACCTGACCCGAGAACCCACACTGCGGGAACTGCGGGGTGCCCTTCATGAAGAGTACCACATCGTTGGTCTTGACTTCGTTGGCGATGAAATCGGTCATTCCGCTCATGTCTCAAATCCTTTCACACGCGGGTTCAAGGGCCGCGGCGCTGTTCGTTAGCCTTAAATAGCAAGCTCCCTGCGCAAATTCCAGCGCGGAAGCATGTAGATGCATGTAATTTCAGTTGCGCTGTGTCTCAGCGGCTGCGCTGCTTGCTGCGGCTCACCGCTGTACGGCGGCGACTGACCTGCTTGCGAGCGGGCTTTGCCGCTTTCTTCGTTGTCTTACGGGTAAAGCGGCCGGTCGTCGTGGAACGGGTAGCCGCTTTTGCCTGCCGCTTCCGGCGTTTGGACGCGGTGCGGCCATGCGACTTGCCCAGCAATTCCTTGACGACGCTTTCGACGACACCCGACACGATTTGATTGATCAGGCTGGTCATCGCGTCACTTCGGAGCTGAGGTCTGCAAGGCGAGAGCGTGAAGAACGCCGCCCATATTGCCCTTCAGTGCGTCATAAACCATCTGGTGCTGCTGAACACGAGACTTGTCGCGAAAGGCTTCGGCCACCACTTCGGCAGCGTAGTGATCACCGTCTCCGGCCAGATCACGAATGGTAACGGTTGCGCCGGGAATGCCGGCCTTGATCATGTCCTCGATATCGCCTGGGCGCATGGGCATGCGGATAAGTCCTCTTGTCTGGTGGCGTGTTGTTGCCGCTATCAACTTAGATTGCCTCAAAGAAAGGCCGCGGTCAAAGGACCGCGGCCGCTTTCTTCAAGTCTGACGCGCTGTTGTAAACGCGTGTTCCTGGGCTCAGTTCATGAAGCCGGGGAACCAGCCTTCATGGGCCTTGCCGAGATCGCCAACCGGTACATTGATGAGGTCATCGATGACGACGGTATCGCCGCCGACGGTGCCCAGCGCGCGGAACGGAACCGCGGCACCTTCGGCATTGGCCTGCAGGAAGTTGGCAAGATCTGCCGGAACGGCCAGAACGTAGCGCGCCTGATCTTCGCCGAACAGCAGCGCATGGGGCAGGCCCTTGCTGCCCTTGAGGCTGATATTCAGGCCCTTGCCCGAAGACATGGCCATTTCGGCAAGTGCCAGCGCGAGGCCGCCGGACGAGATGTCGTGGCAGGCGGTGACCTGACCGTTGCGGATCGCCGTGCGAACAAAATCGCCATGGCGGCGTTCGGCCGAGAGATCGACTTCCGGGGCAGGACCTTCGGTGGAGCCAAGAATATCGCGCAGGTAGATGGACGAACCGAGATGGCTGCCATCGACGCCGATCATGATCAGCTTGTCGCCGTCATTGGCGGTGCCGATCTTGGCCATTTTCGACCAGTCGGGCAAAAGGCCGACGCCGGCAATGGTCGGGGTCGGCAGGATGGCGACGCCATTGGTTTCGTTATAGAGCGACACGTTGCCCGAAACGATCGGGAAATCCAGCGCCTTGCAGGCCTCGCCGATACCCTTGATGGCGCCAACCAGCTGGCCCATGATTTCGGGCTTTTCCGGGTTGCCAAAATTCAGGTTGTCGGTCGCTGCCAGCGGCTCGGCGCCGGTCGCGGTGATGTTGCGCCAGCATTCGGCAACCGCCTGCTTGCCGCCTTCGAACGGATCTGCCTCGACATAACGCGGCGTCACGTCCGACGAGAAGGCGAGGCCCTTGGTGGCATGGCCCTCGACGCGCACGACGCCGGCGTCGCCGCCCGGATGCTGCAGCGAATTGCCCTGAATGAACGTGTCATACTGTTCGTAGACCCAGCGGCGGCTGGACTGGTTCGGCGAACCGACCAGCTTGATGAGAGCGTCATTATAGTCTGCCGGTGCCTGCACCTCGGAAGCGGGCAGGGCAGCGCGCTTGGCTGATTCCACCCACGGGCGATCGTATTCCGGAGCCTCGTCACCGAGTTCCTTGATCGGCAGGTTTGCGACTTCCTCGCCCTGATGGATGACGCGGAAACGCAGGTCGTCGGTGGTCTTGCCGACAATGGCGAAATCCAGCCCCCACTTGACGAAGATCGCCTTGGCAACCTCTTCCTTGGAGGGTTCGAGAACCATGAGCATGCGCTCCTGGCTTTCCGACAGCATCATTTCGTAAGCCGTCATGCGGTCTTCGCGCACCGGTACGGTGTCGAGCAGCAGTTCGATGCCGAGGCCGCCCTTGGCGCCCATTTCGACGGCCGAGCAGGTGAGGCCGGCTGCACCCATGTCCTGAATGGCGATGACCGCACCGGTCTTCATCAGCTCAAGGCAGGCTTCCAGCAGGCACTTTTCGGTGAAGGGGTCGCCGACCTGAACGGTCGGGCGCTTCTCTTCGATCGATTCGTCGAACTCGGCCGATGCCATGGTGGCGCCACCGACACCATCGCGACCGGTCTTTGCACCAAGATAAACGACCGGCAGGCCAACACCTTTGGCTTCAGAAAGGAAGATGCCGTCAGCCTTGGCGAGACCGGCTGCAAAAGCGTTGACGAGGATGTTGCCGTTGTAGCGCTCGTCGAATTCGACTTCGCCGCCGACAGTCGGAACACCGAAGGAATTGCCATAACCGCCAACGCCGGCAACGACGCCGGATACGAGATGTTTGGTCTTCGGATGGTCAGGCGCACCAAAACGCAGCGCGTTCATGGCGGCAATCGGGCGTGCACCCATGGTGAAGACGTCACGAAGGATACCACCGACGCCGGTCGCCGCGCCCTGATAAGGCTCGATATAGGACGGGTGGTTGTGGCTCTCCATCTTGAAGACGACGACGTCGCCGTCATCGATATCAACGACACCAGCGTTTTCGCCCGGACCCTGGATAACGCGCGGGCCCTTGGTGGGCAGCGTGCGCAGCCATCTCTTGGAGGACTTGTAGGAGCAGTGCTCGTTCCACATGGCGGAGAAGATGCCGAGCTCGGTAAAGGTCGGCTCGCGACCGATAAGGTCGAGGATCCGCTGGTATTCATCGGCCTTCAGGCCGTGGGATGCGATGAGTTCAGGCGTGATCGGGCGGCTGTTCGAAATCGTCATGGTTTTCCCTGATGGCGAGGGGCTCTTAATTTGGGGTCTCTTTAGCGTAGATACGAAAAGGGCGCGACAGGAAAATACCTGTCACGCCCCATATCCCACTGCGATACGCCAGATAAGGCGCATGCTTGTTGCTTAGAACTTGTAACCAACCAGAACGCCGGCGCGGGTCAGGCCATTGTTCGGCTCGCCGCAGAGATTGGCGTGGCTGGAATGCTCGATCTGACCGACGATGCGCCATTTCGGATCGAGATTGACACCGACGGCGGCATATTCATGAAACAGCGTGTGGCAGCCAAGCTTCGGGCCACGCGTGCCGTCGATTTCCAGATCGCCGTTGTTGAGCGAACCACCGAAACCGGCTTCGACGAACAGGAAGTCGGTGATGTTGGCCGTCCAGGAAAAGCCGGCATAGATCTGCGAGGCTTCGCCGGCAGTGGCGATGTCTGCGCCGACGTGAACGCGCGGACGGACCAGCTTCTCAAAACCTTGCGCTTCGTCGTGATTCCAAGGGTCGAAAAACACCATGCCGGTGACGAAAGAACCTTTTTCGTCGTTGGTCGGTGTCTTGTCGGCAGCAACAAGCGCGCCAAAGCGAATTTCGTCAAAAATTGGCTTCTGGGAGACTTCCATGTCCGCAGCGAAGGTCGCGGTCACTGAGATCATCAGAGCGCTGGCTGCGAGGAGGGAAGTGATGGATTTCGACGCCGCGGCTTTCGACATGTATGGATGCACCCTTGCAAGATCCGCTCGAGAACAGACACGCTCTCGTCTTAGTGTGCAGACCATAGGCCGCTGAATTGTGATCACGCAACTGAAAACAGGACGTGATCACGCGCAATGTCAAAATGTTGCGCAAGTGTTGCAGGAACGGGACGTTTCAGCCGAAACGATGGATTTCACAGTAACTTTTGCAGGGGCTAAATCTCTTTTGAGACGAATGGCTTGCCGTATTTAAGCTGGCATATTGCCACAATTGCCTTGTCAGGCCCGACAATCAGCAGCCGGTGCCGCCCGCGGCCCAGCGTAGGACGTCAGCTTTGATTCGTCCACCTGCCGGACCCTGCATGAGCGGCCCAAAAGCGTCGAGACGCGCAGGGCTGCCTTCTGCCTGCACGACCAGCAAAGGACGTGATTCGGGGCTGTGGCGTGGAACGGCGAGGATGCGCGGGCGACCGGAGAAGGAGTTCAGCTCCGGTGCGAGGCGATAGTCGCGGAAAGCCGGGTCGTTGGATTTGAACCAGCAGGTATTCGCTGCAACGGCAACACGTTCCATCGTCGGCAGGGCGGCACGCTGCGGCGATGATGCCGCAGGTTTCTTGTCCGACTGGCAGCCGGCGAGAAGTCCGAGAGTGGCAACAAGAATGCCGGAAGCGGCATATGTGCGAAGGCGCATGCTGGTACTCCCGGCAGGTTTCAAGATCAGGCTGCGATGACGTCGAGGGCGGACGCGAAAATGCCGCGACCGTCCTTGCCGCCATGGGCGTGCTCGATCAGGTTTTCCGGGTGTGGCATCATGCCGAGAACGTTGCCGCGGGCATTGATGATACCGGCGATATCGTTCAGCGAGCCGTTCGGGTTGGTGCCTTCGGCATATTTGAACACGACCTGGCCATTGCCTTCCAGCGATGCCAGAGTCTCTGCATCGGCGAAATAGTTGCCGTCGTGATGCGCGACCGGGCAGCGGATGACCTGACCCTGTTCATAGGTGCGGGTGAAGTCGGTATCGGCATTGACGATCTCGAGTTTCACTTCCTTGGAAACGAACAGAAGCGAGGAATTGCGCATCAACGCGCCGGGCAGAAGCTGCGCTTCAACGAGGATCTGAAAGCCATTGCAGACGCCCAGAACCTTGACACCCTTTTCCGCTTTCTCGCGGATCGCCTGCATGACCGGCATGCGAGCGGCAATGGCACCGCAGCGCAGATAGTCGCCATAGGAGAAACCGCCCGGAATGACGATCAGGTCGATGTCATTGGGGATTTCCGTTTCCGTCTGCCAGATGGTGACGGGCTCATGACCGGAAATCTTGGTGAGGGCGGCGATCATGTCGCGGTCGCGATTGAGACCGGGAAGCTGGACAACGGCGGACTTCATGGGTGTGGTTCAAACCTTGCCTGTGCCTCGGAGAGCTCGCGCAACTCGAGGCGGTTTTCAATACGGTCGAGGCGCAACTCATGCCGCGCCAAGGTCGTGTGGATACTTTGGATATCCTGATGAAGGGCCACCATTGCTCCCCTCATCGCATTCATCTCGGCTTTTAACTCGCGTTGGCCGAGTTTTACATCAGAAATGTCGGCCTGCATGCGCTTCATCAGTTCATACATCAACTCATTGGTGATGTCGGCCATGGCGTCCTCCGCAACCGTCAGTCGATTGCGATAGTATAGTTCTCGATCACCGTGTTTGCCAGAAGCTTGTCGCACATGGCCTTGAGGTCGGCTTCGGCCTTTGCCTTGTCGCCTTCTAGTTCCAGATCGAAAACCTTGCCCTGACGGACCTGGCCGACGCCGGAAAAGCCGAGACTGCCGAGCGCGCCTTCAATGGCCTTGCCCTGCGGATCGAGAACACCGTTCTTCAATGTGACGGTTACCCGTGCCTTGATCACTTGATCGCTCCTGATTGCTTACTGGACCAGAACCGGGCCGGTGCCGCGGATCGGTTCGTTTTCGTTGATGATGCCGAGGCGGCGGGCCACTTCGGAATAGGCTTCGACAAGACCGCCGAGATCCTGACGGAAACGGTCCTTGTCCATCTTTTCGCGGGTCTCGATATCCCACAGACGGCAGCTGTCCGGCGAGATTTCGTCCGCCAGGATGATGCGCATCATGTCGCCTTCGAACAGGCGGCCGCATTCGATCTTGAAATCGACGAGCTGAATGCCGACGCCGAGGAAAAGACCGGAAAGGAAATCATTGACGCGGATGGCGAGTGCCATCACGTCGTCCAGTTCGGCCGGGTTGGCCCAGCCGAATGCGGTGATGTGCTCTTCCGACACCATCGGGTCGTTGAGCTGGTCCGACTTGTAATAGAACTCGATGATCGAGCGCGGCAGAACCGTGCCTTCCTCGATGCCGAGGCGGGTGGCAAGCGAACCGGCGGCGACATTGCGCACGACGATCTCAAGCGGGATCATCTCGACTTCCTTGATCAACTGCTCGCGCATGTTGAGGCGGCGGATGAAATGCGTCGGAATGCCGATCTTGTTGAGATGCGTGAACAGGTATTCGGAAATACGGTTGTTCAACACACCCTTGCCGTCGATGACATCATGCTTCTTCTTGTTGAAGGCGGTGGCATCGTCCTTGAAGAACTGGATCAGCGTGCCTGGCTCGGGGCCTTCATACAGGATCTTGGCCTTGCCTTCGTAGATACGGCGGCGACGGTTCATTCGATTTGTCTCGTTGTTGGCGCGCTCGCGTGGGCGCGATGGAAACTATTGAAGCGGTCCCTTAACGGAAAAGTACGGCTTTCACAATGCGGGCCGGAAACTTCTCAACCGTGATGGTGCGCTCGTGCGACCTGCTGGATGCGGTTTGCCTCTCACCCCGCTGATGACGGTTTCGTCCGGCCATCATCCAGCAGTCATCTTGTGCGGCGCTTGCTTGGGCGCAATGAGAGCTAGAACCTTAATTGCGACGGTAATTCGACCTGCGGAAGCTTCACCATCCGAAAACGGCATGCCTGACGCAAATCAGGTCTCCGGCGCCTTCAGCTTGGCAAGGAACTGCGCGAACACCATCGTGCCTTCCGGCCAGGGGCCGTGACCCGACTCTGCGTTGATATGACCAGACTCGCCGGCATCGACCAGAGCCGAACCCCAGGCATTGGCGATCTCGTCAGCGTGCTCGTACGATCCGAACGGATCGTTGCGGCTGGCAATCGTCAGCGTGGGGAAAGGCAGTGGATCGCGCGGGTAGGGGCCGAAGGTCATCAGATGTTTCGGCCGGATCGCCGGGTTGGCGACATCAGGCGGCGCCACGAAGAAGGCGCCGGCGATCGGCTTTTCGAAATGCGGGATGGCATGGATTGCTGTGGCCACGCCCAGCGAATGGGCGACCAGCACGACAGGCTTTGTCGAGGCATTGACCTCTTCCACCAGCCGCGCGACCCAATCTTCCTTCACCGGCTTTGCCCATTCCGCCTGTTCGACACGGCGTGCGGAGGCAAGTTTCTGCTCCCAGCGGGTCTGCCAGTGGGTCGGGCCGGAATTGGTATAGCCGGGAACGATGAGGATTTCTGCGTCTGAAGCTTTCATGCCGCTTATCTGTGTTCGCTCGTCAGGGAGATCAACCCTCGGCGCACCGAGGGTTGATCGATCTTGGTGGTGAAATTACGCCTCGCCAAATACGCGACGGAAAATCGTGTCGACATGCTTGGTGTGGTAGCCGAGGTCGAACTTT
Source organism: Neorhizobium sp. BT27B (assembly GCF_050455485.1). NCBI lineage: Bacteria > Pseudomonadati > Pseudomonadota > Alphaproteobacteria > Hyphomicrobiales > Rhizobiaceae > Neorhizobium > Neorhizobium sp. BT27B. The sequence continues at coordinate 51,593 of NZ_JBCIYT010000016.1, read as the reverse complement.
TCGCGGATGTCGTTTTCCGAAAGCGCTGCGCGCACTTCCGCATCGGCCAGCAGCTCTTCCAAAAAGTCCTTGCCCTGTTCCCAGACCTTCATGGCGTTGCGCTGCACCAGACGGTAAGCGTCTTCACGCGAGGTGCCGGCCTGCGTCAGTGCCAGCAGCACGCGCTGCGAATGCACGAGGCCGCGGAACTTGTTCATGTTCTTCATCATGTTGTCGGGATAAACGACAAGCTTTTCGATGACGCCGGCCAGACGGTTCAGCGCGAAATCGAGGGTCACGGTCGTGTCAGGACCTATGGCGCGCTCGACGCTGGAATGGCTGATGTCACGCTCGTGCCAGAGGGCGACATTTTCCATGGCCGGGACGACCGACATGCGCACCAGACGGGCGAGGCCCGTTAGGTTTTCGGTCAGGACTGGGTTGCGCTTGTGCGGCATGGCCGACGAACCCTTCTGGCCCGGAGAGAAGAACTCTTCGGCTTCCAGAACTTCGGTGCGCTGCATGTGGCGGATTTCGATCGCGACATTTTCGATCGACGAGGCGATGACGCCGAGCGTTGCGAAGAACATCGCGTGACGGTCACGCGGGATGACCTGCGTCGAGACCGGCTCGGCGATGAGGCCCAGCTGCTCGCAGACATATTCTTCCACGCGCGGGTCGATATTGGCAAATGTGCCGACGGCACCGGAAATGGCACCGGTGGCGATTTCGGCGCGTGCTGCAACGAGGCGCGTGCGGTTGCGGTCCATCTCGGCGTAGAAACGGGCAAGCGTCAGGCCCATCGTCGTCGGCTCGGCATGGATGCCGTGGCTGCGGCCGATACGCACCGTGTCCTTGTGTTCGAAGGCGCGGGTCTTCAAAGCTGCCAGAACGCGGTCGACGCCGGCCAGCAGGATGTCGGTTGCGCGCACCAGCTGGATGTTCAGCGTGGTGTCGAGCACGTCGGACGAGGTCATGCCCTGATGGACGAAGCGGCTGTCGGGACCGATGAATTCGGCCAGATGCGTCAGGAAGGCGATGACGTCATGCTTGGTGACGGCTTCGATCTCGTCGATGCGATCGACGTTGAAGGTGGCGGCATTGCCCTTTTCCCAGATCGTTTCGGCGGCCGATTTCGGAATGACACCGAGTTCGGCCAGTGCCGTGCAGGCATGTGCCTCGATTTCGAACCAGATACGGAACTTCGTTTCCGGCGACCAGATGGCGACCATTTCGGGGCGCGAATAACGGGGGATCATGGGCGGAGCCTTCCTGACGTCTTGAGAGTTGGCGTCCCTGTAGCAAAGTGTTCCCGGAATCTCAACGCATGCGACGAAGCATGATCCATGTGCCGGCAAACAGGAACAAGGGCCCGAGCGGCAGATAGAGGCGCGTAGCCATCACGGCGAACTGGTAAAATGCCGAGGCCGAGGTGAATATGAACTGCAGGAACCAGATGCCGCTGAGTGTTTCCGCATGCCATTGGGCGTAAAAGGAGCGGTATTCCAGCGCGAACAGGCCAGCGGTGACAAAGACGGTCGCGGCGGCCAGACCGGCAAACGCCAGAACAGCCAGAACGCGCCGTCTTATGACGATGCGTTGGAAAAAATGGCCAACCAGGTCGGCCAGCCACCAACCCAATACGCCACCGGCGAAAAACACCAGCAGGATCGTCGGTAGATGAAAGCTTTCCACGCGTCCGCGCAGCAACAGGCCGGCGGTCGCGGTGATCATCATCGCCAAACCCCAAAGGAAGGCCGCTGCCGTCGAGCAGCCGATCGCCTTCATCCGGGGCAGGGCGGCGGGCATCAGGCCCGCGCGGTTTCGGCGTTGCGGCGCAGGATGTCGATCTCGGTGCGATAGGCGACCTTGTCGGCCTTGCCGAAGATCGCCGAACCGGCGACGAACACATTGGCGCCGGCCTTTGCGGCTGCACCGATCGTCTCAGCCGTGATGCCGCCATCGACCTGGATTTCGATCGGACGGTCACCGATCAGCGCCTTGGTGGCGGCTATCTTGTCGAGCATGGCCGGAATGAATTTCTGGCCGCCGAAACCGGGATTGACGCTCATGATCAGGATGAGGTCGATATCGTCCAGCACGTTTTCGAACACCGACAGCGGTGTTGCCGGATTGAGCGTGACGCCGACCTTCTTGCCGAGGCCGCGAATGGTCTGAAGAGAACGGTGCATGTGCGGGCCAGCCTCCGCATGCACGGTGATGCTGTCGCAGCCAGCCTTGGCGAAGGCTTCGAGATAGGGATCGACCGGCGCGATCATCAGATGGCAATCGAAGAAGGCCTTGGTATACGGGCGAAGCGCCTTGATGACATCCGGGCCGAAGGAGATGTTGGGGACAAAATGGCCGTCCATGATGTCGAGATGGATCCAGTCGGCGCCGGCTTCGACTACATCGCGGACTTCCTCACCCAGACGAGAGAAATCAGCGGCAAGAACGGAAGGGGCGATACGGATCGGCAGCGTCATGCGAAAAATCTCCGGCGGCGACTTGAATTTTGGTGGCCTTAGCAAAGTGACTGACCCGAGACAATGACCGCAAACCGTATCAATCGGTTCGCATGCGCGGGTCGAGAAAATTGTTGTCGCGCCATTCGAGCAGGCGCAGCGGATTGGCCTGCAATTCGTGGTCCGTACCAAAACCGACCGGGCCGATGACGGTTGCAAACGACTGACCGGACAGGTGGTCCGCAACGCTGCCGCTGGTCGCGGCCTGACGCACGATTTCAACCGCGGCATAGGCAGGCAGCGCATATCCGTCCGGTTCTGCACCACGTTCGCGGAATTCGCCGACGACGATCTTGGCTTCCGGCAAGGTCGTATAATCCGGCAGGGTGACCGCCAGAGTGCCGTCACGCAACGCAATGGGCCGATTGGCGGCTTTCAGCGCGTCGCCGCCGATCACCGTCAGGGAAATCTTGTCGGCCGCGGCGTCGCGGGCGATGGTAGCGGTGTCATTGTGATCGCCGCCGACAAAAACATGGGTGGCGCCGGCCTTGGCGAGACGGCGCACCAGCGCCAGTTGCTGCTCCTGACCGGGACGATAGGTGTCGGTGAAGACGGGTTTTATACCGCCCGCTTCCAGCTTCTGGCGGATGACGCTGGCAAGATCACGGCCATAGATCGTCCCGTCTTCGACAAGTGCGATCGGACGGTTCTGCCACTGGCCCAGCATCACTTCCGCAAGCTTTTCCGCTTCGTCGCCATCCGCCGGCGCCATTCGGAAGAACGGCCATTGGTAACGCTGCGCATCCTCCATCAGGATTTTCGAGCGCACCGACAAGGTGATGGCGGCGATGCCGGCATCCTTCAGATCCGGCAGGGATTCAGACAGGGTCTCGACGCAGAGAAAACCGATGGCGGCCACGGCCTTTTCTGCGCGCAACCGCTCGGCGATGACTTTTCCAGCACCCTGATCGCAGGTCTCATTGATTTCCACCAGTCGATCACCGGCCTTGGCTGCTGCGGCGCGGGCGCCTTCCAGCACCTGTGTACCAAGGCCTGCATAGGGACCGCTCTGCGGCGCGACGACACCGATGGTGGCCGCAATGGTCGGGCCAGCGCTCGCCAGCAACAGGCCGGCAACGGCAAATATCGGGGCTTTTAACGTCACGATCATGGTGTTCAACTGTTTCACTCTGCCGGTTCGTGCAATCTGGATCTGTCAACCGGTTGCGTCAAAGGTATTCGCCTATAACACGAAGATGTTTGCCATGGACAATGGCAGCGATGAAATCCTATCGATAGGCGGGTTGATTGGAGTTCCGCATGGATATCGTTGCAATCGAGGAATTGTTCGAAGGGCTCGGGCCTGTCACCGTCAAGCGAATGTTCGGCGGCAAGGGCATCTATCACCACGGACTGATCTTTGCGCTGGAACTGCGCGATACGCTGATGTTGAAGGCCGATGCCGTCAGCGGGCCGCAATTTGCAGCGGCGGGTGCCGAGCAGTGGAGTTACGAGGGCAAGAAGGGCAAGCCGGTGCTGATGCCCTATTGGACGGTGCCGGATGAAGCGCTGGATGATCCCGACGAGATGACGAAATGGGCGCGGCTGGCTTATGAGGCGGCCATCAGGGCGCAGGCGCAATAGGAACGTTTTCGGATATGGTCGATGTGAAAGTGAAATCGCGGCCGGTGGGGGCGCTGGCCAAGGTCGGGCGACATGGGCATCCGCGTCTGACGAGCGAGACGGGTGGCGAACTGGATGTCATCACCAGCGCTTCGATGCCGGGCTTCAACCCTTTGGACCTGCTCTATTCGTCGCTTGCCGCCTGTCTCGTTCTGAGCGCACGGATCGCTGCGAGCCGGCTTGGCATTCTCGACAAGCTGGATGAGGTTGCCGTGCACGTGACCGGGCAGAAGAGCCCTGGAGAGCCGGCGCGGGTCGAAAATTTTGATGTGAAATTCGAGCTGTCGGGGGATTTCGACGCGCAACAACGCGCCGAAATCATTCACATGGCGGAAGAAATCTGCACCGTCAGCAACACGCTGCTGGCAAAGCCGACGATCCGCATCATTTGACGCTCATTCGTCGTCATCCGGGATGTGGCTGTCGACGCCGCCAGCGGTGATGCGGCTGACGACGCGGCCGACGCCGGGCACACGCTGCACGGTGGCAACGATACGGCGGATGAGGGCGTCGTCATCGACCATGCCTTCCAGCACGACGGTCGTGTCATCGACATGGAGATCGATCATCTCCATCTGCAGGTCTTCGAGATTTTCGAGCGCATCGCTGATGCGTTCCTCCAGATCGTCGTCATTCTCGCGGCCGACAGTTTCCGGCAGGCCGCGGTCGCGCAGCCGGTTTTCCTGACCGTCGGCCTCGATGCCATCGACGCGAAAACCGCCATTGCGCTCGCGGTCGAAATTGCCGGATGCGCCATAGGCGGCATTGTCCACCTGTTTCGATGTCGCGCCCGGCTTGTCGGCATAGGGCCAGCCCTCATCGATATCGCGCGCCTCGTAGTCGCGAAAATCCTCTTCGCGCGACAGGTCGTTTTCGCTTTTCTTCAATGCCATGACAGCCTCCTGATTTTGGTCTCGGGAGGCATAACGTGCAGGTCGGCGGATTGTTCGACGTCGCGATTAATCGCGTGACGCTTTTTCCCATTTCTTGATCAGCCGCTCGCGTTTCAGGCGTGACAGGCGCCTGAGCCAGAAGATGCCATCGAGCTGGTCGATCTCGTGCTGGATGCAGATGGCGAGAAAACCTTCGGCATCTTCTTCGTGGGCGACGCCATCGAGATCCTGGTAGCGAAAACGGATCTGTTTCGGGCGTTCCACTTCATCGGTAAAGCCCGGCATGGAAACGCTGCCTTCCATATGCCGCATCACCTCTTCCGACGACGCCAGCACCTCCGGATTGGCATAGATGCGCACGCCATCCTGCGGCGAAAGCTCGATCACGGTGAGCCGCAAAAGCGTGCCGACATGGGCGGCGGTGATGCCGACACCGGGGGCGGCGCGCATGGTTTCCAAGAGGTCGTCGGCGAGGGTACGAAGGTCATCGTCGAAGCGCGTGACGGGCAGGCAGGGCTGGCTCAGCAACGGATCGGGATAGGACAGGATTTTCAGGCGTGTCACGCGGCACCTTGGCGAGAAACTATCGGTTTTTGGCTTGGCCAAAACGAGGCTGGACCCCGCTTTGGAATTGTTCTAGCAGATATCGGCGTGCGGCGGGAACCAAACCCGGCTGTTTGCGCTATCCAGTTGTTGAAAATCGGTTTTCTGCTGCAGATTCGTTCGAAAAGGCGAATGGCGGCGGGATTCTTCTTATGTGAGGGCGGCCTTATGACGAATATCGAAGACGATCGCCTTCGCCCGACCGCCGAAGAGTTTTCCGACGACATCTATTCCGAAGACGGTTCCATTCGCTCCGATGTGCTGGCCATGGTCGGCGCGGCGATCGCGGACCGCGATGTGCTGTTCCTGCGCCAGAACGTGGCGCGGCTGCACGAATCCGAACTCGGCGACCTTCTCGAAGCCATCCAGCCGGATCAGCGCATGGCGCTGGTGCGCCTTCTCGGCGACGATTTCGACCTGACCGCACTGACCGAGGTGGACGAGGCGATCCGCCTCGAAATCGTCGACCAGATGCCGAATGCGCAGATTGCCGCCGCCATCGGCGATCTCGATTCGGACGATGCCGTCTACATTCTCGAAGACCTTGACAAGGAAGACCGCGAGGAAATTCTTGCACAGTTGCCGTTTACCGAGCGGGTGCGCCTCAGCCGCGCGCTGGATTACCCGGAAAGCTCGGCCGGTCGCCGTATGCAGACCGAATTCGTGGCGGTGCCGCCGTTCTGGACGATCGGCCAGACCATCGACTACATGCGCGACGAAGAGGATCTGCCGGAAAGTTTTACGCAGATCTTTGTCATCGATCCGACCTTCAAGCTGCTGGGCATCATCGATCTCGACCGCATCCTGCGCACCAAGCGTCAGGTGAAGATCGAAACGATCATGCGCGAGACCAATTACCCGATCCCGGCCGACATGGACCAGGAAGAGGCGGCACAGCTGTTCGAGCAATATGACCTTCTCTCCGCCGCCGTCGTGGACGACAACGGCCGTCTGGTCGGCGTGCTGACCATCGACGATATCGTCGACGTCATGCAGGAAGAGGCCGAAGAGGACATCATGCGCCTCGGCGGTGTCGGCGATGAAGAACTGTCTGACTCGGTTGCCGATACCTCGCGGTCACGCGTGCCGTGGTTGCTGGTGAACCTTGTAACGGCTTTCATGGCAGCCTCCGTCATCGGCCTTTTCGATGCCACCATCCAGCAGATCGTCGCACTCGCGGTGCTGATGCCGATCGTTGCCGGCATGGGCGGCAATGCCGCTTCTCAGACGATGACGGTGACGGTGCGGGCGCTTGCCACCCGCGATCTCGACATTCACAATTCCTGGCGCATCATCCGCCGTGAAGCGGGTGTGGGCCTGCTCAACGGTGTATTGTTCGGCGTGCTGATCGGCATCGTCGCCGGCGCCTGGTTTCAGGATCCCAATATCGGCGGTATCATTGCCACGGCCATGCTGATCAACATGATGGCGGCAGCGCTGGCGGGCATCATGGTGCCGCTTCTTCTCGACAAATACGGTGCCGACCCGGCGGTGGCCTCTGCGGTGTTCGTGACGACCATCACCGATATCACCGGCTTCTTCGCATTTCTCGGCCTCGCGACATGGTGGTTTGCCATCGGCTGAGGGCGAAAATTGACTTGTACGTAAAGGTCAATTAGTTTTAGCCCTCTGAAAAGGGCAAGCACGTGCACAAGTATTATAGCATAACGGAACTCACCCGCGAATTCGGCGTTTCGACGCGCACCCTCCGCTTCTACGAGGACGAGGGCCTGATCCATCCCGAGCGCCGGGGCCGCACACGCCTGTTCCGCGCCGCCGATCGCCGCCTCATTCAGGAAATTTTGCGTGGCCGCCGTATCGGCTTCACCATCGCCGAAATCCGCGAGATCGTGCAGGTCTACAAGGAGCCGCCGGGCGAGATGGGTCAGCTGAAACTGCTGATGAAGCGGCTCGACGAAAAACGCGACGATCTGCGCCAGAAGCGCAAGGATATCGAAGAGACGCTGGTCGAACTCGACAATGTCGAGGAAGCCTGCCTGACACGTCTCGCCGAAATCGGCGTTGGCACCTGATCTTTCGAAGCCCGGTCAGCGGGCGATCATCGAACATTCCTGCGCCAGCGATTGCACGCGCTCGTCCGTCTGCGGGTTGATCTGGCCCGTGTTCATCGGCACCAGCAGCGACTGCTGCTGAAGGCGCTCACCCGTACACGCGCAGAACCTCTGGCACATGCCGATATCCTCGCCCTGAGCAGAACAGCCGCTCTCGCAGCTGCGCGTGTAGCTCGTCATCGGGTCTGGCGCCGGTGCCGGATGGATCAGCGAAAACAGATAGACGAGGCCGATCAGCACCGGCTGATGGATCAGGTAGAAGGCAAGGCTGTGCTGCCCGGCCCGCCCGAGAACGTTCGGCTTGGTCTGGACCTTGGCCAAGTGCGTCAACCAGCCGCGGGTAACCGCCAGCTTGCCGATGGCAATGCCGAGAAGCGGCGCTGCGAGCCAGGGGAACAGCGGCACGAAATCGTTGGAGCGCGGTGGCGTGGCGGCAAAACCAGTCCAGTTGAGAATACGCGGATTGAAGAACTCGCTGCTGAAAATGCCCGGAGAGACATAGCCGTTGATGTAACCCGCCGCTGCAATGGCGATGGCGATCAAGGCCGTGACGACGGCCGGCAGGCGCAGGAAGGCGAGACCAATCAGGCCCGACAGCGCAATATTGTGCAGGATGCCAAAATGGATCCATTCATCCGGCAGGGCGAACAGCGTGCCGAGACTGATGACGAGGGCAGCCCCCGCCACCATGCCGAATCGTTTTGCAAAGGATTGCCAGCGAATGGCCGAAAGATGCGCCAGAACGAGGCTGAAACCGGCCAGAAACAGGAAGGAACTGGCGATGCAGCGGGCATAAAGTTTCCACGCGCCCTGCGTTGCCGTTTCCGGATCGATATAACCGAAAAAGCCGAGGTCCCAGGTGAAATGGTAGGAGGCCATGGCGATCAGTGCCAGACCGCGTAGGGTGTCGATCAGAAGGATGCGCGGCCTTTTGGGCGCGCCCGAAATCGTCTCTGCAATTGCCACGAAAACTCTTTCCGGCTGGATATGTCGTTCAGGGCCGTTCGTCTTCCATCACCGCTAGACGCGCCTCCGAAAAATACTGGCGGCGTGTCAGGGCGACGATGACGACGATCGTCATTGCCATGAACATATAGGGCCCGGCGAACCAACCGAGATAGCCGATCGACAGAAAAAATGCGCGAAGCCCCGAATTGAAGTGGCTGGCGGCAATCGTGTTCATGCGGATCACCTGATCGGCAGCGCGTTCGGCGGCTTCGCGGTTGCCGTTGGTCTCGTGCATCATCGGCAGCGCGCCGAACAGGATCGTGCAGTAGTTGAACAACCGGTAGGACCAGCCGAACTTGAAGAAGGCATAACCGAAGATGACGGTGAGGCCGGCGACCTTCAGTTCGAACGAGGTGCGTCCGCCATAGGATGCGATGGCGAGGTCCCGGAAGACGGCTTCGACCTGATCGGTGGCGCCCAGAAGCGCGAAACAGCCGCCGATGGCCAGAATCGATGTCGATGCGAAAAACGCGGTACCGTTCTGTAGTCCGGCAAGGATCTGCGTATCGATCATCTTCAGGTCGCGGGTCAGCGAATTGTAGATCCAGTTCCTGCGACGTGCCGCCATCACCCGGTTGAGGCTCTGGCGCGGCAGGTATTTGCCGCCGGAGCCGGCGGAGAACCAGCTGTAGAGCGCCCACAGGACGAGAAACAGGACAAGAGCGATATAGTCGGCATTCGACATGGGCGGAACCAGAACTGGAAAGGACCGAATTTCAACGAATTCTTCTGTAATGCTTCAGTTCGCCATGCCCGGCAAGCGGCAAGCATGATCACGATCATCCTATCCACATTGCGCGGGCGTAATTTTGTTCCTATGTCGCTGCGACAAAACCCGATGTCGGGCGATCGCCGTGACGTGTCTTTCGTCAAGCGTAGCCTGACCTCATCATTCTCGCGATATGGATAGCCATGTTTCTCTCCGTCTTCGACGTCTTCAAGATCGGCATCGGCCCTTCGAGTTCCCACACGATGGGACCGATGTCGGCCGCCAACCGCTTTCTCGACCTGATCCTGTCGGATGACTGGCCAAGGCCCGCAGGCGCGCATGTGGCGGCCCTGAAGGTCAGCCTGCACGGATCGCTCGCCTTTACCGGCATCGGCCATGGCACGGGCAGGGCAGTTGTGCTCGGCCTGATGGGCGAGGCGCCGCAGAGCGTCGATCCAGACAAGATGGATGCGATCATCGCCAAGGTGGAGCGTACCGGCCGTGTCACACCGCCCGGCCATCCGGCTTATGATTTTCAGCCGAAGACGGACCTGATCTACGACAAGAAGGTGCCGCTGCCAGGCCACGCCAACGGCATGGCTTTCGAGGCGCTCGACAAGGATGGTCGTCTGCTTCTGAAGCGCATCTATTATTCGATCGGCGGCGGTTTCGTGGTGACCGATACCGAGCTGGAAGCCATGCGCGGCCACAAGAAGGTCAGTTCCGACCGTGTGCCCTATCCCTTCGCCTCGGCCAGGGAGATGCTGGAGATGGCACGTGGCGCGGGCCTCAGCATCGCCGCCATGAAACGTGCCAATGAAGAAACCAAGATGAGCCGCACCGAGCTCGACGAAGGGCTCGACCGTATCTGGGATGCGATGAGCCGCTGTATCGATCGCGGCCTGCAGGTGGACGGCATCATGCCCGGCGGCCTGAAGGTCAAGCGCCGCGCCCGCGCCATCCACGAGAAGCTGGAGGCCGAATGGCGCTCCAACCGGCTGAACCCGCTGCTCGCCAATGACTGGCTGTCGGTCTACGCCATGGCCGTGAACGAGGAAAATGCCGGCGGTGGCCGCGTCGTTACCGCCCCGACCAACGGCGCTGCCGGCGTCATTCCGGCGACGGTGCGTTATTTCCTGCATTTCCACGAGGATGCGACGCGCGAGGATGTTCATACCTTCCTGCTGACGGCAGCGGCTGTCGGTGGCATCATCAAGCACAATGCCTCGATTTCCGGCGCCGAGGTCGGCTGTCAGGGCGAGGTGGGGTCGGCGGCCGCGATGGCGGCGGCGGGCCTTGCCGCGGTGATGGATGGCTCGCCCGAGCAGATCGAGAATGCCGCCGAAATCGCGCTGGAACACCATCTCGGCATGACCTGCGATCCGATCGCCGGTCTCGTGCAGGTGCCGTGCATCGAGCGCAACGCGCTGGGAGCGGTCAAGGCGGTCACTGCTGCATCGCTGGCGATCAAGGGTGACGGCACGCATTTCGTGCCGCTCGATGCCTGTATCGAAACCATGCGCCAGACCGGCAACGACATGAGCGAAAAATACAAGGAAACCTCGACCGGCGGCCTCGCCGTCAACGTCGTGGAATGTTGATCGCCAATAGCGGGCCTGTGGATGCAGGCCAGCCATGCCGCGCCCTTGGCTTGACGTGGCGCACTTATGGGTCTTGAAGCAGGGCATGGCACTCAATCTCGTCAAACTCTGCGTCGGCGCCGATTCCATTCAGGATCTGAGGGATTGGGTAGCCGAGCGCGCCTTGAGCGCAATCGCTGCCGGCCTTGAGCCGCATTCGGTGCATACCACCCGCATGGTTCCCAAGCGCGTCGATGAACTGCTGGCCGAAGGATCGCTCTATTGGGTGATCAAGGGGCAGGTTATGGCGCGCCAGAAACTGCTCGGCATCGAGACATTTACCGGCGGTGATGGCATCGGTCGCTGTCATCTCGTTCTTGGGCCGGAAGTGATCGAAACCTTGCCGCAGCCACGGCGCCCGTTCCAGGGCTGGCGTTATCTGACGCCGGAAGATGCGCCGGCCGATCTCGGCAGCCTTGGCGAAGATGTTATGGCGCTGCCGGAAGATCTGCGGCGGGAACTCGCCGAACTCGGCCTTCTCTGAAACGAAAAAAGCGCACCGTCAGGCGCGCTTCAATGGCAATCGGCTCTGCTCAGCGCAGGCGGATATGGATCGGTGCCCGGCCGGAATGGCTGCCGATATGCAGGTGAATGCTGGCCTCCGGCTGCGTGTATCGCCATGCGCGCGCGGCATGCGTCAGAAGCAGGCCGACGAGATCACGCGTCTTTTCTCGCGGCCGGTTCATGCCGAGACCGGCGATCCGCATCGCGGCCTCGTGGAGCGGATGCAACGAAGGGCCGCGGGCATTGCCTTTCAACGTCGTCGGAAATTCACGTTCGATGTTGTTTTCGTTCACTGCCATGTTTGACCTCGTACGCATTACAATTCGAGGGCTGAAACGGCGCCGGGAATAACTCTGCCCCGGCTGCTGCCGCCGGACATGCCGACGGCAGTGTTAAGCCAATGAGATTACTGGAGCGATGCCCAGCACTTGATGCCCTTTTTCTTCAGGGCGTTGCAGGCGTTGACCGCCGTCTTCTGGTCGTCGAAACCGCCGAAGCGGGCACGGTAGAGCTGGCTGCCATTGGTGCTGACGGCAACCGTGAACGGCTTTGCACCGCGCAATGCGCTGCCGCCCTTGTCCTGGGCGCTGGAAAGCAGTTCCATTGCCATGTCCTTGTTCGGCGAGACGCCGATCTGCACAACCCAGCCGGCAATCTGCTGGGCCGAGGATGCCTGTCGATCGGAGCGAGTCGAAGCGGTCGTGACCGCATCGGTCACGGTCGCGACCTTCTGTTCCGATGTCGGTTCCTTCAGGTAGCCGGCAGCGGGTGCGAGACCGCGCGGAGGTACCGGAGCGTTGCTGGCGATTGCCGACGAAACGGCCTCACGAGCGGCCTGCGATTTCGGCTCTGCTGCATAGGCGGATGCGCCTGGAACCTTCTGGTCGTAACGGGCGCCCGGCAGCGGGCCGGCATTCGGCAGGTCCATGGAGGCCAGCTGGCGAACGTCGACCGAAGGCGTGCTCGGCTTCGGCGCATCGACGACCGGAAGCGACGGTGCGGGTGCGGTCTGGGCGATCAGGTTGCTGTTACCGCCACGCGAAGCCTGCGGCAGATAGGTGGCGACCAGCTTGCGCATCTGCGCATCGCGGGCGGCACTGCCCTTGGCGCCGAGAATGACGGCAACGATCGAGCGGCCATCGAGCTGTGCGGAGGTGGCAAGGTTGCTGCCTGCCGCCTGCGTATAACCGGTCTTGATACCGTCAACGCCCTTCACATTGCCGACGAGGCGGTTGTGATTGCCGATGACCTGACGTCCGAATGTGAAGCTGCGGGTGTTGAAGTAGCCGTAATACTGCGGAAAGTGCTGGCGCAGCGCGATGCCGAGGCGGGCCTGATCGCGCGCCGTCGTCATCTGCGCGGTGTTCGGCAGGCCGTGGGCGTTGCGATAGGTGGTGCGCGTCATGCCGAGCGCACGTGCCTTGTTGGTCATCATCTGCCCGAAACGTGTTTCCGAGCCACCCAGGAATTCACCCATGGCCGTGGACATGTCGTTGGCGGAGCGCGTGACCAGCGACAGGATGGCCTGTTCGACACTGACCGAACCGCCGGCGCGAACGCCGAGTTTCGACGGCGGCTCCTTGGCGGCATTGGCAGACACCGTGACGCGGTCACTCAGGGAAATCTTGCCCGATTCCAGTGCTTCGAACGTGAGATAAAGCGTCATCATCTTGGTGAGCGACGCAGGGTAACGAAGGCCGTCGGCATCTTCGTTGTAAAGAACCTTGCCGGTCTTGGCGTCGACGACGATGCCGGCGTATTTTGCAGCAAGAGCGGGACTGACGAAAATCGTCGACGCTACGATCGCCGCTACGAACCGACCGGCAACCCGAGCGGTTTTAGATGCGCCATCCTTGGGGAGAGATGAACTAAAGAGGGTTTTCAACACGCCTGCACTCGCTACTTGCAACTCGATTTCAATAGGTCCGGTCGCGCCCCCGCAGCGTGCCGTTGGGGGCACTTTAGGTCAGCAGCGTTACCAACTCGTTTATGATGAAGCTGTGGTTGCGACGTTCGATCGAATTTTAGCGGTTTATTGGGGTGTTTTTCGTGTCGCGACGCGCTCTTTCACAAAGCGGGCAATCGCGGCATCAATATGGACCCAGTCGCGCAAAAGTGTCGGCGAGAATCGGTAAAGCACGGTCAGGTCCTGGCCAGCGCGAATGTCTCTCTGGCAACTGGCGCTGTTGGTCGCAACGGGGGAAGTCTGTTGGCCGGTCTGTCGTTCGGGGCCTTTGTCGCGCGGCATGAGGCAGCGGACGGCATAGGCATCACCGGTGGAAGTCGGCGCTGTCAGGATGACTTCGTCGCCATAACCGCTATCGGCACGCAGATGGTGCGCAGTGAGCCCATAAGGTCCCGGAATAGCGTCGCCGTCGAACAGTCGTGAATAGATCGGTTCGAGCCGGCCGGACATGTCGCGCGACATCGTGCTCTGTGACAGTTGCAGGAAGATGAGGCCATCGGCGCTGCCCGAATCGTCAAAACGTCGCTTCTGGGCGACGCTGTAGCCCTGCATTTCGGGCCATGTGAGGTAAAGATCGATCCTTTCGCTGTCGCCTGCATGGCGCTGTTCGCTGAAGCGGATGGTGTTGGCCGGCAGGCGCAGTTCATCCTGACCGATTCTGACCCTGATCTCCTCACGGCTGTCGGTATGGCTGCCGAGCGCAAGCTTCGGGCCGATCCAACTGCCGCCGAGATTGACGGCGAAGGTCGCCGCGGCCATCAGGGCGAGGGCAAGGGTGATACCCAGCGCCATGCGATTGCTGATCAGCGGTTCCTGAAAATTGTCCTGCGCCATGATGACCTGCCTGCTTTCGACGAGCCATGGCATATGAGGCTTGCGCGGGGCGGGGCCGGCTGGCGAAAACGAAAAAGTCCGGCGCCACGTTTCCGTGGGCCGGACAAGTCTTCAGTGAGATAGAAAAACTGTTACTGGCTGACGCTGCCGACAGCGATGGCGCGGCCATCCTGCAACTTGACCCAGCGGCCCGGATCGTCGTTCGACTGGCGCTTCAGGTAAGTGTATTCGGTGTCGGCCCAGAGCATGACCTTGTTGCGCATGTTGTCGAGAATGAAGTCGCCGCGATCGGTGCGGACGGTCAGCACGGCATGGCCTTCGCCATTCGGCTGCAGCACGACGGTGATCAGCAGCGCCGAGGCATCAAAACCCTTCTGCATGAGCATCTTGCGCTTCAGCAGAACGAAATCCTCGCAGTCGCCGACAGTCTTCGGGTAGGCCCACTTTTCCTCGACGCCGTAGATTTCCTGGTCAGTCATCGGCTGGATGGCGGTGTTGACGGTGTAGTTGACGTCGAGCAGCGTGCGCCACTTGTCTTCGGTGAGCGCAACCGGGCCGCGGTCGCCATTGGTGCGGACGCATTCGCTGCGATAGGCCTTGCAGAATTCGTAATGGCCGATCGGCGGGTTTGCCTGACCGATGATCTTCATGTCTCCGCTGACGGCAAATGCGGACTGCGTCTGGAAGAGGGCGATGAAGGTGGCGATAGCGGTGATCACCAGGGCTGTGCTTTTCGTCATTTTTCTTGTCTCCCCGTTGGTGAGGAGACAATCGCAGCAAGGTTTTGATCCGGTGGAAAATACCGAAGTAAAAACAAGTGCTTATTTGAATTCAATTCGGCTAAAACATGCAGAAAATTGCAATCGAATTCGACGAAAATTCGCGGTGTATTTTCGCAAAGTTTGTTTCAAATTATAACGAACTGTCGGGTCCTGCGCCCGGCTCATTTGCCTAAATTGCTGACATGGCTGATGTTTTCGGAATGGTGGCAATTGATGGCCGAACCTGCCGGATGCGCTGAGGAGGTCCTGGTTTTCGATGATAAACGCCACGTAAACCGTGTTTTCCATCGTGCCAGACGGCTGTTTCGCGTTGAAACACCCCGTTTTGGGGTCGAAAAATCGTCCCGAAACGAGAAAATAATTCGATATCGGCCGATTATTTTCGAGATTTGCGGCTTTGTCATCCCGTTGCGGCACGAAAAAGCCGGCGGTGAGTGCCGCCGGCTGCGAAAATGTTAAGGCTGAATGGCTGTCTCCGTCGCCTAAAGGAAGGCGCGCAGCGACTCGCGCGACTGGACCGAGGCGAATTCGATCGCCACGCCTTCGATGAAATGGCGGACGATTCGGCCGCGCATGTTGCCGAGCATGACGGGTGTGCCGAGCGCCGGACGGATTTCGATGTCGACGGCCGCGCCTGAGAGCGAGAGATCGACGATCTTGCACGGATATTTGCGGCCATCGTCGAGCACAATCTCGGTGCGGGTGATGCGCGGCGTCAGGCGATCGTGTCGACGATCTTCCGGCAGGCCGAGTTCGTGCTTGTTGGCGAGCCATGTCAGCTGCGCCGCCAGTTTCTCGCGCTTGCGGTCCGTGGCGTTGATCGACATGTAAAAACCATCGGCATTGACGCCGATGACATTGCCTTCGATGCGGCCGAGATTTTCGATATAGGCGATCACGCGTTCATTGGCGGATGGTCGCGCTTCACACGAGAACACCACGTCGCCCGGAGACATCTCCACTGCCGTGCAGGGGAATTCGTCGTGGCTCTCAAGCATCAGGCGCCCGCTCATGCCGACGGTCACCCGCTGGAAGGAACGCTCCTGCGCGCCTTGCGGTGGTGTCGATTGTTGAGCTGGCTGGAAAGAGTACATGCTCGTTCTCTCAAGTCGCGATTTGCATATTCTAAAATGTATGATGCCCATTATGCGCCGAGCGGTGCAGAGCACTGTAATGGATATCGCATCGCGGTTAATAGAACGTTCTGACGGGCTTGTCAGCTTCTTCCAGAAAGCCCGTCATCTACTATTTCGACAGAGAGAAGACGCCGCATGAAGCGGGTAAAACGCTTGCCGTCCGGCTGAATCTCAGCGCTCTCCTCGGCGATACTGCGCGATTCGCCGGCATAAAGGCATGAGATCGTCTCAAGAATAACCCCCGTGCGTGGCTGGCGGGGAAGAATGGCGCCCAGAATCCGGTCCGGCTCCGCCTCAGACGATCGCATCGGCAGAAGCACCATCTGGTAGTCGTGGTTACTCTCGGTGCCGACACCGGTCACATCGGTCACCATCGGACGACCGCGGGCCAGCATCGCCTGAATGCCGATATTGGCCTGCCGACGTTGTGACCTGTGCCACAGGCAGGTGAACGGGCGCCCCCGCAATTCATGGCCGAACAATGCACAGAGGCGTGTGCCAGCCAGGCGAAAAGAGAGAATGCCGGCATCGTTTTTGCCGAGAATAAAAAGGTCGGGAAGCATGTGGCGCACGCGTGCGGGTTCGAACTCCCGCTGCACGGGGAGCTTGCCATCTCGCTTCAGTTCGAGCCAGTAGCTGAATAATTCGTTTCCTGCTGCAGTCTGCATCGTATCCATGTGTCTTATTTCGGAACAAGATTCATTCTTTCCCGAGCCCTTGTGGTTACCGTAGCGAAAACCATGCCAACTGAGCCGACGCTTCCGTTTGTGCTGGCCGTCCTGTAAGGCTTGCGGGTGAAAACGAGCAGGTGATGGATGAGTGACAGACCGGATATGCCCACGCACCCGACGGCGGATGAAGCCCTGAGGGAAGAGGCGCTGATCGAGGATGAGGGCAAGCAGCCGATCTTCAACCTGCCGGGCGTACTGACCGCAACCGTGGCGCTGCTGGGAGCCATCTATCTGGTCGATGCCTATCTGTTGCCGGATCTCTGGCGTGAATGGCTGCTGGTCACTTTCGCCTTTATTCCGCTTCGTTATCTCTACCCATTCGCGGAGGAGGGCATGCGGCAGATCTGGACGCCGGTCACCTATTCGCTGATGCATGGCAGCTTTCAGCATCTTGGCTTCAATGTATTGTGGCTGCTGGCGTTCGGCGCTCCGGTGGTGCGCCGCATCGGTACCGCTCGTTATCTGCTGTTCTGGATATTCTCCGCTGCCGCCTCGGCTTTCTTTCATGCGGGCCTGAACTGGGGTGAGCAGACCGTATTGATAGGCGCATCGGGCGTTATTTCGGCGCTGATGGGCGCCGCCTGCCGATTCGCTTTCCCGAGGCATGGCGGTTACGACCGCACTTTTGGTCATCTTTATCCCCGCCAGTCGATTGTCGGGGCGCTGATGAACCGTACGGTCGCCGTTTTCGTGGGGCTCTGGTTTGCCGGCAACATCCTCATTGCCGTCGGCCTGCCGCTGCTCGACACCGGTTCCGATGCGATCGCATGGGATGCGCATATCGGCGGTTTCCTGTTCGGATATCTCTTGTTCGGATTGTTCGATCGGGTCAGGTAAGGCGAACAGCTCACAAGATGTTGCTTTTGCGCTGCCAAAGGGGCACCATTCCTATGGTTGCATCGCTGGCCGGGGAGGGCTTTTGGCGGCGCAACGATTGCAAAAAGTGAGGAGAGAACAATGCCCCAGACCGTGAAGAGCATGCTGGATGCAAAGGGTCGCAATGTCGTGTCGGTCAGCCGCGAGCAGACCCTGAGCGAGATCGCGACCATTCTCAACGAAAAACACATCGGTGCCGTCGTGGTGACGAGCCTCGAAGGCCGAATTGCCGGAATTTTTACCGAACGTGACCTTGTCCGCGCCATAGCCGGCGAAGGTGCGGCGGTATTGGAAAAGCCCGTATCATCCGCGATGACAACGAATGTCACCCACTGTCGGGAAGACAATACCAATGACGACCTGATGGAGATGATGACTGCCGGTCGTTTTCGTCACGTGCCGGTGGAAACCGATGGCAAGCTTGCCGGCATCATCTCGATCGGCGACGTGGTGAAATCGCGCATCAGCGAAATCGAGCACGAAGCCGAACAGATCAAGGCCTATATCGCCGGCTGATTATCGGGCGCAGATTTCCTGCATGCGTTTCAACGCGCCGATCTGCGCCTTGGTTTCCTCGTAGCCGCGCCGGATGGCTTCACCGGCGCGGTGGAATTCCGACAGACCGATATCGCTGAGGCGTGGATTGAGCCCCAGATCCGGCGGGTCGCCGGCAAGGCGGGCCCGGGAAATGCGTTCCTGAATTATGTTGAAGGCCTGCACCATCGTGCCGGTCATGCTGATGCGGCTGGCGGCCCGACCGCCGGCATCATCCATGCGCTGACGCTGCTCGATGTCCTGAATGCTGGCATTGTGGCGCACCACGGCGGCGCGGCCAAAGATGTCGTAGTTGAGATTGACGCCGACGACGAGCGGCTGCTCGTAGGCGCGGCAGACGGAGGTCGGCACCGGATTGACCAATGCGCCATCGACCAGCGTGCGATTGTTACATTTGACCGGTTCGAAAATGCCGGGCAGGGCGTAGGAGGCGCGTAAGCCGGTGATCAGCGAGCCGCTGGCGATCCAGACTTCGTGACCGCTCTGCAGTTCTGTGGCAACGGCGACGAAGGGACGGCTCAGGTCCTCGATGGCGATGCCTTCCATATGCTCCTGCATGCGCTTGGTCAGCCGCATTCCGCCAAAAAGTCCGCCGCCGCCGATAGTGAGGTCCAGCAGGCCGGCAATACGGCGCATGGTCAGCGAACGGGCGAAGCTTTCAAGTTCATCCAGCTTGCCGGCAAGGTAACAGCCGCCGACCAGCGCGCCGATCGAGGTGCCGGCGATCATGCCGACTTCGATACCCTCTTCATCCAGCGCCCGCAGCACGCCGATATGCGCCCAGCCGCGCGCGGCACCGCCGCCCAGTGCCAGTGCGATCTTCGCCTTGCGGTGTTGAGTGTGTTCGGGAGGTCTTGCGGGCGGAGCTTCGAGAACAGCCGCACCTCCGGTATCCGATGCGGGAGCGGGGCGCGGTTCGTTTCTGTTCCAGGACCAGTTCATGTCTTCCGCGTCTCCTCCACGCCGGATCATCAACCCAGATGACCATTAGGCGCCCGAATGGGTTTCGAAAGTATTGATCAACGGCAAATGTGACAGGAAACGGGACGAAAGGAAATTGCGTTCCTTAGCTCGCGTAAACGGATCCGGGATCGAAATGGCGTTCGTCGTCGGCAATCTCGACGAAGGCCTTGCCGTCGACCTGCTTGACGCTGCGATAGAAGCACGAACGGCGACCGGTGTGGCAGCTGGCATCATGACCGGCGACGCTGACCTTCAGCCAGACGGCATCCTGATCGCAGTCGGTGCGGATTTCCTCGACCGCCTGCAGATTGCCGGAGGTCTCACCCTTTTTCCAGATTTTTGCGCGCGAGCGGCTGTAGTAATGGGCAATTCCGGTTTCTATCGTCAGCGCCAGCGCTTCGGCATTCATATGCGCGACCATCAGCAATTCGCCGTCGCGCGCATCGGTAACGACGGCGGTGACAAGGCCATGCGCATCGAATCGCGGCGTGAAATCACCGGCCTCTTCGAGTGCATGCTTGTCGGCGGAAGGTGCGGCAAAAGTCAGCGTCATGATAGGCCTCGGACCGGCAGGCTCAGCTGCGGATAAGGGTCAGGAAACGCGCCTGCTCGGCGGCATTGTTCTCGAACTCGGCGGTAAAGGTCGTCGTCAGCGTGGTCGAACCCTGCTTCTGAACGCCGCGCATGGCCATGCACAGATGCTCGGCATCGATCATCACGGCAACGCCACGCGGATCGAGTACGCTCTGGATGGCATCGGCGATCTGTGCGGTGAGTGCTTCCTGCGTCTGCAGGCGGCGACCGAACACTTCGATAAGACGGGCGATCTTCGACAGGCCAAGCACACGACCCTTCGGCAGATAGGCGACATGCGCCTTGCCGATGATCGGCACCATGTGATGCTCACAGTGCGAATAGAACGGGATGTCGCGCACCAGAACCATGTCCTTGTAGCCCGACACTTCTTCGAACGTGCGGCCTAGAATGTCCTCGGGCGACTGCTCATAACCGGAAAACAGTTCGCGATAGGCGGCGGCAACGCGCTTTGGCGTATCGAGCAGGCCTTCGCGCGACGGATCGTCGCCGGTCCAGCGCAGCAACACGCGCACGGCGTCCTCGGCCTCCTGCTGGGTCGGGCGGGCGTCGGCTTGGCCAGCGGCCGGAAAGTTCTTCACAATGGCATCCATTTCAGGTCTCCTGATCCTGATGCGGGTCAAGGCCGCATCCGATCCTAGTGCAGTGACGCCGGGCAATTTAGCCGTTAGACGTCATTTTGGGGCTATCTGACGCCGCCGAAGTCATTTTACAAGACATTGCATTCCGATTTTGACGTTCGTCACGCAAAAGCACATGTCTTGATGCGGGCTTTCAGCGGTAGCATATAATGGTAAAACAATCGGCATGACAGGATCATCTGCGAAGACGCAGTGTTCGACATGCGCCGCGCAGGCGATGGCTGCGAGCAATCCGGAAACTGGTGATTATGGACGACATCTACAATAGCCGCATTCTCGAACTGGCCGGCAATATCGGCTTTTCGGGAGAACTGGAGGATGCTGATGGCGTCTCCGAAAAACATTCGAAACTGTGCGGCTCGAAGGTCAAGGTTTTTGTAAAGCTCGACGGTGGCATCGTTTCCGACTTCCGCCACAAGGTGCGCGCCTGCGCGCTCGGTCAGGCGTCTTCGGCGGCGATGGCCAAACATGTGATCGGTGCAAGCGTTGAAGAACTGCGCCAGGCGCGGGCCGATATGCTCGCCATGCTGAAGGATGGCGGCGAAGGCCCCGAAGGCCGTTTCGAAGAAATGCGGGTTCTCAAACCGGTTAAGGACTACAAGGCCCGCCACGCCTCCACCATGCTCACCTTCGATGCCGTGGTCGACGCGATCGAACAGGCGGAAGCGAAGACCCAATCCACCGCCGCGACGGCCTGAGCCATGTGTGGCGCCTGTGGCCAGCCGGATGAGGACGAGCCCAAGGAGCGCCCAAAATATGCCGGGCGCAACTGGCGCGGCCCGTTTCGCAAGACGCCCGGCCGTCTGTTCGGCATGGGCTTTATCCGTCTCTACCAGCTGACGCTGTCCGGTTTCATCGGTAATGGCTGCCGCCACATCCCGACCTGTTCGGAATACGGATACGAAGCCTTTGCCCGGCACGGTTTCTGGTCCGGCTTCTGGCTGACGCTGTTTCGTGTCGGGCGTTGCGGGCCGGGCGGCACCGGGGGGCTGGATCCTGTGCCGGAAGCGCTGGATGACGATTATCGCAGATGGATGCCCTGGGCACTCTGGCAGTTCGGCAAAAAGGCCTGAAACCTTTACTCGCCAGCGATTTTTGACTAAGACGCCGGCGTTCATTGCCGCAGACGCGGCCCTTTTTTGACCACCCGCATTCGTTGGCGGGACTGGCTAGGAGAATTCAACATGTCCGTTTCCCTTACATTTCCCGATGGTTCCGTCCGCGTTTACGACGCCGGCACGACCGGCTCTGCCGTCGCCGAGTCGATTTCGAAGTCGCTGGCCAAGAAGTCCGTGGCGATCACCATCGATGGCGAGCTGCGCGATCTCTCCGATCCCGTCACAGACGGTGCGATCGAGATCGTTACCCGCACCGATCCGCGTGCACTGGAACTGATCCGTCACGATGCCGCCCACGTCATGGCCGAGGCCGTGCAGGAACTGTGGCCGCATACGCAGGTGACGATCGGCCCGGTCATCGAGAACGGTTTTTATTACGACTTCAAGCGCATCCATCCGGATAGCGGCGAAGACTGGCCCTTCACGCCCGACGATCTGCCGAAGATCGAAAAGAAGATGAAGGAAATCATCCAGAAGAACGCAGCCTTCACCAAGGAAATCTGGACGCGCGAAAAGGCCAAGCAAGTATTTGGCGACAAGGGTGAGGCCTACAAGGTCGAGTTGGTCGACATGATCCCGGAAGGTCAGGATCTGAAGATCTACAATCAGGGCGGCTGGTTCGACCTCTGCCGTGGTCCGCACATGGCCTCGACGGGCCAGATCGGCACGGCCTTCAAGCTGATGAAGGTTGCCGGCGCCTATTGGCGTGGTGATTCCACCAAGCCGATGCTGACGCGCATCTACGGCACGGCATGGGCCAGCCAAGAAGAACTCGACCAGTATCTGCATATTCTGGCTGAAGCCGAAAAGCGCGATCACCGCAAGCTCGGCCGCGAGATGGATCTTTTCCATTTCCAGGAAGAAGGTCCAGGCGTGGTGTTCTGGCACGGCAAGGGCTGGCGCATGTTCCAGACCCTGACATCCTACATGCGCCGCCGTCTGGCCGGCACCTATGAGGAAGTCAACGCGCCGCAGGTGCTCGATGCCTCGCTGTGGGAAACGTCCGGTCACTGGGGCTGGTATCAGGAGAACATGTTTGCGGTGAAATCCGCCTATGCGTTCACGCATGCGGATGACGAGGAAGCCGACAACCGCGTTTTCGCGCTGAAGCCGATGAACTGCCCGGGTCACGTGCAGATCTTCAAGCACGGCCTGAAATCCTATCGCGAACTGCCGATCCGTCTCGCCGAATTCGGTCTCGTGCACCGTTACGAAGCGTCCGGCGCGCTGCATGGTCTGATGCGCGTGCGTGGCTTCACGCAGGACGATGCGCACGTATTCTGCACCGACGAGCAGCTGGCCGACGAATGCCTGCGTATCAACCAGCTGATCCTGTCGGTCTACGAGGATTTTGGCTTCGAGGAAGTCGTGGTCAAGCTCTCGACCCGCCCTGAAAAGCGTGTCGGCACCGACGATCTGTGGGATCGCGCCGAAAGCGTAATGACGGACGTCCTGAAGACGATCGAGGAACAGTCGGGCGGTCGCATCAAGACCGGCATCCTGCCGGGCGAGGGCGCGTTCTACGGTCCAAAGTTCGAATACACGCTGAAGGACGCCATCGGCCGTGAATGGCAGTGCGGCACGACGCAGGTCGACTTCAACCTGCCGGAACGGTTTGGTGCCTTCTACATCGACCAGAACTCGGAAAAGACCCAACCGGTGATGATCCACCGCGCCATCTGCGGTTCGATGGAGCGGTTCCTCGGCATCCTGATCGAGAACTTTGCCGGCCACATGCCGCTGTGGTTCGCGCCGACGCAGGTCGTCGTCGCCACAATCACTTCGGATGCCGACGATTACGGTCGTGAAGTGGCCGAAGCGCTGCGCGATGCCGGTCTGCAGGTCGAAACCGACTTCCGCAATGAGAAGATCAACTACAAGGTCCGCGAACACTCGGTCACCAAGGTTCCGGTGATCATCGTCTGCGGTCGTCAGGAAGCCGAAAACCGCTCGGTCAACATCCGCCGTCTCGGCTCGCAGGCGCAGACGCCGATGTCGCTGGAAGACGCGATCACCTCGCTGTCCGATGAAGCGACACCGCCGGACGTCAAGCGCAAGCTGGCGGCCCGCAAGGCCAAGCTTTCTGCCTGATCTTAAAACAAAACGGCGCCTGTGTCTCACAGGCGCCGTTTTCGATTCATGTTGGACATTCGACGTGATCGGCGAAGCGTTGCCCGGATCATTCGAGGTCGGCGTTGGCCGTCTGGGCGTGTGCCGAAAGCAGAACGTCCACATCGGCGTTCTGGCCCGATTTCACGGTGAAGTCGCGCTGATAGATCTTGTCCTTGTTGCGGGCGACGGCGAGATAGTCGCCTTCGGACAGAACCATGGTCGAAAATGCGCTGACGCTTTCGTTGACGATATCGCCCGATGCGGTCAGCACCGACCATGCGGTATCGGCAATTGCCTCGCCGCCCGGCTGCGAAACCAGCTTCAGGGTGATCTGGGCGGCGCGGTGCTGCAACGTCGCTGTGGTCAGCTTGCCGGCCTCGACCTGAATATCGGCGCGGGCAACCGCGTTGACGCCGCCATATTCCGATACGACGTGATAGGTGCCGGCGTTAAGCCGCACGATGCTGTTCGGTTTGACGTCGGCAATCACCAGTCCGCGTTCGCCATCCTCGCGGGTTTCCGACGAATAGACGGAAAAGCTGAGCTGTGCGGGCGGAATACGGACATCGGAGCCGGTGACGGCGTTGAGCACGAAGCCGCCGGCATCGAGCACGACGGTCTGCTTGCTGACCTGACCGTTTTCCGGCACGGAGAGCTTGCGCGTCACACCGGCCCGGCCGAAGGCGACATTGACGAAATAGTCACCGGGCGCGAGCTGGAAATCGGCAGTGCCGCCATCCGAACTGGCCAGCAGCGGCAACTTGCCATCGGCGCCCGGAATGGGGCCGAAGACGCGCCATGCCAGCCCGTCCTTCATTGCTTCGCCGTCCTTCGTCAGCTTTGCTTCAAAGGCGATGTTACGGGCGGGCACGCCTGCCGGCGCGCCTGGCGTTGCTGAGAAGGCGTTGAGCTTCGGCATCTTGGTCGAGCCGCCGAGCTGCTTGAAATTCTGGAATGCGTCCTGGGCAAAAGACGGCGTGACCGACGCTGTCATCAGCGCGGCGCCAAGCATCACATATGCGGCAATGGAGGTTCTGGTCATTTCGCCCGGATTGACTCTTGCTGTTGCAGACTTCACTTGAAAACCAACGCCAAGGCAAATTCAAGGCCTGTGTCAAAAACGGTCCTGTATGCCGGATGCGTCCGTCATCGAACTGTCAATAATGCGAGTGTGACCATGGGCAATGATATCAAGCTGATCGACTACCTGCGCCAACGCCATTCCACGCCGGTGGCGCAGTATAGGGAGCCCGGTCCTTCGCAGACGGAACTGGAAGAAATTCTCCGTTTTGCGTCACGCGTGCCCGATCATGGCAAGATCGCCCCCTGGCGCTTCATCGTTTATCGCGGTGATTCGCGCGCCAGGCTCGGTAAGGAGTTTCTCCGGCTGTCTCTGGAAAAGGCTCCGGACATGCCAGAGGCTGCGCAGCAGGCGGAACTCAATCGCTTCACCCGCGCGCCTCTGGTCGTCGCCGTGGTGAGCACGGCTGCCCCGCACGGAAAAATCCCCGAATGGGAGCAGGTGCTGTCTGCCGGTGCGCTTTGCCTGAACATGGTGATGGCCTGCGAAGCGCATGGTTATGTCGCCAACTGGCGCACCGAATGGATCACCTATGACGCGCGCGTGCAGTCTGCACTCGGCATCATGGAAGGCGAAAAGGCCGCCGGCTTCATCCATATCGGCTCCAGCGATTTCAATACGCCGGATCGCCCGCGGCCGGAGCTTGCCGATATCGTCACCTGGACGGAGTGAGCATGTTTTACAGCACAGATGACAACCGCCACGGTCTGGCGCATGATCCGTTCAAGGCGATCGTGTCGCCACGGCCGATCGGCTGGATCGGCACCAAGGGGCAGGACGGCTCGTTGAACCTGTCGCCCTATTCGTTCTTCAATGCCATTTCCGACAATCCCAAGCTGGTGATGTTCGCATCGAGCGGCCACAAGGACAGTCTGCGCAATGCCCGCGACACCGGCGTCTTTACCGCCAGTCTCGCCAGCCGCCATCTGGCCGAACAGATGAATGTTTCGTCGATCAGCGTCGAGTACGGCGTCGACGAGTTTGCCATCGCGGGGATGACGCCGAAATTCGGCACGCTGGTCGATGCGCCCTTTGTGGGCGAGGCCTATGCGGCGCTGGAGTGCCGGGTGACCGAGATTGTCGAGCCGAAGACGATCGATGGTTCCAAGGCCGAAGCGATCGTTGTGTTCGGACAGGTGGTCGGCATTCACCTCAGCGAGGACATTCTTCGTGAGGGCAGGGTGGATATGGGCATCGCCCGGCCGCTTGGCCGCATGGGCTATCGCGATTATGCCGATGGCGGTGCCGATGTTTTTGAAATGACAAGGCCTTCGACGCCAAAGCGCTGAGCGGTCAGTCTGCGAAAACCGATTGGATGACCGGCACCTGCCAAGGCGTGCCGGTCATTTTTCCTGAAAAACCTTGCGCCCTGGCGTGCAGGCAGTTTGTCCGGAATGTGTCTGTATCGGGTTCCACTTCAGCGGTGTCGATTGCAACGACGTTTGTTGCTGCCGCTGCGAGCAGCAATGTCGCCCGCGCATTCGAGGCGACGTCGGCGCCAAGTTCTGCCTTTGCCCCCATAGCGACGGCAAGCGCTGCCGAATCCCAGCCGAGACCGATCAGACGGGCGCTCTTGTCCGCAAAACTCGCCGCCGCCAGCAGGCCATGCGGATTGTCACCTGCCATTGCAACGATTCGCGTCGCCCCCGCCGTCATGCCGGCGCGGGCTTCCGCCACCTGCAGAAGAACATCGAGATGCTGCAGGTCCGCGCCATGGCGTGCGCCGGACAGAAAAACGATGCCGGCACCTTTTGCCAGGCAGATGTCGAGCACCTGCGTCATGGCCGATGAAGTTACAGGCGGTAGCAGCGCGGCTCCGCGGTGATCGAGCGCGTCGGAACGTGGAGAATCGGCCACGTCACCACCATCACGCGCCTCCCGAAGGTCGGTGACCAGCGTGCCGGTGCCGGTTTGCGCGGCAGCGGAGAGAGTATTGGCGAATGGCACGATCAGCCATGATGTCGGCAGTAAAACAGACAGAAATACTCTCCGGGCGTGGTTAAGTCTTATGGTGAACCAATCTTAAACGATTTGTCCGTAGCGTGCAGTTCGTAGGGTGAATGCGGCTAACGCTCCTTTTGTATTGGGGTTTCGGGGTGATCGTACAGGCTTTTCTTCGTTGGGCGGAAACCGCCAGACCAGCAGACCGGGCAAAGGCTGCCCATGCGCTGGCACGGGGCTATCTTGCCTCATCCGTGCAGGATGAGAAACGTCAGGCGGCCGTCATGGCGCTGACGCATCTACTGGATGATTCCTCGCCCGTCGTACGCGCCGCACTGGCCGAGGCCGTGGCCGATTCTCCCGATGCGCCGCGTGGTATGATCATGTCGCTCGCCGAAGATCAGCCGCTGATCGCCTCCTCCGTGATCACACGTTCGCCGGTTCTGACCGATACCGATCTGGTCGATCTGGTCGGTCGCGGCAGCATCGTCACGCGGGCGCTCGTCGCTTCACGCCCCAACCTTTCACGCGGCATCGCTGCCGCCATTGCCGAAGTGGCGGGCGAAGAAGAAGCGCTGCTGCTGCTGGAAAATGAAACGGCTTCGATCACGCGTTTTACGCTGCGGCGTATTGCCGAGCGCCACGGCCACAATGCCGATGTGCGCAACATGCTGCTCGATCGCGAAGACCTGAGCGCCGATGCCCGTCACCTGTTGGTCAGCCATATCAGCGAGGCGCTCGCCGCCAGCGGCCTTATGCGCACGACACTGACCGCTTCGCGTATCGAATATGTCACCCGTGAGGCAAGCGAGGCGGCAACAGTCGCCATTGCCGGGACGGTGCGGCATCACGATATCGCGTCTCTGGTCGAACATCTTCGCCAGCAGGGGCGGCTGACGCCGGCATTCCTGATCCATGTCCTGTGTGGCGGCAAGGTGGATTTCTTCTCCGGCGCCATCTGCAATCTCTCCGGTCTTGAAGATCAACGGGTCCGCTCGATCCTCGCCACAGGCCGCATGCACGCCGTGCGGGCGCTGTTCGAAGCCGCAGGGCTTGAGCGGTCCATTGCCGTGGTTTTCGTCGAGGCCGTGCTGTTGTGGCGGGAAGCGGCGCGTTCGCCGATCGGTTTTTCGCTGCAGAGCATCTGCCAGCCTTTGATCGAACGTTTCAGGGCGCAGGCGCAGCCGATGACACCGCTCGCCGAGATGCTCGACATGATCGAAAAACTGCATCTGATGGAAGAGCGCCTGCTGGCGCGCTCCTATGCCAGCGATCTGGCCTTTGCGGCCTGATCGTCAGGCGGTCAGTCCCTGAATTTCTTAGCGACCCAGGAATAGCTGTTTTCCACCAGGCGGACAGGCTTGCCGAGCAGCGTGCGCATGCCGTCGCTGCTCGGCAGGGCCGAGGTTACGCGGTTGATGGCGCGTGCGGCCATGCCGCGCTCTTCCTCGCGTTTTTCCGCCTCCGTTGCGGGTGTCTTTTCAGCCGGTTTGGCCGCAGTCTCGGTGTCCGGCTGTTGCGGGCGCGGCACGATGTTGTCGGCTGTCTCCGGCGCAGTCGGATCCTGACAGACGGCGATGACGACGGGGTAGGAGACGTTGGCGAAGGACGCCAGCTGCTGTTCCGAAACCGCGTTGCACATCTCGATGGAGGGCCAGCGCTGCTGCAGCGTGGCGATATACTGGCAATCCTTCACAGCGTCGTCGCAGCCGAGAATGGTCATGGCGATGATGGCGGCGTTCATAAGCGTCCCGGTTCTGTTTCCTGTCCGAGCTTATGACAAGGATCGTGACGCCAGCAAGGCAGGCTGGCGTCGTGCAGATCAGGAAGAAGCGGCTTCGCGACGCGCCGCCGGTGTTTCGGTCGCTGGAATGTTTGCGGCCTCGGCTTCACGCGGTTCCGACAGCTCCACCTCGCGCACCCATTCGCGCCAGACGGCAACCAGCAGCGCCATTAGCACCGGGCCGATGAACAGGCCGAGAAAACCCATCGTCTTCACGCCGCCGATAAGGCCGAAAAAGGTTGGCAGGAATGGCAGCTTGATCGGGCCGCCGACGAGACGCGGGCGCACCGTCTTGTCGACGATGAACAGCTCGACACTGCCCCAGACAAGAAGTGCAATACCGGCAAACACCGAACCGCTGGCAACGAGGTAGATCGATACGAGCGTGAAGGAGAGCGGCGCACCGCCGGGGATCAGTGCCATGATGCCGGTGATGACGCCAAGCGTCACGGGTGAGGGCACGCCGGCGATCCAGTAGGCGATGCCAAGCACGATGCCCTCGCCGATGGCAATCAGCGTCATGCCTGTGACGGTGGAGCTGATCGTGGCGGGCACGACGCGCGAAATGCGCTCCCAGCGCGACGGCAGGATGCGTTCGCCGATCAGGTCGATCTGGCGGGAGAAGGAAGCGCCGTCGCGATAGACGAAAAACAGCGCGATCAGCATGAACAGCAGCGTCAGCACGAGGTGGAAGGCGCCGCCGCCGGCCGCCACCACCGCGCGGTAGATATTGCCGATATTGGCGCCGCTGACGATCTGGATATATTCGCCGATCGCTCCGGGCTGGCCGATATGGCTGGCCCACTGGACGTTCAGCCAATCACCGACATAAGGCAGGGCGATGATCCATTCCGGTGTCGGCGAACCGATGCGGTTTGCCTCCAGTGCCCAGCCGACCCATTCGCGCACTTCGCCGGTCGTGTAGGAAATCGCGATGCCGATCGGCACAAGCAGGAAGGTGACGATGAACAGGATGGCAATCGTCGCGCCGAGCGTGGTGCTGCCGCCGATGCGGGCAAGAAGGCGACGGTAGAGCGGCCAGCTGGCAAAACCGATGACAAGGGCTGCCAGCACCGGCACGATGAAACCATGGAAGAAATAGATGCCGGCGAAAACGACCAGAACCAGCAGCCAGCGCGCCGCCGAAATCGATGGAATTAAAGCAATACTCGAAGAAGCAACCGGGCCAAGCCAACGCGGTTCTCTGGATGGTGTCTTTTTGTCAGATGCACTCACAGCCGCTTGCTCTTCCCTAAAATGTTGATCAGCATATGGGCCATGTGACCCCGCTGCGCAAGGGAACCCCATGTGGGCCGGATCGCAACCCTCTCTCTTGCGATTGATCAAGTTTACGATAGAAATATGAAGATCGTGACAAACGGGCCGGCTGTGCTTCAGCCATTTCGTCGATGTTTCATGAAACCTTCGGCGTAATCTGGAAAACCGGAAGGTCATGCTCTATCTGCTCACGTGCTAAAGCGCTGATATCCGCCTGTATTGTCTGGTATCGGTCGGCTTATGCCTTCGGGAGGAATTCGAGACGTACTTGCCGGTCGGCAGCGTCGGGAGGTTTTTCGGAGTTTCTGGGATTTGGTGGCGCGTGAACCTGTCGATGACGATGGGCCAGCCGCATCGGAGGTGGGATCGAGTTCCGCCTTCAGGGAAAATGTATATGCCTGACAAGATGACGGTCGATCTAACCAACTGCGACCGCGAACCGATCCATATTCCAGGCAGTATCCAGCCGCATGGTTGCCTTCTGGCATGCGATGCCACCGGTGCCGTTGTTCTGCGCCATTCCGCCAATGCGGCCGAAATGCTCGGCGTTTCCGGGCAGATCAACGGTCTTCGTCTCGATGAAGTGATCGGCGGTGAGGCGGCACACACGCTTCGCAACGCGCTGGCGACTTCCGATGACCCGAGCCGCGCCGCATTGCGCATGGGCGTGCGCGTCAACGAGACCGGCGCATTTGACGTTTCCGTGCACCGTATAGAAACCTCGGTCATCATCGAGTTCCAGCCCGCGGCCGAACATTCGGACCAGCCGCTGGAAACCGCACGCATGCTGATCAGCCGGGTGCGCAGCATTTCCAGCATCAACCAGTTGATCGAAAAATCGACGCGGCTGATGTATGCGATGCTCGGCTACGACCGGGTGATGGTCTACCGTTTCGAGCAGGACGGCGCCGGCCAGGTGGTCAGCGAATACAAGCGTCGCGACCTCGAAAGCTTCAAGGGACAGTATTTCCCGGCAAGCGATATCCCGAAACAGGCGCGCACGCTCTACCTGCGCAATACGATCCGAATCATCTCCGACGCCGAAGGTCACCGTGTGCCGGTCGTGCCGATACTGGACGAGGCGGGCTTGCCGCTCGACCTGTCGTTTGCGCATCTGCGCAGTGTTTCGCCGATCCATTGCGAATATCTGCGCAATATGGGCGTCGGCGCCTCCATGTCGATCTCGATCGTCATCGACGGTGAGCTGTGGGGTCTGATCGCCTGTCATCACTACAGCCCGAAAACGCTGTCTCTGACGCAGCGTGTGGCTGCCGAAATGTTCGGCGAGTTCCTGTCCATGCACCTGAGCGCACTGCGCCAGAAGCAGATCCTCGACACCACCAACGATGCCCGCCGTTTCCTTGACCAGTTCCTGCAGACCGCATCGCATCATACCGATCTCGGCGGCCTGCTGCGGCGCTCCGTCGCCGAATTCCGGGCAATGGTGCCGTGCGATGGCATAGGCCTCTGGCTTGAGGGCGAATGGACGCCATCCGGCATGACGCCACCGCTCGAAGCGATCGCGCCGCTGGCCGATTTTGTCGGTTCGGCCGCCAATAGCCGTATCTGGTCGACGCATAATCTGGTGGGCGATATTCCCGACGCGGAAGCCTATGCGGGCGAAGTCTGCGGCGTACTGGCGATCCCATTGTCGCAGCGCCCGCGCGATTACCTGTTCTTCTTCCGCCGCGAAGTCGTACAGACGCTCAACTGGGCCGGAAACCCGGAAAAATCCTACGAGACGGGACCGCTGGGCGACCGCCTGACGCCCCGCAAAAGCTTTGCGATCTGGAAGGAAACCGTTCACCGCCAGTCGCAGCCGTGGACCGATGGCGAGGAAGAGATCGCCGAGGCGATCCGCTCCGTGCTCGTCGAGATCGTTCTGCATCACAACGAGCTGCTGGAGGACGAGCGCGGCAAGGCCGACGTGCGTCAGCGCATGCTCAACGAAGAACTCAACCACCGCGTCAAGAACATCCTCGCCGTCATCAAGGCGTTGATCGGCCATCCGGTGCAGGAAGGCCGCAATCTTCAGGATTACATCGCCACCTTGAAGGGCCGCATTCAGGCGCTCGCCTTCGCGCATGATCAGGTCGTGCGTGGCGGCGATGGCGGTGCCTTGCACGAACTTCTGGAAGCCGAACTGAAGCCCTATCGTGATGGTGCGCGTACGGTGTCCTTGCTCGGCCCCTATGTGTGGCTCGACAGCCGCGCCTATTCGGTCATGGCGCTGGTGCTGCACGAACTGGCAACGAATGCCGCCAAATACGGGGCCCTGTCGGTGACCGGCGGCCTGCTGGAAATCAACTGGCAGAAGCTGGATAATGGCGATTGCGAGCTGACATGGGGCGAAAGCCATGGCCCGGCCGTGGTGCCGCCCAAGCGCGCCGGCTTCGGCACCGTGCTGATCGACCGCAGCGTGCCGTTCGAACTCGGCGGCAAGAGCAAGGTCGAGTATGCAGCAGAGGGAGTGCAGGGACGGTTTCTGATTCCGGCCCAGCATATCCACATCGCCGAGACCGAAATTATTCCGGAACTGGCCGAGCAGGCGGCCGAACAGCATGGCGCATCCACGCCGCTGATGTCGGAGCTCGCCCTTCTGCTGGTCGAGGATCAGATGCTGGTGGCGGCCGATGTCGAAACCATGCTGGCCGACCACGGCATCTCCAAGGTGACCACCGCGCCGTCCGCTTCGGAGGCGCTGCGCCGCCTGCGTGATTTTACGCCCGACGTTGCCATTCTCGACGTCAATCTCGGTTCGGAAACCTCGCTGCCGATCGCCGAGGAACTGACGAGGCGCAATGTGCCTTTCGTTTTCGCCACCGGCTACAGCGACCGCGCGATCATTCCGGCAAGTTTTGACGCGCCGGTGGTTCGCAAGCCCTATGAGGCGGCGGCACTGATCTCGGCTGTGATGAGAGTGCTTGAAGAGCACAGAAAAACGCCGCCCCAGCAGGACTGAGGCGGCGTCTTAAAAATCGTCCATCCGTAAAAAAATCAGATGTCGAGATTGTCGGCAAAAGCCGCGCGTTCCTGAATGAACCGGAAGCGTGCTTCCGGCTTTGTCCCCATCAGGTTGTCGACGGCCTCGCGCGTGCCTTCGAAATCGACGTCGTCGATGGCGATGCGCAAAAGCGTGCGCTTGCCGGGGTCCATCGTGGTTTCCTTCAGCTGCGCCGGCATCATTTCGCCGAGGCCTTTGAAGCGACCGATTTCGACCTTCTTGCCCTTGAACATGGTTTCCATCAACTCCGCCCGGTGGGCGTCATCGCGTGCGTAGGCGCTCTTGGCGCCCTGGCGAATGACGTAGAGCGGCGGCACGGCCAGATAGAGGTGATTGCCGCGGATCAGCTCCGGCATTTCCTGATAGAAGAACGTGATCAGCAGCGAAGCGATATGCGCGCCGTCGACATCGGCATCGGTCATGATGACGATACGCTCATAGCGCAGGTCCTCGTCGCGGTATTTCGTCCGCGTGCCGCAGCCGAGCGCCTGGATCAGGTCGGAAATCTGCTGGTTGGCCGACAACTTGTCACGGCTGGCCGAACCGACATTGAGGATTTTGCCGCGCAGCGGCAGGATCGCCTGGTTCTTGCGGTTACGCGCCTGTTTGGCCGATCCGCCAGCCGAGTCGCCCTCGACGATGAACAGTTCGGCACCTTCGGCGGTGTTCTGCGAGCAGTCGGCCAGCTTGCCGGGCAGGCGCAGCTTGCGCACTGCCGTCTTGCGGTTGACTTCCTTTTCCTTGCGGCGGCGCATGCGCTCTTCGGAGCGCTCGATCACCCATTCGAGCAGCTTTGCCGCTTCGTTGGGATTGCCGGCAAGGTAGTGGTCGAAGGGGTCACGCAGCGTGTTTTCGACGAGGCGCTGGGCCTCGACGGTCGCCAGCTTGTCCTTGGTCTGACCGACGAATTCCGGCTCGCGGATGAACACGGACAGCATGCCGACGGCGGAAATCATCACATCGTCGGTGGTGATGTCCTTGGCACGTTTGTTCTGAGTCAGGTCGGCGTAGTTCTTCAGGCCCTTGGTCAGCGCGATGCGCAGACCGGCCTCGTGCGTTCCACCTTCCTGCGTCGGAATGGTGTTGCAATAGGAGTGTACCTGCGGATCACCACCATACCAGGTGATCGCCCATTCCATCGCGCCGTGACCGCCGGTCTTTTCCGTGCGACCGGAAAAAATGTCGCGGGTAACGGTAAATTCCTTGCCGAGCGTCGCGGCCAGATAATCCTTCAGACCACCCGGAAAATGGAAGACGGCCTTTTCGGGGATCTCGCCACCTTCCGGAACGACGCCGGGATCGCAGCTCCAGCGGATTTCGACGCCGCCGAACAGATAGGCTTTCGAGCGCGCCATACGAAAGATGCGGCCGCCATCGAATTTGGCGCGATCGCCAAAGATCTGCGGATCAGGATGGAAACGCACGCGGGTGCCGCGACGGTTATGCACATCGCCGAGTTCCTGCAGTCCGCCCTGCGGCACGCCGCGGGAAAAGACCTGCTTATAGAGCTTGCGGTTACGGGCAACCTCGACTTCGAGAACGTCCGACAAGGCATTGACGACCGAGACGCCGACGCCGTGCAGACCGCCCGAGGTCTCATAGGCATCGCCGTCGAACTTGCCGCCGGCATGCAGCTTGGTCATGATCACTTCGAGCGTCGACTTGCCAGGAACCTGCGGGTGGTTTTCCACCGGGATACCGCGTCCGTTATCGCTGACGGTCAAGAAACCTTCGGCATCGAGATGCACTTCGATGAAATTGGCGTGGCCGGCCACCGCTTCGTCCATCGAGTTGTCGATGACTTCGGCGAAGAGGTGATGCAGCGCCTTTTCGTCGGTACCGCCGATATACATGCCGGGCCGCATGCGCACCGGTTCCAGACCTTCCAGAACGCGGATCGACGACGCGCCGTATTCCTCGCCACTCGATGTGGTGGGAGCACGCGGCTCGGTCTTTTCGCGCACGGGCGCCGGAGCTGGTTCTGCTGCCGCGGGCTTGGGTTGCGCGGGCATGCTGGCGAAGAGGTCGTTGTCATCCATAGGCGGCGTCGTTACACCCTGTCTGCGTGAGAGCCAAATTTTTTCGCGATAATGCGATGTGAGGCCGTCCCGTTTGCGTGACGTTTCGAATCACCCGCAATTCTGCCAGAAAGCAGGGCTTTTCGCGATGCCGTACGCAACGGTCATAAAAGCGGCCTTTGGCGAAGTGATGCTTTGCCGGTCGTTCGAAGGCAAGATTGAAAGGGTCACAGTCACCATGAAACGCCGCATGTCCACAGCTCTTTTGTCGCGTGTCACGCTGGTTCTGGCCGTTTCTTTGGGAGGTATCGCGCCGGTATCGGCAGCTGAAGGACCGCTGAAGCCGTTCAAGGACGAGCTGTTTTCGAAGCAGACGGTGCTTGAGACCAAAGATGGCGGCGCTTTCAAGGCCATCGATTACCAGGAAATGCGCGATATCAACGGTCGCGATTCCGAACCGGAACGACGGGTGAAATCGCAATATGTGTCGCTCGGCGTGCGTCGTGCCCAGGAAAACGAAACGCTCACCCTTGGCAGCCGCAGTCTCGATGTGACGCGCGTCGGCAAAAGCGAAGGTGCTGCCTTCACCGTGATTTTCATTCACGGTCGGGGAGGGGATCGCCGCCTCGGCGTCAACGATTACTCGTTTGGCGGCAATTTCAACCGGCTGAAAAACCTCGCCGTCGAAAACGGCGGCACCTATTATTCGCCGAGCGTGCGCTCGTTCGATGACAAGGGCGTGGCCGATATCGCCGCGCTGATCCGCTATGCTTCTGAAAAATCCGGCAGCCGGCCGGTGATCCTTACCTGCGCTTCTATGGGTGGTTTCATCTGCGCCGGCATCACGCGGGACAAGGCAGCCGTTGCGAACCTCGCCGGCAT
Source organism: Neorhizobium sp. BT27B (assembly GCF_050455485.1). NCBI lineage: Bacteria > Pseudomonadati > Pseudomonadota > Alphaproteobacteria > Hyphomicrobiales > Rhizobiaceae > Neorhizobium > Neorhizobium sp. BT27B. The sequence continues at coordinate 15,742 of NZ_JBCIYT010000016.1, read as the reverse complement.
GGCCGTTCTCGGCGGCCCGCCGGATCCGGATTTTCCGGCATCGGCGGCAGCGAAGGCGCGTATCCCGGTATTCTTCACCCATGGCAGCGTCGACAAGGTCTACAAGGCCGAGGACCAGATGGGCATCTACCGGGCACTGCTGGCCAAAAACTATCCGACCCGCTTCACCCTGTTCGCCACCGGCGGCCACGGTACGCCGGTCCGCATGAGCGACTGGCGCGAGATCCTGAACTTTCTGCTTGTTAACGCGAAAAAATGATCAGTGTTAACCACTGTTCTGAACCGTTTTCACGTTTTTGAATACCAATTTGCCGCTGAACTGTCTAAGTACGTCTTGTCCGTCTGGCGTGAGCATTTTTGTGCCGGCGGATGATACGGAACAGGGATGAGGACAGAGCTTACATGACGCCAGACATACGCCCGCTGATCGCCGGAAACTGGAAGATGAACGGCACCCGCGCCGAACTCGATCAGATCAAGGCCATTGCGGATGGTGTGAAGACGCCGCTTTCGGAAAAGGTCGAAACCCTTCTCTGCCCGCCGATCACCCTGCTTTATGTAGCGACCGCGCTCTGCGACGACAGTCCGCTGCTGATCGGCGCACAGGATTGCCACCAGAAGGTTTCGGGCGCCCATACCGGCGATATTTCCGCCGACATGATCGCCGACTGCTTTGGTACCCATGTCATCGTCGGCCATTCAGAGCGCCGTGGCGACCATGCAGAGACCGACCATCTGGTGCGCGCCAAGGCCGAAGCTGCCCATGAGGCGGATCTGGTTGCCATCATCTGCATCGGCGAAACGCTGGATGAACGCGACGCCTACCAGACGCTCGATGTTCTGAAACGTCAGATTTTCAATTCCATCCCGGCCGGCGCGACGGCCGAAAACACCGTTATCGCCTATGAGCCCGTCTGGGCGATCGGCACCGGCCTGACGCCGACCAAAAGCGATATCGAAGTGGCGCATGCCTTCATGCGCGCCGAACTGATGGAGCGCATGGGCGAAGAAGGCCGCGGCGTACGTATTCTCTATGGCGGTTCGGTGAAGCCGGGCAATGCCGGAGAAATCATGGCAATCGACAATGTCGATGGTGTTTTGGTGGGTGGTGCGAGCTTGAAAGCGGACGACTTTCTTGCCATCTACGCCGCATGTGAACCGCTCGTGGCGGAAACAGCCTGAGGTAAAGCGCGTAAAACGTGCTGCAAGGGCTTTTAAAGCGCGCGCGCCTCGGCTAAAGAGCCGCAAAGATTTGACTGGGCCTCGGCATCCGGGGCGGACTGGATTATTATGCAGACCGTATTGATCGTCATCCATCTCCTGATCGTGCTCGCGCTTGTCGGCGTCGTGCTGATCCAGCGTTCCGAAGGCGGCGGCCTTGGTATCGGCGGCGGCTCCGGCTTCATGTCGGCACGCGGCACGGCCAATGCGCTGACCCGCACCACCGCGATCCTGGCGACGCTGTTCTTCATCACCTCGCTTGGGCTGGGTATTCTGGCTCGTTACGAATCGCGTCCGACCGATATTCTCGATCGCATTCCGGAAGCGCAGCGCGGTACGGGCGGTGGCATTCTCAACTCGCTCGGCCCGGCACCGGCGACCCCGCCGGCAAGCAATGGCGTACCGTCCGATGCCGCTCCGGCCAATGGTGGCGCCAGCGCCCCGGCGGCTGGAAACGCCACGCCGGCACCGGCTCCGGCCGATCCGTCGGCTGTCCCGACCGGTCAGTAATACCGGTCGAAAGTTTGAACCTCCGGCAGGCCAAAAGCCTGCCGGTTTTGTTTTGTGCAGATTCTCGCCGCCGCTTTTCAACAGAAGAACGGACATTAGGGGCTGGCGGAATCAATCGTTAAAAGGTAACCGGTGACTCCCATGGCGCGATATGTATTCATCACAGGCGGCGTGGTTTCTTCCCTCGGGAAGGGAATTGCGGCCGCGGCCCTCGGAGCTTTGCTTCAGGCGAGGGGTTACCGGGTTCGGCTTCGCAAGCTCGATCCTTATCTCAACGTTGATCCGGGCACTATGAGCCCGACCCAGCACGGCGAGGTCTTCGTGACCGACGACGGCGCTGAGACGGATCTCGATCTCGGTCACTACGAGCGGTTCACGGGCCGTTCGGCGACCAAGACCGACAACATCACCACCGGCCGGATCTACAAGAACATCATCGACAAGGAACGTCGCGGCGATTACCTCGGCGCAACCGTTCAGGTCATTCCGCACGTGACGAACGAGATCAAGGATTTCGTCACCGAGGGCAATGACGACTACGATTTCGTTCTGTGCGAAGTCGGCGGCACGGTCGGCGATATCGAGGCAATGCCGTTCATGGAAGCGATCCGCCAGGTCAAGAACGACCTGCCGCGCGGAACGGCGATCTATCTGCATCTGACGCTGATGCCGTATATTGCAGCGGCGGGCGAATTGAAGACCAAGCCGACCCAGCATTCCGTCAAGGAACTGCAGGCGCTCGGCATCCACCCCGACATCCTGCTCGTCCGTGCCGATCGCGAGATCCCGGAAGCCGAACGCCGCAAGCTGTCGCTGTTCTGCAACGTCCGTCCGTCGGCGGTCATTCAGGCGCTCGACGTTGCCAATATCTATGACGTTCCGGTCGCCTATCACAAGGAAGGCCTCGACAACGAGGTTCTGGCAGCCTTCGGCATCGAGCCGGCGCCCGCGCCGCGTCTGGATGCCTGGGAAAATGTATCCAGCCGTATCAAGCAGCCGGAAGGCGAAGTGACGATTGCCATCGTCGGCAAGTATACGGGCCTCAAGGACGCCTACAAGTCGCTGATCGAAGCCCTGCATCACGGCGGCATCGCCAATCAGGTCAAGGTCAAGCTCGAGTGGATCGAGTCGGAAGTTTTCGAAAAGGAAGACCCGGCGCCATACCTCGAAAAGGTCAACGGCATTCTCGTGCCGGGCGGCTTTGGCGAGCGCGGTTCGGAAGGCAAGATCAAGGCGGCGCAGTTCGCCCGTGAGCGCAACGTACCTTATTTCGGTATCTGCTTCGGCATGCAGATGGCGGTCGTCGAAGCGGCGCGTAACCTTGCAGGTATCGAAAACGCATCCTCGACCGAGTTCGGCCCGACCAGCGAGCCAGTCGTCGGCCTGATGACGGAATGGGTGAAGGGCAATGCGCTTGAAAAGCGCGCGGCAGCCGGCGATCTCGGCGGCACGATGCGCCTCGGCGCTTACGCTGCGAGCCTGAAGAAGGACACGCGGATTGCCGAGATCTACGGATCGACCGACATTTCCGAGCGTCACCGCCACCGTTACGAAGTCAATGTCGACTACAAGGACAAGCTGGAAAGCTGCGGCCTGGTATTCTCCGGCATGTCGCCGGACGGCGTTCTGCCGGAGACGGTGGAATACCCGGATCACCCGTGGTTCATCGGCGTTCAGTACCACCCGGAACTGAAGAGCCGTCCGCTCGATCCGCATCCGCTGTTCAAGAGCTTCATTGAAGCGGCTCTGGAACAGAACCGGCTTGTGTAAAACAGTTCAAGACCCGGCCTCGGCCGGGTCTTTTGTTATGTGCGCGCAGACATTGCCGCATTTTCGTCGCTGATGGTTGTTAGCAATGCCAGCATGGCGCCGTTGAGCGGCGTGGCAACGCCGTGACGCTGTCCGGCCTCGACGACGGCGCCGTTCAGCGCCTCGATTTCAAGCGGACGTCCGGCAAGGCAGTCGAAATACATCGAGGTGCCTGCTTCCGGTGGATAACCGAGAAACGTCTCCAGGATTGCCTCAGCCTCATCCTCACGCAACTGCGCGCCCTCGGCTCGACCAACCGCGACGGCCTCGCGCAGAATGCCAAGCGAGAGATCCTGTATGTCCGTGCGCTGGAAGACACCGAGCCTTTGACGTGTGAGAGCCGTGATCGGGTTGGCGATGACGTTGACGAGCAGTTTTCGCCATTGATAGGTGATGAATTCGGCGCTCTGGCCGACATCGATCGGCGTGCCTTCGAACAGGGCTACAAAGGCATCGGCTTGCGGCACGGCGGGAACCAGCAGGTCGTGCCCGCGGATATGGCGGAGCCGCACATGGTCCGGTGCCAACCGCTCGCCGTTGTAATAGACAATCGCCGGCAGCACCGTGGCAGCATTCACATGAGGACCAACGCGCTGCTCATGCGCAATGCCATTCTGCAGCACGGCGACTGTCGTCTGCGGTGTGCAGAGGCGTTCGAGCCATGGAGCGGCAGCTGCAACGTCTTGCGCCTTGGTGCAGAGGACCACCCAATCCACCGGTTCGGCAAGGCGCGGGTCGGTCAGCGTCGTCAGTGGTATATGCGCACGTTCCTCGTTGTGGTCGAACGTCAGCGCATCGATCTGCCTGCGGGCACAGGCGATGACATGGTTATCCGGTGACAGGCTCAGGCAGGCCGCGGCGACACCACCGATCCCGCCAAGTCCGACGACTGCAATTGTTCGCTTCGCCATGCCTGCTCCTCCGTTCTGGAAGAAACAGCGTAATCGCAGAAGACCTTCGTTGAAACGTCAATCCTGCCACATGCGGTACGGGTTCAGCCTCTAAGGCCCTTATACGCCGCCAGCGCCCGGTCGCGCGCCAAACCGTGGTTGACGATTGGCCTGGGATACTGCTTTCCAAGCTCGACGCCGGCATCGGCCAGAACATGGTCCGGTGCATCGAAGGGCTTGTGAATGTATTTTTTCGGCAGCTTTTCCAGTTCCGGCACCCAGCGACGCACATAATCGCCATCGGGATCGAATTTTTCACCCTGCAGAATCGGGTTGAAGATGCGGAAGAAGGGGGAGGCATCGGCGCCCGAGCCGGCCACCCATTGCCAGTTGGCGGTGTTGCTGGCGGGATCGGCATCGAGCAGCGTATCGCGGAACCATTCCTCGCCGCGCCGCCAGTCGATCAGCAGGTCCTTGATCAGGAAGGATGCCGTGATCATCCGCACGCGGTTGTGCATGTAACCGGTCTGCCAGAGCTCGCGCATGCCGGCATCGACGATCGGGTAACCGGTCATCCCCTTGGTCCAGGCGGCAAAATCCCTGGCATCGAACTCCCATTCGAACGCATCGAACTTGTCGTCCCAGTTCTTGGTGCGCAGCTCGGGAAACTCGACCAGCAGATTGTAGCAGAAATCCCGCCAGGCCAGTTCCTTGCGGAAATGCACGAGATCGTCCTTGTGGCGTGCGGCAAGCCCGTTGGTGGCATGCCAGATGCGGGCCGGAGAGATTTCGCCGAGCGCCAGATGCGGCGACAGTCGTGATGTCGATTCAGTGCCCGGAAAATCGCGACCGTGTTTGTAGTCGTGCAGATCGGCATCGATCAGGTCTTCGAGCTTTTCCTGCGCGCCGTCCTCGCCGGGTGTCCAGAATTCTGGAAAGCCAGCGGCCCAGTTCGGTCTGGTCGGCAGCAGGTTCCAGCCATCGAGCGATTCCGAACGGGGATGGGTGTCAGGTGCGGCAATGGCGTCCGGTGCGTCGGTTGGCTCGCCCGGCTCGCCGAGCTTCTGCATGGCGTTCCAGAATGGCGTGTAAACCTTGAAAGCATTGCCCGAGCCGGTGCGGATGGTTTTCGGATCGTGCAGCAACTGGCCATGAAAAGCGCGGATGCCGATGCCGGCTTCCTTCAGCGCAATGGCGATATCGCGATCCACCGATGTGCGTTCATAGGCGCGGTTGACGAAGACCAGATCGGCGCCGGAGGTGCGGGCGATATCCTGCAGCACCTCTTCGGCGGCACCCGAGCGCAGTGTCAGATCATTGCCATGGGATTTGAGGTTTTCCCGCAGATTGACCAGCGAGTGATGCAGCCACCAGGCCTGTGCACCACCCAGCGGACCGATGTCCGGCATTTCCGGTTCGCGGATATAGACGCAAATGACCGGACGGCCGGTTTCGACGGCGGCGTGCAGTGCGTGATTGTCATCGAGCCGCAGATCGCGGCGGAACCAGAAGATGACCGGCGTCTTTTTGTCTTCAGCCACACGGGCCTCCTTGGATTGGATTACCGGGGACTAACGCGCGAGCCCGGCAAAGGCTCAACGCCAAAAGATCAGGGACGCAGTAACAGGACGGAGCAGGGGCTGCCGGCCGGCAGTTCCGGCGCATACGGCAGCCGCAACACGAGGCAGTCGGAATGGGCAAGGATCTTCATCATCGAGGAATCCTGCTTGCCATAGGCATCTGCCACCAGCTTGCCCGCATCATTGCGGATAAGCTTTGCGCGCAAAAAATCCTGCCGCAAATCATTTGCCGCAAGCGTTCGCGCTGTAATGGCTTCCGCCTCGCGGTTGCGCTCCGGCAGATGTGCCAGCTTTCGCAGTGTCGGCTCGAGAAACAGCAGGCTGCAGACGAGGCTTGCGACAGGATTGCCGGGCAGGCCGAGCACCTGCATGCCACCCAGTGTGCCGACCATCAGCGGTTTTCCGGGGCGCATGGCGATACGCCAGAAGTCCAGTTCCATGCCGGCGGATTTCAGCACGCCCTGCACGAGGTCATGATCACCGACCGAAGCGCCGCCAATCGTCACCAGCACGTCGGCACCGGCGTCACGCGCGGCCGAGATCGCCTTTCCGATGAGTGCGGCGTCATCGGGCACGATGCCGAGATCGAGCACCTCGCAGCCATTGTCACGCGCCAGCGCGGCAACCCCAAACGTGTTGGAGGCGACGATCTGCGCCGGTCCCGGTGTCGTGCCGGGCTGCACCAGTTCGTCACCGGTCGCGAGGATCGCGACCAGCGGCTTGCGATAGACCGGAAGTTCGGCGTTGTTGGTGGCGGCAGCCAGTGTCAGCGTTGTGAAATCCAGCCGCGTGCCTGCTGTAATGACCGCCTCGCCCTCGGCAAAATCCTGCCCGCGTGGGCGGATATGGCGGCCGGCAGTGACGGCAAAGGTCGTGCGGATGCGGTTGCCGTCGAGTTTCTCGGCATCTTCCTGAATGAGGATCGTATCGGCACCTTCCGGCACCGGCGCGCCGGTAAAGATGCGGACTGTTTCGCCTGTGCCGATTCGGCCATCAAAGGCATGACCGGCGGCGGCACTGCCGATCACCGTCAGTTCGCTGCCGATCTCCGGCGCGTCAACGGCCCGTAGCGCGTAACCGTCCATGGCCGAAGCATCGAAGGGCGGCTGGGTGAGGTGGGCGACGACATCTCGGGCCAGAATACGGCCATCTGCCTGCGCAAGCGGCACCATCTCGATCCGGACAACCGGCGTGGTGAGCGCCGAAAAACGCGCCTTTGCCTCGGATACGGGCAGCAGAGCCGGTTTCATGGTGCCTCGCGTTGCCAGTCGCCGGATTTGCCGCCGCTCTTGGTCAGAAGTTTTATGCCGCCGATTTCCATGCCCTTGTCGGCGGCCTTGGCCATGTCATAGATCGTCAGGCAGGCAACCGACACGGCGGTCAGTGCTTCCATCTCGACGCCAGTCTTTCCCGAAAGTTTTGCTGTGGCGGTGACGCGCAGGCCGGGCAGGGCGTCATCTTCCTCGATTTCGACCGAAACCTTGGTCAGCATCAGCGGATGGCAGAGCGGGATGAGATCCGACGTTTTCTTGGCGGCCATGATGCCTGCCAGACGCGCCGTGCCGATCACGTCGCCCTTCTTGGCGTTACCCTCGCGGATCAGCGCCAGGGTTTCCGGCAGCATGCGCACAAAACCCTCGGCCGTCGCAATGCGGGTCGTCTCCGCCTTGTCGCCGACATCGACCATATGGGCTTCACCGGCGGCATCGATATGGGTGAGTTTTCGGTCGCTCTCGGTCATCTCTGGGCGGCCGCAGTAACAGCATCGCCTTTCAGCAGCAGCCGTGTGGCGGCGGTCACGTCGTCCTTGCGCATCAGGCTTTCGCCGACGAGGAAGGTCGAAATGTTCGAGTTCTGCAGGCGCAGGCAATCCTCATGCGTGAAGATGCCGCTTTCACCGACCAGCAGACGATCGCCCGATACCATCGAGGCCAGACGCTCGCTGACATCGAGGTTGACCTCGAATGTGCGAAGGTTGCGGTTGTTGACGCCGATCATCGGAGACGCAAGTTTCAGCGCCCGCTCCATCTCGGCCTCGTCATGCACCTCGATCAGAACATCCATGCCGAGCAAAAAGGCGGTGTCCTCAAGCGCGCGGGCTTCGTCGTCGGAGAGCGACGCCATGATGATCAGGATGCAATCGCCGCCCCAGGCGCGCGCCTCATGCACCTGATAGGGCTCGAACAGAAAATCCTTGCGCAAAGCCGGCAGCGCGCAGGCATCGCGGGCAGCCCCCAGAAACTCGGGCGCACCCTGAAAGCTCGGGCCATCGGTCAGCACGGAGAGGCAGGCGGCACCACCGGCTTCATAAGCCTTGGCCAGTGCCGGCGGATAGAAATCCGGGCGGATCAGGCCTTTCGAGGGGCTGGCCTTCTTGATTTCGGCGATCAGGCCAAATTCGCCGGCATCACGCTTCGCGATAAGTGCCTTGTAGAAACCGCGCGGAGCGGAAACGTCCCTGGCCATCGCCTTCAAGTCTTCGAGCGAGGTTTTTGCCTTGGCAGCAGCGATTTCCTCGCGCTTGTAGGCTTCGATCTTGCGCAGGATGTCGGTCATGCGCCGGTTCCTTCCTTGTCGGTATTCTCGTTGGAAACGGCAATCAGGCGGTCGAGCACGGCCGTGGCCTTGCCGCTGTCGAGCGATTCGGAGGCGACTGCCATGCCGTCCATGACATTGTCCGCCTTGCCGGCGATAACGAGTGCCGCGGCTGCATTGCAGAGCGCGATGTCGCGATAGGCATTGCGGGCGCCGGCGAGAACATCGCGCAGGGCAGCCGCGTTGACCACACCATCGCCACCCTTGAGGTCATCGATGACGGCGCGTGAAACACCAAAATCTTCCGGTGTCAGCTCGAAGCTGCGGATCGAACCATTTTCCAGCGCCACGACCTGCGTCGTGCCCGTGGTGGTGATTTCGTCCATGCCGTCGCCATAAACGACCCAGACCCGTTCCGAGCCGAGATCGCGCAGCACTTCAGCAATCGGCAGCAGCCATTGCGGGGCAAACACGCCGAGCAACTGACGTTTGGCACCGGCCGGATTGGATAGCGGACCCAGCAGGTTGAAGATCGTCCGGGTGCCGAGTTCGACGCGGCTGGCGGTGACATGCCGCATGGCGGCATGGTGCTTTTGCGCGAACATGAAGCCGATGCCGGCTTCCGAAATGCAGCGGCCGATCAGGTCCGGCCCGATGTCGAGATTGACGCCAAGCGTGCTCAGCGCATCCGCCGTGCCGGATTTCGAACTCTGGGCGCGGTTGCCGTGTTTGGCAACTGGAACGCCGGCCCCTGCCGTTATGATCGAGGCAAGCGTCGAGATGTTGTAGGTGCCGATGCCGTCACCACCGGTCCCGACGATGTCGACGGCGTCGGACGGTGCCGAAACCGGCACCATCTTGGCCCGCATGGTCGAAACGGCGCCGGCAATCTCGTCGACGGTTTCGCCGCGCACCCGCAGCGCCATCAGAAAACCGCCGATCTGCGATGGCGTGGCTTCGCCCGACATCAGGATGTTGAAGGCTTCCAGGGCTTCCGGCCGGCTCAGGCTCTCGCCGTTGGCAACCTTGGCGATGAACGGTTTCAGAACCGGCATGTCATCTCTCCTCGGTCCACGTTCAACGCATCGTTGCCAGAGCCTGCTCGGCGGCAGTCTGGTTGATCTGCACGCCAAAATCCTGTTGCAGGCGGGTCACCATCTGGTCGAGCATATCGTCACCAGCGGCACGGGCCATCTGCTGCACCTGCTGATCGTCGGCGCCACCGCCGGAGGCCGGCTGGTGTTCGACGCTGGTAACCTTCATCAGAAGGCGGCTTTCATTGTCGGCGGCAAGCGCGCTGGCGGTCGAATCGACCGGGCCGGCAAAGGCGGCCTGCACGGTCGGCTGGCCGAAGACGGCATCGGTGCTGGCGCGGCGCAGGCCCTGCTTGTTCTCGACGGTGATGCCGATCTCGCTGGCGATCGTTGCAAGCGGCTCGCCGCTGTCGATACGCTTCTTGTATTCGTCGGCCTTGGCGGCAAGCGCAGCCTTCTGCTGTTCGCTGGTCCAGTCGGCCACAGCCTTTTCGCGCACTTCCGCCAGCGGGCGATCACGCTCGGCAATCACGTCATCGACGTTGAACCATACGTAACCGGTATTGCCTAGATTGACCGGCAGGGTGTCCGCACCGATTTCCGCGCGAAAAGCTTCCGGCAGGAAATTGTCGGACTGGGGCAGGGTGGCAACGCGGTTGCCGCTTTCGTCATTGCCGCTCTGGTCAATGGTGACTGTCGCGGTCTTGAGTTTCAGCTCGTTAGCGGCTTCCTGCAGGGTGGCGCCGGTGCCGCGCAGGTCGTCGAAACGGTCATGCGTTGCGGTGAGGCTGCGCGAGGCGGCCGACAGCGCCAACTGGCCACGGATCTCTTCCTTGACCTCGTCAAAGGTCTTGGTGGTGGCCGGCTTGACGTTGCTGACGCGCAGGATGACAGCGCCAAACGTGCCCTGAATGGCCGGGCTGGTGCCGCCGGTGACCGGCAGCGCAAAGGCGGCAGCGCCAACCTTCGGGTCCGGCACCTGTTCCTTGGTGAACTCGCCGAGCAGAACGTCGCCTTCAGTCTTGCCCTGATCCTTCACCAGCTGGTCGAAGGTGACGGCACGCGAGGCAAGCTGGCCGGCGGCCGCATCGGCCATTTCCTTGGATGGGAAGGTCAGCTGTTCGATCGAGCGGGTTTCCGGCGTGCCGAATGAGTCCTTGCGGCGGTCGTAATCGGCCTGCACCTGTTCATCGGTAATCGAGGTCGGGTCGGCCACGTCGGACGGCTGCAGCGTCACATAGGTGACCTTGCGGTATTCCGGAGCGCGGTAACGCGCCTTTGCGCCTTCGAACCATGCGGCCAGAACGTCGTCTGCCGGCGCCTTGACCGGCGGAATGTTGGCATAGGAAAGGATCAGGTAATCGACCGCACGTGCCTCGTCGGCATACTGGCGCAGCGCATCGACCATGACGGCCGGCGGCGTGAACCCATCCGAAACGGCGTCGACGATCTGGCTGCGGACAGCGATCTTCTTGCGCTCCTTGATATATTCGTTCTCGTCGAGGCCGGCAGCCTGCAGACGCGAAGAAAACATCTGGCGGTCGAACTGGCCGTTGCTGTTCTTGAAGGCCGGGTCGTCGGCAACAAGAAGGGCGAGGCGGTCGTCCGACAGGCCGAGGCGCATGTCCGAAGCCAGCTGATCGAGTGCGGCGCCGGCTGCGAGCTGGCTGAATACCTGCTGGTCTATGCCGAAGGCGCGAGCCTGCTCCGCCGTCAGATGCGTGCCGAACTGGCGGCTGAGCTGCGACAGCTGGCGCTGCATGGCGAGGCGATATTCCTGCGGCGTGACGCTCTGGTCGCCCACCGTCATCACCGAGTTGCCGCCGGCCGGCGCCATGATAGAGGCCGAAACACCCCAGATGCCAAATGACACGCCGAGCAGCATAAGAAGCGCTTTGGCAACCCAGGAGCGGGAGGCTGTTCTGAGGGAATCGAGCATGGACTACATCACCTTGCGAATATTGTGCGCCGCCCTTTGAAGCCGGCCAGCGTCATTGAGAGATTGTCTCTAGAACAAACCGCTGCGGAAATGAAGGGATTGCGTGCAAAAGCGATGCACAGGTGTGTTATGCGGCCGAGCCATTCGATGCATCACTGTCTGAACTGCCTTTTCGAGCCCGAAAAACCGCTTCCGTGACCAGCGAGAACGGCAGGCCGATCGCCAGCGGAATCAGGAAATAGATCACCCGGAACGCCACCAGCGCGCCGATCGAAGCCTGATCGCCCATCACATGGCGCACGGTGACTTCCAGCACGCCAAGCCCGCCCGGCGCATGGGTGATGAGGATCGCGACATTGGCGAGCACGAAGGCGGTTGCCGCCTTCAGGTAACTGACGTCTGCCGAAGCCGCCATCACCTCGCGCAGACAGGCGGACACAAGCGCGAAATTGATCGTGCCGACGACGATCTGCATGACGGCGATGCGCCATGTCGGCATGCCAAACGTCCATTTCCAGATCTTCAGTGGTGCCCGAACTGTTGCAGCCAGGACGACATAGAGCAGGGATGCCAGCAACAGGCCGATGCCGATCGCCACCACCATGGTCTCGCTGAGGCGCAGCACGCCCGCCGTATCTGCCGGGTTGAGGATCATCACCACGCCGCCCAGAACTGCGAGCCCCAGCCCGACTGTGACGCCGGACAGAAGCACGATCTTTGCAACGGCCTCGGCATCCAGTCCCCAATGAGCGTAATAACGATAACGGATGGCGCCGCTGCTTAAGCCCGCCAGACCGACGCTCTGGCCGATCGACAGCGCCAGGAAGGAGGCAAGGGCGATTTTCGGGTAGCCGAGGCGGCCGCCGACATAAAGTACGCCGGCCCAGTCGAAAAATGTCAGAAACAGATAGGAACCGGCGGCATAAATCAGCGCCATTGCCAGATTGGCTGTCGGAATGGCCTGCACGGACTGGACGATGTCGGCAAGACTATACTGGCTGAGACCGGCATAAAGCAGATAACCGGCAAGGCCAAAGCCGACAATAATCATGGCCCATGCGAGAACCTGTTTTCCGCTCACGCTGCCACCTCCGTGGTCCGGCAAATGCGACTTGATTCGCACGGGCACGGCTCTCGATGGCGATGTGAAACTGGGGCAGTTGAAGCGATAAGCCGGGCGAAAAAGGTCGCCATATATATTTCTCCAGGAAGGAGACCGCTCAACGGCGGTTTGCCGTTTTTGTTCCATGATTGGGGCGTAGTTCGCCAGACGGGAGTGATGCCTGGAGAGATGCCACGAACGATGCCGGGAAATGTGCATCGTTCAGCGTGCGTTAATCAGAATATGTGCATCTTATCAAAATATCGCAGGGTTTCCGGTTTTCGAAACCGCGACTGGAACAGGACGTGTGCAATGAACAAGACAATTCGCGTCGCAATCATTCTGGCCCTTTCGGCCGGCAGCATTCTGGCGCAGACCGCGCCTGCCAGCGCCCAGTGGCGCGATGATGGTCCGCGCCGCTGGGATGACCGCCGTGGCCCGCCGCCACCACCGCCACGTCGCCATCGTGACAATACCGGCCGCATCATTGCCGGCGGTGTCGCGGCAGGCGTCATCGGCGGCCTGATCGGCGGCGCACTCGCCAACGGCAACAATGGCGGTCCGCGTTACATCGAGGAAGCCCCGCCGCCGCCACGTTGCTGGTATGAAGATCGCCGCGTCGGCAACGCCTATGACGGCGGCTGGCATATGGAAAGCGTGCGCGTCTGCAACTGAGTGCATGTTACTGTAAATATTGAACGCAGCCGGCTTTGTCAGCCGGCTGTTTTCGTTTGTGCTTCATGGAAATGGCGAGTGCCCCAGAGCGTCACCGTGCTCTACGCGGCTGACACTATCAAGATATCAGCACGCCGACGTGACAACTTGTGAAACCTTTGGCTTCATCCGCCGTTGAAGCCGCCATGGATAAATCAGAGCTCAAGCCGCACCAGGCAGACGTCATCGATCCCCATGCTTCTGGAAAGGAGCATCCGAGGGAAGAGCAGGGGGAGGCCGAGCTACCACCTCCGCCGGATATCAGCGAGACCGATACCGGCATGACGCCGGAAGACATTGAGCGCGCCCGCAGAAAATACCTGCTCCGCCGCTTCTGGATCAGTGCGCGCGGGTATTGGAGCCGTCGCGGCGACGGCATTGCCTGGCCCTTCTCGTTGGGTTTGTTGGCTTTGATCTGCATAAATGTCGGTTTTCAATACGGTATCAACGTCTGGAACCGTGGCCTGTTCGACGCCATCGAACAGCGTGACGCGCCGACAGTCTACTATCTCGGTGCATTGTTCCCGCCACTGGTTCTGGGAAGTGTCGGCATTGTCACATCCCAGGTTTATGTACGGATGTTGATCCAACGTCGCTGGCGCTCCTGGCTGACGAAATCGACGATTGCGCGCTGGCTTGCCAATGGCCGCTATTACCAGTTGAACCTGATCGACGGTGATCACCAGAATCCGGAGGCACGCCTCTCGGAAGACATGCGGATCGCCACAGAGGCCCCGGTTGATTTCGTTGCGGGCGTTGTCGCAGCCTTCCTGTCCGCATCAACTTTCATCGCCGTATTGTGGACGATAGGTGGAGCGCTTACGGTTTCGTTTGGTGGCTCCGAAATCACCATTCCGGGTTTCCTTGTTGTGGCCGCGGTCCTCTATGCGGTCATCACCTCGACGTCCATCGCGTTTATCGGACGCAGGTTCGTGCAGGTGTCGGAAGTGAAGAACCAGCTTGAGGCGGAGTTTCGATACACGCTGACGCGCGTGCGTGAAAACGGTGAAAGCATCGCGCTTCTCGGTGGGGAGGAGGAGGAGCGCAATGATCTCGACAGGAGATTTGGCGCGGTGCGCCAGCAATGGCGAAAGCTGGCCAGCCAGTACATGCGCACGACACTCGTTTCGCACACGTCCCTGCTGGTTGCGCCTATTGTCCCTGTCCTGCTTTGCGTGCCGAAATTTCTCGATGGCAGCATGTCGCTGGGGCAGGTGATGCAGGCGGCATCCGCCTTCACGATCGTGCAGGGGGCTTTCGGATGGCTGGTCGACAACTATCCGCGTCTGGCGGACTGGAACGCTTGCGCCCGCCGCGTCGCGTCTTTGATGATGTCACTCGACGGACTTGAGCGGGCAGAACAAAGTGACACGCTTGGGCGCATTGCCCGCGGAAACACCGAGGGCGAAACAATGCTCACGCTGCGTGACCTCTCGGTCAAGCTTGGCGATGGCACTGCCGTCGTCAAGGAAACGCATGTCGAGATCGAGCCCGGTGAACGCGTTCTCGTTGCCGGCGAGTCCGGTTCGGGAAAGAGCACGCTGGTGCGGGCGATCGCAGGACTGTGGCCATGGGGCAGTGGCAGTGTCAATTTCCACCCCGAGAGCCGATTGTTCATGCTGCCGCAAAAGCCATACATTCCAACCGGCACACTTCGTCGTGCGGTATCCTATCCACAGTCGGCGGATGTCTGGAGTTTCGAAGATATCGCCGCCGCCCTTGAGAAAGTGGGCTTGGGTCACCTCGTGGACAAGATCGAAGACGATGCGCCGTGGGATCAGACATTGTCCGGCGGCGAGAAGCAGCGGCTCACATTCGCGCGGCTTCTGCTGCACAATCCCGACATTATCGTCATGGATGAAGCGACTGCCGCACTCGACGAAAAGAGCCAGGACCGCATGATGGAGATCGTTACCGAGGAACTGCCCAAGGCAACGATCGTCAGCGTGGCCCACCGTCCAGAACTGGAAGCATTCCACAGCCGCAAGATTACCCTGGAGCGCCGTGACGGTGGCGCGCGGCTGGTCAGCGATGTCGATCTTGTCCCTTACAAAAGCCGATCGCGCTCGCTGCTGCAACGGGTGGTCAAGCGCACGCCATGGCCGAGGGCGGGTTCAACCTCGAAATGACGGCTATGGCATCAGTCAGCAGATGGTGGAGGCGCCGACGATCGGCGAGGTGATCTGCGTATAGCATCGGGACATGCCAAAATCTCCAAAGTGAAGCCATTGAAATTACTGGCATGTCGCACTTGGAAATAGAATGTGCCCGTGTGAATTCATGCTGAAGTGCGACTTGCGGGCCTGATCAAGCTAACCGGCATAGCGCATCTGGGCGAGCAGTTTCTTGCGAAAGACCTCTGCCGGCGTTCGATAGCCGAGGCATTTGCGTGGCGTTCCGTTTAGTCT